>JBLHVI010000085.1:0-14113 GCA_047630175.1 Candidatus Azotimanducaceae bacterium
GGTGAAGACTTCGCTTATCAGCATGCGTGCTAGTGTAGTCGCGCAATAGTTCTTGGGCAACGTTTGTTGGTCTGCTGGGTTTGCGTCCTGCTCTGACCAATGCGTTGCATTGTGTTGATCGCAGTTTTGAGCGCCCGCCGTTACCCAATGATACCCTCCTGTGCGGGAGTTTTTTCTGAGACGCTGTTTGCGCAGAAATTTAGCGAGCAAGGGTCGGGGCTATCGCGCTTTTATCGACGGCGTAGTTGTGGCTAGAGGCAGTATCCCGCGTGCTGTTTTTGAAGGTCCTGGCAATATGAGTCAGCAATTTTTGCGGGTACTCGCCCCGCCATTTTTCAGTGAATGCATTAAATGATGACCCTGCGTACGGCGCCGGCGTGAATTCTCAGATCTGGATGTCGCAGAGCATTCAGCAAACCATTGTGGGCATTGACTAAGCAGCGGTGTCTTTTTGGCTTGGTCATGCCGGTGTTCTGTTAGCGTTGGACGGGGTTCGATTATTCGTCGATCCGGTGTTCTCCGACCGAGTGTCTCCCCTGCGTTTTGCTGGGCCAAAATATTCTCATCCGCCACCTGTTACGCGATCGGCATTGCAAAGTATCGTTGCTGTGGTGATTTCTCACGATCATTATGATCACCCCGATATGCCAACCATTCAACACCTAGCCTTGAAAGCTGCTCATTTTTATGTGCTTTTGGGTGTCGGCGTGCATCTGCGGCGCTGGGGGGTCTAGAAGATCAAATTGTCGACATGGAATGATGGGAATCAAAGCCTGTTGGTAATCTACAGATTGCTTGTACGCTATCTCGGCACTATTCAGGAAGAGGCCTCGCTGACGTTAAAGCGACACGCTGGTGTTCTTGGACAATCATTGGGCCTAAATATCGGATTTTTAGAGTGGCGATGCAGGTTTTGCTGATCACTTGCAACAGCTAGCGGATCGCTTTCGTGGCGTCGATCTGAACATAATAAAAGTCGGCGTCTATGGTCCAAGTGACGCCTGCTATGACATACACTTTGACCCAGAGCATGCCGTCGAGGCGTACGACATGCTTGGCAGAAAACGCATGCTGGCAGTCTACTGGGCAGTCTTTACTATAGGCTCTCACGATTGGGACGAACCCACAAAACGCCACTGAACGCAGTGCCAGCAAGTGGCGCAATAATCATCACGACCCGCGTGGGGCAGGTTGTAACAGCTGGGAAACCCTTTTTGTCAGAACGTTGGTCGTCGATCCACCCGTAAAGCGATTTCAGCACGTGCTGCTGCAGACATTAACTTGATGCGCAGCCAATCCAATGCCGCGAGCAATGCGTGTTTGGCGGCGCCATAGAAGCCCGTTTTGCTTCGTTTTACTGCGTCCGGTACACCCAGTGAATTTTCAGAAGCAGTGACCATCAACCACCCTCGTTGGCTGACAAAGACAATCGACAAAGACAATCGACAAAGACAACCGACAAAGACGACCGACAAAGACGAATTACCAGATGCAGGGAGGACCGCCGCACTTATCTCTGCTAAGCAAGCTGCGCCTGCACCTACCTTGATATGGCGGTATACTGATGGGTGAATATACGGATTTATGAGTTCAAGCCCACCCGTGTTTAGTAATGAAGAGACTGCTATGGCCAAATTATCGATACCATATTTTTTCGCTGCTGTTCTGCTTATTGGCCTGTTGTATGGTTGTTCCCCTGCAGAAGTGCAATCAGATAAAAAGACAGTGATTGCACCCGCCAGTGCTGCGGTGGCTATGCCCGATAAGTTCGCAGCGGATATTGCGGCGGAAGTTTTGATGGCTGGCGGCAATGCCATCGATGCGGCCGTAGCTGCAGCTTTTTCTCTGGCGGTGACGTACCCTGAAGCGGGTAATATCGGCGGTGGTGGCTTTATGGTGATGTATGTGAATAGTGAGCCATTGTTTCTCGATTACCGCGAAGCGGCGCCGGCTGCAGCCTATCGTGACATGTATCTTGATGAGCAGGGGAATGTTATCCCCGACCTAAGCCTGGTCGGCCATCGTTCGTCTGGCGTGCCGGGAACCGTGGCCGGTCTGTGGGCCGCGCATCAACGCTTCGGTGCATTGCCTTGGCGGCGGTTGGTGCAACCCGCAATAAGGCTTGCTCAGGCTGGTTTCATAGCTGGGCCGCAGGTCACCGAGCGAGCCGCAAAATCAGTTGCAGATTATGCCGCAGTGACTAATTTCGAAGATTATTTTGGCGATCTTCAGGTCGGTGAAGTGTTTCAGCAACCAGCGTTAGCTGTCACGTTACAACGCATTGCCGATGCAGGTGCTGATGGTTTTTATAAAGGCGCGACCGCAGCTGCTATCACTGAAGAAATGGCGCGGGGTGGCGGCTTGATAACCATCAAAGATCTAGCGAACTATCGCCCAGTGTGGCGAGATCCGCTGGTAGCCGACTGGCGTGGCAGTCAAATTATTGCATCATCGCCACCCAGTTCTGGCGGATTTGCAGTAATCGCTCTGCTAAAAATGAAAGATTATCTGGCAGATCAATTTGCGGGATTGGCGCACAACTCCATTGAGTACATTCATCTGGTGGCGGAGATGGAAAAGCGGGTTTATGCCGATCGTGCTGAATTTTTAGGCGATCCCGATTTTTTTGACTTTGATATCCAGCGCTTGATCAATGAAGACTATCTGAAGCGTCGAGCCGCCGAGGTTAATTCGAAGAGTATCTCTGCCTTGACTGCAGCGCAGCCGGGCCTTGAAAGTCACGACACGATTCATTTTTCTATTATCGACTTTGATGGCAACGCGGTGTCGAACACTTACACAATTAATGGCTGGTTCGGTAGTCACGTGGTTATCGAAGGTGCTGGCTTTCTACTTAACAATGAAATGGATGATTTTAGCGTTAAACCGGGTGTGCCTAACTATTATGGTGTGGTGGGCGATACGGCAAATGCAATTGAGCCGGGCAAGCGTATGTTGTCATCCATGTCGCCAACAATCCTCGTCCGCGACGATCAAGTTGAGATGGTTGTTGGCGCGCAGGGTGGTTCAACTATTATTACCTCCGTGTTCCAAGCGATCGTCAATGTCAGTGAATTCGGGATGACCGCTGATGCCGCGGTGGAGCAGTCCTATTTCCATCACCAATTGTTACCTATCAACCTGATCACCTATAGCCCAACACGACCACTGCCTACTGAAGTGATTACCGCTGGGCAGCAGCAGTTTGGCTATTCGATTGTGCCTCACGCTTGGGAGTTTGGTGATATTCAACTGATAACACGTGATGCTAATGGCCTGCAGGCGGCGTCTGACTCACGCGGCCGGGGCAAGTCTATCGTGCTTGAGCAAGGCGCTAAATAGTGGGGTATGGCCGTGCTTTGTTTATAGCCACATTTATGACAACATTTATCTTCCTAAGGTGCCCCATAACGCGGCTTGTCTGTTAATATCAATGGTCATGAAATCAGCCAAACCTATTCTTCAGCTCACCAGTTACTATCTGGTCATCATCGCTGTCTTTTATGCGCTGATTTCATTCTTCCCTAATATTTTGCAGTACAGTCCGATCGGCGGTACTGCAAAGCTATCTTCAGGGATGAGCGAACTTGTTTCTGGGACAGCGACGCCTATTAGTATCGATTCTTTGCACCAGATAATTTCTCTGGGGCTGGCGTTGCTGGGTGTGCTGGTGCTTATGGAGCCTGTTGCCTGGGTTTATATGGGCGCCCGGCGGCGCATGGGTCGCAGTCAGTCTTTTATCCTAACATTGCTGCTTCTGCCGATTGTGGTGGCTGGCATTGTTGTTATTGTTCAAAACTCATTGGCGCTCGCCTTTAGTCTTGCGGGTATTGTTGCTGCCGTAAGGTTCAGGCTAACCCTTGATGATACACTTGACGCCATTTTTATCTTTGTCGCTATCGGTGCAGGGCTTGCAGCGGGCATCGCCGCGCTGGAAATTGCTTTGGTGGTAACGGTTGTTTTCAATTACGCAATCTTGTTGTTCTGGGAGCTCGATTATGGCGATGAGGTATCCGTCAATCGATGGTTTACTAAGGTCTGGATGCAAGCTGATAAGCCTCTCGACAAAACCCCACAGGCGCCCACCGATACTTCGGGCTAACGCGCTACTGCTCATCAGCTTATTGGCTCTCAGCGCCTGTGCGGATGAGGCCGAAGATGATGCCTCCGCTGTCAGGGCCGACGGTGATGGTTGGATATTGCCAGACGCAATACGTGAGGTCTCAGGTCTCGCTGTCGATGATAGCGGTCGGTTATACCTGCACGACGATGAGTTAGGGCAAGTGTATCGACTCGACCCAGCAACCGGTTTAGTAACGACTGTCGCCAAAATACAGGAGCCGCCGCTGCGGGGTGACTTTGAAGGTATTGCGTTGATAGGGGATGACATTTGGCTGGTTACCAGTAAGGCAACATTGCATCAAATCAAGGCGGGTCTCATGCTGGCGAATGCGGTGGTTGACAGCGCCGAGTTCAAAACGGGTCTGAAAAAAATCTGCGAAGTAGAAGGGCTAGACGATTTTGATGGCAAACTGATCATTGCCTGTAAGACTAATTACAAAAAAGAAGATGAGCGCGTAGTCCTGCTTTATAGTTTTGATCCGGTCACGCGAGACACCAGCATTTTCTTGAGAGTCAACCTCGTTGAGCTCGGTCAAAAGCACTTTTCGCCGTCAGCGCTAGTGGTTACTACTGACAAGGTGTACCTGTTAAGTGCCAAACAGCGTCGTCTTATCGTGGTTGATCACGCAGGTGCACTGCTGGCTACCCATAAACTATCCAAGCAAGCGCACCCTCAGGCGGAAGGGCTCGGCATCCATCAAGATCAGATATTTATCGCCGATGAGGGCAGTAGTCGAGGCGGCAAAATAGTCAGCTACAAAAGACTTATAAGCACTTTTTAACGACAGACCACTGGTATTTCTTTTCCGAGGCCAATAGATCGAAGCCCCTATTTAAGTATTTAGCGGCGCTTTTTTTTCTACTTCGATGCAGTAATGGGTCATTTTTGATCAGATCAATCAACTCGGTTTGCTGCATCAGCAGCCTATTACGAGCGGCCTTCATGACCTCTGGGTCTCGGCAGACGCCCCGAAATAGGCGCTGAGTTACTTGACTAATGCCAAGCGAAGTCGCCGGCGCGGTGTAAGTCGCATTTACGAGTCCCGTTGAGTCAAAATCATAGATAATGGGTATGTATGGTTTCGGTGCGTCAACGTCTTGAACCCGCAGTAGTTTGGCATTGTGACAGCATTCGTTTGGGTCGACTGACTGCACCAGTGAATAGTCGGTGTTGCCTATTAAGAACTGAAAATGCTCTAGTAAGGCAGCTTGGGAAGGGTTTAGTTCGTTGTGAGATGTTTTCTTGATTTCATTGGCTGTTTTCAGTTTATTGCGCTTCGCTAGATTTTTCTTAGTCTCGACGAAAAACCCGGGACGCACGTCGATATCCGATTTGCCGGGCTCACTATAGGTGATTTCTACCCAACGAACGCGATAACTTAGAGGCGTTAGAGTGTTCAATAACTTATAAATCAGAAATTCTATGCGCAGATAGTCTAGATAGCTTGCGCCGTTTTTGCACTGCACCACCAGCTTCATGTCCCCTTCGCCGGCAAAAGGCGTCTTCGATTTTTGCTCAGATTTTTTGAAGTCTACGCGTAGCGGTGGGAAATGACAGTTAGAAGGTTTGAGGCGAGAGACACCCCTAAGTGACAGCTCAATAGGTAGTGAGGTTGTGTCGACAGTCAGTTTGCCAGGATAGTCTAGCGTTTTATCACGTGCTTTCGTCATGGTATAAAAATCCGACTCAAGAGCAATGTTTAAGGGCGCATCGGTGTCGAACAGACCCTCGGCCATGACGAATCCAGGCGCGAGAGTAAATAATGCAAGGATTATTAGGTGTTTACGAAACCGAGGCATTTCTAACATAAGCTGCCACTTGTTCGACCATTCAGGAGAAAATTCAAGAGGCATTGTAAGGCTCCGCGATTGTGACCGAGGAACGACTTGATCCCAAGCCAGAAAGGTTCGGTGTCTGCATAAAATGTGATTGGGCACAAAAATCATGCGTGTCGGTGGCCCTGAGATACTCGCCATCAGGCTGTAAATACCATGATTGACGGCGGTCGTTGATATTGGCGCGCATGATTTGATCAAGGATCTGGGCCCTAATCGTAGGGTCCTGCATGGGCACCATCACTTCGACCCGCTCGTCAAGGTTGCGCTCCATCCAGTCCGCCGATGCGAGATAGATAGCCGCTGTCTCGCTCGCCATTTCGCTGCCGTTGGCGAAGCAGTAAATGCGTGAATGCTCAAGGAACCGGCCGACAATGCTCTTGACCTTTATGTTGCTCGATAAACCCGCCACACCTGGAAGGAGACTGCAATGGCGACGAATAATGAGTTCGATCTTTACGCCCGCCTCGGAGGCTTCATAAAGTCGGTCAATCAATTCGGGGTCGGTAAGTGAGTTCACCTTGGCCCAGATAGCGGCTGGCTTGCCAGCGCGGGCGTGAGTTATCTCAGTGTTGATGTGAGTGTAAATAGATTGGCGTAACTGCTTCGGAGCGGCAGAAATTGTTTCTGGCGCGACGAAATGCTCACTCGTAATGTAGTTTAGTACCTGGTTAGCGTCTGTGCCGAGCGCCATATTGCGGGTGAAGAATGACAGGTCGGTGTAAGTGCGGGCATTGCCAGGATGGTAGTTGCCCGTTCCAAAGTGTGAGTAAATAGCGATCTCGTCGTCTTCCTTACGAGTAACGATAGTTAGTTTGCAATGTATCTTTAAGCCAATAATCCCGTAGACAATTTGTACGCCTGCAGCTTCAAGTCGTTTCGCCAGCGCCACATTAGCTTGTTCGTTGTCACGTGCTTCTAGTTCAATTACCGCTGTCACCGTCTTGCCGCGAGAGGCGGCATCTACCATCGCATTGACGATGGGGGAGTTGTCACTAGTGCGGTATAAGGTTTGTTTGATTGATAAAACGTTTGCGTCAGTGGCGGCCTGCTCTATAAAGCGAACAACGACATCGAAAGACTCGTAGGGCCAGTGCACCAGAATGTCCTTGTAACTGATCGCCGCAAAACAATCGTTACCAAAGTCTAATAGCCTTTGTGGGTAGCGCGGCTTAAATGATCCGAATACTAGGTCTGGGTAGCCTGTGGCATCAACTAATTGTGAGACCTGTGACAGTCCAGGCAGAGCAGTGACGACGAATGCTTGGTCCAGCGCGCGCTGTGAGGTTTCGTCAAACTCTGCAATTGCGTCGGCTGATAGCAAGCCGAGATGGAAGGCGATAAATCGCACATTCGCTTCGCTAAGGTTCTCGATCTTTAGTCGGATAACGTTGGCTTTATTACGTAACCGCAGTCCTGACTCAACCATTGAGCGTAGGTCTTCGCTACGCTGTTGCTTGGCAAGATCGTTGTCTCGGAGTATCTGAAAGCTGCCGCCGCTAATGAGGGTATGACCTGAAAACATCAGATTGCCAAATGCCAGCAATACTTCATCGAGCGTTATGAAGCGGGTATGGTGTCCTGGTAAAGCTATGAACCGCGATAGATTCTCTGGTAGTGGGATGAGAATATGATGATTTTCAAACTCCAACACGACACAGATTCCCCCGCTACTGATAAACGGGAAGGGGTGTTCCTCATCGAGTGTGAACGGTGTCACCACCGGTAATATATAGCGCTTAAAGTGATTGCGTAGCCAGTCTTTATCCGATGTGGTCAAGTCTCTGACTTTTAATAGTTGTATGCCAATATCGCGAAATTCACCTTTATGGTTTAGCCAGGTGCGCTGTTGCTGTGCGACCAGGCCATCAGCCCGAGTGTTGATGGCGCTGAGCTCTTCTGATGCGGTTAAACCATCAGGACTTTGTGACAAGTCATGCTCGGCCGTCATGCGATGCAATCGTGCCACACGGACTGTGTAGAACTGGTCGAGTACCGCTGCAGAAATAGCCAAGAACCTAAGGCGCTCAAAAAAGGGGTGGCGGGGGTTGTTTGCCTCCTCAAGCACGCGTTCAATAAACTGGAGGTCGGATATTTCTCTATTAAGGTAGCGTTGTTGAGGGACTTTCACAGCGAGAGGCTTGACGGCCTCTGGCGCACGAAGCGTAGCACACCTTGTTGGTGCTTTGTCTTTTAGACGACGCCAGAGCTTGTGAATGACCTCAGACATATATTAAGGCAACGCCGGTTTGTCGATGATCGTTTTGCGGGTAACCGCCTCGGCGTCTAGCGCGCGCACTTGCGCCATATAGGCGGGCAGTTCAGCATCTGTGCGCGGTAACAACAATTGCCGCCCTTGATGTATTGCGTAGTATTGTCCCAATTCAATTAGCAAACTTGCCCGATGGCTACCATATGCCTGACCCAGACCAACATCGACCTGAATTACCTGACCATTCTTACCGGGCATAACGATGCCTTTGGTGGGCGTATGCGCGATCACTATGGTGTCGGCTTCATAGAAATCTAGCATTGCCTTCACGGCTTGCTCGTCAGCCGCCTGATTTGTGAGCCCTCGGTACCACAGTGGACCGTCATCGCCGAGAATATAGCCTGGTGTGTTTCCATCTAAGGGTTCTTCGAGCAGCGCTTTGCGCACCTGTTGGTTGAGTTTGCGGATACTTATCAACGGCCGATCAACAGCAATGCCACCGTGTACGAACAAAGTGCGGTTTAGTTTGATGATCGCGTTATGGGATTTGACCCATTCATAGGCTTCACCTCGTTTCGCCCAAAGGTAACGATGTTCAACATAGCCTAGCGGATATAGTCTTTCGAGCTCTGTGCGTCGTGCGTCAAACAACGCCATATCGCCGGCAAGCGCTGACTGTGGTTGCCGTAGCTCGTCAGCAAGGACCCTATCAAGGTATTCAGACTGTTTGGCTGCTGACTTGTCAGTCACCAGGATCTGGTACTCGCCAGGGTGCACAAAGCGTAGGTCGCCCTGTATATTCATGGCTTCATGGTTGCCTAATAAAGCATGCACGTAACCGCGCTGGCGCTTAGCCTGCTTTGCTAGTTGGCGCAGATGGCGCATTATTTTTAGCGAGTCGGGACCGCGATCAGGCACGTCGCCGACCTGCACAAGGTGAGTCTTACCGCCGATCCAATCAAGGTCAGCATCAATGAGATTGTTATCCCTGAGAATCTGCAGATATTGTTCATAGTCGCCGTGCACATCACCTATAGCGACAATGCGTTCAATGTTGTCCCAATGGTCACGTGCCTGTGCGGCAGATGACCAGAGACAGCAGATCAGCAATAATCGGCAGGCATTAGCAAAAAATGTATTCATAGTAGTTATAATCGCACATCATTACGGCGCTTCCTACTCGATTATCGCGAGCCGGAGGGTCGTTAGCTAATGGCCGCTGCTGAGGCGCCAATTGACACTTTTTTGGTTACAGGAGCCCGACGGCCGTGTATTTGAATGAATATGACAGACTAAGATGGGTAGCATTGCGTGATCCCGAAGCCGCCTACAAAGACGACCTGCGGATAGACAGCCAATGGCAATCGTTGCGTTTCCATCAGCGGCCTGATTTCAGCGCTGCGCGCGCCGAGCATGCCGCTTTCAGGCAGATCTTGATTGATCAGGGCGTTCGCGTGGTTATGCTGGCCGATGGCGAGGACCTGACACTCGATAGCATTTATACGCGCGATGCCCTACTGGTCTCTACCCGTGGCCTGATTTTGTGTGCCATGGGCCGGCCTAGCAGAAGGCAGGAGCCAGCGCTGAACAGCAAGCAAATGCAAGCTCTGGACACGACAGCGTTTTCCATCGCCGGGGAGATAATGAGTCCGGGAACCATAGAGGGCGGAGATCTTATCTGGATCGATGAACATCGTTTGGCCGTGGGCTTGGGCCCAAGAACCAATCAGGCGGGTATTAATCAGTTACAGCATATCGTTGGAGCAAGTGTTGAGGTGCACGTGGTGCCATTGCCCTCGCCTGATCATCCAGAAGACGTGTTTCATTTGATGAGTATGATTTCGCCACTGGATAGCGATCTCGCGTTGATCTATCGACCACTGATGCCCGCGACTTTTTTAGCCTGGCTAGGTGATCTAGGTATCCAGTATGTTGACGTGCCAGAGGAAGAATTTCTTGCGATGGGGTGTAATGTTCTTGCTATGGCGCCCCGTCAGGTTTTGATGCTTGACCGGCTACCCATGACACGTGCGCGCCTTGAAGCTGCCGGTTGCCATGTGACGGTGTATCAAGGTGATCACATCAGTCGCATGGGTGAGGGTGGGCCTACTTGTCTGACCCGGCCACTGGTCCGCGGCGGTGATCTTGCGCGTTTATGATGGCTTTTACTGAGGAGTAGGTCGAGACGCCATAAGGCACCAAGTAAGTGAGAACAATTTGAATAATGTTTTGCGGTGACAGCGTGAGGCTGAAAATAGCCGGGCTATGGTTGATAAGCGCAAGCACGGTGCCAACCACCAGCGATATTTTTAGGGCCGTGTTTACCACGCTCGGCTGTAAAGCGGTCTTGATAAAATCAGACATATGCTGCTCCTATACTTGAGGAATCCGCATCAAGACCTCGAGACCCGTTTGCGCACCATTTCGAATTGATAGCTGACCACCGTGAGCTTCAATAATTTCTCTGCACAGCGGTAGACCTAAGCCT
The DNA here is from genome assembly GCA_047630175.1 of Candidatus Azotimanducaceae bacterium. Taxonomy (GTDB): domain Bacteria; phylum Pseudomonadota; class Gammaproteobacteria; order Pseudomonadales; family Azotimanducaceae; genus UBA4582. The sequence continues at coordinate 10,659 of JBLHVI010000085.1, forward strand.
GTGCCCTGTTTTTTAGTTGAGTAAAACGGCATTAATGCCTGTTGCAGTACCTGCGCCGACATACCGGGCCCGTCATCAGCAACGACCAGGTTGATACGATCAGTGTGCCGATTCACATGTATCTTTACGGTGCCGCTTGCACCACAGGCCTCGCCCGCATTCTTGATTAAATTGATAAAGACCTGTTCGAACTGAACCTGGTCCAGCTGTACGTCGAACACCAAAGCTTCACAGACGATATAACAGGTATGCTGGGCTTGAATATGCGTCAGTGTTTTGAGCAGATCAAAATGTGTGATGCGTGGCTTCGGCAACCTTGCAAATGTCGCGTAGCCTTCGATAAACTCCTTCAGGTGCGTCGCGCGCTCACCGATAGATTGAAGAATGAGCACAAGTTTTTCTTGGTCCTGTTGATTGTTTGCTGGCGCTGCGGCTATCTTGTTCATGACGATTTTGCCAGAGTGCGTTAAAGATGAGATCGGTGCCAACGAGTTATTCAGTTCATGGGAAATCACTCGAATGACACGCTTCCATGCGACCACTTCTTGACGGCTGATTTCCCGAGTCATTCGCCTAACGAGGTGCAAACGATGGGTGCGCCCGTTGAGTGTGAAAAAACGAAAAGAGGTGTAAAATGTCTCGGTTTCACCTTCGATCTCTATTGATACTAGGCCTTCTTGCCTTGCTTTGATGGCTTTCGCAAGTTCTTGAGCCAGAGCGCCGAGCAACGTATCGAGAGCCATTCCCATTACGCGTTTGCCATCAAATAGGAGACCGCGCGCCTCAACATTAGCATACACAATGGTGCCACGGTCATCACACAACCACATAGCAATGGGTGTGCTTTGTAAGACGGTATCAAGAAGCAGCTCGCGTTGGTAAATGTTGTAACGTTCGTCGCGCAGCAGTTGACCTATTTCATTGTGACGCTCGACCAGTTCACCTAACTCATCCTGTCGTGTTGAAGCGATAGTGATGGAAAAATCTTGGTCTTTAATATTGTCTGTAGAGTTTATTAGCGCATTGATGACACTGACCAATGGTGTTGCAAATACCTCCACCATAAAAAACGAGGTGAGCACAACAAAGCTCAGAGAAATCCCAAGGCCAAGCCAGAATGGTAGGGTTGACGTCAGTGTTGCTACCAGCAATACAGAGCCCATAGTTAGCGACAGGCTATAAAGTAGCAACTTACCTTGGAGTGAAAATCGCCGTCTCGTCATAACTAATAAAACGCCTGTTCAAAGTCCTGATAGAGCCTTTAGTCACTCGGATATTTCAATCTTCGAGCAATCAATGATCAAACCCGCGAACAACCCAGCAGGTCAATCTTTCACTCGGTACTTCCGCATTTGGATTGTTTTTTGTTGCCAGTTTTTCGAGTGCTCTGGCCATGCTTGAGTCGTCGTCTGCCGGCCCTACAAATTCGGGAAAAATTTCTGAACGATAGACTCTACGTCTGCCTGTAGTGCCGCAGAACGTGGTTCGCCTGTCACAAAGGATGTTTCTCCAAATACGCTCCCTGAGCGCAGTCACGCAACTTCATCGTCAACGCCGTCTGCGCTAGGGCGGCTAACGTTGACGCGTTCTGCGTTAAAGATAAAACAGTTTCTGCAGGCATGGCGATGTCTTACTAGAGTTTCCCCTGCTTTGACGACAGCAAGACGCCCATATCATTCTAACGTCTGGCGTTCTCATGTGTTGAGTTCTCCAGCCAGATTGCGCTCATAAAGTGACACAGAGTCCCTAGATTGCAGTGCGCATAATACGTGCGCTTCCGAGTCGGTCTGAGTGAGTTCCCATGCCAATTCGTTTAAGCATTGACAATGCGAATACCGCCGGTCGTTTTGTATCCCCATGGCGGTTAGATCTATTTCAGCAAAATGAACGCCCGCTCTGTCCATAGCGTCAAGCGAAGTAGTCTCCTGCGGCAGCATTAAGGCACTTGTTCGATTCTGCAGTATTGCTAATGATTCTGATTGCCGAGTATCTTGCCGCACAATGTCCTCGAGAGAGCTCGCCAGCTGACGAACCGGTGTTATGTTTAGACGGCGAACGGGCGTCGACGCCTCACAGCTCATGCCCCGCTTTTGCGGCTTACGATCGGAAAATGAACGTCGCCTAAAACCAGAATACAGATAGCAGGTTACGGCGCAGGTTGAGAAACCGAGAGAAGCGACTTGATAATTTTGTGTCATTTCCAAAATAATGATGGGTGCAGCAAAAAGAGCGCCCACTAAAGCACTTGCGACAGCAAAGGCTGAGATAACTGGAAAGACATCGATAGATCAATCGGTCCTGTTGTGCCATGAAACACACCGCGTGAAACGGAGCACCAAGAAGATCTGTCAGCCTAAATGCGTTTGCAGCGCGCTCAGCACATAGTCGGGGTCTGACCGGCGCTGGTAGTTCTCAGATTGATCCATCCAAAGAACGTTACCCTCCTTGTCAATTAACAGTGACGTGGGAACAGGCAACGCTTTTGCACCACCAGGCAAGCCTGAATGGCGGCCTGTGTTCCGCAGGCCAAAAAGATCTGTCACTTCAAGTTTTCTATCCGATAGCATGGTCGCTAGAAGCCCATGTTTACTACGGCCGGCTTTGATTTCAGCCGGGGTATCTGTGGACACTGTCACTATCGACACGCCTCGTCGTTCAAACTCAGGTCGCAGTTCTTCCCATCGCCGTAACTCGGCGACACAGTAAGGTCACCAGTGGCCTCGGAAGAACTTAAGCAGCACCGGTCCGCCGCTGAGACTGGCTGACTTGAACCATTCTTTGTTCTCATCAGGTGCTTCGAACGCCGGGATGGTCTGCCCCGGGGCTATAGCATCTGCTGCGAGTATTTGGCGGCTAATAGAGACGCTAAAAAGAAAAAATAGACAGCCCAGTAGCGCCAGCGAAGCGGGAATTCCGCCTAACCACCCCGGAGAGTTCGTGAGTGAGGCCAGTGCAATGACGCCGGCAGCAAGCCAGCAAGCGATAAAAGATGTGCGGTTTTTTGGCAAGCGTACCGCGAGCGCAGCTCGAAACCAGACAACACCAGAAGCGACTATTATCAGCAAGGCAATGGCGCCGAGCAAAGGGGAAATGTCCAAAATCATTGATTCGGATCCTCAGTAGTCGTGTGTTAGTGACAGCATACTCTAAGTGATAGCGGTACAACAGCAGCCAATCTTGCGTTGTAATTCAATGTGTGAAGGCTTTGGAGCTATCTGACACGGTATCGACGAAGCCGTTACGCGCGTATTTTGCTTTGCTGTGAATCCCTGCTGTGTGCCTTTGAGGCCGTGTCCTTAGATAGGCCGGCTCAGGTATTTGCTTTCCGATGAATTAGAACTATTATGGGCACGTTAAGGCACCCTAGCTTGTTGAAATTATGGAAGTAATGTGCAGTATTTTAGTTAGGCATAGTGGTGCCGAAAGTTCAAAGGAAAAAGTGCGGTGTGTGTAGA
>JBLHVI010000086.1:0-13966 GCA_047630175.1 Candidatus Azotimanducaceae bacterium
TCTGATGCTTTACTCTGATGCTTTACTCTGATGCTTTATAACAACAGCCTCGATCGCCGTGCGGTGCCCATGCCTCAGGTCGCGGGTATGGTAAATAGTTTGCAGCAGCGTGGCTTTCCACTGTCCCAGATATTGCATGGTATGGATCTTGATGAAGCCGAACTTTCGCTGCAAGACCTGCGAGTCAGCTACCGGCAACGCATTCAGCAACTAGAAAATATGCTGGCACTGACCAGCGATTCAGGCGGTTGGCTAGACAGACCACACGAGGTCGCTATTTCAGATTTTGGATTGTTGGGCTACGCAATGATGAGTAGCGCTACGCTTGAGCAGGCGATCCAAATAGCGGTGAAGTATCATAAAATGGGCGGGGCGTTATTCGATCTGAGTTTTTTTACGGACGCGGACGCCGGTCTGGGTGTACTACGCCTAGATCATTTACTGGCAGAGGGGCTGGTCAATCAGTTTGTAGTTGAAGACTTATTTATGGGTATTGCCCCCCTCATCGCGCTGTTAACAGGTAAGCCATTTCAGCCGAGCGAGATTCTAGTGAATTACTTGAGACCTAGTTATGCCGATCGTTATGAGGCGGCGTATCATTGTCCAGTACTGTTTGATCAGGCGTATTGCGAGTATCGATTTAGCCTAAGTCTACTCAATCAGCCATTGGCTGAAGCAGACTCTAACACTGCCAAAATATGCGACGAGTCTTGTCGTAAAATTCTGAATCAGATGGAGAACGAGGCTGATATCGTTTCGCGTATTTGTCACTTATTAATCAGTACGCCGGGCGAATTCCCCAAGCTTGACCAGATTGCAGAGAAGCTTTTTATCGGTACTCGAACACTGCGGCGGCGTTTAAGGAGTCTAGGGACTAGCTATCAAAAGATTCTTGATGATGTTAAAAAAGAGCTGGCAGTTGAGTATTTACAGACCACGAGTCTAAGTGTGCAGGAGATATCTGATCTGTTGGGTTACTCAGAGGTCACTAATTTTCGGCGCGCCTTTGTGAAGTGGGTGAGTCTGTCACCGTATCAATACCGCAAGCAATTAGCCGCCACCGAGGAGGTAAGTTGGTTGACTCGCGGCAATGACAGCACAACACCACGGACAGGCATATTTGAGGTTTGAATCTTGGCTGCTGTGGTAAGATTAGCCAATATATTTTGTTGAAAGGATTATCATGCGTCTAGCGTTATTAGTAGGGTTGTTGTTAGTTGGGACGTGTGCCCGAGCAGATTTTTTGGGTGTTTATACCGGTGCAGGTTATTGGAATGCGAACTTCAGCGGTGACGTCATCGCCGGCATATCGCTAGAGGACGAGCTCAATATAGACCGCAGTGGTAGTAGTTATATATACATTGCGTTCGAACATCCAATCCCACTGGTGCCTAATATAAAAGTGGCTCACACGACGTTGAAGGATTCGGCTACAGGCACTATAGACCAGAGCTTTACTTTCAACGGTGACGTATTCACGGCGAATCAGACTGTCACCAGCGAGGTTGATCTAACGCATACCGATGTGACGTTGTACTACGAGTTGCTGGATATTGGTATGGATCTCGATGTTGGTATTACCGGCAGATACTTTCAGGGAGGGGTCGCTGTTAACAGTAGTCGCGAAGATATTTCGGTACTGATACCGATGTTCTATGGTCGCGCTAAGTTTGCATTGCCGCTCACTGGCGCCTATTTTGGCGGTGATATCAATTATGCAAACTATAGTGGTAATCAAATTGCGGACTATGTGATCGCTGTGGGCTGGGAAGCGGAAAATTTTATTTTACCAGAAGTCGGCATAGAAGCAGGCTACCGATCATTTCGTGTTGATGCAGGTGCTGACGATCTGGACATTGCTATCGATGCCCAAGTTAACGGTATATTTGTCAATCTGACGGCCCACTTTTAGTAAAATAGAACTAGCCTCAAGGCTTTGGTAAAAAGCATGCAGGTCAAAAATGCTAAATTCATAGTGCCGGTTTTTAGGCACTAGCAGGGAGTACTCTTGCATGGTTGAACCTATTGAGTATATGCAACGGACGCGACGCTTTTATCAGGCCAAGGGTTTCGCACCCTACCAGTGGTCTCAGCATGCGAATATTCCCTGGCAGCAACCCCGCAAAGCCTTAGGCGTGAGTCGTGTCGCGCTGATCTCCACCGCAGTGCCCGATGATACAATTCCCAAACCAGAGCGAGTTGCCACCAGTTGGACGTTGTCTGAAGCGCCAGTGAGTTTCGGTACGCAAGAACTCTCTTGGGACAAACAAACCACTAATACAAATGATCGACGCACGTACTTCCCCCTTGAAGATTTACTCGATGCAGCGCGGTCGGGTTACATCGGAAGTGTCGCACCTCGGTTTCACTTTCTACCAACACACTTCAGCCAGCGCCGAACCGAAGAGCATGATGGACCGGCCATTGCCAAAGCATGCCTTGATGATGAGGTTGATATCGCAATATTGGTACCTTTGTGACCCGTGTGTCATCAGTCCGTCAGTTTGGCGGCTCGAGTGCTTGAAAGCGCAGGTATTTGTACCGTGATCATCGGCGCGGCAATGGATATTGTTAACCACTGTGGCGTACCCCGGTTTGTTTACAACGATATGCCCCTTGGCAATCCGATGGGCAGACCCCTAGATCGCTCTATGCAGCGCCAAACCCTGCATCAGTCTCTTGATTTGGTGGCGTCAGCGAGTGGTCCAGTTATTGCCCGTACTGGATTCAGTTGGTCGTCGGATGATGCCTGGCGAGCTAACTTTATGCGCGTTGATGCCACCGATTGACTGGATAAATCTTGGTGTCTAACAGAGATCGTTAATCTGAATAATCGTCCTTTGGTAGGACGGGATTGCAAGTTTGTGCACCACGTCGCAATACCTTTGTGCCCGAGTCGATACACTGACGAGCAAAGAAAGCGAGAGTGACAAAACATGAGCATGGCATTGCGAGGATTCTGGATCGTATTGTTACTGGCGGTAGGGGCTGTTGTCGTGGGTTTAGTCAAGCCTGCAGTAGCAGCGGTATCCACCAACGGTGAGGTGGTTCGAGCTACCGATAGTTCAGTGTTACACCACTCTGCGCCTGCATCTTTCGCAACTTCGCCTGCTAATGATCTGCTAGCAGAGCCCTTGTCGTCAAAACAGATGGAGGCGATCAAACAGTCAGCGTTGGACTTGAACCGTGAGTTATTGCTGTTAGAAGAAGCGCTGCTGTTTCCTGCCAGCTCGCAGGTAATGGTTTTCGTTTCGATGGATGTTGGTGAGTTTTTTGAGCTGGATGCCATTAAGCTGAAAATCGATGGCAAGCTAGTAGCTAGCTATTTATATACGCCGGCTCAAACAAATGCGCTATATCGTGGTGGATATCAGCGTCTTTTTGTCGGCAACGTGAAAGCCGGAGATCATAAGATGACTGCCTTTTTTACTGGTCTCGGTCCACAGAACAGGCCTTTTCAGCGTGCTACCAGCCTGACCTTCAGCAAAGCCCAACGCGCCAACGCCATCGAATTGCGCATCATTGATTCAATAGAAAAGCAGCAGCCCGTGTTTGACAGTAAGCAATGGTTACTCTGAAGCGATGGTTTTCATAAAGCAGGGTTATGCTAATTGGGCTATCGGTTGGTTGCTCGCCATTGCTTACAGTATGCACGGGGCAGTCGCTGAAGAGCACACTCTGTTGGAATCAGTTGACAACGGCACGGACGAAATTGCGCAAATTGAGCCAGCTTATTCTATAAGCGCAGACTCGTCTGTTGAACCGGGTCATAGGATAAAAACCCAACATAATGAAGAAGCTGTCTATCGAGAAGCCTTGTATCACTATTTTTTAAAAGATTATGGTGCTGCGTTCGACGTCCTTGGTCGGCACGCGACCAATATTTTTAAAAATGCGTCAACAATCGAGGCATCGAGCCAAAGAATCCAACGTCTGACGGCTGGTGTAGCACTTGCTTATGGAATGCACGATATGGCGCGTAGTCGGTTGCTCTTGCTGGTTGCCGATCCGCAGCAGCGCGATGTAGCAAGCTACTATCTGGCATTACTCGCTTATCGCCAAGGGGATCTCGATCAAACGCTAAAGCATCTTGGTGCTATGAATACGACACCACGGCAACTCATCGATGTCAGCGACGTGGCATTGTTGCGTGCCGATGTAGCGCTGCAGACTGATAACCCTGCATTAGCGGGTCTTGCTTTGGAGCAGTTGCCGATGGGGTCACGGGATTATCTGTTGACCGCGCTCAACATCGCGAACTACCACAGTCGAGAGGGCGATTTCATTCAGGCGCGCGAATACTATCGCAAGGTCGACTCCAGACAACAGAACAACCGCCGTTGGTTACAAGATTGGCAATGGCCGACCCCGGGTTGGCTAAAAAGTAATAATAGTCAGCGAATGTCTGGCTCTGCGGGTGTTGCATCCAATCGTAATGCAGCGGTTGAGGCGATGGTCTCGGCTGACTCGGTCCTTCAAGACCATGAATGGCTAATTAACCGTGCCAGGCTAGCCGCAGGATATGCGGCCCTTGATGCAGGCCTTGCGAATGAGGCGGAGCAATGGTTGATGGCGGTTCCACAAAATAGTGTCGGAGCTCGTCAAGCTATTCTTGGCTATGGCTGGAGCCAGTACGAGCGCGGTAATTTTAACGGCGCCTTAGGCGCTTGGCTGACATTGTCGACTTCACCTCAAGTAGCAGGACAAGCAACTCCTCGGTTTTCTCCTCCGCTTGCTCCTCGCGTGTCCCCTCAAGACATGGAAGCAGGCCTAGGTGTGGCCCTTGTCTACGCCAAACTGTTAAGGCCCAGAATGGCGTTAGATCAATACCAGCGTCTCGTCACCGACTTAGATTTGCATCTTGCCAGTATTACCAGCTTATTGGTGGGTAATCGTTTGCTGGTTGATGATGCAGTTTCAATGCAACGTTACCTACATGATTGGCAGTCGAGCGACGCTTTTTCGTTGCAGATGGATCGTCGTTTGGCGCTGAATACGTTGGCTATTCAATCTCAGGTTTGGGTTGAAAAACTTGAAGTTTATACAACGGCCTTGCATGACAAGGGCCAACTTAGGCTGCAGCAGGCAGGGCTACTGACTCATGCAGGTTTCAATCAACGATTGAAAGATCTTGAACGAAAGCACCAATCACTTTCCTTGAAATTGGACCTTATTAAGGCGAACCAAGATATCGTCTCCGTGTCTTCGTCTGCACAATATAACCTCAGGCAGCGGGTCTTCAAGGCCAGAAGCGATTGGCAATCTCTAGTTGATACACGTGCTCGTTTGCTGCCCCGTGAGGCCTATAAGGCGGCTGTGGACGGCGCTGACGTCGAGTTTTTAGTACCATCGCTCGAACGATTGGATCAAACGGACAAAACGCTACAGCTGTATCAAGGGATGTTGGATTGGAATGCCAGTGAAGGCTGGCATGATGCACTCTGGCAGTTAGAAAAGCGTCGGTCTCAGGCGGCAATAGCTTTGGCGGCTGCAAAGAAACGTCAGGCGAATATTGCACATCTGCTAGAAGAATCCGCAGACATTACACCCCTTTTGGTGAAAATACAGACGCGACAGACCGAGCTGTTAGCGCAGCTCAATCAGCTCAATGAGCACATCGTTACTATAAATACAGGATTACTCGCAGCACAAAGAGTGGCTTTGCTAGCTCAACAAAATGTCGTTAGATCACAGTTGGCACGGATTCATTTCACTATGGGAACAGCCTATGATCAATCTTCACTGCAAGCCCTGCAACGCCTACCAAATCATGGTTCACTCGAAGTAAGTGAGTCAAACAACGACCGTGTAGCGCAGCCATGACAAATGTTGCAGTTCAATGCCTTAGTAAGCTATTCCCGTGCTTAGTCATATTGGGGCTCGGTTGTTTGGTATCAAGCTGTGCGTCATTGCGGTCGGGTACAGTGCCACGTGGCGCCGTCGCCGGTATCAGTTCGGTCAAATTGAAACCGCTATTGACACTTGAGGCTGTGGCGGCGGATCCACAGGCAGCGAGCCACAGTTATAAAAAAGCGCTGACCGCCATGGACAACGATGCAGAACGAGAAGGGGTTCTATTGCGTTTGGCCAATCTTCAGCGAGATCAGGCAGAGCAGCGACTCGAAGAGGGGCAAAACGCGCAAGGAGAAATTGACTTGGCGCTAGCGCAGTACCTCAATTTGCTCGACATCGCTAACCGCAGTATCAGGCCGGAAGTGCTCTATCAACTTGCGAGAACATACAGTCTTTCTAGCCAGTCCCTGGAGGCTCAGTATGCGTTGAATATGTTGATCGCGGAGTTCCCTGCATCAAAGTATGCCGTCGAGGCGAGGTTTCGAATAGCCGAGTTTGACTATTTACAAGCAAACTATGCAGCAGCATTAGAGAACTATAGCTATGTCGTTAGTAACTCGGCGTCAGTCTACCGGCGCAATGCGCGGTATATGCGCGCCTGGTGCTTATTCAAACTAAGTCGCTATGAATTAGCTTTGCTGGAGTTCGTTGAGCTGTTGGATGATTTTCCGTCATTCTCATCTTTAGACATCTTGAGCCCGGTTGACGCACGCTTGGCCACAGATACCATGCGGGTAATGAGCATGGCGCTGTCTTACTTGCAGGGCGGCGACAGTATCACGTCGTTAATGGCTCAGGTCGGGGCAAGGCCCTATGAAGCATTGTTGTATCAAACGCTAGCAGAGTTCTACCAAAGTAAGCAGCGCTTTAATGATAGTGCAGCCAGTTTTCAAGCATTTCTCGATGCTAACCCTATGGATCCTCGCAGTCCGAGTATTCATCAAAAGATTATCACGACTTACGAAATTGCAGGATTTGATGCGCCGTTGCACAGCGAAAAACAGGATTTTGTCGAACGCTACGGAGTTCGTAGTGAATTCTGGAAACGCTACCGGGAGACCCAGGGTGTCTACGGTGGCGCGTTACTGGGAACCTTAAAAACGTTGCTAGGTGAGCTTGCAAACAAAGCCCAGTTGCAGGCTACTGATGTTGTTAGTCGGCAGAAAGCACTAGAGAATTACCAGCATTACATCGAGACTTTTCCGGTAGCTCGGGAGGCAGATCGTTACTGGTTTTTACTAGGCGAGGTCGCAGGTTCTCTGAATGATCGGGTCACCGCTGATCATAGTTATCAAACCCTCGCCTATAACCGACCTGTATCTAACCTGGGGGCCGATGCTGGCTACAACTACTGGTTGTTGGCAAGCACAGGTGGTGCTCTGGAGTTAGATCGGCGTGCGCAGTTGTATCTTGCTGCATATGGTCTTGACGAGCGTTTGCCAGCAGTTATGACAGCTACCGCTAGTGCACTACTAAATCAAAATGAACCGCTACTCGCCTTTGTTATGTCGACACAGCTGTCAAAACTCGAGCAACCGATTACACCAGCAATACAAAAGCTCAATATTAAAATCCTTGCCCACAGTAGTTTCGCGTTAGCAGATTACAATGAGTCTGAGAGCCAGTTCCGTCAGCTGTTGGCAATGCAACCACGACAAATATCAACGATGTCAGATGATATTCGAGAATCGATTGCCGCGAGTATTTATCGGCAGTCAGAGGCAGCGCGAGACGAGAACGAAGGTTATCTTGCGGTTAAACACCTGCTAAGGATCGCGGAAGTGGTGCCAACATCGTCCCTTGCTGCGGATGGTCAAGTTGATGGAGCCGCTTTGCTGCTGGACCTGCAAAGGTGGTCTGAAGCAGAGCAGCTTGTAGCGCGGTTAAAGATTGACCTGTCTGACCATCCTCGTGCCGTAGAATTCGACGCGATGTATTTGCAAAGTCAAGAAGGCCAACAGGATTGGAATGGTGCAGCAACGACGCTGTTAAAAATGGCAGATGCAGCGGATGACCCTGTACTAGCTGCAGCTCAAACGTGGCAAGCGATTACCTACTACCGCCAGGCACAACAGGTGTCCCAAGCTATTATTGGTTATCAGCGATATATTGCCCGGTTTCCCAAACCTGTCGTGCAGTGGTTAGAAGCGCTGGATGAATTGAGTGAGCTGTTGACACAAACGAATCGCCTCGCGGAACGTGATCAAGCCTTGCAGGAAATTATATCCTCGAATGCCGGCCTGAACGATGAAGCTACACCTCGGACCCAATTCTTAGCGGCGAAAGCATCCGTGGTAGTGGCTGACGCCCTGTACCGAGATTATCAGCTGGTGCCCCTCGAACAACCCCTTGTTGATAGCTTTAAACGCAAGCAAGTTGCAATGTCGAGGGCCGTTAACGCTTATCAGCAGTTACAGAGATTGGGTGTGGCGGCGTATCAAGGTCAAGCAAATTTTCGTTTAGGTGATATCTATCAACAGCTAGCGTCTGAACTATTGACCTCAATTCGGCCCATTGGCTTAGATGATAACGCGCTGGCTGCCTACGAAGTATTGCTCGAAGAGCAGGTATATCCTTTTGAGGAGTTGGCTATCGAACTACATGAAGTCAATGTCGCGTTAGGCTGGCGGCAAGGTTACGACAAGTGGGTAGTAATGAGTCTGGGTGCTTTAGCGAACTTGTTGCCTGCGCGCTACGCTAAAAAAGAACGAGTTGTGGAGTTCGCTGATGAGATTTTGTAGGGCTATTTTGCTCCGCTGTCTATGCACGTGCTGGAGTCTCATTGTGGTCTCTGGTTGCATGCAAATGAATGTTTCTGGGCCGCCGATGAAGACAACTCAGACATCGATAGATAGCGAAGCATTGTATGACAGTATGGCAAGCGGTGAGTGGCTAAAGGCGCATTTGGAGGTGTCACGGCAGCTAACGACTTCACCAGGGCACGCGTTGGGATACATCAACCTTGGTATTATCAGTGAGCAGCTTAACAAGCCGAACGAAGCGTTTGCTGCTTACACCTCTGCCTTGAGGTTAGCACCACAGAACATCTCTGCTCTAAACCGATTGGCACTGTTGTCGCGTCGTCAAGGTGATTTTTCAGGTGCTGAACAGCTTTATCAGCGTGCACTTGACGTTAACCCTGAGCATGCGGCGACGCACCGCAATCTAGGTATTCTGTATGAGCTTTATTTAGGTCAATTTGCAAGCGCCATCGAGCATTATGCAGCCTGCCGAAGATTCTCGCAGCAAGACGATTCGCAAATGACATACTGGTTGCAGGATCTTAAGCGAAGACATAACCAACAGATCAACCAACCAAGCGTTGCGGGGGTGGATAAATGAGGGTGCAAGGGATAGTAGCAAGCTTGCTGGCATTGGCGTCTATGTGCTTATTCGCGACGGAACCCGTAGTCACTGTTAGTACCGTGATCGTTGGTAACCAAGAACAACCCAAAGTCCTCTATCTGCTGCCTTGGCAGGGGGTGAGCTTGCAAGAAAATACCATGGAAGTATTACAAAGGCGGTCCTATGGCGTGTTTGATCATGAGTCCCCTGGAATATGGCAACCTAGTTGGCGCGCTCAACAGCCGCCTGCAAGTGAGGCGACATCGATACTTAAGCCCGATTAATATTCTGTAGATAAGAGGTTGAAATATTGGATTGATTTTTTGCTGGCCAGGTCACATTTTCATTGGCTTATATTTTGTATTGTGCGTCTTATTCAAATTGATTCAGGTGAATCGACAGGAGAGTACTATGGACTATGTGTACCATTTTTTACGATTCTTTCAAGATGGTGGTCCCTTCATGTATCCGATTGGTATGGTGTTGTTAGTGGGTGTAGCGGTTGTCATCGAGCGCTGGTTTTACCTGAGTCATGCGCGGTACCTGAATCGTTCAGCTTTTGATCATATTCTACCGCTGCTGCAGACTAGCGAGTTTGCCAAGATCACGCGATTCGCAGCTGACTCTCGTGCGCCCATAGCGCGTATGGTTGGTGCCGGCGTTGCGTGCATGTCGACTTCGCGCCGTCGAGATGATATTGAACTTGCGATGGAGGAAGGCGTTCTAGAAGCTATGCCTGCATTGCAGAAGCGCACGGGTCATCTCGCCATGTTGGCAAACATTGCGACCCTACTGGGTCTCCTCGGTACAATTATTGGTTTGATTGCTGCTTTCACAGCGGTTGCGGCTGCAGATCCAACCCAAAAAGCGACACTGCTATCTATGAGTATATCGGTCGCCATGAATACAACAGCCTTTGGGTTGATGTCAGCGATTCCTTTGCTGTTGTTTCATAGCATGCTGCAGTCTAAGACCACTGAAATTGTCGACAGTTTGGAGATGGCGAGCGTTAAAAGCCTGAATATTATTGCGGGCTTGACGGCCGCTGTGCGGACGACATAGTTCATGTCATTGGCGCGGTCGCGGGGCATAGCAAGGCGATATCGGCAGCAACAGTCTGTGCCGGACCTAGACATCACAGCGTTTATGAATCTGATGATTATTCTTGTTCCGGTGCTACTCATGTCGATGGTATTTTCCCACACAACTGTGCTCGACCTGCAATTGCCTGATTTACTATCTGGTGACAAGATGTCATCGCCAGTAGCAGAACCGATGCAGCTAGAAGTGCTGGTGTACCGAGATTACATGCAGGTGAACTATCCTTCTGGCGTTCTTGTTAAAGCCATTCCAAAGCAGGCAGGGGCTGCCGACTACCCGCTGTTGATCACCGTACTAAAACAGATCAAGCAGCGTCTGGCGGGGCAGGGGATCGAAAAGCGCGACGTGCAATTGTTGTTAGCCGCTGGGGTCGACTATCAGGTGTTGGTGACAACCATGGATGCGGTGACGTCTTACACCGCTGTCGTTGGGGTTGACGTTGTGCAAGCTGAATTGTTTCCGGATATTGTCTTAGGTGATGCTCCTGCGTCACTCACCGATATCGCTGCGGCTACACCATGAGGCGCCGTTATCAACGCTTAGTTGAGCCTCCTGTTGCGCGTTTAAATCTGGTGTCGCTGATGGACATATTTACAATTTTGGTATTTTTCTTACTCTTAAATTCTTCAGACGTACAAGTTCTACAGAACGCTGAGTCTATAAATCTGCCAGATTCTGTTGCTACCCGTAAACCCTTGCTCAATGTTTTGATCAGCATTGATGCTGATTCGATTTATGTCGCAGGTGAACACGTTATGTCAGTGTCGGATGCGCTGGCACAGAATGGTTCGGTCTTGCCACTATTAGCTGCGGCACTGAAGGTTCGGTCCGATATTTCCACGCCTGAGGCGGTGGGTTCAATACTATCGGCTGTCACCGTGATGGGTGATCGATCCACGGACTATGGCCTACTTAAGAAAATTATCAGTACTTGCGCTGCTTCAGATTTCGGTCGGGTGTCGCTGGCCGTTAACCAAATCACCCCGGTCGTAGCTGACGCTGCGCGCGTCAATGCCGGCGGACTATGACGCGCATGCCCCCAATGGTTAATACCCTGTATCTTCCTTGGTCTGTGGAAGAAGGATCCGTTGCTGTGCGGCAGAATCAGCAATTTGTACGCTGGCTCCGATGGTTGCTGGGAATATTTGTGATCTTCGGTATTGTTATACCGATGATACCGGTGCCAATGCCCGTCAAGATGTTGCCGGTTCGACCCGCAGAAAGCCTAGCGCGGGTGACGGTAGAGGTGCCGCCTGACAAGCCCAAAGCGCCACCTGTTGTGCGGCCTGTCCCCAAACCCGGCAAACCACAACCTGTCGTTGCTGTCACAGAACCAGCACCGGTAGTTGCTGAATTACCCGTACCAACAGAGGCAGAGTTAGCCGAGGCAGCGAGTCAGAGGGCCAAAGCTAGCGGTCTGCTTAAGTTCCAGGATCAGTTAAATGCGATGCGCGAGATGGCTAACGTTGATCGCAGTACTTCGGAGCTCGTCGGCGATACTGAGGCTGCGTTACCGCAACGACAACTTGTTGGGCGCCGCATTGCTAGCCGTCAGTCAGTGCCAGCAGCGGCGTTAGCAACGTCGGTAGAAGTCGTTTCATTGCCTGATCAGGCCACAAGTAAACTTGCGCCCGCGGCAATGTCGGCTAAGCCAGCGCTGCAGCCCGTGGATAGTGGGCGCGCGCCTGATCAGTTGCGTGGCCGCGCTGATGCAGAAATCCGCAAGACGATTGATCGCAATAAGGGAGCGATATTTGCGATTTACAATCGCGCGTTGCGTTCCCAGCCTCAGTTGCGCGGCAAACTGGCCATTAAGATGGTTATCGCGCCAGACGGCTCTATTGTTAGTGCGACCTTAGTTGCCAGTGATCTTGGTGATACCGAATTGGAAAATCGCCTCCTTACCCGCATTCGAATGATCACATTCGGCGCTGCGAATGTTGCTGCCACTACGCTGAACTACTCTTTTGAGTTCCTCCCGGGTTAGCTGCCGTGTAAGCATAGGTGTAACGATTCCAACTAAAGCCAAGCACGCCCATGATGATGTTTGTTGCGCAGGTAGCAGCAAAAATACCCAATACGCCATACCATTGACTGCCAAGATAGGCCAGGGGCACGTAAAGCACCAACATGCGTACCACCGACATGATTGTTGAAGAAATGGGTTTGCCGAGCGAGTTGAAGGTTGCACTCGCCATCATCAGCACCCCCCAAGTACCGTAGCTGAACGGCACAATAGCGAGGTACAAGCTGGCATAGCCAATAACCGCTGGGTTGTCTTCGAATAGACCACCGATATGACTGCCAAACAGAAAAAACAAGACTGCGACGCCAAAGCCCCAGATCATGGACCATAAAAATGCGGTCATCATACCTTCATTAGCCCTGTCAAAACGCTGTGCGCCCCAGTTTTGACCTACAAAAGGTCCAATGCTCGCCGATAGCGCAAACAGTGGTATGACGGACAGCGCCTCAACGCGTGAGGCAATACCAAAACCTGCAACAGCTTCTTTACCGTAGCCTGCAAGCAAGCTAACGATAATGGCCGTTGAGACAGGTCCTATCAGCTGCGTAGCTGTTGCGGGCATGCCGACGACCAGAATGCTACGCCAAGAGGCGAGTACGTTCGCTATACTGGTACGTGAAAAATCGATCAGATGTTCGCGGTTGATCAATACATAGTATGTCAGCGTGCACAAAACTAGGCGCGATATCAGCATAGCCCATGCAGCGCCTTCAAGGCCCATGGCAGGAACGCCGAATAAACCAAAGATTAAGATCGGGTCGAGTATTGCCTGCAAAATTGCGCCGCCGACCATGATGGTGCCGGAGATGCGTGCATCTCCCATGGCGCGAAGAGCGCTGGCGCCAAGTGCCGGTAGCGCGTAAAAAACTAACGCGAAGTACCAGATTTGCATGTAGGAGACAATCAGGGGCAGCGTGTCTGCATCAGCGCCTAGCAGGATAAACAGGGGCTCAATGGTGAAGTAGCCAATAACCGATGTCACTGTCATCACCAGCGCTAACAAAAAAATACCGTCGGTGGCTAGGCGTCGAACCAAGTTGTGATTACCACTGCCTACGGTGCGTGCCAGCACAGAGGACAGACCAATGGAAATGCCTAGCGACAAAGAACCCAGCGCACCGGTCACGGAAAAAGTAAAGCTATATGCAGCTAAGGCGTTGGTGCTTACTTTTCCGAGTAGCCAAGTCTCGAACAATGCAGCGCCAAGGTTGGCGAAAATACCGAGTACCATGGGCAGGGTCAACGTCAGAATACCGACACTGACGGGACCTTGGGTAAGCTTTGCCGCAGTCAAAGCTATTGACCGTCAGTTGTAGAATTATTGTCAGGTAGTTGATGTTGGAGGTAAGCACTGACTTGTAGACCGAAGTCGCCGCTTGAGAATTCTGATGCCTGCCACTGTTCCGTCAAACCCGGGGCTTGCTCGAGTTCTATTGCCAAACCGCGGATTAGTGCGGCTACTTTAGTGCCATTGCCGGTCGTTTGGGCATGGCTTATGGATAGCTGGAAGGTATGAAAGCGACTGCGGGTCATGGATGAAAACTTCTGTAAGTCTTTTTCGTCTAGTTTGCCTTCGCTCGTAACGGTAGCGCAGCCTAGGCGCCAGATTTCTGCGGCTGATTTATAATGGGATTCAAGATT
>JBLHVI010000087.1:0-13902 GCA_047630175.1 Candidatus Azotimanducaceae bacterium
CAATGCGCATATCGGGAAAAGAAGCGGGGGTTTCAAGCGCTAGGAAATCTTCACGAATGTTGGTCTTTGTTTTTACTAAAATTGAATCTTCCATTAATGACGATCCGTTTTACCCATTAGAATTCTGTCCGCATTGTGAACAACACGCAATGCAGACAGATATATCAATAAACTAAGTTATACAGATCGAAACTAATTCGCGATCAGATGTGCAGGAACATTCAGACCGATTTCCTTATAGTAACGCAGCGCACCAGGGTGCAATGGCGCAGGTAAACCAGCCATCGCTGTCTCTGGGGACATTACCTTTGTTGCCGGATGAATAGAATTCAGAAACACCAGATTCTCATAAATAGCTTTGGTTAGCAGGTAAACATGCTCTTCAGATATGCTAGCGTTCACACCCAAAAAGTTTGGCTGTGCGGCTGTTTGCAGGTCTGCATCCTGGCCTGGATAGGTTCCCGCAGGGATAACATAGCGAGTCCACAATTGGCGTCCATTGTCCATTGCTTTCAACTCTTCATCGGTGATATTCAACAAAGTTACCTTGTCCCCAGCACTAGCCAATAATTTGGTCACAGCACCCGTGGGAGGACCAGCACCCATCCCAATTGCTTTGATTTGCCCATTAATCATCGCATCAGCGGTAGGGCCATAGCCTGCGTATAGCAAGTCAAAATCTTTTTCGATATCAAGACCAAGGTTGTTTAACAACGTTTTATTTGCACCGAATGTTCCCGAGTTCTGTTTACCAAAACCTGCACCAACACCCTTCGCATTAACGATATCTGACACTGTGCCCGTTTTGACAAGGTCGTTGACAATAATGAATTGCTCAACGTTTAGCCATAACATTGACACGGAACGTAAATTTTTCTGCGGCTTAACCACCGGTCCACTGCCCTCCGCTGCGTATTTGCCGAACAGCCCCTGCAAAATAGCAAAATCAGCATTACCCGAGGCCAGCGCCTGCAAGTTGGCCCCGGACCCCGCCGAATTAACAGCAGTTAACGAGAAATTTTCTTTGGGTAGCAGTTTAATTTTACTAAGCGTTGATATTGCAACTCCTACCGGATGGAAAGTGCCACCAGTTGAGGCGGTACTTAATACGTAGTCCTGGGCGCTTACCGAAGTTGCCCCCAGTGCCATTCCTGCAGACAACATTATTGAGATTATTAGTTTTTTCATATTATTGAATCCCTTGTAGACGTTAACGAATAGTTAACGGTGTTCATTATTATTGTAAGATACTTTATTCAATAGTGACCTGTCATGTCAAGTAAATGCTTTCTTCAATATGAGGTGAGCCTGAACGAGGTCTGTGATTCTAATATAAAATGAGCCAGAAATAATCAACGAAGTCGTTCATGATCGAGGAATTAAAAAATAATAAAGTTATAATAATCAACAGTATAAAAGATATTAAGCAGTGCTAACGTTGTTGTTTTCAATGTCGTGACGACCCAACAAAAACGTTATCAGTGGGTCCATAAAACTTTAAAAAGCACCGGTATCGAACCAAGTGTGGAGCGGGGAAATCCGATATTACCCTTCAGAAGTGCGCGGTCGGCATTGGTATCTGTACCTGATCATGGGCATTTATAGCCGCAAAATCGTGGTTTGGTAAATCCACGGAGCAGAGTCCGGCGAGCTTGCGAAAAACTCATTGACCGAGCTCTCTTGCACGAGAAGTGTTGTCAAAATCCATCGGTGATGCACTCAGATAATGGCGCGCCGATGACGCCCTACACACTGAAAACGCAACGGCACTAGGGTGTCGATGCAGTGCTGTTAGCCAAACATGAAGCGGTTTATGAACAAGCAAAGAGTCTGAACTCTAGGCGTTGCTCTGGAGAAACTGGAAAGTCACCGGAGCCGTGTCGCTTAACCCTGGGAAATTGCAGAAAATTGAGCGCATTAAACAGGTGCTTAAACGCTGTTATTGGCACAACTGAGTTGCAAATTACCGTAACGCCGCCAACCTGAAAAATGCTCGGCCCGATGCCGAGGTGTTCATCATCGCCAACGGCGCCGCCGGAGCAAACGCCTTGACTAACCCTGACGCGACCAACTAGCTACTGGAACTATGCAGCAATTCGCTCATCGCTCAGGGCTTGATAATACCCGAGAGCTCGTCGAGGTCGAGAAAGCGATGGTTACGCTGGCCGAGAGACAGTTCCGAGTCTGAATTATATCCGCGCTTGAGGTGGTTGAACGTTGTCGCAGCATGAAGCGTGACGCGCTCGGGTCAAAGGATATAGAAAAGTGATAACGCCCACAGGGTTAGCGCAGCGCCGGCAGCGAGAATATACACCCCGTTCCAGCCCAACCCGGCCCTTAGGGGTGACACTCCGCCCAAGGACGCAGCCAGCATGACGGAAGCGGTGAATGGTGAGGTCGCCCCGCTCAGCGCCCATCCGCCTGTGATCGCCACGACCATCGCCGTAGGTGGAATTCCCATAACCTCGGGCGAGGGTAGAATAGGCACCAGCAGCGAAACCGCGAGGATTGGGTTCATGCCCAGCTGCCCAGTAACAGGGATAATCCAAACCATCGCAGCGACGATGATCCAGGGCGGGATCGTTGTTAGATCAAGCCCTTGTGCCTGCACCAGCGGCACCAATAGGAATGCCCCCAAACTGCCGATAAAGCCCGCCATGGACAGCAAGACGATTTCACCGCGATAACTGGGTAGCTCGCGCGTGACGAACAGCACAGCGCGCTGCCGGACATTGACACTGCGAGTCAAACCCACCGGGGGTTGTTGCATTGCGATCCACAGAATGGCGATGAGTGGAACGAGCGACATGACTGCGCCGATCACCTCGACTCCCGCGACGCTATGCAACAACGCGACGCCGACCAACACAAGACCCAGTAGCACCAGCAATGGACGCAACTGAGTCACCCATCGCTCTGTTTCCAACGGACGTGTATTCGGTTTCACTTGCGGCTTGTAAAGTGCGTCCAGACCCCATCCGATTATCAGCATCATTAGCGCGCTGACCAGCCCCGGCAGAGCAACAGCACTCCAGCTTGCACCCGGCACGACGGACACGCTGATGATCATCGAAAACCCTAGGGGCGACCAACACAGGGTGGACGCAAAGCCCCGCTGGATCGCAATCATCATGCGACGGGTGCGTTGCTTGCGAATTTCAGGGTCTGGCTCGTGCGCCACACTTTCGGTCGCCAAGCTCCCCAGCAACGATATTGAGCCATAAAGCAGAATTAACCCAAACAAATGCCCACCGACGGTCAGTGCGGTGTAGCGCAACCCCGAACGCTGCCGTGCAAGAAAACGCCCACATTCGACGATTGCCGGCGCGCTTATGGCAGCATTGCGGATCGCCGTCAGGGCGGTGAACAAAGCCATCACCATCGCACCGCGCTGCGCCGCTAATGCGGTCGCTGCCATCCACCCCGAATTCGTCAGCGCGGCCCAAAGAACCAATGCGATCGCGATCAGCACGAACACGACCCGAGAGGCGCGGACGCCAAAACTGAAGATAGCCACTGCGATCATAGCCAGCACTGAAGCCACCAATGCGAATACGGAATTGCCAGTATATTCGAATAAGACCATCAGAAGGACGACACCAGCTGGCAGAAAGCCGGCCAGGGAAGAATAGCGCGATAATTTTAATATTGTCATTCAGGCCGTTTTTTACCTCCGGCAGTTAGGAAAATGTGCATTTATTCTGACACCGGGGGAAAACGCGATGAGTTGGTCAAGTGATCGTATAAACCAGTAAGGTAATCAGAACTTGCAGAATACGCAACTAACTCATGATGAGACGACAAGAGGCCCTCCGTCTTTCAAACACATTCGCTCAATATCCATGTCCTCTACCCGGTTTATTCCCAGCAACGCCATATTTCGCTCAACCTCCGCTGAGAGCAATTTCACGGCGTGACTGATGCCCTCCTCGCCGGCGTAGGCCGCTGCGTAATTGAAGGGGCGGCCGACAAACACAAATTTGGCTCCCAGACCCAGCGCCTTAAGTACATCACTGCCCCGTCGGAACCCGCTGTCGATCATCACCGGCAAGCTCACAGCGTTCACGATTGGCCTCAGCACCTTCATCGGTGCAATGGCACCGTCGAGCTGACGCCCGCCATGATTAGAAACAATAATACCATCGGCACCTGCGGCCTCTGCTTTGATGGCGTCTTTTGGGTGCAGTATGCCCTTGACGATCAGTGTCCCGCTCCAGAGCCTGCGTACCAGAGCTAAAGACTCCCAGTTCAAGTGGCTTCTACCAGAAAAATCCCGATTAACGTTTCTTGAAATTATCGAGGTGCCCCGTGTTGCGTAATTGTTTTCGAAATGCGGTACACCGAAATTGATCAAGGTTTTGATGAAGGTACCAAACAGCCATCGTGGTCGCAGCAAGCCATCCATCAATAACCGCAGGCTGGGTCGCAATGGAGATGAGAAACCGCTTTGAACATTGTTTTCACTATTGGGTGGAACCGGGTAATCAACCGTAATAACCAAATTTTTGAAACTCGCCTTCTCCACGCGGGCGAGCAGCTCTTCGATTCCTTCCTGATCACTGGGTAAATACGCCTGGAACCAATCTGTGCCACCTGGCCCGCTGAGATTCTCCATGGGAATCAGTGAGCTGCCACTCATAATCATCGGAATATTGGCTTTAGACGCCCCCTTAGCCAAAACTTCATCGCCACGAAAGGCCGACAAGGCACAGATCCCCATAGGCGCAATGCCAAAGGGCGCATCGTAGCGCTTGCCGAAAAGTTCTGTATGCAATGAAACCTTTGAGACATCAATCAGCACCCTAGGCACGAAACAATAATCATCAAAAGTTTGCCGGTTGGCTTGCAGCGTCTTGCCATCCTCTGCGGCATTGGAGACATAACCGAAAATAGGGCGAGGAAGATGCTTCTTCGCGGCATTTTCGAAATCATGCAAATTCAGAATTGAGGCCAACCGCCTGCGCTGATCTTTCATCCATCGATCCTTGTAGTGTTTATGGAATGTAAAAGTCTGGCTTGGTTAAATATTTAGCGGCTAGATCCTGCTCGTTAACCGCATTTTTTGGTGCTTCTTTCTTTAGCGTCAAGATCAGGTTGTCAACAGCCAACTGTGCCATAGCCGCACGGGTTTCGTTTGTCGCGGAACCAATATGAGGCAGAGCCACAACGTTCGACATGCTCAGCAGTGGCGACTTTGCCGATAAAGGCTCTTCCTCAAAAACATCGAGACCAGCGCCGCCAAGTCGACCTTCAACCAGGGCCGCAATCAGAGCTTTTTCATCAACCACTTTACCCCGGGCAATGTTAATCAAGATCGCCGACGGCTTCATCTTCCGAAATTCTTCTGCGCCGATCAGGTGATACGTTTCGGGCGTTAATGGCACAGTAATACAAACGAAATCTGACTGAGCCAACAGTTCGTCCATATCGCAACGCTGGGCACCGAGCTCTTTTTCAAGGGTTAGTTTAGGCGATGAATTGGAATAAAGCACGCGCATTCCAAAACCAAGTGCACCACGTCTGGCAACGGCGGCACCTATGCGCCCCATACCAATAATGCCCAAGACTTTACCGTGCACATCACGACCATACAGCGGTTTGTCGATATGCCCCACCCAATTGCCCAGTTTGACGAGCTCGGCCAACTCCACCACACGACGAGCGGTAGACATGATCAGCGCAAATCCGGTGTCGGCAGTTGTTTCCGTAAGCACGTCGGGAGTATTGCACAGCAGTATTCCGCGTCGCGTAAGCTCATCCAGAGGAAGATTGTCATAGCCTACGGAAATGGTTGAAATCACCTTCAGGTGGGGCGACTCGTCCAGAAGTTCATCGGTGATGACGAGCTTCGCACCAATCAGGCCATCGGCACGACGCATTGCCTGACTATAAGCTTCCTGATTATCAGAGCTCAAAGTGTCAAAATAATCCACATGGAACAACTGACGTAATTGCACCAAATGTTCTTCCTCCAGACGACGCACAACAACAACGCGTTTACGCATCTGTTAGCGTCCCTTTGGAATTCAGCCCCGACATCTTAAAGTTTTCCGCATCCAATAAAGCAAAAAGCTCTCTACGCTGTTCATCACTCAACTCGACCAAAGGTGGTCGAGTGCGCAGCCAGCCTCCTTCGCCGCTATAATGACCGGTGGTTGCCTTCAAGGCCGGAATCATTGGGAAGCGCTCAAACAGACTGCGAATTTGATCTAACCTAGCTTGCTGTTCATCCGCATCCGACTGCTTCCAGGTTTGCTCAAGCCGAACTATCGACTCTGGATTGACGTTAGCTGTGGCACTAATGCAGCCAGAACCGTTCGCTCTGAGGGTCGCGAGTAGAAAACGCTCACTACCTGCATATACCTGAAAGCCCTGTCCCGAAAACTGATCGATCAACGCTTGGGTATTCGACCAGTCACCGGAACTGTCTTTAATACCAACTACCGTGTCAGGATAGGTTTTGATCAGGCGCTCAACCAGCGGCAGACTAATAGAAACCTGAGCAACATGTGGGATGTGGTAGAGATAGACACGCAGTCGGGCATCGCCAACACGGTCAATCACCTCTGAGTAATAGCGGAACAGACCCTCATCCGAGACGTCCTTGTAGAAGAACGGTGGCAACATCAACACACCCTTGCAGCCTTGCTCCACGGCACAGCGGGACAAGGTCACCGTATCACCAATTGAGCAGCTGCCAGTGCCCGGCATAAGACGATCGCCAGGAATGCCAGCGGCCACCAGCGACTCAAGCATCAACACCTTCTCTGCTACGGTCAGCGAATTGGCCTCAGAGTTGGTACCAAACACCGCCAAACCGACACCTTGAGCTAATAACCAGCGACAATGACTCACCAGACACTTGATATCTGGGCTGAGATCGCTACCGAATGGGGTGATCACGGGCGACCATACATTTCCTTGGAACTTGGACATACTCACCTCTTATGAAAATTAAAACAGAACCTGTAGCAATTGATTCATCAACTCCAAGGATCAATTGCATAACGGGTCAGCATGTCTTCATCGAACCCAAAGCCCAAACCTGGCGTCTTGGGTAGAATAAGGCGCCCATTGTCGAATTCGAGCTGGGTATCAATAAGTTTACGGAAGTTCAGTACCTCGTCATCAGCGAAAAACTCCACCATTGAAGCGTTCGGCGTAGACGCCACTAGATGGACATGCAGATCGTGAAACCAATGGGGAAAGATCTCAACTCCATAGCTTGCTGCCGTCGCTGCAATACGCCGAAACTCGGTAATGCCACCACACACTGCCGCATCGGTCTGTAAAATCATGGCGGCCTCCTTGTCGAGCAACTCCTTGAAGCGCCAGCGCCCAGCCTCTATTTCCCCAGTTGCAACAGGTACCGGTGTGCGAGCGGCGAGACGACGATGGTTATCGATATCATCCGGGCTGAACGGCTCCTCGATCCAGTAAGGTGAATAGGGTTCTGCCATATTCATAAACTGGAGCGCTGATGGCAGATCCGACCAAGCATTGTTCGCATCGAGCATAACCAACACATCGGGGCCCACAGCCTCACGAACCGCTGCCAGACGCGCTTCTTCTCCTGCCAAGTTTTCACGGCCGACCTTCATTTTTACAGCCTTGAAGCCCTTCGCCACATAGCCTTTCATTTCCTCAGCCAGCTTTTCCGGCGTTTTGCCGTCTAGGTAGTAACCGCCGCTAGCATAAGCCGGCACGCTGTGGGTGTCAGTTGCACCAAGAAACTTATAAAGCGGCAAATTGGCAGCCCGCGCATTCCGGTCCCACAACGCCGTATCGATGATACTGATCGCTCGCATAACAGAGCCAGTGCGACCATGCAGCAAGGACTCTTGGTACATCTCTTGCCAAAGTCCTTCGACCCTGTGGGTATCCTGTCCGATCAAAATCGGGCGTAACAACTCTCTCACAGCCTGAGTGACCAGCGCGCCGGCGTTGTTTCCGCCGTAGCAAAAACCAATGCCCTTGACGCCGTCGTCACCAACCACTTCCACCAACGCGTAATCGCGTTTGAGTACCTTGCGATTAGAAAAGCTGGTCGGATTGGTAAGCGGAACGTTCACTGTTCTCGCCCGAATCTCAGTAATTCGTGTCATTGCGTTTCTCCTTAGGTTATTTTTGGTGCTCAGTTTTTTGCACGTCGCTGACGCCATAACGTTTTGATACGACCGAACAAGGGGGTAGCCTGACAAACAGACAAGGTGGCGATGCACAAGAGCACGATGGCAATTGGACTATCCAGAAAGACCGCAAAGCTGTGATTACCAATCAACATCGACTGATGGAAACTATTTTCCATCACCGGCCCCAAGATCAAACCAATCACCATAGGTGCTGGCGAAATGCCGGCTTTACTAAGCCAGTAACCGAAGAGTCCAAAGCCGAGCATCAGACCAACATCGAAGACGCTGTTGTTGATGGCGAAGGAGCCAATAATGCACAACGTGATGATGGTACAAGCGACAAATGCATCAGGTACTTTCGTCACGCTGACGCATGCTTTGGTGAACATCAATCCAACCAGCAGCAGGCCGAAATTAGCGAAGATGACCGCCCAGATGAGTGTATAGGTGACATCACCGTAGTCGGTAAGCAGGTTGGGGCCAGGCAGAATGCCCTGCACCATTAATGCACCGAGCAAAATAGCCGTGGAAGAGCTACCGGGAATGCCCAGTGCAATAGTAGGGATCAGCGCGCCGCCGACTACCGCGTTATTGGCGGACTCTGGCGCCGCAACCCCAGCAATTTCGCCCTTGCCAAAACGGCTCTTATCTTTGGCAAAGCGCTTGGCTTCGTTGTAGGCAAACCAACTCGCTGTATCGCCGCCAGTTCCGGGAATCACACCCACAATGATGCCGATAAATCCGGACCGTAGAATATTGGGCATCAATTGTTTAATTTCACGAAAGCTGGGGATCAAGCGATCAGTTATTTTGCTGGCGATCTTCGCGGCCCCATTGGATTTCTCGATCAACCTCAGCGCTTGTGGTATGGAGAACAGTCCAATCAACGCCACCACGAACTCAATCCCAGAAAACAAGTTGATCAGGCCAAAGGTCATACGTGGCGTCCCGGTGAGAAAATCCATTCCCACGGTGCTTATCAGTAAACCCAAAGCGCCAGACAGTAGCCCACTAATCATCGAACCCTGAGCAAGCGAGCCGATGATGGTGATACCCAGCACCGCAATTGCGAACATTTCCACCGGACCGAACTCAAGCACTACAACGCCTAAAAGCGGCGCCGCCGTCAGCAGCGCTAGTCCGCTCATGAGGCCTCCAACGAACGATGCAAACAGCGAAACGCCCAACGCTCTGCCTGCCTGACCCTGCTGCGACAGCGGGTGGCCGTCCAGCACTGTCGCTGCTGCGGACGGGGTGCCTGGAGTTCGCAGCAATATAGCCGAGATCGAGCCACCATAGGATGCGCCAACGTAGAGCGCCGCAAGCATGCTAAGACCCGACGCCGCGTCCATGTTGTAAGTCAGCGGCAGCAACAATGCCAATGCCATAGTTGCAGACAGGCCAGGCATAGCTCCAACGAAAAGGCCCAATAAAGTACCGCCAAGAATTAACGAGATATTTGTCAATGTGATGACATTAACCAGTCCCACAAGGACTAAAGAAGTATCCATTCAATCAACCCAATAAATAGTTGTCAAAAAAACGTAGGAAGAAGAGGTATTGGAAGCCCAAGAAAGCTAATGAAAACTATGCAAATCACGGTAACCACTGCAGTAATTCCTATCAGTGAAAATATGATCGAAACCTTGCGTATTACCCATAGAGAAGACAGCATGAACAATATCGTAGAAAGTAGGTAACCGGCGGAATTAATGAGTGCCGCGTAAATGATTGCCAGCACAAAAACTAAAAAAACAGCCCCTAAACGACCAGGGGCTTCGCTCTTGTCGTCATTGGCATCATCACTTAAACGGGCGTCGCTGGACTCTACAGCCACACTACGATAGCGGCGCAAACTGATCAGCTCTTGAGCAACTATACCCAGTGACAGCAGCGCTACCGCCGTCGAGTATATAAGAGGCATTTGAGCCGCCTGATCAGGGTATCCCGTGGAGTCGATAGCAAAAAATGCCGCGATGCCTACACCAAATATTCCCATAACCAAGCGGCTCGTATTCATTGCGTTACCTCGTTTATATCCTGATAAAAAGCTAGGTATTGCGACCTACTTAGAGACTTCACTCTTGATTTCGCTCCAAATTTTCTTGTAGTCGGTTTCCATACTTCTCATCATCTGAAGATAGTTATCACCTGTGATGATGTCAAGAACAAGCGCCCGTTCCTTGGCTATAGCCTTGAACTCTTCGTTCACCTTGAGAGATTCAAATGCAGCTATCAGTTGTTCGCGGGCTTTTTCAGGGATGCCAGCAGGGGCACTGTAGCCGCGCGAGGAACCAGCCACTACGTTCATGCCTTTTTCCATGAGCGTCGGTACGTCCGGCAAAAAGTCGACACGCTCTTTGGTGAATATCGCAAGGGCTCTCAGGTCGCCTGACTTAACAAAGCCATAAACATTGCCTAAATTGTTGAAACTGGCGTCGATCTTGCCGCCCATAGCTGCGGTAGCCGAAGGGCCATCACCCTGGAAAGGCACGCTCTGAAATTTAACACCCGCAGCCTTTTCAACAAGGATGGCAGAAAAGAAATCGTCGCCGCCAACACCGGAATTACCGACGGTTATCCGGCCAGGGGTTTTCTTGGCAGCCGCGAACAGATCTTCAACTGTTTTGAAAGGGCTATCGCCGGGAACGACGATAATGCCTGGATCAGTAACCACATTGGCAATGGGGGTGAGCTCATCGATCGAATAGGTAATCGCGTCGTTCATAATGTAGTTGGTGACTAGCATCGGGGTATTAGTGATGCTGATCGTGGCACCATCGTTCTTTGATTGCTTCGCCAGGCGCGTCCATGCAATGGCACCAGCTGCACCAGGAATATATTGGTTGACCATGTCGACGCCAAGTAACTTTGTCAGGAAGGGCTGGGTCAACTGGGCAAGCGCGTCACTCCCACCGCCCGCTTTGAAGCCCTGTAAAACTGCAATTTCATCGCCTGCCGCATACTCGGCATGAACGGGAATTGAGGCCATAACAATACCTAAGGCCACTACGGATGCGTTTATAATTTTCATAATAATATCACTCCTTATTTTTATTAGACTTAAGTATATATTGTCATTAATAATATTGTCAATAATTTTATTAACAACGTATACTGAGGCTTAGTTAAGATTTAGTTAAGATGTAAACAAACAAACAAAAATTACAATTTCAAACAATACATTCATTAAGGAGAAACCAATGAGTCGCGACGATTCCAAACAAGGCATGTCCACCCGTTTAACGAATTACGGTGATGAGGGGTTTTCCCTTTTTCTACGTAAGGCCTTCATTAAGGGTATGGGTTATAGTGACGACGCCCTGTCGCGACCGATCATTGGCATTGCCAATACATATAGTGGCTACAATGCCTGCCATGGCAATGTTCCGGGATTGGTGGAGAGTGTAAAGCGAGGCGTCATGCTTGCCGGTGGTTTACCGATAGATTTTCCAACCATCTCGCTTCACGAGTCGTTCACCCATCCTACAAGCATGTATCTGCGCAATCTCATGGCAATGGATACCGAAGAGATGATCCGAGCTCAGCCTATGGATGCGGTGGTGCTGATCGGTGGCTGTGACAAGACGGTACCTGCCCAACTTATGGCTGCAGCCAGTGCTGGCACCCCGGCCATCCAGTTGGTCACAGGCCCAATGCTGGCAGGCTCGCACCGTGGTACGCGAGTAGGCGCCTGCACCGATTGTCGACGCTTCTGGTCCTCCTATCGGGGCCAGGAAATCGACGACAAGGAAATTGCTGAGGTTAACGACAAGCTTGTGCCCACGGTAGGCACATGCTCCGTGATGGGCACTGCCAGCACCATGGCCTGTCTGGCAGAGACACTCGGCATGATGCTGCCCGGCAGCGCCACTGCGCCGGCTGTATTTGCTGACCGTCTGCGATTTGCCGAACAAACAGGCACCGAAGCGGTTCGCATCGCTCTGGAAAAGATAACGCCAGAAACCATCATGACGCCAGCAGCTTTCGAGAATGCTTTGCGCGTTCTGCTCGCACTGGGTGGCTCGACCAATGCCCTGATTCACCTGACCGCCATTGCTGGTCGTTTAGGCATCGACATCGATCTTGTGGCGTTTGACCAAATGAGTCGTGAAACACCGGTGTTGATCGATCTCAAGCCCTCGGGCGAGCATTATATGGAAGACCTGCATCACGCTGGAGGCCTTCCTGCGTTACTGCGCGAAATCCGCCCGCTACTGCATACCGATGCGCTAACCATCAACAAGCGCACTCTGGGCGAGAATATTGATTCAGTCCCCATTATTCTCAATCAGAAAGTTGTCCGCCCGCGCGAGAATCCCATCTTTGCTCAGGGCGCCATAGCGGTGCTGAGAGGCAACCTGGCGCCCAATGGCGCCATTATTAAGCAGTCGGCGGCTTCAGCTCGGTTGATGAAACACAAGGGACGCGCTGTGGTGTTCACATCGATGGAGGATCTGGCCAATCGAATTGACGACCCTGATTTAGACGTTCATGCCGATGACATTCTGGTGCTACAGAACATAGGCCCCAAGGGCGCGCCGGGCATGCCCGAAGCCGGACTGATTCCAATCCCGAAAAAGCTCGCGATACAAGGAGTCAAGGACATGGTGCGTATCTCCGACGGGCGCATGAGTGGCACCGCTTCCGGCACTATCGTATTGCATGTTTCACCAGAAGCTGCCCACAATGGGCCTCTTGCGTTGGTACGTGATGGCGACCTGATTGAGCTGGATGTCGAGAACCGGGTTCTCGCTTTAAATGTGAGTGACCATGAACTCGACAAGCGCCGCCAGGAAACATCCTGCGAGACGCCTACAGAGAACGTGCTTGGTTACAGAAAGATGTTTCTGGAGCAGATACTGCAAGCCGAAGAAGGATGCGATTTTCGTTTCAGCCGCCCACCACAAACGTCCAAAGTCCCACGATGAGACGAGATGCATGATATTGAAAAAAACTGGTACACTGACTCACGTCAGATCTGTAAGTTTTGACGCCAGCTTCCATCCACAGCGTCAATAGTCACGTGAACACCGAGCAGATAAATATACATGACAGCACTGCAGACACAAGAACATGAACTACAAAAATTACCGCTCGGTGTCGATGACATCATCGCTGTTGTAGAAGAAGACATAGTACTGGGACGCCTTCACCCCAAAGAACGATTAGTCGAGGAAGACCTGATTGAGCGTTTTGGCTGCAAACGCCACATTGTCCGTCAAGCATTGTTCCAGCTTGAAGGTGTCGGCCTGATAGAGCGCATCAAAAATCGTGGGGCGTTCGTCAAAGCCTATTCCTCAAAAGAAGTCGAAGATCTGTACGCCATGCGTGAAATTCTCGAACTGGCTGGAGCATCATCTATTCCGTTGCCAGCTCCGCCCAAAATGATCGAAGAACTTGAGGATATACACCACCGTTACATTGACGCGGTAGAACATCAAGACCTGCGTAGTGTATTTCGTCTGAACATTGCTTTTCATCGCGCCCTGTTTTCCCTTACCGGGAACGCTTTAATGTCCGAAACTATTAACGAATTCGCCCAAAAAGCTCATAGTATTCGTTTTATCGGTATTACGAACACCAGAAATCTAGTGCGGGCCAGAGACGATCACCAGGCAATGATCGATGCCATCAAGCAGCAAGATCGCGACAAACTATCAGAGCTTTGTCGCGCACACATTCTGCCCTCGAAAGAGATTTATCTTGAACTTATCGGAAAGTTTAGATGACTGATACAGCTATCCTGACAATACCCTTAAGACAGAAG
>JBLHVI010000088.1:0-13759 GCA_047630175.1 Candidatus Azotimanducaceae bacterium
CAGCTGAATACGATCGGCGACATGCAAGCCGATATCTTTGCGCGTTTTCTGTATGCGACTGACGACCTCTCGAGCCAGACCTTCGCGTATCAATGCGGGGGTCAGTTCACACTTCATATCGATAGAGATGAAGCGGTCAGAAATAGCATCAGTGCCGGCCTTGGCTTCACGAAAAACTAAGATATCGTCAGCTGAGAAGATCGCCTCACCAATACTCATTTGGCCGCTTTGCTGCAAATCGTCAATGGCGGCTGAGCTTAGGGCTTCAATTTTTTGCTTGTAGTCGCGAAACTGCTTGCCCAGACGTTTACCTAACACGGGTGAATTTGGCTTGGCGTATAGGTCGATATAATCACTTTCATTCTGCGCATAATCGACGCGTTTGACGTTCAGTTCCGTCTGGATGTAGTTTTCCAACTTACTGATCTCTTCCAATAATGCTGCATCCGTGTGAATCACCGTTAAAACAGCGAGGGGCATCTTGGTTTTGACCTTCTCTTGATTGCGCTTTTGGCGACCTAGCAGAATGATGTGTTGCATTCGTGTTACGGCAGCTTCCAGCATCGGCTGTTGTAACGCCGGCTGGGGCTCTGGATAGCTGCACAGGTGTACTGATTCAGGTGCATCACTTTCACCAAATGCCTGCATTTGTAGATAGATAGTCTCGGCTAAGAAGGGTGCAAAGGGTGCCATGCTTAGGCTGAGTTCATATAACGTCGTGTATAGGGTGTTATAGGCGTGGACCTTATCCGCGGTCATACTTTCATCCCAAAAGCGGCCGCGGTTTAGGCGTATGTACCAGTTTGTCAGCTCTTCGATAAATTCGAATAATGCTGGCACAACATTATATAGACGATAGTTTTCCATTTCCTCGGCAATGGTTGCTTTGAGGGTTTGCAGTCGAGACAGAATCCAGGCATCCATTATATTGGGCGAGGTCTTAGGGCTCTCCGAAGGTGACCATTGATCAATTTGCGCGTACGTTTGCAGGAAACGGAAGGCATTGAGCCAAGGTAGCAGAGCACGTCGCACCATGTCTTTAACGCCCGTGTCAGAAAAGCGTTGCTCTTCGGCCTTCACGAGTCCTGAGTTGATCAAGTACAGGCGCAGAGCGTCTGCGCCATAAGTCTCCATTAAATCATCTGGCGGCGTGTAGTTTTTTAACCGTTTGGACATTTTCTTGCCATCTTCAGCCATGACAATGCCGTTAACAATGACGTTTTTGAAGGGGCTCTTGTCGAACAAAGCGGTGCCCAAGACAATCAATGTGTAGAACCAGCCGCGGGTCTGGTCTAGTCCCTCTGCGATGAATTCTGCAGGGAAGCCTTGAGCAAACATGTCTTGGTTTTCAAACGGGTAATGCAACTGGGCATACGGCATGGCGCCAGATTCAAACCAGCAGTCGAGTACTTCTTCAATCCGCCGGTACACGCCAGCCTCGCCTTTTTTGGTGAAGGTTAGGTCGTCGACATTCTCTCGATGCAGATCGTCCAACTCAACGCCCGTCATAGCCGTGAGTTCTTCACGTGAGCCAATACAGTGTTGCGCACCTGTCACGTCATTGATCCAAATGGGCAGCGGCGTGCCCCAGTAGCGATTGCGGGAAATCGCCCAGTCGATGGCGCCTTCCAGCCATTTCCCCATTCGGCCTTGCTGGATATGTCCAGGTACCCAGTTGATGTCCTGATTAGCTTTGGTAAGTCGATCGCGCATCTGCTCGACTCGAACATACCAAGAGTCGATGGTGCGATAGATGATGGGCGTGTCAGAGCGCGGACAGAATGGATAGCTGTGCATGATCACGTCGTGGCGATAAAGCGCGCCGCTGTCTTTGAGCGCACGAATGATAGGCTTGTCTGCGTCTTTAACATGCAGTCCTTTAAAGTCACGAACCTCGTCCGTAAAGCGACCAGCCATATTCACCGGACAAACGGTGGCGGTTATGCCAGCGGCCTTAAGTACACGAAAGTCGTCCTCGCCGAAGGCGGGGGCCTGATGAACGATACCCGTGCCGCTGTCCGTGGATACGTAATCATCGGCTACTACTTGAAAGGCGCCTTCTTTGCGCAGGTCGGCAAAATAGTCAAACAGGGGTTCGTAGGTACGGCCAACAAGTTCACGCCCTTTGAGCTCAGCAATAACGGTGAGTTGATTGTCTCGGTTGGTGTCATCAAACCGCGCCTGGGCTAGATAAAAATTCAGGTCGCGATTGGCATCATGGACCAGTAAATAATCGATGTCAGCGCCGACACACAAGGCAAGATTTGATGGTAGTGTCCAGGGTGTAGTGGTCCAAGCGCTGATATAAGCGTCTTCATCGCGAAGTTTGAACAGCACGGTGACGGCAGGGTCTTGGACATCTTGGTAATTAGACGTTGCCTCGAAGTTGGATAATACGGTGCCCAATGCCGTGGAGAAAGGCACCACTTTTTCGCCCTGATAGATCAGCCCTTTTTCCCAGAGTTGCTTGACCACCCACCAAACAGACTCCATGTACCATGGTTCCATGGTTTTGTAATCATTCTCGAAGTCGACCCAGCGGCCGATGCGGCTGATGGTACTTTCCCATTCACTGGTGTAACGCTGGACGATAGCACGACACTCATCGTTGTAGCCTTTAACGCCGAGCTTGGCGACGGCCTCTTGGGAAGACATGCCCAGCGCTTTGTCGATCTCGTGCTCAATGGGCAGGCCGTGGCAATCCCAGCCGAAACGGCGTTGTACATAGCGACCTTTCATTGTGAAGTAGCGTGGGACGGCATCTTTGAGGATTGAGCCTACCAAGTGACCGTGGTGGGGCAGACCTGTTGCAAAGGGGGGCCCGTCATAAAAAATGTATGGCTCGGCATCGGCGGTCTGTTGCAGTGAGCGCTGAAAGATATCTTTATCACGCCAGAAATTCAGAATTTTGTGCTCTGAATCAACGAACGAGAAGGGCTCATTGCTGGGTTGGCTGTTGTCGTCGGACATGTGGCACCTGTATCTGGCGGACGTTAATGTCGCCGGCGTGTTTTGATGGGGCCTAGAATGGCTTAATGACACGCTTCACTCGATCTTACGTGAAGCTGCGGCGCATTCGAAGGAGCCAAAGGATATGCATTATCGATCTTATGTCAAGGCTGCGGGGTTGTGTGCCGACTTTGGAGATGCAATCCTCGAGGGTTTGCGCCGCGGCGGCACGCGCGAGGATGAGACCTAGAGTCGCTGTCCAAAATTATTGCCCGCGGCGCCTTTTTTGGCGCTACTCTCGGTCTTGTTGGACTTGGCGGACACTGCCGCGGGAATTAATTTTCTGGACGATGGTGGCGGTGAGGCGGCCGATGTGGAATGTGTGGTACCAATCTGGCGCATTGTCATGTTCGACGGTGCTGGTGCCAACAAAGTTGAATGACCAGCCTTCTTCAATCGAGCGTGCCTTGACTGCCGTGAGGCGTTCCCAGGCTGGGCCGGACATTATGGGGTGGACGCAGGCGACGACGATGTCGGCGGCGCCGCGGCTCTTAAGTTCATCGATCGCGGCAACGACTGATCCGGCTGAATCGACAATGTCGTCCACCAATAGGACATTCTGATCCTGTACCTCACCGATCAGGGTAGAGCGAAAGACTTGGTTGGGTTTGGAGTAGTCGCGTTCTTTGGACAGGGCAGCGAGATCGGCTGACAATTCTTCGGCATAGGCGCGGGCACGCTCGAGATAGCCGACATCGGGTGAGACGACCACGCTTCCTGTCAGGCCCTTTGCTACCAACCACTCGGTCAAGTGGCGGGTTAAAAAGACGTTCTCTAGGTGCGTGAAAGAGGGGTTGAACATGCCGGCGATGGCATCGTTGTGAATTTCTACCGCCATCACTCTATTGGCGCCTGCACTTTGCAACATACGCGCAAACAAGCCGGCACTGATACCTTCGCGGGTTCTGCCTTTGCGTTTATCTTGGCGTGCGCCCGGGTAGTAAGGGATCACTGCGGTTACATATTGGGCGTCCGACAGGGCGGCGGCTTCGACGGCGTGCAAGAGCATAATGAAACGGTCGTAGACCGTGCGCTGGTCCTGCTGGCCGATCATCGACTGAAATACATAGACGTCGTGACCACGGACGTTGGCGTTAATAGCTAATTTACCCTCGCCACAGGCGAACCAGGTCTCCTCGGTGGGAATCAGTGATAAATTCATATGCTCAGCGACATTCTGGGCAAACTTACGGCCAGACTCACAGGTCATCAGGGCAATCGGTGCGCGAGGCGTCGGATTCATCGACAGGTCTCCGTGGGTATGGGTGATATCAAAGATGCCAGGGTTGACACCAGTAAGGCGTGCTCGCGCGGAATAACTTTTTCTGCCAGCGAAGCAGCGGTATCGTCACTAGCGACAGGGATTCTTACTTGGGCGATCACGGGCCCAGAGTCATAGTCAGATTCAACCCGGTGGATGCTAATGCCGGTTTCCTCATCGCCCGCGTCGATAACAGCCTGATGGACCTTGAGGCCATACATGCCAGGACCGCCATGGCGCGGCAGTAATGAGGGGTGAACGTTGATGATTCTGCCTTGGAATCTGGCGAGCGTGGCGGGGCCAAGTTTTTTCATGTACCCGGCGGTAATCACAAGGTCGACCGCATGGGTTGTCAGTGCGTCAGCGATGGCCTGATCTTGATTTTCGGGATGGGTCAGGCTAGAAATATGCAGGGCGACAATACCCGCCTGCCTGGCGCGTGTTAGTGCCATGCTGCGACTGTTATTGCTGATAGCTAGGACGGGTTGGGCGTTGATTTGGCCGCGCTCACAGGCATCAACGATAGCCTGAAAATTGCTACCGCGATGTGATGCGAGAATGCCGAGTCGGGTCATGTCGGGTGCAGGTTTTGCGCAGAGCGCGCAGTCTATCACGTCTTGCTGAATTGCTCACGTAGCCTGTTTTTTTGTATCTTGCCCATGGCGTTTCTGGGAAGTTCCGTCACAAAATAAACCTGTTTAGCAATTTTGAAGTTCGCCAGATGCAGCTTCATAAAGGCGATGACCTGAGCTTCGGTGAGCGTGGTGTCTGGTGCCGTGTTGATGACGGCTGTCACCGCCTCGCCAAAGTCACTATCAAAAATGCCTATGACCGCAGATTCAACGACACCCGGCAATTTATCGATAACCGTTTCAATTTCCTTCGGGTAGACGTTGAGTCCGCCACTGATGATCATGTCTTTACTGCGGCCGACGATAGCGATATAGCCGTCATTGTCTCGTTGTGCCAGATCACCGGTGTTAAAGAATCCATCTGCAGTAAATTCCTCCTGGGTCTTGTCGATCATCCGCCAGTAGCCTTTGAAGACGTTTGGGCCACGTATCTGCAGGTTGCCGGTGGTGCCGTTAGCGACCTGTTGTCTGCCTAGATGGTCTGGGTTGTCAGTTAGATCAACGTCATCGGCGACGATGCGAGATTCTATGCCCGGTAGTGAAGGTCCAACAGTGCCCGGCTTGCGGTATCCATCAAACGGGTTGCTGGTGGTAATCCCCGTCTCCGTCATGCCATAGCGCTCAACAATGCGATGGCCGCTGGCGGCCTCAAAGGCATCAAAAGTTTGGCGTAGCAATGGCGCCGATCCGCTGGTGAATAATCGCATTTGCTGACAGGATTGATGGCTGAGTCCGCCGTGCTTGAGTAAGCGCACATAATGCGTTGGAACTCCCATAAATACCGTCGCTTTTGGTAGCAACTCGATGACTTCAGCCGGGTTAAAGCTGGTGAGTAATATTATCGGACTTGCATTAAAAACTGCCAGATGAGTAGCCACAAACAAGCCGTGGATGTGAAAAATAGGCAGGCTGTGCAGCAAGATGTCATCGCTTTGCCAATGCCACACTTGGTGTAGTGCCTGGGTGTTGGTCAATAGATTACCATGAGTCACCATCGCGCCCTTCGGCTGACCCGTGGTGCCAGAAGTGTATAAAATAACAGCGACGTCATCGGCGTTGGTGGGCGGGCTCTGAAACTTCTCTGAAAAATCACCTGCAGCCAGCGCTTGGACCAAACTGCCGTGGCCGCTCGCGTCCAGCGTTAATAGCTGGCAAGAAGTCGGCGTGGTGATCTGCTCGAAGCTAGCCAGTGCGGCTGGTGTACAGACAATTAGCGCAGGTTCAGCATTGCCGACAAAGTAGGTCACCTCGTCTTGCCCATAAGCACTGTTAAGCGGCAGGTAAACCAACCCGGCGCGCAAGCAGGCAAAGTAGAGGAAAAGACATTCTGCTGACTTATCGACTTGTACGATAATACGGTCGCCCGCTTGCAGGTCCAAATTTGTTAGCAGATTGGCGTACTTTGCGCTGCGATGATGTAAATCGATATAGGTATGGCGCGCCTGGCCGTTAGTGCCTTGAATGAACGTTCCGCCGTGTTTAAACCGGGCGTGGAAGTGTGTGTAGATATTATGGTTGTCGGGCTGCTCGGTCATGAATGCCTTTTTTCCACGCAAGGTGTTGGTGTAAGTGAACATAAGTATGCGTCGATGCTACTTAAAAAATACGGCCCAATTTTAGATAGAAAGAGCTCTGGTTGTTCTCGCTGCGGCCATAGCCGACATAGACGGGTCCCAGCGGAGAATCAACGCCAAGGGCGACAAGACCGCTGTAGATAAGGTCGTTGATGCTGAAGTCTGAGGGCGACTGCCAGACATTGCCGGCTTCGATGGCAATGGCTAAATAGACAGGCAGATCAACGGGCAACATGCTTTTTTCGTCGATGCGGCGTAGGTAAGTCATGCTCAGATACGCTAGATCGTTGCCCACGAGTGCGTCCTCATACAAGCCTGACAGGTTAGCAAAACCGCCGAGGCTGCTTTGGAATTGGCGTCCGTTCACCGTGCCGAAGCTACGCACATACCTGCCTCGTAAAATGATAGCGCTGGCGCCCCAAGGCACAGCCTGGAGGCCGCTGACCTTTAACAAATCAAAGGGCTCGCGACTGGGATCCCCGGGATGTATGCGATTGAAGCTAATTCTGGCCAGTGCGCCTGTCTTAGGGAAGTAGAGGCTGTCAAGCGTGTCGAGGTCGAATTTTAGGTAGTCAACGCGGTCACTAAACTTCTCGACTTGACGCACCTGCCCAATAAAGGTTTTGGTCTCGCCCTTATGGTGTTCAACGCCGATGCCTGCAACCGCGATATTAGAAATTTCAGCGCCGAGGAACACGCCCTTAACAAAGTCTTTGATGCGAAACAGACTCTCAATTTTGCTTTCAACGACATTGTTTACGCTGCGCTCGCCATAGCGTAGCAGCGGCGCAACGAAGAACCGCTGTTGATAGTCCAGCGGTAAATACAACTCGGAACTTAGCAAAGGAGCCTCACCGATCTGGGCTACACTAAACCATTCGCCACCGCGGCTGGTGATACCAGACTTACGGTAGTTGGCACCAATATTGTACGCATTCTCACTGCGGCTATTTGTGTTTAATTCGAAGCTGACACCAAGCAGGTCTTTGCCCCAACTGCGTTCTGTGGCCGTTATTGCCAGACGGCTACCGGTCTCTGCTGGATGGATTACATAATTCACGGCCTCAAAATACTCGTAGCCATAAATTGATCGAATATCTGCCTCCAATTGTTCCCGATTCAGCGGGCGACCAAGCGGCTGGCTGATATGAGAAGCAATCAACTCGTCGGAAATATTCGAACCGTTGTGAATACTGATCTCGGTGATGAGCGGCTTGCTGTAGGTCAACGTTGCTGCGTATTTGGCGGTACTTGGGCTGGCAAAGAATGCCAGCGCTTCATCATAATCTGAGGTGGCAGCATAGCCACGACTAATCGCGAGCTCGGTTTTATCGAAGTCAGCCGTGTTGATGTCTTCCAAGTTTGGGCTGATGAGCACATCTCCGGGGCCTAGCAGCGCGTACTGTTTGCGTAGTTGGTTAAATGTTAGCAGGGTCGTCAGTTGCTCGATGATAGGAATGACCGAATCGAGTCCAGCGGCAGAATACAACGGCGTGGCGATATCCACGGCAATTACGTAGTCGACCCCCATGGCGTGAGCAATATCAACGGGCAAGTTGTTGGAGATGCCACCGTCGACGAGGACCTTGCCATCTACTTCTACGGGTGCGAACAGGCCAGGAATCGACATGCTGGCTCGAACCGCAGTGGAGATAGAGCCTGACGAAAACACAACCGCCTCACCTGTGGCTAGATCGCTGGCAACGGCGCGAAAGGGGATTTTTAGGCGGTCGAAATCGGTGATTTGGCTGACATGCACAAACAGGCGCTGTAGCATAATTTGCAGATTTTGACCCTGAATAACCCCTTTGGGTAGATTGATTACGCCGCCGTCAAGTGTTGCCTGAGTTTTGGATAAATAGTCGCGGGAGTCTTGTTTACGTCGGTATGACAGTTGATCTCTGGGTGATTCGTCAGAGAAGGCTTCACTCCAATCGATGCTCGTGGCGATGGCCTCAAGCTCGTCGGGAGTTTTTCCAGAGGCATACAGGGCGCCTACAATGGCGCCCATGCTGGTGCCGGTAATGGCGTGAATTTTGATGTTGCGTTCTTCAAGAGCGCGGATGACGCCAATATGAGCGAGACCTCGAGCGCCACCGCCGGACAATACTAGGCCGACGCGTGGTGGCTCCGCCAATGCGCTGGCTGTCTGGTTCACTGTGAGGATGGCTGTTACGGTAGCGAAACAGACCATTAACCAAGCGGCTTTGGTGGACAGACTAATCTTCATGGTCTAACCGATGCCAAAAAACAAGCAGTGTAACCTGTTGATTAAGGATTGGAATCTGTTGCGGGATCATTTAGCTGCTGCATTCTACTTGGGGTGCTATATCATAAGGTTTTCGCCTGGGAGAAGAAGGTCACATGGCTAACACAATGAGCGCGGTTTTTTTTGCCACATTACTGGCTCTGATGATGAGCGGTTGTGACGGTGAGTCGGAACCTGCTGTGGCGTTCAGTCATGGTTGGGCGCGTGCAACTCCGACTGGTGCTAATGTTGCTGCAGTGTATGCGCAGTTGTCGAATCGAGGCCTCGAAAGCGTTACGATTCTTGGTATTAGTACCAGTGTGGCGCGTATGGCGCAGGTTCATGAAACCACTGAGTCGGAGGGGATGATGCGGATGCGGCACGTTGACCCGCTAGCGTTGGCTGCCGGCACTGACGTCGACTTGGTGCCGGGGGGAATGCACCTGATGTTGATGGGGCTGACCCAGCCTTTGACCTCGGGTATGACGTTCGACGTTACGTTTGAATTGGCAGACGGCCAGAAGCTGACGCTGCCGGTCGTTGTCGGTGCTGTGGATCAACTTGAAGCGCCCGCGATGTAGTGTCCGCAGGTGTACGCATTGCAAGCACGATGTCCTCGCCAACCGGGCTCGTTTAAAGGAGCAAGTCTTCGATGGACGGAATACACGATTTAGGCGGTAAGCACGGCTTTGGCGTTGTTGACAGGTCAGGCGATGCCACGGTGTTCCACAGCCGTTGGGAGGCCGCCGTGTTCGCCATGGTCAATGCAGCAGCGCAGGCGGGTGCCTGGCACAATACTGATCAGTTTCGTCACGCGGTCGAGCGCATCGATCCCGCGGCCTATCTGACTCAAGGTTATTATGGCCGCTGGTTGGGTGGGCTGGAAACGTTGCTGGTAGAATCAGGCCTGTTGACGACAGCCGAATTGCAAGCACGATTAGCGCAAATGGGTGGTAGTGCGCGCGATCGTGTTGCCGCACGCCCGGCAGTTTCACCCTTCTCACTGGGTGAGTCTGCGCAGGGATCTGGCAGTCAGCGTGAAGTTGGTCAGGCAAGATTTAAGGTGGGTGAGCAAGTTAGAACGCTGGATCATAGCAAGCCAACGCATACACGTTTGCCCGCCTATGCCCGCGGCAAGCGTGGTACTGTTAGTAAGATTCACGGTGGATGGATCTATCCTGATACCAACGCTCAGGGACAGGGTGAGTGTCCACAAGTGTTGTATACAATTACGTTTTCTGGCGCCGAGC
Organism: Candidatus Azotimanducaceae bacterium; assembly: GCA_047630175.1. Classification (GTDB taxonomy): domain Bacteria; phylum Pseudomonadota; class Gammaproteobacteria; order Pseudomonadales; family Azotimanducaceae; genus UBA4582. The sequence goes on from JBLHVI010000088.1 coordinate 9,975, forward strand.
TCTGGCAAGAAGGCGATTCCAAATTATCAGTCAGTTTGGATTTGTTCGAGCCCTACCTAGCGGCAGCGTTTTAGACAAGACGTACGGCTATGCAACGAAAGCCGACAAAATAGATACCGCCGAGATAAAAGCAAAGGAACCATTTGGTATGCCGCACGACTCTGAAGGCCACAGCTCCCATGATCACCATCATTCACCTCAGGCGATTCGTGCTGAGGCGCTTGAGTCTTTGCTGATTGAGAAAGGTATACTGGTCGCATCTGCGGTTGATGCGGTGATTAGCCGCTATGCTGAGCGTGTTGGCCCGCTGAATGGTGCGCGCGTCGTGGCGCGAGCCTGGTCTGACCCCGATTTTAAGCGGTGGTTGCTTGCCGACGGTAGCGCCGCAATAGCCCAATTCAATCTTGATGGCGGCCAGGTAGAGAAACTGGTGGTGGTAGAGAACACGCCGACTGTTCATAACGTCGTTGTGTGTACCTTGTGTTCATGCTACCCCTGGGCGGTGATGGGAATGCCACCTACGTGGTACAAGGACCCTGCCTATCGGTCGCGCATTGTCCGGGAACCGCGGGTACTGCTGGCTGAAATGGGGTTGGTTTTGGACGATGATATACATATTAACGTCTGGGATTCGAGTGCCGAAATTCGCTATATGGTGCTGCCTCAACAGCCACCAGAAACTGTCGGTGAGACAGAGTCTGTGTTGGCCGAACGCGTTAGTCGAGACGTCATGATTGGGGTCGCTCGCTGATGGTCATCTTAATGAGCAGTTGCTAATGGTAGACAATATGGCGTTAATTGGCGTTGGCGCGCCTCCGATGGCTAACGGCGAGCTGCTGTTTGAAGCGCCTTGGCAAGGTCGCGCCTTTGGCATGGCGAGGGCGCTGTGTGAGGCTGAAATGTTCAGCTGGGATGAATTTCGGGAATTGTTAATCGACAATATAGCGATTTGGGAACAACAGCATAACGAGGCGCTGTATCCCTACTACGAAATATTCCTTCAAACCTTGGCAATGCTGTTAGCAAACAAAGACTTGTGCGCCGACACCGAACTTTTTGCGCGTGAGGCTGAATTTGTCGCCAGACCACATGGGCATGATCACTGAGAGATTCAAACTTTGGCGTAGTAAGCTAGCGGAGGTGAGCGTCAATAATGTGAAGTTTTTTTTTGCGTCGGCCATGGCCAATAGATAATTTGAAAGGAGGTTCCCTGTGGAAATATCAACAATCGTAGCGCTTGTGGTCATTGTTGTGGTCTTGGTGATGCTGGTGGCCATCTACAACCAACTGGTGGCGCTAAAAAATCGTTATAAAAATGCCTTTGCGCAAATAGAAGTTCAGCTCAAGCGCCGCTATGATTTAATTCCCAACCTAGTGGAAACAGCAAAGGGCTATCTCAGTCACGAGCGTGAGACGCTGGAGGCAGTAACCAAGGCTCGCGATGCTGCAGCGAATGGTTTGGTTGATGCAGCGAAGGACCCGAGCAATGCCGAGGCGATCAAAAAATTAGCAGGTCACGAGCAAGCGCTAGGTTCCGCCATGGCTAAATTCAACGTCACCATGGAAGCCTATCCGGATCTCAAGGCAAATCAGAATATGATGCAGTTGTCGGAAGAATTGACGAGCACTGAGAATAAAATTTCTTTTGCACGCCAGGCTTTCAACGATCAGATCATGGGTTACAACACCTATCGACAGTCCTTTCCGAATATTCTGGTGGCTAATTTCGTCGGCCATGCAACCGATGCCGAGTTACTTGAGTTTGCCGACAGTGCAGAAATTCAGGCCGCTCCAGGTATAAAGTTTTAGGCGGAGGCTGAACGCGGGTGGATTTTTTTCAGTCACAGGACCGTGCTCGGCGTAATACCGGGCTGCTACTCGGACTCTACTTTGCTGCAGTGATCAGTATTGTTCTGCTCATGAATGTGCTGGTGTTCTTTCTCGCCGGTTTTCAAGACAGCTATATTGCGGCGACCCAACAGGTAGCGTACGACTGGCAGGTGTTTGTCGGCGTATCGGTTGTTGTGATTGCGCTCGTCGGATTAGGCAGTTTATACCGCATTCATTCTTTGTCACAAGGCGGTCAGAGCGTCGCCGAAATGCTCGACGGTGCATTGTTAGTTGATGCGCAGGGTGACATACGAAAGCGCCAGCTACTGAATATAGTCGAGGAAATGGCCATCGCTTCGGGCACACCTGTGCCGCCGGTATACCTCATTCCCGATCAGGCAATTAATGCCTTTGCAGCGGGTTATTCGCCCGGAGATGCGGTGATTGGCATTACGCAGGGCGCTTTGGAAAACCTCAATCGCGACCAGTTACAAGGCGTCGTTGCTCACGAGTTTAGTCATATCCTCAACGGTGATATGCGTTTAAATATTCGTCTGATGGGTGTGCTCTACGGTATTTTACTTTTGGCGGTAGTGGGTCGAATTATTCTTTTTAGCGCCCGCGGCGGTCGTAGTTCAAAGCGTGACAACGGTGCTGCATGGGTGCTGGCTATCGGTCTCGGTATGTTTGCGCTGGGTTATGTCGGTAAATTATTTGGCACGCTAATCAAGGCCGCCGTTAGTCGTCAGCGTGAATTTTTGGCAGATGCTTCAGCTGTACAATTCACTCGGCATCCGGCAGGAATTAGTGGGGCTTTGAAGCGTATCGGTGGGTATGAACAGGGATCTATTTTGCAGAATCCTGAGAGTGAGGAGATGAGTCATGCATTTTTTTGCGGCGGTGTGAGTTTCGCTTTTGGCGCCTTGACGTCAACTCATCCCCCCCTTGCTGAGCGTATCAAACGACTCGAGCCTGAGTGGAGCGGTGACTACCTGAGCGAAAATGTGCCTGAGAGTAGCGCAAGCAGAGGCAAGCAGGGTGTTGCGACGAGTTCGGCCGTTGGTGGTTTAGTGGCTGGATTTGGGGCTCAGTCTCAGCATAGCGCTGGGCAAAAAATTGACGCTGAACATGTCCTTAACACGATGGGGCACCCCGATGCGACTCAGCTTAATCTAGCGAGACAGCTAATCGCTGCGATACCTGATGCGCTAGCGGTTGCGGCGCGGGAACCCTATTCTGCCCGGGCTGTCGTTTACTTGTTGCTTTTGGATGCTGACGCAAAAATTCGTGACCAACAGCTGACGCACCTTGCTGCTATCGCCGATGGTAACGTCATGCAATGTTTGCAGGCTATGTTGCCTCTTAGGGACCAGCTAGTCCCCGCTGTACGTTTGCCTCTGCTGGAGTTGACGATGCCAGCTCTACGGCAGTTGACTCAGGGTCAATATGTTGTCTTTAAGGACAATATTGATGCGCTCATTCGAGCAGATCAAAAAATGAGCTTAAGCGAATGGGCGTTGCAAAAATTTGTCAGCAAGCATCTGGGCGAGGCTTTCGACCGCCATCAGCGGCGTGCCGGAAAAAAGACGCTTAGCGCTGTTAGAGAACACTGTTCGATGCTGTTATCAATGTTGGCTTATTCCGATGCCACATCCAGTACTGAACCAGACGTGGTCTTTGCTAAGGGGCGATATCAGCTTGATATAGAGGTGTCTTTGCTGCCTCGTGAAAGCATGAGTTTAGAAGCTTTGAATGTGAGCGTTGATGCGCTAACTGACTTGCGACCGCTGTTGAAGCCGAGATTGCTTAAGGCCTGTATTACGACGATTACGGCCGACGGTATTGCCACACCGGTAGAAATTGAGCTTGTCAGGACGGTTGCCGATACGTTGGACTGCCCGATGCCACCTATTAGTTTTTAGTAAAAATTGCTGGTGCTGGTGCTGGTGCTGGTG
>JBLHVI010000089.1:0-13591 GCA_047630175.1 Candidatus Azotimanducaceae bacterium
GGTGTAGCCCCGGAACGCTGGAATAATAGGTTCTAGCAGTCAACTGGTGCTGACTAAACGACGCGGTCGAATTGAAGTTTACGGCAAGTTGAGCAGGTCCCTTGGTGGAAAATCGATAAGTGAAGGGAAGGCTGAAAGGCACAAGTAACTCTGGCTCTGCGATAATCTCAAGATCGGGGAGAGGTAAGTCTAATACAGTGTTTGCGAGTTGCTCAGAAACTTGCATGACCAGTTCGCTGATACGTGACAGATAGGCTTGGCGATCCGCGGCCGAATTACCTAGATACAACAGCGTGTCTTTGCGTATCTCGGTCAACGCAGGTTGACTGCTCTGGCTGTTCGGATGCAGACCTTGCCACTGAAGGTTAATCTCCGCCTGTAAGTTATGCAGTGCGTTCTGGCCCAGTACTTGAACGGCATCAGCTTGGCGGCCCGCTGCACCGAAACGCTGTAGACGATAAGTGTAGTAAGCAGGGTCGTGACGAGAGGCTGGACCCGAGTCCATATCCGAGTTCATGCTCAGGCGCATACCATCACATGAGAGTTTGCGTGCGAGCCGGTCAAGAGCCGGCAATACATGCTGTTGCAGCGCTGCGCTAAATCTGTCGTTGTATTGACGCTGCGTGGCGGCGTCAATACCGGCATCCATGAAGCGTGCGGCGAGGTTGTCAGTCAGCTGTCGCGTTTCGATAAGCTGAGTCAGATTGTCTATCACAAGCATACACTCTTGACGTGTTACCTGTGGGCTGAAAGTGGCTGATTTGTCTATTGCGCGGCTGAGCAGCGGTAGTTCTGCGAGCAGTGGATTGATGCCATTGTCTGGATTCATACGGTCGGTATTTGTGCCAGTTGGGGTATTTAGCGTAGCGCGTGTATCGGGATTTCTGGGTGCCGGATCAATGGGGAAAAGGCTGATGAGTCGCAGCAGATCAATATGTGGACCGTGATAGGGACTCAGTGCTGCGTCTTGCGGTGCGTTGTCGCGTTGTCGCTGTAACTTTTGTTGAGTGATCTTTAGCGCGTCCAGTCGCAGGCGGTTCTGTGGGTTAAGCAGTTTTGGGTTAAGGCTCATGATCTGCTGATCGTAGTATGCCAACACGGCTAGCCGGCTGCCGATAACATATGCTGCTCGGTATTCGAGTCCGAGGCCGTCCATCGGCAGTCGTAAAAAGTCATTATCAATGCGGCTGATAAGCTGTTTAGCAATTTGATTTTCAAAGGCACTGATCGCGGAGTCTGTTGGTGCTTTTGCGATATTGTCTGAAGCGAAAAGGTGCACGGAAAATAGTATTAGTAGGGCGAGGCCGGTGACTTCCAACATTGATACTAGCCTGCTCGCTCGGTGGTAGTACCGTTCGAAAAAACTATAGTGAATGGTAGGTTCTAATAACATTGTTATGACGCCAGGCCTGTTTGATAAAGGGCTACCAAAAATGTAATTTGCGCGTTTTGCAGCACCGCATGCACCAGAATAGATGCGTTTTGGTCAACGATTCATTGCCGATAGCATAAATCATAAAGAGTAGTTAAGTGAGGCTGATGTCGATATCGGTGATTAATTTCTGGCAAGTAGCAACACCTTGTTGAATGGTTTGCAACTTTGCGTGGCAGTCCGCAATCAGCATCGGCGTTTTGATAGACCGTAGATTAACGCGCAAGTTCATTTGCGATGACTGCAGACATGAGAGCAGCAAGCTCGCAGCGATGCCAACATCCGTGATCAAGTTTTTGTTTCCATGAATTTGTAGTTGTTGGGCCAGTGGAAGTAGGTCCATAGTTTCATCGATCATAGCCAATGGCGCCGCGATAGCGGCTCCTAGAGCTTCTTGCACGGCGGCCTGCTTCTGTTGTTTACCGACAGCGTCAGTGGCCGCCATGCCGTAGGCGGCCATAACGGCCCTGAAGCCAGCGATGTCTTCCTGCGCCAGACGCATGAAGGCTTGTGCACTGTAATCGCAAGTATCGATCACGGTTTGCATCAATACCGGTTGTTGCTGGCTGAACTGTGCGACCATACCGAGTAGTGCCGCTGCTTGTGCGCCGCTGATGCCTGCGGCAGCGCCACCACCGGGTGTGGGAGTTTTACTCGCCAAATGCTGAAGATATGTGTCAATAGTTTGGTCGGCGAGCATTGCTTAGGCCTGGTGGAAGTTGGCATATAAACGAATGGTGTTGCGCATACACATGGCAACAGTCATCGGTCCGACCTTGGCAATGTAGATACCCGGATGGTCCTTAATGTCGTCTGCAAAGTTGGGCAGACTAGAAAAGTTCAGGCAGACACTGTCTTGTTTAATTTCACCACGCTGAACCTTGTCAAACTGCGGGCTGGGTACCCCTGTGATAATAATATCGGATTCTCCCAGCGCCGCTGCGCGCGAGATATCGAGTTCCTCAGGCTTAGCGTCACGAAATAGCAAAGGGCCATTCAGGTCAAAGGAGTACACCCTAGCTCCATCGTTAGACAACATAACGGCCAAAGGGCGACCGATGACTTCACTTCGATTAAAAATAGTGATGGTTTTATTGTTCAAAGGACGATCCACTGCATCGTTGTAGAGACCCAATTCAGCGAGCATTTTGACGATAGCCAACGGTGTGCAAGGTAACAAGGCTTTGCGACTGGGATCGTGGTTTAGCGCCAGCCTGTCATTGGCGTATAGCTTGCGAGTCCAGTACTGACTTCCGGCCTCGATATCTTTCTGATAATCCACTAGATTACGCAGATAGCTGTCTTGCTCATTGTGGAATACAGGAAAATAAATAAAAATGCCATGCACCTTCGGGTCTGCGTTGAGGCTGACAATCTCGTGTTCTAGGTCCAGACGTTTGATATGTCGTAGGTCGTAGTCGATGCCGATAGCGTCAAATTTTTGCTGGGTAGCGCGCGCATAAGCAAGGGATGGCTTGTCATCACTGGCAATGAGGCCGACTACTTTAATACGTGCATCGAGCCGATCAACTTCTACCTTGACCTCACTGATATACTTTTCAGCAATCTTGGCTGGGTCGAGTTGGAGGTGGCGCTTACTGGTTGAGCTACGGGACATCACTTTGCCGAACTGTCGTATTGATGAGGTTTGCGCGTGATAGAGCCTAAGTAGCCTTTGTGGTGTCGCATGCCGTAATCGTGAGCAGTAAAACCCTTGAGTTCCATTAAAGTCAAAGCGAGTGAATCACTGATTGCCTGCATCACTGCGATGCTGGCGCTGGGTGTGACCTTCAATGGGCAAGGTTCAATAATGTTACTTCCCATATCGAGAATAATTTCGCTGAGTGCGCGCATAGGGGAGTCAGTATGAGAAGTGATGCCGATGACGCGACTGACGCCAAGTTGGCGGGCATTTTCCAACATCTCAATGACTTCGATGGACTTGCCGCTGGTCGAAAACGCGATGATCGTATCTTGCGCGTTAACCATACCCAGGTCACCGTGACCGGCTTCTGCAGGATGAATGAAAAATGCTGGTGTGCCAGTAGATGAGAGGGTGGCAGAAAACTTGTTAGCAACGTAGCCTGCTTTACCTATGCCTGTGGTGACGACCTTGCCAGGACACTCAAGCAGCAGCGCAATAGCATGCTCAAACGCATCAGTAATCTGAATATTACTGATGGCTTCTGCTTCCTTTTGGATGATAAAGGCCATTCGCTCTTTCACATTCACCGTGTCACGCCCGCAGTAAGACTAAAATAGAACGCGTATCATACGCGAGAATTTCGTCTAAACGGCAATTAATCGCCCCCAATCTGGAACTTGCCGGGAGTCAATCAGACGTTCTCAAGGCGTCATTAGCTGCGCGGGTTCGGTCGTGTGCAAGCCAATCATTTACCAATGCGCGTAGTTGACGTTGTTCCCCTACGGGCAGTCCCCTCGGGTCGAAGCGCCAGCGTTGGTGTAGATGTAACAGGTCGAGTAACTCCGGGTGGCCAACGCGGATAGCCCACTGTTGGGGAAGCTCGCCAGGAGCACGGTACAGGCCGCGAGCAGTGAGCAGGCGTTCAATATCGAAATACGCAGACTCACGCCCCGCAATATCTTCAGTGGGTGCATCAAGAACCTTGGGAGCTTTCACATTGACTTGTTTACTGCGGCTGATGCGCCAGACAAGGAATAGGGCTAGCAAACCGCTAATGGCGAACAGCAGGCGCTCGTAATTGGCGATGCGTTGCTCGCTCCACCAGCGCCCTGCAAGGAAGTTAAGATTGGCGAGTAAGTCGATAGCTGGGCGCAGTATGCTTGCCTTCTCAGCTTCATTGGCGGCCCAAGTCGCGGGGGTCGTGTCGACAACTTGCCAGTGGTCGTCAAGGTACGCCATGGCCCACGCATGGGCATGACGCTGACGAACCACATACATTTCTAGAAACGGGCTGTATTCTTGGACGGCGTAACCGACAACATAGCGAGCGGGTATACCCATTTGCCGTAACAGCAACACGGTGGCTGTTGCATAGTGCTCGCAGTGTCCGGTCTTTCGTTGGGTTAAGAACTCTTGAAGTGGGTTCTCCGGATCACCGTTAAGGATCAGGCTGTAGTGAAAACCGGCGAATATAGCATCGATGACATCAAGCGGTTCCGGACCGGCGCTCTTGTGTTGACTGATTGTTGCAGCGAGGACATCAATCTGGGAGGTTGGGACATATACATCTGTATCGCTCGGCAAACTGCCGCTGTTAGCGCCGGTGTCGTAACGAACTCGAAAGTAAGGGCTGGGTACCAGTCCCTGCGCTTGAACGACTCCGAGCAGGCTTTTTTGTAGCCCAATAGCGGTGAGCTCCTCTACGACGGTAATATCCCAAGGCAGCGCTAGCAGAGGTGCGTCGTTGTCGAAGGTTGGGTAAAAAGTTGCTTTTGTTTCGCGGCCAATAGGTGAGTTGAGGTCCCAGCGAAATTCAGCGCTGCTCGGCACTGTTTGAAATTCGGGCCGCATGGTAAGCCATAGGGGACCGTCGGGAATGTCATAGACGGCTTCAACAAGCAAGTCGGGGGGCCGAGTGCCGGGTTCAACGGCGAGCCGCAGTTTGATAGCATCAGAGAGTTTAAGCTGTCCGATGGCACCGATAGAGGTTCTGTTGCGTGTCGGGTCAGTTCTGTTTTGAACCATCTGCTCGATCCACGCTTGAGTTTTTGCCCTCAACACCAAATGTGTCTCGCGTAGGCCAGTCTGGATAGCAAGCGTCAAACAAATGATGATTGCCACCAGTGCCAGCCAAGTCGGCAATTGATAGCGTGTTGAACGCAGGCGCAACATTGTCAGCATCAACAGGCTACCGACAATCGGCAGGTATAATTCGCGATGTTCGGAATTCATACCGCTGGCGACTAAGCATAAGCTGAAAAACAAGTAGTCCAGATCCCATGATTGAGAAACGGGTGACTGCTGTCGGCGTAAGGAATGAAATAGAACATCTAGCGGCATTCTTTGCGTAGTGCTGTAAGCAAACACGACAACCAGCGGAAAGAAAATAAGGGGTAGCCACTGCACCAGTGCGGTAATGAAGTGGTATTCACGTGCATTCAAAAACAAAAATATAATGGTGCCGAGCAGTGCGAGACTCGTGAGGTCCGCAATCTTATAAAAATCAGCCTGTTTCAGCTCCCAACGCCAACGCGTTAGAAATCGGAGTTCAAGTATGAGCCCCATAGGAATTGCCCATAGCAGTAGTTCTGTCTGGTAGCCCCAGAAAAGGCTGGCGATGAGTTGAAGAAAGCGTAGTTTCACAGACTTGCCAACTTTTCTTGTATCTCGCCAACAGGTAACTGATAGCTATGAGTAGGGAGGTCAGTGAATTCGTTTTCTGAATGACAGACGAAAAATATCGTCACCGGCGTTTGGCGGGCCTGCAACTTTTGCAGCAGTGATTGACGGGCTTGATCCCAGGCGCCGAGTACTAGGACGTAGCCGCTGGTGTCGTGTTTGAGGCCAAGGCAAGCTTCGCTGAGGATATTAAATGACTTGCTGCTGCTTTGTAACAGCGCCAAGGCCTGTAGTTGAGATGTGCCGCTTTGATCTGCAAGCAGGTGCTGCGCCTGCCGCGCAAGCAATAGCAGGTCCATACTACGTGCGCTGCCGCGCACTGCTAAGAGCAGACTGGCGGCCACAGATATAACCTCTTCGAAGATAGTGGTGTCATCTAAGGCTGAGTCGACGACCAGAGTGTGGCGGGCGAAATGTTCCCGTTGAAACTCTTTAATGACCGGTTTGCCGCGCTTGGCGCTGCTCAGCCAGTGAACGCGCCGTAAGGGGTCGCCCTCACGATAATCTCGTAAAGAAATAAATTCATCTGAGTCGCCAGTCGCTACGTTAGCATTTATGGTGCTGGCGCTGGCCGTTGCATCAGAACGACCAGGGAGTTCGAAACGGGGGCTAATGGAGTAGCGTCGAGGGAGAACAAGCAGTTGCTGGTTGTCTTTAAAGTACTGCAGGCCCAAGTAGAGACCGAAAGGGTCAGAATAAAGGATGCTGGAGTTATCAAAGTGCACGATGCCGCGGCGCAACGGTGTTGCAGTAACGGACACCAGCGCGGTGCTTTTCACGCCTAGGTCAGGTACTGCTGTCGCAAGTAAGGTGATGCCACTGTTGCGTCGCAAATGCCACATAAATCGGTGAAAGCCGATAGTTCGATCATAAGCGTTCCGCGTCTCTTCTCCGGGTTCTGCCAGCTGTTGGAATTCTTCTAGCGATGGCGCTTTGATTGCTAAATTGTCAATGACTTGAAGATCGGTCTCCACTTTCTGGCCCAAGTTAGTCACCCTGAGGGTGTAGTCAAAAGTTTGGCCCGCTGTGGCGAAATGGGGCAAGTCTCGACTGACGTCTACCCTAGGTGGCTGCAGGCGCAAAGCCAGTCTGGAAACGATAAGCAGGCATAACAGCAGAGCAAACAACTGGTAAACTAGGTTCAAGTTCGTGTCGATGCCAAGTGCCGCGCTTATAATCATGCTGGTTTGAACCATGCGCCCACGATCAGTGGCTCGACGATTTTGGTGATGGTTCGGTCTCGCAAGGTGTGCATAAATCGGATAAAGCCTGTCTTTAAACATAATGACTCAGGCGGGTACAGGGAGGTTCGAGATGATATCGGCGACAATTTGATCGGCACCGCGGCCATTGAACTGGGCATCGCCGTTCACAGCTAGTCGATGCGCAATCACAGGATGTGCTAATTCCTGCACCAAATCAGGCGTGACGAAGTCTTGCTGTTTGATCAGCGCGAGCGCTTGGCAACATTTCATTAGCATGATGCCTGCCCTGGGGCTGGCGCCCATGGCAACATCAGGATGCACTCGGGTCGCGCGCACCAAGTCGATGATATAGTGTTTTAACTCCGTGCTAATAAGAGTTTGTTGCGCAGCCTGGCGAATGTCCAAAATGTCAGCCTGACTCACAACGGGTTTAAGTGCGTCGAGTGGATGAGTGCTGCGCTGCGCATCAAGGATCTTTAGTTCATCCGCGGCGGAAACATAGCCCAGTTTAAAGCGTAGCGCAAAGCGATCCATCTGTGCCTCTGGCAAAGGATAGGTGCCTTGTAGCTCAATGGGGTTTTGGGTCGCAATAACAAAAAACAACGAGTCCATGGTGTGGCTCTGCCCTTCAATACTTACCTGACTTTCTGCCATAGCTTCGAGCAGGGCTGACTGGGTACGTGGAGATGCTCGATTAATTTCATCGGCCAGTAATATTTGAGTAAAGACCGGTCCTCGGCGAAAGCGAAAATTCTGCTCGCGTTGATCGAATATAGAAACCCCAAGAATATCTGAAGGGAGCAAATCGGGCGTAAATTGAATTCGCTTAAAGTCGCTGCTCACCGAGGCAGCTAGAGCTTTAGCCAGTGTCGTTTTACCGGTCCCTGGCACATCTTCGAGTAACACGTGGCCGCCCGCGAAAAATGCACTTAGCAGCCAGTCAATGCTGTGGTTATTGGATTGGATGACTGTTGCCAGGTTGGTGCGTAAGCGTTCAACAAGGCTGATAGTAGCGCTGGGAACTGGGGCTGCGCGGGTTGATGTCATATTGCTTCTCAATCAGGTTTGACTTGATGTTGGCAGAGTGGACCTAGCTGTTTTAGACATAGCTAGATTAAAACAGCTAGCGTTTAGGTGGCTGCGTTGGGCATGGTGCTACTTGTTGTTGATCCGTTCCAAGTTTTAAAACGTAAACCCGGCGTTTGGTAAATAGAGATCTTCTAGGTATGATCACAGTCAGTAAAAAGACAGTCAATGCAAATAAGGTGGTTATGTTAGCCGAAGCAAGATCAGACAATTGGAGTGAGCTCCTTATTAAAGTCGGCGCCGAGCGCGATCGACAGGCATTTGCTGAGCTTTTCAGCCATTTTGCGCCACTCATCAAGGGTTTTTTGATGAAGGGTTCGTCACTTGGGCCAGAAAGATCAGAAGAGCTTGTGCAAGAGACTATGATCAAGGTCTGGCGCAAGGCGGATAGCTTTAATGCGACAAAGTCATCTGCAAGCACTTGGATCTATACGATCGCTCGGAATTGTCGGATTGATTGGTTGCGCCGCGAAGCGAAATCTAGTCGTGATATCGAAGCAGAAGATATATATGAATCCGGCGAAGAAAACCCTTCGTATACATCCCTAATACAGAAACGAAACAAAGATAAGGTCAGAGAAAACCTAGCCTTTTTGCCTCCAGAACAGCTAGATGTGGTGGCAAAAATTTATTTTGAAGGTAAGTCTCACAGTGAGGTTGCGAATGAATTGTCGCTGCCACTGGGTACCGTCAAATCAAGAATCCGACTGGCGTTAAACCGGTTACAGCTGCGCATGACCGCAGAGGAGAATAAACAGGATGACTGAAGTAAAACTTCATCCGGATGCAAACTTACTGGTTGAGTATTCGTCTGGCAGCTTAAGCCCTGCACAAGCGGTATCGATCGCAACGCACCTTTTTTATTGCACTCGCTGCCGGGCGCAAGCATCGACTCTCGACGAGATCGGTGGCAAATTCCTCAGCGACGTTGCGCCAGAGCAAGTGTCGGGGGACTGCTTATCCTCGACCATGGCAGGGCTTGAAGGTTTGGACCTTGATGGCGAGAAGGCGGTAAAGGCGGTATCAGCCATGAACATAGACGCGCAAGCAATAACCGCGATGTTACCGCCGTTGGTAAAGAAGCTTTTGCCAACCGAAGGCGCCAAATGGCGTCGACTATCGCCTTCATTAAAAGTTGCACGTTTACCGGTTGGCGAGCAACGATTCGAGCTAGCACTCCACCATATCAGGGCGGGCGGAACGGCACCCACCCACAATCACGGTGGACAGGAAATCACTGTAGTACTGCAAGGTAGCTTTTCTGACGACGAGGGTGTCTATCACGAAGGCGACTTCATTGTACGCGAACCAGGACACGTGCATACGCCGACAGCGACAGCGAACAGCTCATGTATTTGCTTGTCGGTTCTGGAGGCGCCCATACATATGGTCGGTCGTTTCAAGCGCCTGCTGAATCCTTTCTTACGGTTCGAGCCTAGCTGATTGCTTTGACTGCGATGCATGACTAGCGGATAGAGCGAGTCATGCATCACACGAACGCTTACCACCACGGGCCTACTAGGTGGACAGATGTTTGCCCACTTCCCAGCCAGCACTGCGAAGGGTTTGGCCAGCAGATGCTCGCGCTGCAGGTTCAAGAGTAGTGGCCATGGTATCGTTCCAGCGGTTCAGAAACCCAAATAAAGAAATAACAGAAACGATCTCAACGACACTCTGATCGCTGAAATGTTCTCGCAACGCCTCCATGTGCACTTCCTCAACCCCATTGGGCACCGTGCCGCCATGTAGGGCAACGCGTAGTGCCGCTCTCTCTGCATCACTAAACAGATCACTCTGGTCGAATTCAAAAGCGTGTGCCATCTTCTCGGCACTAACGCCGCGCTCCACGGCATTGTGCGACGTGTGGGCCTGGCAGTAACGGCAGCCGGCGGCGTTGCTGGCGACATATGCAACCATTTGCTTTAAACCTAGATCTACATTGCCACTGTTGAGGACAGTTCCTGCGAGGGGCATAAAATGCTGCAACAATTCTGGCCAGTGCGCCATCGTAAAAAAGCTGGTGGGTACAAAACCCATGCTAGCCTCGACAGCCTGAAAAATCGGTTCGAACTGGCTTAACTGATTGCGGGCTAATGGTTGGATATGGGGCATACCGGGCCTCTTTGCGGGCGGATGAATAAGCGACGGGATTGACTGTTTTTTAGATTATTTATGAAGCAATGGATGGTTCGCTGTCGCGTTCATCTATACAGTAATAGAATTTGTTGTCTACCGCTCGATAAATTATTTTCTACTGTAGAGGCGCAATGCGTAAATCGGACAGGGTTTTGCTTCCTGTCAGGAACATAGTCCAACGCAATTGCTCCTGCAGTATTGTAATTTTATCGACAACTGCTGCTGTGGACTGCAGGGCTGGTGTCAAGAAAGGTTGTGCTAATGCAGTCATTGTTGCGCCCATTCGAATGCAGCGGGCTATATCGAGACCATGGCGCACGCCACCAGAGCCAATAATGCCCAATGCGGGGCAGGCGTTATGGACTGCAGGCAGCAGATCTATCGTGTCCATGCCCCAGTCTATAAAAGGCGCAGCAATGGCGCGCTCGCGCTCAGAGCTGTTTCGAGCTAGTTCAATACTGGCCCAGTTGGTGCCGCCCCGGCCGGCGACCTCGACCCATTTCACGCCAGCGGCGTACAACTTTTTAGCGCTGCTCGGACCGATGCCTGACCCTACTTCTTTGACAATAACCGGCACTTCAAGTCGAGCGGCACAGTTTTCAATCGTCTCTAGCACATAGTTCCAGTCACGGTCGCCATTGGGCTGTATCAACTCTTGGAGTGGGTTTAGATGAATGATCAATGCATTGGCTTGCACCGACTCTACAGCGCGACGGGCGAGTTCGACGCCATGCTGCTGCAACTGTGTACCGCCTAAATTACTCAATAATAGCGCGGAAGGCGCCCAGCGCCGAATATCTTGCTGGAACCCCTGTTCTAGAGCGGCTCTCTGCGAGCCCAGTGCCATTGGAATTCTGCAAGCTTGGGCTGCTTCAGCGAGATGCTGATTGATTAGTTCTCCGTTTTCGCAGCCTCCGGTCATTGCGCCAATCAACAAGGGGGCTGAGATCGCTTGTTCTAAGAAACGGCTGCTGAGTTCTACATCTTTTAAGTCTATTTGGGGCAGGGGATTATGCTCAAAACACACTCGATCAAAGCCAGAACCCTGTTGAGCCTGATGCTTCGGCTGCAGTGCCAAGGCAATATGGTCTGCTTTGCGAGTACCGATATCCGTCATGGTAGCGCTTCTCTGTTGTTTTTTTTTCGGTCAGCATAATCCACCAGCAACATATGCGGTAGCGTCAGCGCCGCAAGACCGATAAAGGTTAATTGGATTGCTGAGGTGATTGCTGAGCCTTGCAAAAAGTAAAAAATAGCGCCTGCGCAAATCCAGGCGGCACATGTGTAGATTGCGGCCTCATAAAGGCTGCGGGCACGATCTTGCCGTGCAAGACTGCGCCATAACCTAGACATATGACCGCGGCTATGCCAAAGACAAAAATACAGTGAAAAACTGATGAGTGGGGGTAGTATGCTGGCGAGGCTGATCAGCAAAAGCAAACCTAATAATGGTTTTCGGTAGTGGGGCTTAAGATAGGCGTAACCACAATAACCAACAAGACAGAACCACCAAGGCAGAAATAATTGAGTGATACCTGCCATGAGTAGACTCGCGTTTTCTGCACCCACAAGGATGGCAAAAATGGGTGCGACTAATGAAGGTTGCAGACAAGGAATGGCTATGCAGACTAGGCCGCTATGAGCGATCCACGGCAGCCAATCCATGCTAATTGGACGAACGCCGGTGCTAACTATTCTATTGCCGCTAATGCCAGTATCGGTAGCACCAGTATCAGCAATGTCGCTGGCACCAAAGTGCAGCGCCGAGACGAATAAAAATATGGCTAGGCTGGGTAGTGGGTATAACCACCAAAGAAGGGCGACTGATGCCGCCAGTGCAAGGTAGCAAAGATGAAAGAGTAGCCAAGGGACAAGTCCCACTGGCCAGCCAACGCGGCGAGCGACCGCGCCATCGAGTCCACCATGCGGTACGCCGAGTAGCAAAATTGCCGCGATCGCTGTTATGTCCCAGAAAGGCATAGCCGAAAAACCTGTTTGAGAAAAGGAATCTTAGGCATGGCCACGATGACCTTAGTCCAGTCCATGGTCGTGGCGCAGCCCAGCATAAAACGTGCAAAGCCATCGGCGTCTAGCGCCTTCGCGGTGCGCATCATCAACGAAACGCCGAGTTCTGGTTGCGCTATCAGTACGCCATTAAAAATCTTATCCATGCGGATTAGCGTCGGTGTTATCGGATTGGGTACCGAATACTGCCCGACGCTAATGCCCTCGGCTAATTGAGCAATCTGTGCCTGAATTCCCGTAAAGGCATAACCTGAGGACGGACGAACGGCACCACTGGCCGCGCCAATAGCCGCGATACCCGTGTCAACAGGCAACACCGCATGCATGGGAATTACGCCTATTTCTTCGCCCACGTGCTCTTCTATCTCTATATTTTGTTCTAGTAGCCATTGGCTAATAGCTTGCCGATACCACGCTTTATCCTCTAAATTTTTAGAGATCATCGTCGATTCAACCAGTAGTCTGCGGTCGGAGAAAGGTAGTACATAAATAAAGTGCAACCCGCGCGATTGATCAACGCGAAAGTCCATTAAAGTCGCGATATCCGCATCTTTGATCGGCGTTTTAATCCGTATCTCCCAGCCGAGAAAGTGTTGTTTTAAGCTATCTTGGACCATTTTGGGCGGGCGACTGTCGTATAGCTGCGCGGTTCTGTAACGTTGGCCAGCAGCCGTGAACGAGCCGCCATTGCCTGCGGAGACAATATCTTCTGCAACTGCTCGAATAAGATCAATGCCCGGTGCCAAGCTCTTTTCGGATTGCGTCAAATACTGCGCAGCACTCAGGCTCGTATAGCGATAATGATCACTGCAGTGACGTACCTCGGTGTGATGATCGATCAGTCGCCACTGTTTCCAGCTACCTTTGGTTGCATTTGCGAATTGTCGTTGCTGATGACGATCAGCCCATAGTGCCCAACTGCAGTCACGCTCGGCTGGGGTGCGTGGTTCAACAACGACCGCCGAGCAATTCTCTAACGTCGCGGCGAGGGTGATGCCAGCACTACCACCACCGATAATGGCAATATCTAGCTCAGTGATTTGATTGCTGTCATCTCGTTTAGACACCCGCTAGTCCTTGCAAGTGCTGGTGCAGGTCCTTTCGATGAGCAGGCACGTTTATTGGTTTTAAGTCCCAAACGCTGCGTGCACTTAAGAGCACTTTTTCTAGCTTGGGGACAAATACTCTACCTTGCCACCAAGGCAGCTTACGGCGCCTTAATACCCAGCCAATCTGTCGATAGACGCGCAGCGCAATGGTGATAGAAAGCCGTGAGCGAAAAGGCAGCAGCTGAATGCCTAAGAGTGCACTTTGGTAGTAGTCTTCAGCTAGGTCGAGTGCACGGGTTATTGCTGTGGCAACGCGTTGGTGGTTCGCGATATC
>JBLHVI010000090.1:0-13077 GCA_047630175.1 Candidatus Azotimanducaceae bacterium
TAGCGTCGGCGAACGATTCAAGGTATTCCCATGCCGACTTCACGAAGCCGTTAAAAGTCTGGAAGTTCCGTTGTCGACGACATAGTCTTGGTCAGAGTAGTCTTGGTCAGAGTAGTCTTGGTCAGAGTAGTCTTGGTCAGAGTAGTCTTGGTCAGAGCAGTCTTGGTCAGAATAATTTTTTGGAGGATTGAATGAATATTTTTAGTACACCTTGCTTAGTTGCCAGCACGCTATTGCTCGTATTCGCCACCTCTATAAACGCGCAACCTGACGCGAGCAGTATCGCGCCGACGCTTGATGAAAGTGCGCTCAAAGCAGCAAAAAGACTCATCGAAACCGCACTAGACAGCTCACTAGGGTATGAGATTGTGGCGTCACTCACTACCGAGGTCGGACCCCGCCTTGCCGGTTCTGAAGCGGAGCAACGGGCACGTGATTGGGGCGTTAAGCTTGGCGAAAAACTCAGCTTTGATCGCGTCTCAGTGGAACCCTTCACAATGCCCTTTTGGGATCGTGGTGAATTGCAGATCGCACTCACCAAACCGTACCAGCAAGATCTTTATGGAACGGCTTTAGGCGGCTCTGGCATGAGCGGCGAACCCATTGACGCGCCGGTGGTTTATTTTCGATCCATCGCTGAAATAGAGGCGGTAACTGAGGGCGAACTGAGCGGGAAAATTGCATTTATTGATGGCGAGCTTATGGTTAGAAGTCAGACTGGCGCGGGCTACGGTGCAGCCAATCAAAAACGGCGTGTCGGTTGGCGGCATGCTCAGCGCGGTGGCGCACAAGCTCTGGTGATCAGGTCCGTGGGCTCTGATTCACACCGCTTTCCGCACACTGGCATGATGAGCGCCAATGCAGGTCAATGGGCAAAGATACCCGTCATAGCAGTCTCCAATCCTGATGCCGATCACCTACGTCGCATTCATGAATTGGGCCAGACCACCAGCCTGCGCTTACATTCTACCGCCGGCTGGAAGGGTTCAGTATCAAGCGCTAACCTGGTGTTTGACTTGGTTGGTCGCGAGAAACCTGATGAAATCGTATTGATTGGCGCGCATTTAGATAGCTGGGATCTTGGCACCGGCGCGGTAGATGACGGGGCTGGGGTTGCGATTACGACGGCCGCTGCTGAACTCATTGCTCGCCTACCTAAACGACCTCGGCGTACTATTCGCGTGGTCTTGTTTGGCGCAGAAGAAGTGGGGCTATTAGGCGCAAGGGCCTATGCTGAGCAACATGCGGACGAACTGGACAAACATGTTTTGGCAACGGAATCTGATTTTGGCGCTGGCACCATCTGGCAGTTGGTCTCCAACGTTAACCCAGCGGCGAATTCAGTCATCGATGCGATTGGCCTCGTGATTCAACCTCTGGGTATTGTGCGCGGCGGCAGCGAGGTTCTCGGTGGAGGCCCAGACATCAGCCCAATGGCGGCTCAAGGCGTTCCGACTGTTCGCCTAAATCAAAATGGTATGGACTACTTCGACCTGCACCATACACCTGACGATACGCTCGATAAAATCAAGCCGGCTGAACTGGCGCAAAATATCGCCGCTTATGCAGCATTAGCGTATTTAGCCGCAGAATCTAATGTTGAGTTTCGCAACTTGAACGCAGCAGCATCCGACGAAGAATAGGATGCTGGCGTTGACCACTTTTAGCACTCGATGTAGTACGTATCGAGTTCCCATTGAAGATTAAACTTAGCCATTAGATTTTTGAGTTTAGACGAATAGTATTAGCTGATTTGAGGTACACATGAAATCTGACAGTCGTTCAAAGCATCTTCGACTTAGCACCTTGTCCAACAAGCGCAGTCATATCTCTAAGTACTACCACGACTGCGCCGACGATTATAATGGAACGCTTGCTGATTAGCGCAATGAGGCCCCTAAAAAAGTCGCCTCAATGCTTGTCGCAAAGCTTCCACCGAAGGCAGTAATTCTGAACGCTGGATGCTGGCCTGTGCGGTAGCGCATTGCACACGGTTGGATTCACAACCATTGACGGGATTGATGTATCGCAACGTTCTTTGGCGATTGCAAAAACGACCGAAGCCTACAGATGCTTAACTGCCATGGATACGCAGCGACCGCCCCTATCCGTTCCAGACGATCATTATGATGGTCTTATTTGCTTGGGCGTACTCACCTACTTGCCTGAAACGACAAACACGCTCACAGAATTCAGTAGTGTCGTCAAATCAGGCGGATTCATTGCGACGACTCAACAAAGTAAAATATAAGATTGCCGAGGCCTTGCTACGGTGTTTGACCTCTCTGCTCAGCACCACCACCTGGCCTCGTCCCTGTCCAACGCTTGTACGCGCGGGAAAAGGCAGTGGAGTCAGAATAACCCGTAAGATAGGCGGTTTCATTGAGGGAGACTTTCTTGGCACTTAGGTAGTGCATGGCCATCTTGTGGCGCAGTTCGTCGACCAATTTCTCATAGTTGGTGCCTTCCGCTTTTAACTTGCGGTAAAGGGTCTGGCGACCCAGACCTAATGATTCTGCTATACGCGCCATGTCCAGAACGCCAGTATGCAGGATCGGGATCAACTCACTCTCTACCCGGCCGCGAATGGTACTAGCGCTTTTCAGACGCTCTAACATGGCATCGGCTCGTTCACTGAAAACGCCAAACACATATCGGTCCGACGGAGACAGCTGCAGATTCATCAGGGATTCTTCCATCAGGAATGCATTGCGGTCGCAGCCAAAGACTACGGGCGCACCCAGAATGCGTTCATATTCCGCTCGATCACCCGGATCTGCATGCGTGAAGAGTACTTTCTTGGCAAAAGGCTTGTCGCTGAACTCACGAGCCAGATTAATCATGATCGCAAAAGCCGACTCGGTCAGCTCCGGGAAACTGTTGGGATCCTGACGAGTGTCTAACAGCCATACTTCGCCATCGCCCGGCACGACTTCGAAGCGCCCCCCCGGCCGGTGGCCGTTCACCTCAACAACCAGACGACCATAGCGGTTAATCTGGGCGAAGGCTTCGGCGGTGGTGGCAGCACAACTGCAAATCAGCCCCACGATTGAGATTTGGGAAAACACCGCTGCTTCACCCAACTGCACCCCGAGTGCGGGCGCGTTGCATAGTGCTTTGCTGGCCACCATCAGTGCCTGGTAGCGGTCCAGCGGAATGCGGCTGTCTCTATCCAGCAGCGCCTCGGAGGCGATGCCAGAACGCTGGGTCAGTAAGGCTTCGCTGGCACCTTTGTCCACAGCGAGCTGCATCAGCGCCTTAACGTATCCCGCTCCGATTGTGAGCCCTGCCATGACCGATTTCTCCTCGGTGGTGACTGCAGTCATCATTTTGATTACTACGGTCATGTTCCCTTGAACCGCCACTGATTACAATGTTCCACAACGAAGGTGCGATAAAGCGAGTATCGCTTGCGGTAGCCACCAAACTTATCTGCCGTAAGCGATGATTCGCTCTCGCCCTCACTCAACGGTGTAATCAACAATAGATGAGATTCAGAACGATGAAATTACGCTATAAGTTCGCCATCGGCCTATTCGCAATCGTGGCTACCGGCATAGCCGCGCTCGCCTTGGCAATGAGCCACACGGCAGACTGCGCGCCAGTGTCGACAATCACCAATGATAGGCAGCAAATGAAGGCCGTTATAGCACGATGCTATGGCGCACCCGATGTTCTCGAATTCATCAATGTCGAAAAGCCTAACCCTGCCAGCGATGAACTATTGATCAAAGTACAGGCCGCGTCGGTGAACCCACTGGACTGGCACCAAATGCGTGGTTCGCCCTATATCGTCCGACTTGACGGAGGCTTGGGGGCACCGACAGATCCTCGCATGGGCGTCGATTTTGCGGGTACGGTTGAAGCAGTGGGTGAGAATGTCACACGTTTCAAGCCTGGCGATGAGGTGTTCGGTGGCGCGGGCGGCGCTTTTGCCGAATACGTGACAATTCGCGAGACCCGAGCAGTGGTGCACAAACCGACCAACATGAGCTTTGAGCAGGCGGCCATGGTGCCCATTGCTGCTATCACTGCCTTGCAAGCACTGCGCGATAAGGGTCAGCTGCAAGCAGGACAGAGGGTCTTAATCAATGGTGCATCCGGCGGGGTGGGCACGTTTGCAGTGCAGATCGCCAAGTCTATGGGTGCCGAGGTGACCGGGGTGTGCAGCACCCGCAACCTTGAGATGGTTCGCTCTCTCGGAGCCGATCATGTGTTTGACTACAAACAAGAAGACTATACCCAAAGTGGCCAGCACTATGACCTGATTATCGACAATGTCGGCAATCACTCGCCACTGTCAAACCGAGAGGTCCTCACCCCCAATGGCAAGCTAGTGATAGTCGGTGGACCCAGTGGCAATTGGTTAGGCCCTCTTATGGGAATGATCGAAGCCATGCTGGTGAGGCCCTTCGTCGATCAAGAAATGATGGTCTTACTCGCGCAGCTCAAAGCTGATGATCTCGAATCTCTGGCTGATCTTATGCGGGCTGGAAAAATGACTCCGGTAGTTGATCGACGCTATTCACTGAGTGATGTTCCGGCGGCAATCAGCTACTCGGAGGAGGGCCACGCGCGGGGCAAAATCGCGGTGTTTATGCAGTGATCTGCCAAACAACAAGCCATCTTGCCGCTAGATCGTCGTAATTATCGTCTCGACATGCAACTTTGCGGCGCGTGCTAAGGCGTCAAGGTCATAACCTCCTTCCAAGGATGATATCAATCGCCCCTTGGAATATTGATTAGACAGGTCTGCTAGCAACCTTGAAATCCATCCAAAATCATCGTCTTCTAGACATATCTCACCCAGAGGATCATCTTTATGCGCATCAAAACCCGCTGAAACAAAAATCAAGTCGGGTTTATGCTTTTCAATATTGGGAATCCAGTCCCGTTCAATGAGCGCGCGAAAGGTCTTGCTGTTGGTACCAGCATCCAGCCGCGTACTAATAATATGATCGTTGCTGAAATCGAGATATCGATGCGGGTAAAAGTGATTCTGGAAACTGGAACAAACCAGCACTTCCGGACGGTCTTTAAAGATATCAACGGTGCCATTGCAGTGATGGACATCAAAATCACAAATCGCAACACGATGAATGTCTGGGCGCTGTAGGGCAAGTTCTGCGGCGATTGCCACACTGTTAAACAAACAAAAGCCAAACGCCGAGGCGATCTCAGCATGGTGACCAGGCGGCCGGATCGCACAAAAAGCGCGATTGGCTTCACCATCAAGTACGCGAGTTGTTGCCTCAGCAACAGCGCCTGCTGCCAGCTTCGCGGCACGGGTGCTGCCCCGGCTCATATAGGTATCAGGGTCAACTTTAATCACGGCGCTCGCAGGTTCTGACGCCACAATGTGCTTCAAATACATTTCCGGATGGACTCGCAGCACATGCTCATCGTCAATCTCAGATGCCAAAATTTCCGTCATATCTGCGCTGATACCGGAACGCGCGAGCGCGTCCATGACCGCACTTAACCTCGCCGGTCTTTCTGGATGACCGGGCATTTCATGGTGCATGCAATCAGGATGGGTCAGTAGCAGCGGTTTCATTCATAACTCCAAAGCGTTTTTGTAGATAAACAGATTTATGGTCGCGAACAATATCAAATGTTTGCCCAAACGCCGCAAGGTAAGGGCTTGAAGTCGCGGGCTCATTGTTGATTTCGTGCAAGACAATCTTGCCGATTGGCGAATTGGATCTACCCAGCAGGTGATGAAACAAAACGAGGCACTCTTGCAAATCTGGATGGTCGGGAGGAATGAGAAAATTCAACTTCTTGCCCAGCTGTTCGACAACCAGCGCCAGCCGGCTCTGTTGATAAACCAAGTAGTTCCCAATAACGCGTCGGGGCAGAGCCGGGCCAGTTTCCTGCTTGCTCTGCTCGCCTTCATACAGCCCGTCTTTACGAAACATGCCTTTACCAAACGCATAACCACAGCAGGAAATGGGGTCCGTCGCGTTCATCCAAAAGTTCTGTGGGCTCTGACTATTGGTAAGGGCAGCAAGTGCGGCAGGCGAGATGAATTGCGGGCCGGGAATATCCTTAAAAAAATAGCCCGAATACAGCTCTCCTGAAAGCTCCATTAACCGCATGGAGCGAAACAGTGCAGACCATTTAAAGGCATCTGATTCATCTTGCAACAGCTCTCTAAACAATATGCCATAGCGATCGGTGAGTAGGCGCACCCGCTCTTTGTTCTGCTCCTCTTGCTCAATACTGTCACCGATATCTTCTGAATAGCGCGGTAAAAACCAATCACCTGCAAACGGAATTTTCCGCTTCCAATTTCGGAACCCTGCTCGTCGACTTCTCGGTGATGGGCTAGGTTGTGTGTCGATAGATTTAAAACCTTGGCTAATGCCTGTTCTGAGTGCGCTGAACGTGTCATTGCTGACCTTACCTTGCCAGACCTCTTGCCAGAGTCGCTCGCTGAGTTCTGCTGCAGGTAAACCCGTCTTGTCTAACAAAGTCAGGAAATCGTAGCGACTAAAAGAATCGGCAAACAGTGTGTTCTCTGCAGGCGAATTCTGCAGCATGGAAAGATTGTCAGCGAAACAGAACTGTATTTGTTTCGGGTTACTGCCAACCCAACAAACGCTTCCGCTTTGCATCATAAGGTCGAGCGTTTGGCTTTGATAATCAGGGATTCTAGAGGGCAGAATATGCGCTTCCCAAGCGCTAGCTGCCTGTGGAAAGCACTGTAGAATATCGATCAAACTCGCCAAGCTGTCTTCCGCTTCAACGCTGCTTTGCATTTGCTTGGAAAGCTGCCGGGTCTGCCATCTATAGAGAAAAGGCGTGAGTTCAACCAGCCCTTTTGCTTCAAAGTTTACCCGGGCAGCTTGTCGAACGAAGCGGAGTAATATTTCAAAGTTGGCCGCGTCGCAGTAGTAATCTACCTTCTTATCAACGCGCTTATCAACGCTCTGATCAACACTCCTATCAACGACCAGATCACCGAAGATCAACGTGTTGTCGCCCAGCAAGCGGCTCAGCGCAGCTGTCGTTTCCACTTTTGAGGTGCCGAGTGTTGCTGTGATTTTTTGCAGCGTCATGGGTCCATAGTACTGCAGCCAGTTGCTGAGTAGCGTTGGGCTTACCTTCATGAGTTGTTGCCGAACACGTTCGAGATCTTCCGTCGCCGTAATAAATGATTGACCATTGTTAACGAGACTGGACAAGCCGTCGAAAATCTCTAACCGCTCACCGTCGACTATGGGCCACTCCCCTTGGGGGATCAGTGTCCTTTCTTTCACCCATTCCACCCAATCAGTAGCAGACTGCGGCTCATACCCCGCCAAGGTTCGCTGTCGCCGGATCACAAACTCATGGACAATATGCGCGGGGATCGCAGGCCTAAGCGCCGGCTGGAAAACTAACGTTTCTAGTAAATTTGAAGATAGGTTTGATGCAACGGAGGCGTTGGGTTTGTCGCTCGCATACATGTATTCGCTGATCTGGTTGTAAGCCACAGTTTGAGCAAACGGGCTGGGTAGCTTGGTATTGACCTCGGATACTTGAATTTCACCCGCATTGAGCTCATCCAGTACGCGCCTTAAATTGGGCAGGTCAAACTCATCCTGTAAACAGGCTCGCCAGGTTTCTAGCAGGATCGGAAAGTCTTCATACTTCAACACCACATCTAGTAGCTTCTGTGATTGCAGACGACTCATCCACAGTGGCTTTCGCTCATTAAATTTACCTTTTGAGAGCAGCAGTGAACGCCCCGCGTTCTCACGAAATCTGGCCCCAAAGAAGCCAGAGCCTTCCAATCGTTTACGGAGCAGACGCTCGATATCTTTCGACTGCACCATGCCCAATATTTGATTGCTGTCAACTTCGGCCATGAGTTGCATAACAAGGCACTGGTCGGTGACGAAGATCTCTGGGCGCTCATCCCATAGATCTTCCCATGCGGCTTCCATAGCCAAGGCCAGAGGACGATTCACTCGACTGCCCCAGCCAGTGTGAATAACGATCTGATACCCGGACGAGTAGCCCGCAGCCTGCTGAATTTTTTCAACGAGCACATGATGTCGATGCGGAAGCGGCGTCTGAGTGTGCAACTGCTGTTTTAGCAGCAATTCGATTAGCGCGTCGCTAATGAGCGGCTCTAGGTGGTGGTGTTGCATCAGCTCCGTTCGAAATTGTGGCGTCTGTAACAACGCGTCTGCGTGCTCAAGAAATTGACCTATGCGCTCAGCGTAATGAAAAGATCGATTCATCCCTTCGGATATCCAGAAAGGTGGCGCAATGGCGCTCGGGCTGGCAGGCACAACGATCACGTCGTTATGAGTGATTTTCTTGATTTGCCAGTGCTGAGTACCAAACGCAAAAGTCTTACCTACGTAGGCTTCCCAGACAAATTCTTCATCAAGCTCACCAATCCGTGAGTTGCTGTCCTGAAGACGCAGCTGGAAATAACCCCGGTCCGGTATCACACCACCCGACAGGTACAGCGCCATAGTCGAGCCACGCCGTGCTTCGATAGTTTGATGGATTTGATCGACAATGACCTTGGGTCGTAGCTCCCGAATACGGTTTTCACCGTAGCGACCGTTGAGCATATTGATCATCAGATCGAACTGATCTTGGCTTAACACATGGTAGGCAGTGGAGCGTCGTAGCTCAATAAAGAGATCTTGAAGATCCCAAACACGTGTACTGGTCATCGAGATAATGACCTGCGCCAGCACATCAAGGGGACATTCAACCGTCTGAATCGGCTCAATATCCGCATCCAAAATCGCTTTTCCCAGCACCGCTGACTCAATGAAATCGAGTGGATGCGTGGGATAGATCGTACAGCGACTGACTTCACCAACGCCGTGCCCAGCTCGGCCAATTTTCTGAATGGCAGAAGCAATACCTGCCGGTGCCTGCACCAATATCACTTCATCTAGCGCTCCGATATCGATACCCATCTCCAACGTACCCGTTGCCACGATGGCAGCGAGCTCTCCATTCTTCAGCCGCTGCTCGACGTTGAGTCTGATTTCTCGTGACAGGGAACCATGATGCGCATACGCAAGCGTCTCGTTCGCCGCCGTATTGATCTTGTGGGTTAAGGTTTCAGCCAGCGTTCGACTATTCACGAACAACAACGTGGACGTATTGCCACGAATTTTTTCGACGAAGTCATCTACCAGAGAATCCCAGATCTTCTCTTCTACCGGCCGATTAGCCGCCGCCGCTGGATATCGAACAGTCACGTCATAGGTTTTGTTGGCGAATGATTGGAGCGTAGCTACGTCTCGCTTGCGAAATTGGTTGCCACTGAGACGTTCGAACCCACCGACAAACTCGGCAATGCGATCCAGCGGCTTGACCGTGGCTGACAGGCTGATGCGCTGGAATTCACCTGACAAAGGCACCAAACGCTCGATCGCGCTCATCAAGTAAACGCCACGTTTATCGGTCACGACACCATGGATTTCATCCAATATTACCGTTTTTATATGGCGCAGCATCCCTTCGCCACTTTTGCTAGTCAGCAGAATATTTAGACTCTCGGGTGTCGTTATAAGGATCTCAGGTGGATGTCGAAGCATCCTTCTTCGCTCAATTTGCTCTGTATCACCACTGCGGGTTTGAACTCTGATATTAGGAAAAGGTTGGCCAGCAGCCTCTGCTCTGGCACGGAGCGCCGCAAGAGGCATATTCAAATTACGCTCGATGTCATTATTGAGGGCTTTCAGCGGGCTTATATACAGAACTCTCGTGGCGCCAGTATCCAACTCTCCTGTAACAAACTGATTGATCGCCCAGAGGAATGCCGTCAGCGTTTTACCACTGCCCGTGGGGGCCGTAATGAGAAGATGTTCTTTATTCGCGATACGCGGCCACGCTTGCTGCTGAATATCCGTCGGCTCACCGTAGGTCTCGCTAAACCAGTCGGCAATTTGTCGGTTGAACAGAGATAAGGACGTATTCATGATGTGAGTGTAACGCGAGTTGAGCAAGAGAGAATAAAAGGCCACCGGTTTATTTTTCTAACCATAGCGTCCACATTGATGTGCCTTTTTCGCGCACAGCGCGCTATGCTCTGACTTCCCAAAAGACACGATTGCAGCGAACCTTATGCTAAAAATCCTGATCGCCAACCGCGGTGAAATTGCCGTCCGTGTTATCGACACCTGTCGCAGCATGAACATATCCAGTGTGGCGGTGTACTCCGATGAAGACCGCCACGCGGTGCACGTATTGCACGCGGACGAGGCTGTGCATATTGGGCCCGCGGCAGTCGAAGAATCTTACCTCAACGGCGAGCGCATTCTCGATGCCGCGCGCCGTTCCGGCGCCGACGGCGTTCACCCAGGTTATGGTTTTCTATCTGAAAATGCCGACTTTGCCCGAGCAGTCGGTGCAGCCGGCCTAGTTTGGATAGGCCCGCACCCAGATGCCATGGAAACCATGGCCAGCAAGATTCGCGCACGTGAAATAGCCCAGCAACAACAGATACCCGTCATCCCCGCCTATACGCTGGCAGCGGACGGGTCAGCGCCAAACCTAGACACTATCACTGCCATGGGCTTACCCCTATTAGTCAAAGCTTCTGCGGGGGGAGGCGGTATTGGCATGCGCGAGATACACGACGCAGCTGACCTGACGCAGGCTATCACTCAAGCACGCCTGCAAGCCGAACGTCAGTTTGGCGACGGCGCACTGATTATCGAGCGCTTATTGAGCAATGCGCGCCACGTTGAAGTACAGGTGTTGGGCGATCAGCACGGCAACCTGTTACACCTGCACGACCGCGATTGTTCGCTGCAACGCCGCCGTCAGAAGCTAATCGAAGAGGCACCTGCCCCCGGGCTTAACCCCGCGGTGCGTCAACAACTCCGGGATGCGGCGCTGCGTTTAGCAGCCGCAGTGAAGTACCACGGTGTTGGTACTGTCGAGTTCCTCGTGCAGGGAGACGAGTTTTTCCTTCTGGAGATGAACACTCGACTGCAGGTTGAACATGGGGTTACTGAAGAAATCTGCGGGCTGGATCTGGTGCAATTGCAGATAGAGGTTGCTATGGGGCAGTCACTGCCTTTCACCCAAGAACACGTCAGCTGCGATGGCCACGCCATTGAAGCGAGGATTTACGCCGAGGACCCCGCTATGCAATTTGCGCCTTCGGTGGGCGATGTAAGTGTCTTTGAAAGTTACATCGGCAGCCTCGTACGCTTGGACAGCGGCGTGGCAGCAGGCTCGCGAGTCAGCCTGCATTACGACGGCTTATTGTGCAAACTCATTGCTCACGGCAACGACCGCAAAGACGCTACGCGCGCCCTAATTAACGCATTACGGCAGCTGTGTATCGCGGGTGTCACCACGAACATACGTCTGTTGGTCGCCTTGCTACAGTCACAGGACTGGCGTGAGGAAACGCTACATATTGCGACGGTGGAGCAGCAACTGAGCCAGCACCTAAGCGACGCAAGCATCCCAGATACCGACATCTACACACTAAGCATGGCTGCCACCGTGTGGCAATTTCTCAGTAATCCGCCCGCTGCCGACGTGGTGCCGTGGCCCGGTGGTTTCCAACGACAACGCAACACGCGTTGGGGCTATGCCGGACAGGACCTCAGCCTCGACTGGCGTTGGACGGCAGCCGCTGCGTTCGACTTTGGCCCCGGTGGCGTTGACCTGCAAATTCTCGCTTTTGATGCTGAAGAACCAAGTTTGGCGCTGGAGATCGAAGGTATTCGGCGACAGTTTTATTTTCACGCGCTCCCAAACGGCGTTTGCGTATGGGAGTCGCACCTTGGTAGCGCCAGCTTCACCCTGCAGTCGTCGGCCAACAACCAGCTCAGCCCAAAGGATGCCAGCCAGTGCATTAGCGCAGGACCCGGTCAAGTTTTGCAGGTGCTCGTTACCCCTGGGCAAAGCGTCAGCAGAGGCGACCCTCTGGTCGTGCTCGAATCGATGAAAATGGAAAGTACCTTAACCGCGGGTTGCGACGGCATCGTTGGCCGTGTTGCGATCACTGCCGGCGACCTCGTCGAAACCGACCAATTGCTTGTTATGCTTGAACAGAAACTGGAGGTTGCACCATGAGTTGGCAAGCCGAGGTTGATGAGATCAACAAACGCCGGGCACTGGCAAGGGCGCAAGGCGGCGACGAATCAATCGCGCGCCACCACGCCAAAGGCAAACTCACACTGCGTGAGCGTATTCACGCGCTGTTGGACGAAAACACCTTTCGTGAAACAGGCCCCATGGCGGGCGCCGCGACCCTCAACGACGCAGGCGAAGTAGCGTCTTTTGACCCGGCCAACTACATTCTAGGCGCCGGTGACATTAACAGCCGCACCGTCGTGGTAGGCGGTGAGGATTTCACGTTGAAAGGCGGCTCTCCTAACGCAGCGGGTTTTCGCAAGAGTGTGTTCGCCGAACATCTGGCACTGGATATGCGCGCGCCACTAGTGCGCTTGATGGAGGGCGGCGGCGGCAGCGTCGCCGGTGGTGGCGACGACCCGAAGAAGCCACGTACAGTGGGAGAACCTCCGCACACACCGCCACGTTTCCAAGTGATCGCGGAAGCAATGAATAAAATTCCTATTGCCTCGGCTGCATTGGGACCGGTTGCCGGACTGCCCGCCGCAAGATTGGTCGCTTCACATTTCACCGTGATGACCCGCAACACCGCACAAGTGCTCATTGCAGGACCTTCGGTGGTGGAACGCGCCCTAGGGGTTAAGGTGACTAAAGAGGAACTCGGTGGACCACAAGTACATCTTGCCTCGGGCGTAGTGGATAATCTGGCCGAGGATGAATACGACGCGTTACGGCAGATTCGCACCTTCCTGAGTTACTTTCCGCAAAACGCCTGGCAGAGCGCACCGCGCATTTCCTGTAGCGACCCTGTTGATCGTCGCGAAGAGGCACTGCTGTCCATGGTACCGCGAGATCGTCGCGAAACCTTTGACATGCATAACCTGATCGAGGCAGTCGTCGACCGCGACAGTTTCTTCGAATACGCAGCGGCTTACGGCCCAGCCTTAATTACCGGCTACGCCAGACTCAACGGCCAAAGCGTCGGTATTCTAGCGAACGACTGTCGCTTTTTCGCCG
>JBLHVI010000091.1:0-13026 GCA_047630175.1 Candidatus Azotimanducaceae bacterium
CGCTGTCACAATTCATGATCGATTTGCATACCGATGTGCACGGCTATGAAGAAATCTATGTGCCCTATCTGGTGAACGCAGATTCACTGCGGGGTACAGGCCAATTACCAAAATTTGAGGCCGACTTGTTTAAAATCGAAGAAGAGCGTGACCTGTATTTGATTCCCACCGCGGAAGTACCCGTCACCAATATGGCACGCGACCGTATCTTTGCTGCCACTGAGATGCCTGTGCGCTTTGTGTGTCACTCGCCGTGTTTCCGCAGTGAAGCGGGCAGCTATGGCCGTGACACTCGAGGCATGATTAGGCAACATCAATTCGACAAGGTTGAATTAGTACAGATGGTCCGGCCCGAAGACTCGGCCGCCGCCCACGAGGCCCTCACGAAACACGCCGAGGCGGTGCTGCAGAGACTGGATTTGCCTTACCGGGTGATGAACCTGTGTGGTGGTGATTTGGGCTTTGCCGCAACCCGTACTTATGATTTGGAGGTTTGGTTACCTGGCCAGAATCAATATCGGGAAATTTCGTCTTGCAGTAACTTTCAAGATTTTCAGGCCCGCCGTATGCAAGCGCGCTGGCGTAATCCGGAGACGGGTAAGCCTGAGCTACTGCACACACTTAATGGCTCTGCACTGGCAGTGGGGCGCACACTGTTGGCGGTTGTCGAAAACTACCAGCAGGCTGACGGCTCTGTGCGCATTCCCCAAGTACTGCAAGGCTATATGAATGGGCTCTCAGAGATATCTTTTGCAAAGCGCTAAGTGTACAGCGTTAAGCGCTGAGGAATAAACGTCATGGACTATTTGCCTCTGCATTTTAATCTTAAGGGCCGACGTTGCCTGCTCGTTGGCGGTGGTGAAATCGGCCAGCGTAAAGCCGACTTATTGTTGCAGGCGGGGGCGTCCATTACGGTGGTGGCCTTCGAAATCGGCGCCCCTTTAAGAGCTATGTTAGCTGACGGGTTGGCAGAAGGCCGGCATATCATCATTGAGCGCGGTTACACCAGCGCTGATATTGTTGGCAAGTCACTCGTCGTTAGTGCTACCGATACGGCTGCAGTTAACGAGCAAGTTGCGAATGATGCCAACGCCATCGGTATACCTGTCAACGTAGTCGATAAGCCAGCGCTGTGTTCGGTGATTTTCCCCGCTATTGTCGATCGCTCGCCCGTTGTACTTTCAATCTCAACCGGTGGTAAATCGCCAGTGTTAACTCGTATGCTGCGGCAATTACTCGAAACGCTTGTGCCAGCCGGCCTAACGAATCTTGCTAATTATATGGGCTCACGCCGTGATGCCTTGAAGGTCCGTATCACCGATGTCGATGATCGGCGGCGCTTCACTGAAGCCTTTATGGCGTCGCCTGGATACCAGTATGCCATCGACAATAACTATGAAAAGGCCGATGAATATCTCAATTTACCAGCCGACAAAGCCAAAACAGGTGAAGTGTTTCTGGTAGGTGCGGGCCCTGGTGATGCGGATCTTTTAACGCTTAAGGCGCTGCAGTTTATGCAGTTGGCTGATATTGTTTTGTATGACAACCTCGTGTCTCCGGCAGTACTGGCGCGGGTGCGGCGCGATGCGACTAAGGAATATGTGGGTAAGATTGGCGGCGATGTATCGACCCCACAGGAGAGCATCAACGATAAGCTTGTGCGACTGGCATTAGCGGGTAATCGTGTCTTACGCCTCAAAGGCGGCGATCCGTTTATATTTGGTCGGGGTGGAGAAGAGCTTGAGTCGTTAGTCGCTGCTGGCATCCCATTTCACGTGGTACCGGGTATCACAGCGGCTTCAGGTTGCGCGTCATATGCGGGCATCCCGCTGACCCATCGTGATTATTCTCAATCAGTGCGTTTTGTTACCGGGCACCCAAAGCAAGGTAAGGTTAACCTCAATTGGCGGGAGTTTGCTCAGCGCGATCAAACGGTCGTTTTTTACATGGGTTTAGGCGGGCTTGCGACTATTTGTGAACAACTGATTGCTCACGGCCGTGGCGAAGACACGCCGGTGGCGGTCATTTATGCCGGTACATTACCAAACCAGCGGGTAATCTGCGGAAATCTGACAACCATTGTAGACGACGTTAAGAAAGCAGAAATTTCACGTCCTACGCTAATCATTGTTGGTGAAGTCGTACGCTTACGTGAAAAACTCGGATACACAGGGGAGTAGTGGGCACGAAAGCGGAGCCAACGTGCTAGCCGTGTTTAATGCCTGTTCAAATTAATCCCTTGCACTGTGTTGATCACAGATATCGCCGGTGATGTGCATCGCGGCGCGGACCCCGGGCAGTTGCGTTCAATCACAATTGTCTGGTTTCGGTAGGCCTGCGAGTTTGGCTACAAGGCGTGCTGGTTTGCCGCCAAACAGCTGCATCAGGTAAATACTGCGGCCCTTTTCAGTACCCAAGCGGTCACGCACTATCTTGACTAGAACCCGTGCCGGCGGCGATACGTTGAACTGCTGGTAGTAGGTCCGCTCGACATTGATGACTTCCCAATGCGCGGGGGTGAGCGTCAGATTGTCTTGCAGCGCCAGTTCGTCTGCGGCTGCTGGAGACCAGTCTGCCATATTTTTAAGGAAGCCTTCTGAGTCCAGCTTGAGCGTTATCAATTGCCCTAGCTCCAGCGTTTGCTGGCAGGGTGAGTTACGCACAGGCCAACAAAGTGTTGATAGTCAATCATCACTACGCGAGGATCTATGCGACCTAACAGGCCTCGCGCCTCGACATCAGCCAGAATGGCGTAGACTGTTAACGGCGCTTCAAGCCAGTCGTCGATAGCGTTGACGGCGCGGGCGCAATAGACACCATCTTCGATTAACACCAGCACGTCATCGGCGCTGGTAAACTGCAGGCATTGACGCAGTGCGCTGGCTTCGGGCGATTTGTTTACCGTATGTAGCATTGTTAAGGATCCAGCGTGTTAAAAATCAAGAATCGCATCGGCGCTGTGCAGTAACGCCGTTACGCCTGCATCATCAAGTTCGGTTAGGTTTAACAATAGATCTGCTTTGGTCAAGCCGCGTTGCTGCAGGTCAGTGGCAGAACAGTATAGTTGTTCAACTCCGTAGTCTGCCAGCGCCAGATAAGTGACCGCATAATCACGGCTGGCGAGGGCATCAGTCTGCTGTAGGCTAAGTATCTGATAGATCCCATCACCGGTGAATAACACGGCGCAATCAACAAACGCCGACCCCGCCAGTATAGCATCCAGCCCTTCTTGGCCCTGCAGGCTGCCGTGGGGAGGTTTAGATTGGACAAACAGCAGCTTCTTCATGGTCAGGCCCCGAATGTCATAGTACGATCGGCTGTCAGCGCACCGTCAATCAACTGGCCCAGGCCGGAGATTGTAAATTGTGGATCGAGATTACTGGCAGTTTTTTCATAGCGCTTGGCTTCTGTTTCATCCAACATGCCGCGCCGTAATGCAGAGGCGACGCAGACAATTAACTCCAGTGAGTGGTCCTTGCCAAGTGAGCGCCAGGCTTGATGTAGGTCGATCTCGTCTTGAGGAGGAGAGATCAGGGTATTACCGTTGTAAGCACCATCATGATAGAAAAATACCCGGTATATTTCATGGCCGCTGGCTAACACCGCGCGGGCAAAGTGCCAAGCCGTTAGCGATGCTTGGGTGGTGTAGGGGCCACCCTGAACGACGATCATAAATTGCATGGGAAGGTTTCTGCCTGTCTTAGTTTAGGTTTATTATAGGTTTATTCCGGGTTTGGTAAGGATTCCCTTGATAGGCTAGATGTTACACGAACTCGGCATCATGAACGGCGATTTTCTGTTGGAAGTCTGTCTCTGCGTCAACTTGCCAGCAACAGTGCGACGGGTAAAAAGCGGCCAAAAAAAAGCCCCGGTGCGAGATTCGCCCGGGGCTTGGTTTACTGGCTAGGTTTGCTGGCTAGATTTAATCGTCGCCTCCGAAGAAGCCAAGCAGGTGCAGCAGTGCAGTAAACAGATTGTATATGTTTAGGTACAGGCCAACGGTTGCCATGATGTAGTTCGTTTCACCACCGTTAATAATGCGGCTAGTGTCATACAAAATGAAGCCCGACATGAGCATGACCACTGCGGCAGATATCGCTAGGTGCAGGCCAGAAACGTACCAGCCAAACATCGAACCAACAAACAGCAGCAGCATTGAGCCGACGACAACCCACATACCTGTTATCAAGAAACCCGACATAAACGAGAAGTCTTTCTTCGTCAGCAAAACATAGCCAGACAAAGACAGAAAGATCATGCCAGTTAAGCCAGCGGCAGTGACAACAGTCTGAGTGCCTGCGGCAGATGCCATATACATGTTTAAAATGGGGCCCAGAGAAAAGCCTAGGATGCCCGTGAATGCAAAGACCAGAACAATTCCCCAGCCGGTGTTCTTGAACTTACTGATAGCAAACAGCAGGCCGAAGGCGACCAACATAGGGATAAAACCCATATAAGGCGCATTCATTGCCATGGCGACTGCGGCCATGCCCGCGCTGAACAGCAACGTCATAGACAACAGTAAATACGTGTTGCGAAGTACTTTATTGGTGCTGACAGCCGAGGTGCGGCCGTCTGAAATAAACTGGGCGTCTGCCATTCATGATCTCCTGAGTAGACTGACTAAGTTATACAAAATTTTACGGGTGCCCACCGCAATTGCAAGCCTTCGTTATGGCCTAATGGCCTTATTTTCGTGTGGGCATTATTGCTCAAGGTAAGGTTATCTAACGAAATATGATCAAATCAAGTAGCGTTTGACGGAATAAACATTGCATCAATATCGACACATAGTTCATGGCCTCGTTACTTCATTCTGTCGTAAAGAGTTATGGTGGCGCTTTAACGAATATCAAGGGTTGATAGGGTGTCGCTGACGCGTGCTAGGCGTAAATCGGCGAGTTGCAGGTTTGAAGGTTGAAGTCGGGTTTAAGCTGACGCAACGCGTGGGTTCATCTTTTGTTAGTATCTTTTCATTGCCGTTGCAGAAGCAGCGGCATAAATTATTGAGTATTAAGTGATGTCTACGCTATCTACACCACCCACTACACCACCCACGCAGTCTCGTTTCGTGCCTTTGTCAGGCAGTATCAATTTTCGCGACATGGGTGGCTATCCTACTCGCGACGGTCGACAGGTTAAGTGGCGCCAGTTATTTCGTTGTGGTTCCCTGAGTATGTTGAACCAGGAGGCGGTCGATGCCTTTGCTGAGCTCAATATTGGTGTGATCTGCGATCTGCGTAGGGATGACGAGGCGCAAGGTAGTCCCACCTCGGAGCAGCCACCGTTTGATGTTAGGCAACATATCCCCATTGCACCGGGCAGTAATGAGATGTTGCGCGAAAGTATTCGGGACCCGAGTCAATCCGCCGCTGATCGCATTCGATTTATGACTGACATTACGCGGGAGCTGGCACGCCATCATCACGCAGAATATCGGTTGTTGTTTGATTACCTGCAAGGGTGTGAAGGTGGGTTTTTGTTGCATTGTTCGGCCGGTAAAGATCGCACTGGCTTCGGGGCTGCGTTGATTCTCGCTGCCCTCGGTGTTGATGACGAGACAATTATGGCGGACTACTTGTTAACCAACGAGGCCGATTGTCTGCGAACGTTTATGCAAACGCGTATGCGCGTGTTTTATGGCGCAGATTTCGACGATGCGAGCCTAGAAGCGTTGGGTGGTGTGAGGGAGGGCTACTTGCAAGCTGCATGGGAAGAGATTTATGCCAATCATG
The DNA here is from genome assembly GCA_047630175.1 of Candidatus Azotimanducaceae bacterium. Classification (GTDB taxonomy): domain Bacteria; phylum Pseudomonadota; class Gammaproteobacteria; order Pseudomonadales; family Azotimanducaceae; genus UBA4582. Next base: position 5,736 of record JBLHVI010000091.1, read on the forward strand.
GTTCGATGAACGCGTACCTAGATACCATTGGGGTCGATGCACGTGCTCGGGCGGGTCTACAGGGACGCTACCTAACGCCCCTGTGATGGGGCTAAGATCGAGCGGGCTTGCACATATCTAGGATATAATATGCATCATAAACAGACACTTCCAACAAAAATTTGCGCAGTCTGTCAGCGGCCCTTCAGCTGGCGAAAAAAATGGGCTCGTGATTGGCCGCAGGTGAAATACTGCTCCAAGCATTGCCAGCGGCAGAGTGGGCTTAAGCCAAGTTAGGCGCCATCCGTTTTTTATTGCCATGGCTTGGCTAGCTATCGCGGAAATGCTGGCTATAATCTGCGTTCTTTTTTGTTCGAGCGTTAGCGATGCGTTGGCAGGCCCATTTCCAAAACCTAGTTACTAATAAGCTATTCGAGGCGTTTATCATCGCGATCATCATCACCTCAGCGCTGATGATCGGTGTCAAAACTTATACATTGCCAGACTGGGGTTATCATCTAATTGTGATACTCGACTGGGTGATTACAGTGATATTTGTGCTCGAAATAACCATGCGCTTTCTTGGTACAAGTCCTCACAGAACGTTCTTCAAAAGCGGTTGGAACATCTTCGATGTGCTCATTGTCGCCATCAGCCTGATCCCGATCGATAATGCCGATATGGCGTTGGTCGCACGCTTAGTGCGCGTGTTTCGCGTGTTACGGATGATTAGTATTATCCCTGAGTTACGTATGCTGCTGAATTCATTGATACTGGCTTTACCGCGACTGGGTTATGTGACGGCGCTGATGTTTATTATTTTCTACATCTACGCCGCTGTGGGTTCTTTGATGTTTGCTGAAATCAATCCAGTACTGTGGGGCGACATCGCGTTAGCAATGCTAACGTTATTCCGAATAATGACATTTGAGGACTGGACAGACGTCATGTACGAAACCATGGAGGTCTATCCGTTTAGCTGGATTTTTTATATCACATTTATCTTTCTAACAGCTTTTGCATTTTTGAATATGGTTATTGGTATCGTCGTTAACGTGCTGGAGGAGGAGCAACAGCGTGAGCTAGAAGCTGATCCTGAGCATGTTTCAATCAAGCAGTTGCATCGAGAAATTCAGGAGCTTAAAGCGTTGATACAACAGCAGGATCGCTCGCGCAAATAATGCGTTTTTACAGCGCTTGTTAGCTTGTTTAATAAAAGCTCGGGTCAGTAGCCCACGCCAGCTGATTTGCTTTATTCGACTGACATAGAACGTTAGGCTAGGCTCAAAACAGACGCGTGCTATCTAAAGTAGTTAGGAAACTTACTCTCAATCATTGCTGCACTTAAGTGCCAAAGATCCATAGCTTGCGCCGGGTCGACGGCATAGTGCATCACACCAGCGGGGGCCTTTGGCCGGGCGTCATGCACCTCAGCGATGCTGCAATCCTCGAGATAGCAGCCGCCAAGATCAAGCAGATTTGGACTGGTTGCGGCCCAGACAGATGTTGAGGCGCCTTCTTCGACGCTCTTGAAACGCTCATTGACGTTGCCTTCAGCGTCGACCCAACCCCGGGTCTGTATATCCTCGGTGGTCATATGGCGCTGCAGTGTCGTCATGATGCCGCCGGGGTGGACTGCGAACGCTTCAATGGCATTGGCTTGAAACAGTTGTTGTATAGCAACTGCGGTTAAGCTGTTAGCTGTCTTCGCCTGACCGTAGCTGAGCCATGGGTCATAAGGCCGTCGGGCAAATTCGATATCGTCGAACATTACTGGGCTTAGAAAGTGACCGGTTGAACTCAGGCACACGACCCGTGCACCCTCGGCTTGCTTGAGTAATGGCAGTAAAAGCCGAGTAACGCCATAGTGACCGAGTTGGTTAGTGCCAAACTGCATTTCAAAGCCATCTTGGGTTGTGTCCTGCGGGCAGGCCATAACTGCGGCATTGTTTATCAGTATATGCAACGCCGTGTGGCTTGCGGTGTAGGTCTGTGCGAACTGTTTGACGCTTGAAAGGGAGCCCAGATCGAGGCCCATGGCGTTGCAACCGATCTCTTTCGCAACCGCCTCGGCGCGCGGTAAGTCACGACAGGCGAGGGTGACGTCGGCCCCTGCCGAGATGAGCGCGCGAGCCGTTTCCAGACCAATACCAGAGTATCCGCCGGTTACAATGGCTGATTTACCCGTTAAGTCTATGCCGCTTATTGCTTCTAACGCAGTGGTTCTATAGCCCAGTGTAGCCGTCATGTAAGTCGCCAGTGGTGAGTAAGTTTATTATTATTGCTGAGCTGACCATAGCATGTCGAGCAAGGTACGCCGAACAACTCAAGTCGAGCAGAATACGTCGACGAGTGCGTGCTTTAGCTAAGGCGAAGAAAATGGCGCTAGTTTAGCCCATTGAAAAGTTCGCTGAACTCTTGGCTAAGTTTGTGTCGGGGTTCCATAAAAATCAGTGGTGTCCGATTAGCATGCGACTCTTTCATCTTCACAGAGCTTGAAAGATAAGGCGTCAGGACATTCAAACCAGCCTGCTTAAGTTCATCCACGGCTATTTGAGGCAACTTGGCGCGTGCTTGGAACTGATTGATAATGACGCCTTCCACTTCTAGTTGAGCGTTATGATCCTCTTTGATTTCTTCAAGGGCCTGCATCAAATCCATAAGAGCGTCACGTGCAAAAGCATCGCAATCGAAGGGAATCAAGCAGCGATCGGCCGCTATTAAAGCTGACAGACTATAAAAATTTAGCGCCGGGGGTGTATCGATAAACACCTGCTCGTACTTACCATTCAAAGATTGCAAAAATTCTTTGAGTTTGTAGATCTTGTGGCGTGATTCGAGTTTTTGCTCCAGATCCAGCAGCACATGACTAGCGGATATGAGCGACAGGTTGTCGAAGCGCGTTCTGCGGATAAAATCCTCGGGTTTGAAGTCCCGATACTTGTAGGCCACGAGTGATTCAAAGAATTCTGCAATACCCACCACGTCATCTTTGCCACTGTGACCTAAATAGCTCGTGGTGTTAGCCTGTGGGTCAAGGTCTACGACGAGCGTTGACAGGCCCTGACTTGCCGCGATAGCGGCCAGATTGCAGGCTATGGACGATTTGCCGACTCCGCCCTTGCGATTGAATACGACACGAATCATGAGGGTTTCCGGAATGATTGCGAAGGCGCTATTGTGCACTGCACTAGGCTGCGGGTAAAGTCTATCGCCACGGTAATCCTATTTAGTTCGGCTTGCTCAATTCTTGCTCAATTAAAGCGGATGCGCGTTAACCTTCTCGAGACAATAGACGTAATAATGAATCGACATCATATAGTCACGAATAATCGGCATCGGCGGGACGCTGCCTGTGCGGTTAAATGTGTCCACAGGCATGGTGCTGCATGTCGTTAACTGCCCTCAAAGTGCAGATTGTTGGTGGCGGCATAGGCGGACTGACAGCTGCTTTGTGCCTAGCGCGGGATGGTCACAGCGTTGATGTTTTTGAGCAGATGCAAGATTTTCAAGCGATTGGGGCGGGGATACAGCTGTCGCCTAACGCCTCGCGGGTGCTTCATGATCTGGGTCTGCAGGACGCTATTACCGCTCAGGCTTTTCTGCCCGAGGCCACAGAGTTCAGACACTGGCAGTCGGGTCGTGTGATCGCTGAGACGCCGCTTGGGCTGGCAGCGGTGGAGCGCTTTGGCGCACCTTATTACCATATTCATCGTGGTGATCTGCTTCAATTACTCGTGGCTGCAGCCCGACAGCAGCCTCGTATTACACTTCATACGGGTGCGCGTGTCACACGTGTCGCGCAAGACAAGGCAGGCGTGAGCCTGCAGGTAGGCGACATCAAACACCGGGCTGAACTAATGATAGGTGCCGATGGCGTTCATTCGGTTATTCGAGCGGCGCTGTGGGGAGACGAGCAGCCGAGGTTTACCGGTAATGTCGCCTGGCGTGCGCTAGTCCCGGCTGAACGGTTACCAGCAGGGCTGATTCGTCCCGTGTCGACAGTTTGGTGGGGGCCGGGTAAGCATTTTGTGCACTACTACGTGCGCGGTGGTGCGTTCGTTAACTGCGTTTGTGTGGTGGAAAAGCTCGGCTGGGAGCTAGAATCTTGGACACAGCCCGGTGATCTTGCTGAGCTAAAGGCAGATTTTGCGGGCTGGCACCCAGATATCCAGCCGTTGATCGACCAGGCAGTGCCGAACTCTTTATTTAAATGGGCCTTGTACGACCGGGCACCGATGAGTCGATGGGGCAAAGGTTTGGTGAGTTTATTGGGAGATGCTTGCCATCCGACGCTACCATTTATGGCGCAGGGCGCCGCTATGGCCATTGAGGATGCTGCCGTACTGGCCGGTAGCCTCGCTAGGCGCGGCAGTACTGTCGATAATTTGCAGTACTATGAGGCGCTACGAAGGCCTAGAACGGCGAAAATTCAGCGTGGTTCGCGGCACAATGCCACTACCTTTCATTTGTCTGGCGCTGGCGCCTGGTTGCGGGATCGTGCCGCCGGCATCGCTGGCCAGCGCGTCATGGATGGGCTGTATAGATATGACGCGCTGACCGCAGTGGGCAAGTGACGCCAGGCTTTATGTAACAAGCTGAATGTAACAAGCCGCTTATAAGATGATGCCCTTGGTGAGTTCTATTTGTGCAAATACAGCAAGAGAAATACTAGTTGTGCAAATACAGCAATAGAAGTACTATTTGTGCATATACAACATGTCAGGAGATGCCAATGTCTTCCCAGTTAGCGAAAGCGCCGGTGCCTGATGCAGTGCTGGCGAAGGCAGTGTTCAGGGTTGCTGATCAATTGGGGCTCAAGCAGGGCGAGCTGGCTGCAGTGCTGGGTATGCACCGCACGGCGGTGAGTCGGCTGAAGCAGAACCCGTCGCTGGACCCAAGTTCCAAGCAGGGGGAATTAGCGTTGTTACTGATTCGCTTTGCTCGGGCATTATCTGCGTTGACTGGTGGCGATGAAGATTGGATCAGACATTTTATGCGCTCGCCCAATAACGTCACAGGCGGTATGCCCGCAAAGCAAATCGAAACCATTCAGGGTCTGATGGCGGTACTGCAGTTTGTAGATGGTATGCGAGGCAAGGTGTAGTGATCTGGCGTGCCTGCAACGGTGCACTGGCTATTCGCCCGGTGGTCGGCACCGTCCATCGTTTGGTTGAGAGCCAGGCGCAGGTAGCAACCTTGAGTTACGTCGACACCTTGGCCGAACAGGCGCTACTTGAAGACATGCTTGATGGCGTTAAGCCAGCCTACCTACCAGACAGTCACCAATACCACTATTTGTTGAAGACACCGTTTCGATACCCACCGCTGCACTGGGGGTCGCGTTTTGGTCGAGTCCACGAGCCGGGTATTTTTTACGGCGCGCGTACAACGGAAACGACGCTGGCCGAGTCAGCGTACTATCGCCTAGTGTTCTGGTTATCTATGAATGCGCCACCAGTTAAAGCCACTATCGACTCAGCGCACACGCTCTTCTGCGTAGGCTATAAGTCTTTGCAAGGTGTTAGGTTGCACGCACCGCCATTTGATCGGTTTGCTGATGCGCTGACTCATCCATCCGACTATAAAAATACCCAACAACTGGGTAGCGCGATGCGCGAGGCTGAAATTGAGGCGTTTGAGTACGCGTCCGCCCGTGATCCAAACCACGGCTTCTGCATTGGCTTGTTTAAACCAAACGCCTTTAGTCAAAAACGACCTAAGCAAATGAGTCAATGGCTGTGTCAGGTGAGCGGCGAGGAAGTTGCTTTCAAGCAAGTTGGGCAGGGTGAAGTCACCCGATTTGGCAGAGAGGCATTTACGACGGCTGGTATGTTGCCATTGCCCGCGTCGCAGTAGCAGATCGGAGCCCAATGCAGGCACACCGAAGAAGACGATATCAGAAGACGATGACCTTCGACCTGCATTCAACAGGCCAACGAAGGGTATAAGGCGGATAAGCAGAACTAGGGCGAAAACGAACGTCCGGGACTTTCTACTATCAAGTAACTACAAGGGTTTCCCTAGCCAGCGGAAACGCATCAACGATACCTAGACGCTAAAAAGTAAGCCTCGTCGCGTCGATAGGCAACTTCACGATGCTTTTCATCCTTTTCACTGGCTTCATATTCTGTTATCTGGAGTGACACGCTCAGTATTTCAAAATAGAGGTGCATGTGCGCACCCCATAGAGCCGGATGGTCAATGATAAGCGCTGGATAATTCATAGCATTCCAGATTGTACTGGCGTGCTCCAAGCTTACTTGCTTGTCTTGTGCGACAGCGGCTTCTCCTTGTGTCAAATAAGCATTGGCAAGTTGTAGCCGAACTCTGGCATCAAACAATCGAGGTTTATCTGCCACGCCATCGCTAGACACAACAGATGTATCAATCAAAATACTCTCAAATAGCGTAATGGCACCACGCAGTTTAGCTTTATCGCCAGACAACAAATAGTGACGGTAATCAGCAAGTCCTCTTACAAACCGTTCCCAAGAATTACTCGCCTCAGTGATCGGCGGAAGCTTTTCAACTGACGATATAAGGCTTTGTATATTTCCAACGGCAAAAGCATAGGAGATTTTATTGTGAATCCTATACAACTGGTCGCTTGGGGGCACTGTGGATATTCTGTAGAGCTCGAGGGTACTCTCGTTAGCGAGAGACCAGCCTAGCTCAATCGCAGACGAAAGGATGGACGCAAACGCCGCTGGGAACCATTCTGTGGAGCCATCAGGAAAACTATTCGCATAGACGACCATTTTAGTCACAAGGTCATCAAACTCAGCTCTGTCTCCTTTTATCAAAGCAAGCCGCGCTTGTTGAATCAAAACAACAGTCCGGATTTGTTCCGCATGCACTTCTAGAAGATCAGATTCGTTCAGGTCTAACTTATAGGATTCGATGGATTCAACAACATCGTTAACACTATAGGTTCGCGCCGTCTCTCTTGGATTCGATGCAACAACGTTCGAAGATACAAAGCCCCACAACACAAGCGCGCCCAGTACGTTGGAAATGGGCACAGAAATTTTTCTATTTTTCTTTTTCATTAGCGCGGTGCTCCTCTTTGAAGCCAGGGTAAACTTTTAGAGCTGCTGTAGCAGAAGACATGCTATTGAAGTAATCCTAAGCGTGCTCACGTTGCAGGGAGTAAGGGTGCGCAGGCCAAGCGCTATTTTACTTGACCATTTAAGTATGTCAGACCGCCGATGATAGCTGCTACCTGAGCCTGGACGCAGTTTTCGGGTGTCGCTCTGGGGCTGTCCGGATAAACCTCTGTGGTGGTAACAAATTTGGCGTTAGTCATACT
>JBLHVI010000092.1:0-13016 GCA_047630175.1 Candidatus Azotimanducaceae bacterium
GTGCCGAACATCGGATGGTCTTTAGCAGGCAGGGGATCCGATAAAATGACTGGCAAAGGTACCAAGGCAATTGGTTTAGGTACAATTTTCTGCGCCATCCGCACATTACGAATTTTTGACCAATCATCGCGACTGCGCAGTTTCCGCACGACGCCGTTCGACGGATATTCATGCAAAAGAATATTGTTAGCAGAACACAGGCCTCTAACGGCAATGTCTCGGTCATAAGTCCATCGATTGCCCGTCTCTTCGAACGTATGTATTGCGTTGATTTCGTAATCCAAGTGAAGCGCGTTTAGAACCTCACAAGCATCGCCAACTTTAATAATAAGCGGTTGTCCTAAACTGCTCAGCGATGTGTTTAAGTCAACCAAACAGTCGTGAATGAAATACCAGTGCCGCTTCGATGCAAATGGCTGAACCCAGTATTCTGGCTCAACAATATACAGCGGTAGTACCGCCGCACCGGTCTGTGAAACGGCAAACAACGGCGCGTGGTCAGTGATGCGCAAATCACGTTTAAACCAAACGATTTCCAACGAATCACGCATTGGCGTCAATAAGATAGGGCTGCAATAACGCGACAATATCCACTGCTGCAGACAGCCGTGCACAAATTAGAAAAATTCCAGCGAATTTTCGATGCAACAACAAGACATCAATGGGCAAAGGCGGTGGCATAAAACCATCGGCTATAAGCGCTAAACCATCGGCCTGCAATTGTTTGGCGATGGCCTGGTCGCTAAATTCAAACACCTCGCTCGCCGACAGCGTCTCAAATATAAGTTGCATCATGCGCAAGATCTGCTCCCGATGCGCCGCACTGGCTTTAGTACTAACAAAACCAATGTCGTCTGCCGCCTCCATGAGAGCGATATCGTCTTTTGCCAGACCTGCGTGAATCAACTGACGGTATTGCGCTATGACTGATGGTGCAATTTCCCGCGTCGCACCAAAATCGAGCAACACAATCCTTTGCGTATCTGGCTGGTATCGATAGTTCGCAAAATTCGGGTCTGTTTGCATGACCCCAAACTCAAACAATTCTTGGAGTGTCAGTGCAACAAGATGCTTTGCAACTTGATTACGCACTTTCTGTGAAAGCCCAGCAACCTCATCTACCGAGATTCCGCTAACGAATTCCATCGCCAAGATACTTGGCGTACTCCAATCGTCATAAATGCGAGGAATAACAAAATGTGGTGTGTCGCCCAGAAGCGCTTGAAACCGCCTAAGGTGTACTGCCTCTGCCTGATAGTCAGTTTCTTCATGCAGTTGTTGGCGCACTTCCTGTAAATAAGGTGTTAACTCGAACTCTTGAGGGAGCAAACCAGATAGTTTGATCAAAACGCCGATGTTTTCGACGTCACTGTCTATGCTACTCGCGACCCCTGGGTATTGAACCTTGATCGCCAAGCTGCCCCCGTCATTGAGTTGCGCGCGATGTACCTGACCAATAGATGCTGCCGCGATGGGGCGCATGTCGAACGATTTAAATGACTCGAGCCAGTTGTCGGGCCATTGAGCGGCCAGCACTCGCTTAAGTTGGAATGGCGGCATGCTGTCTGCATTTTCGCGAAGCCGGGCCATAATGTGCGCCAGCTCAGGCGGCAGAAAATTACCCGTATCCATAGACACAAGTTGACCAATTTTCATCGCTGCTCCGCGCAGTTGGGCTAACTGATCTGTGACGCGAATAATATTTCTTGGCGTTAACAAAAGATCCCGTAAAGCTGGACGCTGTCCTTTGCCAAACTGCGCAATACCGTTCACGGCCATATTGCTCGCAACGCCTATGGCCATAAAACCCATGCGCCCGAGTCTGGACAGTCGTCTATGAGGGACGGGGACAGCCCGCCGGTCTTTTGGTTTTTCGGTCATACCATTAACGCGTTTCAAGGTTATGGGGCAGAGTACGGGTGAAAAGTAGATTCAGCTTGGTTTCAGACCAGTGATAGCGTCGCGCACAAGTTCTAGCAGAGTCAAACGATACACGTTTAGAAACAGAGATTGGGTCGGTTGGCTTCTGCTAGTCGCTAACCTTCAATCTGCGTTATAGTTCGCACTAGGCCGCCGACGGCTTTAGGCATCCGTGCATGTTGACCCTATTCAAAGAAAAACTCTACATCTTAGTAGCCAGAGTTACACCGACGACGTTGGCGTGGCGTGGCGCGGCTGATGGGATTCTCGTCGTTGGTCTTTTTACCCTGAGCCTGTCGTTCTACTTTTCAAATATTAGTCATTTTTCGTGGCAGAAACTGCCGGCTTTCGCGGTCTTAGTCGGTTCACTATTTTTACTGGGGCTCGGGGTATTATTCGCCGTTTATGTCATTATCCGTCTACCGTCACGCTACCGCCTCACGCTCGCACTTATTGCGCCTTTCCTCACACTTTCTGTTTTTCCCGGCGCCAAACTCACTGGCTACATAGCTGGCGCCTCAGTGCTGCTGGCATGCTCGTTGGTCGGCGCCGGTTGCCGAGTTCTCGCCCAGTCAGGTGCCAATTACCGCCAACACCCCATGGCGGTGCTGGCCGTTGTGTCTGGCATATTAATTTTGTCTGCCGGTACCTACGCGATATTTAGTGACAAGGACATTGCAAACCCAAGCCTGCAGAACTATGTGCTCGATGGCAAAGCTTTAGCACTACCGAACCCGGGCCTTGCGGGAGCCTATACCGTAGCGCAAATGACCTATGGCAGCGGCAAGGACCGCCAGCGAAGCGAATATGGCACGGATGTAGATTTGCGCTCGCGATCAGTCGACGGCTCCAAACTAATAGATAACTGGGAGGGCGTGTCAGGTTGGCTACGCACGAGCTACTGGGGTTTCGACGTCACTGAATTGCCTCTACAAGGTCGCGTGTGGTATCCCGAAGGCGAAGGACCCTTCCCACTTGTGCTCATCGTGCATGGCAATCATGGTATGGAAGACTATTCAGACCCTGGCTACGATTATCTTGGCGAATTATTCGCCAGCCGGGGGATCATTCTCGCGTCCGTCGATGAAAACTTCATCAATGGAACGTATTCAGCACGGGTCGACTTGACGGCTGACCGACCCGGTTTAAAAGAAGAAAATGATGCCCGCGGATGGCTCTTACTGGAACATTTAGCACAGTTCAGAGAATGGAATACTGCCCCCGGCAATCCCTTCTTCGGTAAGATCGACATGGATAAATTGGCATTGATCGGTCATTCTCGCGGCGGTGAGGCGGTGGGCGTCGCGGCGGCATTTAATTCACTGAGCCGATATCCAGACGACGCGTCACTTGAATTCAATTTCAACTTTAATCTCAGGGGCGTGATCGCTATCGCGCCAGTCTATGGTCAGTACGAAGCGCGAGAACGACCAACGCCGATACGCGATGTGAACTACCTTACTGTACACGGCAACATGGACGGCGATGTGCAATCCTTTGAAGGCGTTGGCCAGTACTCACGGGTGAGTTTTAGCGGCGATGATTATCGCTTCCGCGCTAGCCTTTACATTGTTGGCGCGAACCACGGCCAATTTAATACCACTTGGGAGAACATGGACACCTCTCCTTTCAGAGGATGGTCACTGGACACTGGTCGACTGATGCAGGCACAGGAGCAGCGCGATGTCGCGCGCGTTTATTTCAGCGCGTTCCTAGAGATCGTCTTTAATGAGAAGCTAGAGTACTTGCCCCTGCTAAAAGACGCCCGCTACGGTGCTAGTTGGCTGCCCAATACTTTTTTTATCAATCAGTTTTCTGATTCCAACGAACATATTGTCGTCGATTTTGAAAATGACCTAGAGCCGTCTACGCTCGATCTTAAAGGCGGCACAATCGAGACGACAAACCTAAGCCGCTGGTATGAAGTCGCTAACGAACTCAAAAAAGATGAGCTCGATACGCACTCAGTTGTTGTGGCCTGGGACAAAAACTTCTCGAACGCAACGGCCAGCATCACATTTAGTCTAGGCCAACCTGCCAGCGGTGAGGTCATGGTTGCATCATTATCATCTGCAGGCATCAGCAGTACGCCACCGGGTTGGCAAAACACCCACAAAGAGGGCGCTGTCGACAACAACAAAACTACTTCTGAAGAGCTGGAGGCACAAGAAAATGCAAAGAACCAACCACTAGATTGGACGATTGAGCTAGCTGACAACGCCGGCAACCGAGCTAGCCTTCTGCTAAGCACTGATTCAGTGCTCTATCCATTGATCAAGAGCATTCCGTATCGAGCCAAATTTTTGGACGACTCAAAGCAAGAGGAGGTGTTGTTTCGCCGCTTTGAGTTTCCCATTACAGATTTTCAGGCTTCAAACCCGCTATTTGATGCCGACGCTATCACCGAAATTAAGTTTGTTTTTGATCAATCAACCAAAGGCGCCATTATTCTCGACAGTATCTCGATCGACTAAAGCGTTAAGAACAAATGCCTTACAGCACCCAAAACTGCCTGATAAATTCAGCGACTTTATCCACATACGCTGGTTCGAGATGAATATGGTGCGTACCTTTCATACGTTCGATGCGAAGGTTGGGGTGTTGAGCACGGCCATTCTCAATTTCAGCCTGATACCACGTGTCACCCTGCTCAGCCACGATCAATAACGCTGGGCTGCTCGCATTTTTCAATAGCAAGTCGATCTGCTCTCTACTATGACGAAGCGGTGTGGGATACCTAATTCTTGGGTCTGTACGCCAAGTGACACCGCCCTCAACAAGCTTGTGACCACGTTCAACAAGCACGCTAGCCGCGTCCATTGTCTGGTTTGTCGCTTGGGTCACACGCCGCGCCATGGACTCAAGGTCAGCGAAAACTCTGGCTTGTTGGTGCGGGTTCAAAATTTTCTCAATCGCTAGCCGACTCTGCTGAATCCTGTCTTCAGGGGAGTTACCCCCGGTAGCCTGAAAACCATCAATATGCACCGCACTGCGCACTCTCTCTGGAAACATGGCGGCAAACTCACTGGCGATAGAAGCACCCATTGAATGACCTATAACGTGGAACTGGTGCCAATTGAGCTCGTTAGCCACCGCCAGCACATCTTGCATGTCATACAGCGGGTGATAATGTACGCCCTCAGCCCGGTGGTCAGAGTAGCCGTGCCCAGCGAAGTCCATGGCGATGAAATTCAGCTCGGGCAGCAGCGGCGCCAGCCTGTCAAAGGTATTAGCATTATCCAGCCAGCCATGCAGACCGATCGCCGGCTCGCCGTCCGGGTTGCCCCAGCGCTTCGCAGCGATTTTCAGCCCTAGAACGTTGAACTCAATATCAATACCTTGATGATTAACTACTGTCATTCTCGCCACTCGTGTTTGCTCGAAAGACTGCCATATTACCCTAAAGCTGTATGTTACCTAACCAACATATTCAGGTTGGCAAAACCGGGCTTTTTCTGCGTTAGCCCAGTCCGGAGACTCCTCCCCAATGTTCAGCTATGTCGACCCTAAAGCGGTTTTGCACCCCAAAAGGGCTCGGTGGAATGAGAATCGGACAAACTGAAGATAGGTGTCTCGGCGCAAAATAAATTTGACGATGCGCATACTGGGCAGTCAGGCATTTAACAGTCTGATAGACTATGAGAAGAGAGGTAAACTGGATTTTCTAACGCTAGACGAACCATTGATCAGTAACTTTGAAGGAGCTGTAACGTGCCAGTATTTCCCGAACCGAAAGGCAAATTACCCGGCCTAGGCCATAGCCGATTAATTGACCCTGCCGCGCCAGTCCAATCGTTGTTGGAACTATCGAAAGAGCTCGGTGAAATTTTCCGCTTGCAGCTTCCGGGTGGACAATTGTTGGTCGTCTCTAGTCAGCGCTTAGTTGATGAGCTTTGCGACGAGAGCCGCTTCGATAAAAAAGTCAGCGGGCCGTTACACAATATTCGAGATATTGCTTTAGACGGGTTGTTTACCGCCAGAACAAAAGAACCTAACTGGCAGAAAGCTCACAATATACTCATGCCGGCATTCAGCATGGGCGCTATGTCGAACTACTTTCCAATGATGCTCGAGATCGCTGAGCAGATGATGACGCGTTGGAGTCAACTTAATGCCAATGATGAAATAGATGTGCCTGCAGACATGGTCCGGCTAACACTCGACACCATCGGTTTGTGCGGCTTTGACTATCGCTTCAATTCGTTCAGCCGTGATGAACCCCATCCTTTTATCGACAGTATGCTGGCAGCATTGCAGGAGTCTATTGACCGAGCAGTCGCGATACCTATGATGCATTCCCTCAATGTCAGTCGCAGGCATCGTTATGAAAAGCACGTCGATAATCTTAAAACCATCGTCGATGCGGTGATCGCCGAGCGTAAAGCCGACGGCGGCGCATCAAATGCGAAGGACCTGTTAAGCCTCATGCTCACTGGCGCCGACCCAGCGACCGGCGAGAAGCTTTCGGATGAAAACATTCGTTACCAAATTATTACCTTTTTGATTGCCGGACACGAAACAACCAGTGGGTTATTGTCTTTTACCCTGCAGTACTTGATCAAACACCCGGCCGTGCTTAAACGCGCCTATGCGGAGGTCGATGCGGTATTCGGTGCTGATCTTGACAGCCCACCTACGCTCGCGCAGGTGGGACGACTTCCCTACATTCGACAGGTGCTCAACGAAGCCTTGCGGTTGTACCCAACGGCGCCAGCATTCACGGTAATGCCCCTCGAGGATACATTGCTGGCAGGGGTTTACCCGCTAAAGGCTGGTCAACCGATAATGATACTCATTGGCGGACTACACCGGGACGAAAAGGTCTGGGGTGATAATCCCGAGTTATTTGACCCCGAGCGTTTTTCACCAGAGGTTGCCGCAAAGCGATTACCGAACGCTTTCAAACCCTTCGGTAACGGTCAACGCGCTTGCATTGGCAGTCAGTTTGCATTGCAAGAATCTGTGTTGGCATTGGGTATGGCGCTACAGCGTTTTAAGTTCGTCGATCACACGAATTATCAATTAGCGGTGAAAGAGACACTCACCTTAAAGCCTGATGATTTTAGACTGCGTCTGAAGAAACGTAGCGCAGAGGATCGAGATCTTAGCAGTCAGAAAACCAGCGTGACTGTTGAGCCAACGCAAAAAACGACTGCCACGAATCTAAAGACCGATCATGGCACGCCATTGCTCGTCTTACACGGCAGTAACATGGGCACGGCGCAACAAATCGCCGCGCGCTTGGCCGAGGAAGGAGCGTCGGTAGGATTCGTTGTCAAAACAGGTAGCTTGGACGAATATACTGACAATCTGCCCCGCGACGGCGTGACCTTGTTTGTTGCCGCCTCCTACAATGGTACGCCAACTGACGATGCTAAAAAATTCATGGCCTGGTTAACGTCAACCGACCAAGATCTTACGCATGTGCGTTATGGCGTATTTGGCGTCGGCAATCGTGATTGGGCAACCACCTATCAACGCGTACCTAGACTCATTGACGAACGCATGGAAGCGCTCGGTGCTGAACGCTTGGTACCCCGTGGAGAAGCCGATGCCCGGAGTGATTTTTTTGGTGACATCGATACCTATAGCCAAAATGTATGGCCTAGACTGGCGGTATCTTTAGGCATGGCGGTTGTTGCGCCAACCGAGCTCGGCGAGCGGTTTAGTATTGACTTGCTTAACACCGACGACAGCAATATGGCTTTTCTGACGCATCATTCATTATCACCGATGATGGTAGTCGTTAATGATGAAATGGTCGATACAAAAGTCGATTTCGGTGCCAGTAAGCGTCATATCAGTGTCGCTCTACCCACAGGCGTTACCTATAAAACCGGCGACCATTTGCTCGTGATGCCACACAATCCAAAGACTAACGTTGAACGTGCTGCGACGCGGTTCGGCATGACCTTAGCCCAACGCATACGTTTATCACTCAGACACGGCGCCGCCGGCGCGATGCCTGTCGATAGCGTTATTACCATAGAGAATTTACTGAGTCGTTATGTCGAACTCTGCGACCCTGCCACCGCACGTCAGATAAAGCTATTAGCTGAACACGCATCGTGCCCTCCTGATGTGGCTGCCTTGACCACCCTGGCAGAGACTGAGAACTACAAATCAGAGGTGCTTGATAAACGTGTCTCGTTGCTGGACCTGCTTGAACGCTTTCCCAGCATCGAATTACCCTTTGCGCTGTTCATTGATCAATTAGCCGAGTTACACCCGCGATACTATTCAATCGCGTCATCGCATTTATGCTCACCCCTGCACGTTGATATTGCCATCAGTTGCGTCGAAGGCGCCGCCTACAGCGGCAGCGGTGACTATTTTGGTGCCTGCAGCACCACGCTGGCTCATGCCGCCGTCGATGGGCCTATACTCGCCAGAGTAAGACCCGTTGATTCCGGCTTCCTGCCACCACAAGATTTACAGCAACCGCTTATCATGATCGGACCAGGAACCGGTGTGGCACCCTTTCGCGGTTTCATTCAAGACCGCATGTCGCATCATAGCCAAGGCCTAGACATGGCAGAGGCTTTGTTGTTTTTCGGCTGTCGACACCCCGATGTCGATGACATCTATGCCAACGAAATTAATGATGCACAACAGGCCGGGGTGGTCGAGTGCGTTAGAGCCTACTCAAGACTGCCGGGGCACCCTTATCACTATGTGCAAGATGCCATTGCTGCTAACACTGAAAAAGTGTGGGCGCTATGGCAACAGGGTGCAGTGATCTATGTGTGTGGTGATGCCCAGCACATGCTGACAGGCGTGCGAGGCGCGCTGCAGCAAATTTACATAGAT
This sequence comes from Candidatus Azotimanducaceae bacterium, assembly GCA_047630175.1. GTDB lineage: Bacteria > Pseudomonadota > Gammaproteobacteria > Pseudomonadales > Azotimanducaceae > UBA4582. Next base: position 8,731 of record JBLHVI010000092.1, read on the forward strand.
ACTCAGAGCACCGAAGCCAAAACCGTTACTGAAACTCAAGCAAAAGAATGGCTAAGAGACATGGAAGTTGAGGGGCGTTTCCTTGTTGATGCTTGGGCCTAGTAACAAAGACAAGAGATGGGCGTGCCGAAACCTTAATTTATAAAAATAAGGGATCGAAATTCACCCAAGACGTCCGCATTGCAGGCATCAGCACACGGCTAGGCTATCACCAGACCACGGTGCAAGCCTCCCGTGTTGCTGAGCAATTCAAGCGTTCCATGCCATCTAAACCACCTAATTAAGGCAGCTCAAACCCCGGCGCCGTCCATTTACCATCGCCATCCGCGTCGACAAACACGGGGTTTGTAAATGCGTAAGGGCGATGTCCTGGATACACGGCAGCATAGATCTCACTCGCATCGCCAAATACTTCCAAGGTCACAAACGCATCACCCTCGAAGCGCAGCGGCACACTAAAGCTACCATCCTCTGCGAGTCCCTCAGTGTGCACCGTGTGACCGTCTACTTGAACGCGCAGCTCGAATGCGTCAATCCAGTCGGGGCAATACACACGTCCGTTAAGCGTGCCTTGCCTGCCAATGTGAAGCCCACCGAGCTCTGCATCACCGAGCTTAACGTCCAATAGTGGTCCGGTCGTACCGTAGCTCGCACCACTGCGCAATGCCTCGGCGAACGCATTTACATCGAAAGACTTGAGTGCATCGTCTCGCACACGCACCATGTTTCGGGGCAAACCCACCTGCTGACTCTTGCCGTGTGAGTCACTGTTAGCAGTACCTGTGAGCACAACGCCTTGGCGCATCAGCGAGAACCAATCCTTACGCAATGTCTGCGTGCGCGTGGGATTGTGGTCGAAAGTGCCGTTCATCAATTCCATGGCATCGAAGTCAATGTCGCGCACACCCGTGGACGGATCTCGCTCGATGAGGCGCATATTAGGCGAAGCCTCTAGCGGCTTATCAGGCCGATACGGTGTGCCGATGCCAAGGTGATCAAGATAGGCACCGGCCTGCATTTTTAGCGCGTAGTCGTCAGGCAGCTCACCGGAGAGTTCGTCAGACGAGCGGGCGTGGTTAAGTTGCGTGATGACACCGGGGTTCGCGCTACGGACGTCGGCAAGCACCTCCCGCAGGCGCCGGTCCTCGTTGTGCGGCGCGCCGCGCCGAAACTTATTTGGTTGGTAGCGCACCGGGAAAAAGTTCGCGTGCCCAGCTGTCCACGGCATTCGCGCAGTTCGCACCTCACTGGTCATCTCAGTACCTGTGACAACAACCAGCTGATTCTTCAATCCCATGGCAGCCACAACGGGCTCAAAATCGAAAACCGTTTCATGCTCAGCCGCGACCATAACCTCTGCGTGTTCGGCAACGAAAGTCCGCACCCGTTCCATGACAGGGAAGGCATTGTCCATGCTCGGCGAAGCGTGAACATGCAAATCAGCAGCGATGTGTTGCGGACTACTAACAACACGCTCCGGAAGCGCCAGCGGCAGGTCAATGACTGCACCGGCCATGACGTCAATGTCGGCATGGGTCACGCTGTATTCGATGCCCCGAGTCGCGTACACGCGATAACGCCCAGGCGCCAGCGCAACAAACTCAGGGTCGGATGCAATACCCGCGAGGAACACTGCGGGAATTGGCGCAATACCCCGGCCGCCGTGTTCCACAAATCCCGTATGCGTGTCATCAAGATTTGGGTCCGACGTAGTACCCTGGCCGCGAAAGACAAGTCGGACTGCTTCACCTCGGGGCAGGCGTATATTTGCGACCTCCGGCAGCATCATGCGACCAGCGTTGCCACCGTTCGCCATGACACTCACCACCTTCTCGATATGCGCGTCAGCCGGACCGAGCACTCTGAGTCGGTAATTGCCGGTCGGCACACGTACGGCAAAGTGACCCTCAACATCAAGCGTTGTACTAGTCACCGGTGTACCGTCAGGCAGGTCGATATGAACACCTGAACGAGGCTTGCCAAGCGTACCGAACATCTCGCCCACCACTTGACCAACCAATTTCGGTGCCTCGGCAAAAAGCTGGTCAGTAATAGCCGCCACCGTTCCATTACGACCTATCAAAATACGCTCATCTATTTCTAATACATCGCCGACGTCGAGGCCGAGTAAGGGCACTTGCAGCAGCTGCAGCATGCTGAGTTCAGATCCATCGCCGACCCAGAACTCATCCGTTGGGACGACAAACGCCAGTGCACCGGTATCTGCGAGGGCGAAGTGCGGCAGCGCCTTGGTGTTGTCACCCGAAATACGTCGGGCACCCGCCAGTTGCCAGCCGTAGCTGATAGGCACTTCGGTGTGCGGCGGCGTGACAAGGATGATGGTGTCTGCTGCCTGGGCCGCTTCTGGAATAGCGCTTGCGCCGCGCGTGAAGAACAACGTGTGTTCGAAGCCACTAGACCGAGACAGATCCATACTTGAAAACACGAAGGGCAGCAGCGACGCGTAATTGAATGTGATCGGCGCATACATGCCGGGATTCGGCGCTTCATCGTGGCGTCGCAGAATTCTCCGTGTTATCGCAAGCTCCGCAGGCGCGTTGGCACTCACGGTGTAGCGGATTTCCACCAGCAGACCGTTCGAGCCACCGATGGTCAAGATCGAGGCGGTTTCTTTGCCTTGGGCGATCTCCACGCGGTGAATATTCACGGGTGCCGAACGGGACGCATCAAGTAGATCTTGTTTTGAGACATAGTGATCGTCTGCGCGGCCGCAAAAACCAACGTCCACTAGCGTACCGCCAGAAGAAGACAGGTCCGTCTCGTGGTCTACAGATGAGACAATTGCACACAACGTACCGTTACCTAGAAAATAATCGCCGACTCCACCAATGGCATCTGGCCCTTCCCGGCGAAGTTCGCCAACATTTGCATCAGTGATCCGTGTAACGCGGACTTCAGCGTCAACCAGTGACGTAAATAGCAACGACAGCAAGACGATGCTCAGGCAAGTCGCGCGTTTTTGATATTGAATTCTATTGATCATCAATGCTCCAGTAGCCTTAATTCGGCCATCTGCGTGACCTATGCTCGGGAGTATAGGGCGTTATTTTCTAGGATTGCAAAAGTATCAGCATCTTTAAACTTGGATATAGAGGGCTTTACCTACTCAAGCTGGCGTTTCTACATGAGCGCCACACAGACAGCGGCTGATCGGGACTCCCGGGCAGGCACTTTTGCATCACAAGAAAAATAACCTCTATACTACAATCTCTTAAGCGCCTTAAACCAAGTGACTGAACCGAAACTCGAAAACGATCATCAAATTGCTGACCTTGACGCCGACAGCCTTGGCTGGGTCGGCATCGACAAAACAATCCTGATGTGGTCGCACTGAAGGAACATCTTGCGGCAAGCAATGGCATACCGGATATCGAGATCGTGCTGCCCAGTGAAGTGGAAAAAACGACGTAGTTGTTCCGCCGCGATGGTTTTGTAGTGGTGCGAGACGTATTAACAACCCAGCGGTTCGCATTCCTCAAGTCCGGCTGTAATGACGTTGTCAGGCACATCATGGAGATGGATAAACATCGCCGGGGTAATCGCCGCTCGCATCGTTACGCTTTTGGTAGTTTAAGCCTAAAAGTCGCTGGACCCTTTCATGATCACCGCGGCATATTGACCTCGCGTGACTTACCAGCACCAAGTGCCGTGTGTCATGTCTTATCGGTTGATGTTATCCGAGGCAGTGGCCCAACACAGCAAATTCCTGGCACACCGCATACAGAATCGCCTTTGCCTACGATTAATGAAGAACCAGCGTGGATGAAACTCTCAACGGTTTAGCCTGCACCCGCAGTGAGTGTGCTGATTCGCGACGTTCGGGCATGGCATTGTGGAACGCCAAATCTTTGTGTTGCGGTGCGATGCATACCCAATATCGAATACCCGACGCCTTGGTATCGAGGGCCGGTTTACGGCAGCGTGCCGCGTGAAACTTACGACGGTCTTTCTGAACATGGCAAGCATCTTTGTCAGTATATCGTCGCGGGTAAAGGCGAAGTGCGCGAGACAGGCTATCGTCAGAGTTTAGAGGGAACACCTCACTTGCTACAGCGTGGGTTTCAGGACAGTGTTTCTTAGCGGATATATTAAAGCGCATTACATGCTCGAAAAAGACAGAACTCGTGACGTACGATCAAAGGGCACGTGTGATATTTTTCTTTTCAAACTTGCCTGTCGCCTGAGTCCCAGCATATTTTTTACGCGGCAAATGACATTTTTTTCGCCTAAAAGCCACACTAGACACAACGGCCGGCTAAGCTTTA
>JBLHVI010000093.1:0-12903 GCA_047630175.1 Candidatus Azotimanducaceae bacterium
TTGTTGCGGCTAATGGACGAACACGGTTTGCGGGGCACACTACTGCTCGCGGATGAAGGTATTAATGGCACCGTCGCCGGGCATCAGACGGGTATAGACGCCGTGCTTGCCCTACTACGAAGCGATGCGCGTTTTGCCACACTCAAAACCAAACTGTCGTTCGACGCGGCAATGCCCTTCCATCGCGCTAAAGTCAAACTCAAGCGTGAGATCGTCACGATGGGCGTCGAAGATATCGACCCGCTTGATATCGTTGGTACCTATGTCAGACCCGAAGCTTGGAACGCTTTGATTAGCGATCCCGACGTAACAGTCATCGATACCCGCAACGAATATGAAATTCATATCGGCAGCTTTAAAAACGCTATCAATCCGCATACCACCAGCTTTCGTGAATTTCCCGCCTATGCTGAGGCACACTTAGACAAGCAAAATCACAAGAAAGTCGCCATGTTTTGCACCGGCGGCATTCGCTGTGAAAAATCTACGGCCTACCTAAAATCACAGGGCTTTGATGAGGTGTACCATCTTGAAGGCGGAATATTAAATTACCTCGAGACAATTCCCGCCGAAGAGTCACTGTGGGAGGGCGAGTGTTTTGTCTTCGATAATCGGGTGACAGTGAACCATCAATTGCAGAAGGGCCACTACGACCAATGCCACGCCTGTCGCATGCCTATCGACGACCAAGACAAGCTCAGCAGCGCGTACGTTGAGGGGATCAGCTGCCCTCATTGCATTGATGAGTACTCTGCGGCGCAACGTCAGCGATTCACCGAGCGCCAGCATCAGGTGCGGCTAGCTCGCGACCGCGGTGAAGTGCACATTGGCGAAGATGCCGCCATCGCCCAGAACCAGCACAAAGCTGCCAAGACGAAACGACGCGATGCGCAGCGCCTGGTCAACTCACTCAATCCGTCACAAAGCCTCTTAGAAAGTATGGATGGCAAAGCCACCGACGCTGCGGAAAATCAAAATCTCACCACACCCCGTAGCGACTAGCGCTCTTAGATAGCTATCTTAAAAAAACGCGAACAGCACCACTCAATTCCGGGCAAGCAACTTACCTAAGAGGCGAAAGACCTCGACATTAGCGCCCATCCCGATATGGGTGCCTCGAATTTCGAAGTGTTCAACATCCGGACTCTCGTCATCTATACAGGCACGCCAAGCGACGACGCCGTCTAAACGACTATAGATACTCTTAATCGGCACCGTGATCTGGGTCTTTTGCCTATCTCGCAGGACACCATGCATCGCTTCTGGCGTCATGCCCGTTTCACGCCGCACCCAGGAACCAATGCTTGATGCCGAAGTACCGCCTTTCACTGGAGAGCCAATGGTGATGACCTGCTGAATGCTTTCTGGCGTGTCTCTGGCGCACTCTCTGGCCAGAATGCCGCCGCGGCTCCAACCCACCAACGTCACTGGCTGCTCATATGCGGTATGCAAGGCTGCGATTCGCTCGTGTAACTTCGGTAAGAAATCTAGCATGCGTCGTCGGTTAACCCCAAGCAGCCAGGGGTGAGCGGCATAACCAATGCTTTTCAAAAACTGTCGCAGCACAAATGTCGATGCATCATCCGTCATAAAGCCTGGCAACACCAAAATGGGTTGCCCCTTGCCACGCGTGGCCTGCAGTCGCAACAAAGGCAACTGCAGAAGCAGTTGACCGGCCTCAACACCGGCGCGGCCCTCAAGCATTTGCAGAAGAAAACCTGGCGGTATAATGGCATCAGACATGATCATTCTCATTCATCTAAAAGAAGCCTCAGCGGGCCGGGTAGCCGGACGTCATGGTCACTGAGCATTGCATAACGCCAACAACCTTGCAAAGATACCATTATGAAAAAACAGGAAATTAGAGACAAGTTTGCGTGCTGCGTTGCCCTCCCGGATGCCGAGATTAAACTCGACTTGGCGGCCCTATTAATTGCTGCCGAGAGTGAACCAGACCTAGATATCGATAGTTATCTGCTATACCTAGACGAGACCGCCAGCCGTTTTGAGCATCATGCTGGACATGCCACTCACCTTGGTGTCTCCGTCACTAGCCTGAACGATTTTATTTATCAGACCGAAGGCTTTGGCGGCAATATCAAAGATTATTACGAGCCTCGCAATAGTTTTTTGAACCATGTCATCAATACGCATCAAGGCATTCCCATTACGCTGGCATTGATCCATTTGTGCCTAGGTTCGCGCCTGCAGATACCGGTTCATGGCATCAGTTTTCCCGGGCATTTTTTAGTGCGTTATGGTCATGACCAAGGCGTTATTGTTGATCCGTTCAGTGGTCGCGTGCTCAGCCAAACTGACTGCAGCACCCTACTAAAACAAATTGCCGGGTCCCGGGCAGAGATGCAAGCTGATTACTTTGATATTGCCAGCAACAGATCCATCCTAATTAGGATGCTCGACAACCTGAAACAGATTCATTGGCGCAATCACGAATGGGATGACAGTGAGGCATGCATTGAGCGGCAGTTACTATTGATCCCTGAGCAGGAGGAATTTAATATTCAACTCGGTGCGGTCTATGAACGCCAAGGCAAGCTGAGTCTGGCGCAAAATACATACACCCAAGTGCTAGAAAATAGCCGCGATCAAGAAATTAAGCTGCTGGCGAGCCAACGCTTGTTAGCGATGGGTACCAGCAAACCTATTATTCACTAATTCTATGTTTGCAAGAGTGCCAGAGCCGCCTGTGCTCGACGTATCACGCCATTCTTCTGTTTTTCCAGATCGACATCCCGATCTTCACCCATAGCGCCCATCAAATAACGTTTATAAACGCCCTGCCCAATGGCAGCCAAGCGCCAGTGGGAAAAAGCCCGATAATAATTAATCTGGCTCAGGTCACGACCGGTATTTGCACTGTAGATATCACACAGCGCTTGCCGCTCTAAGTAGCCGCCCACTAAGGTCGGCGACTGATCACCTTCTCCAGGTAACTCAACCTCACCCGGCGACACCCAGTTATTCAGTAAATAACCCACATCAGCCAACGGATCACCGAGGGTGCAGAGTTCCCAGTCGAGTATAGCGCTGACACGATCGTCGTTAACAATCATATTACCGAGGCGATAGTCACCGTGGACAATCGTCGCGCCTACCTGATCCGGCATAGTGCTTGTTAGTATACGGCAGCTTTCTTCCATCTCGGGAATTTCATGAGTCTTGGAAGCCTCCCATTGAGTCGTCCAGCGCTTCATTTGACGTGCCAAGTACGCTTCTTTGCGCCCAAGGTCTCCCAGCCCTACCTCGTCAGGATCAAGGCTATGCAGCTTTGATAGGATGTCAATCACATGCAGGCTAATGTTTCGCCGATGATTTTCTGCAACCTGCAGGCCAATCAACGAGTCATTCAGCACCATCCCACCGATGTAATCCATGACATAGAACGGCGCACCGTTGATCTCGATATCCCGGCACAACCCGTAGGTTTTGGGCACGGGGACGGCCGAATTTTCTAGGGCGCTGATGATCTTGTACTCGCGCGCCATATCATGAGCGCTTTCGAGGACGTGACCCAACGGAGGCCGACGCAGCACGCAAGTCTTGCCGCCGCTGTCGACACAGCGGAACGTCAAATTCGAATGCCCGCCAGCAATCAGTGAAAAAGTTACTGGTGTCTGTAATCCCGGCACATGCGCCTGCAGCCATGCCGTTACCGCCGTATCATTAATTCCTTCGATCAAAATTCTGCTCCGTTTTTAATAAGCTTTACTAGTAGACATATGTCTATGGAACCCCGTTGCCAAACTCTTCTACTAACGATGGCTCTTATGCGGGATCATGAGTTCGCGGTTGGCACTGGCTTAACCTTCAGCGGGGGGCTTGAGCTTTTTTACCGCAGCTTTCGACGCTGCTGATGATCTCGTTACTGGCTTTCTAGCCGTTGGCTTTTTCGCTGTTGGGTTTTTCAAAACCGCCTGCTTCGCGCTAGGTTCAGCCCCTGAAATACCCAGCTCACCAGAAGCACTGAGTAACTCATCGAAGCTTTGTTGCAGCCCTTCGGCGAATAATTCGGGATCAGGCATCATTTCCCGACAGCAGTTAACACCGATCGTAATTTGACCACAATAGCTAAAGACCGGCAAAAACAGGCCCGTACCATCGAAAATAGGGCCCAGCCCGAACTGGGTTACTAGCCGTGCAAGCGCTGAATACAATGGGTATTGCGGCCCTGGCACATTCGTAATGACGCAATGCGTCTTGTCCTGTCAATTGCTGCATGACCCGGCTCCCTCTTGCGTGTATCCGCAATGTTTTTGTCGCTATTATTATTGCTGTTGTTCTTACGCGTACCCATGAAGGATAACGTAAAGGGTGACCGGCTGGTAGCAATCTGCAAATGCCAAACAGGTGTTTAGCTACACTTAACAATACCATGCGCAATCAGTTCATCAATCTGGCCCGCCGTGTAGCCGAGCTCGCATAGAATGTCCCGACTGTGGGCACCAACCGCCGGCGCATCCGTCGGTATCTTCTTGACTTGCCCAACGATATTAATGGGACTGGCTACCGTCCACTGATAGTCAGGATGCTCCGAGGCAGTTTTGACAATAACCTCGTTCTCAATCAGGTGCGCGTCGTGAATTACATCGCTATTTTTTTCCAGCACGCTGAAGGTGACATCCTCTGCTTCCAAGCGAAGGACGACTTCATCGAGCCGAAAGCGACTAAGCGCCCGCGCAAACAATTCACGCACTTCATCACGCAGCGCCATGACACCTGTCATTTCCGCGAAGCGTGGTTCTTGCAACCATTCTGGATGACCCATCGCCCGACACAGCCTTGGCCATTCTCGTTGTGGATTAGGGCCGACCAGCACAACGTAGCGCTCATCACGTGTTTTATAGGACATGACAAAGGGGCTACGGTAGCCATGCTTGTCGAGCACTGCAGCAAGGTCGTAGCCAGCAATCATGCCTTGCAGATGCATACCGTTAGACCAGGCGCCATTGGCAACCAACGAAGTTGATACTGAAGCCCCCTGCCCTGAGCGCTCCCTGTCATACAACGCGAGCATCACAACGCCGAACAATGACATAGCACTGGCATGGTCGCCGACGCCACCGACACCATTAACTGGCGCCCCACCGAGGGGTTTCATCATGTCCATAATGCCACTGCGAGCCCACCAGGCAGACAGATCAAATGCACGTTTGCTGCGATCAGGACCGCGTGTCCCATAGCCAGTAATCTGAGCAAAGATCAGGCGTGGGTTGCGCTGTTTAAGCGCCGCGTAATCTAGCTGATACTCCGCCAACTGTTTGGCATTGAAGTTCACTACCAGCACATCGGCCTGGTCTACCAAACTGAGCAGAACTGCCTGACCTTTAGCTGATTTAAGATCCAGCGCTAGCGCACGTTTGTGCCGTGAGGTGAGCTGCCAGTTATAGTCGGTACGATAGCGGGCAGCCAAACTACGATAGCCGTCGCCGGAGGGTGGCTCGACCTTGATCACATCAGCTCCGAAATCAGCCATCACAGTAGTGGCTGCCGGACCGGCCACATAAGACGCCGCGTCAATAACTTTTAAACCTGCCAGTATGTGTCCCACTGCTGTCCGCCTCTAATGGTTTCGCGCTGTTATGCAATTTTTCTCTATTGCATACTAACGCTATTCCTCTAGCGTCGGCTAGAGGCTAGGCCTCTTGTTGCGAGCCGCCATCACGAGACTAAATCGGCGCCCAAAATCGTTGTTATTCTGTTGTGTTTGCATCGCAGAGCCAGAATCCCTATCTTATCGCCCTGAAACAACAAAATTGGTAGTCGGCTGAGGTAATATCTGCCGCCACTGATACTAACTAAACGTCACCTAAATCATGTGACCGCACCGGAGCCGATCAGCCATGTACAGCGAGCTACACACCGTCTGGAAAGAGTTCACCAGCCCAGGACAACCGTTTGAAATAACCACCAAAGAAGTACGCGGTCAGCAACTCAAAGCATATGCGGCAGCCCCTGCCACCATGCGCGAGTTGTGGCTGTCAACCGCACCATTTGGCGAGCGCGATTATCTCGTGTTTCAGGATGAGCGCTGGACCTACGCCGACGCGCACAGAGACGTGGCTGCCATTGCCCACTGGTTAAGACAGCAAGGCATACAACAGGGTGATCGCGTCGCGATTGCCATGCGGAACTATCCCGAGTGGATGCTCGCTTACTGGGCCTGTGTTTCACAAGGTATCGCTGTTGTCGGCATTAACGCCTGGTGGGTAGCTGATGAACTGGCCTTCGGCCTACTAGATTCGACACCCAAACTACTGATTGCTGATCAGGAACGCCTCGATCGCTTCACTGAAATCAAGGGTCAGTTTCCCGACCTAGCCGTGGTTGGTGTGCGTCTGAAAACACCCGTGGAAGGCATACCCGATTTCAGCGTGATGACCCGCGATGGCGGCGCCATGCCCGATGCTCTGATTGACCCTGATGACGATGCTTGTATTTTCTACACTTCTGGCACTACTGGGCGACCCAAGGGCGCTCAGCTTACGCACCTTGGTTGTGTCAGCAATGTCATGAACCTGCTGTTCTGGGGTATGACAATGGCCCACGCGACGGCCCGTGCCAACCAGCTTCCACCACCTGATCCTGCCGCAGCTCCCGTTGCAGCTGGCCTAATCACCACACCGTTGTTTCACGTCACCGCAAATAACTGTATGGCGCAAGGTACCACCCTGCTCGGCGGCAAGTTAGTACACATGTATCGTTGGGATGCCCTGGATGCCCTAAAGATCATTGCTAAGGAAAAGATCACCAGCATGTCAGGTGTACCGGTCATGTCTCGAGAGCTGATCAATCACCCTGAATTTGACCAGCACGACACATCCAGCCTGCTGTCTGTTGCAGGCGGCGGTGCACAAGTACAGCCGGACCTCGTCGGCAAGATAGACAAAGCAGTCAAGACAGCACGCCCCAGCACAGGTTACGGCATGACAGAGACCTGCGGCATTATTACCTCTATTGGCGGCGATTATTTTGTCGATCGACCTGACAGTTGCGGACCGGCCATGCCAACATTTGAAACCAAATGTGTTGACGCACAAGGCAATGAGTTACCGGAAGGCGAGGTCGGAGAGCTTTGGGTTAAGGGCGCCTGTGTCATCAAAGGCTACCTGAATCGGCTCGAGGCCACGACCGAGTCAATTACGGATGGCTGGCTTCACACGGGCGATGTCGCTCGCAAAGATGCCGACGGCTTTTTGTACATCGTTGACCGAATTAAAGACATGGTGCTGCGCGGCGGCGAAAACATCTATTGCGCAGAGGTAGAATCGGTGATCTTCAATGTTGACGACGTCGCCGAGTGCAGCGTGTTTGGCATTGCCGACGACCGTCTCGGTGAAGAAGTGGGCGTCGCCATATTCCTTAAGCCGGGCTCAACAGTGACCGCAGAAACGATTCGTGCACATGGTGCTCAACACATGGCCAAGTACAAAATTCCTCGCTACATTTGGCTGCTTGACACGCCCTTGCCAAGGAATGCTAGCGGCAAATTTATGAAGCGCGAACTGCGTGATCAATTGAAGCTTGCTGACGCGCTCTAAGCACGTATCAAACGCAATAGTAAAGTCCGGCATATCTGCCGGACTTTACTGCCTAAGACTCAATAGGCATGCTCTGGGACGAGGCCGTTAACCGCTAACGCTGCCGTGTAGGCTTTATGCGCGGACCACGTCTCCGCCTTGACCCTGCCTTCAATCCCGCTGATTCTGTTGTCGATGGCTTTGATAAAGCGTGCTTTGATGTCACTACTTTCGATGAACCAGCACTACCTGAGTCTGCGCCGGCAGCAGCAGAAGCTGTATCCGCACTCTTATCGACACGGGTGGGCACGATCGGTAAACCCGTGTGTTGCGTCCGAAAGAATCGTCCGCTTTTGAGACCATGAGGCTTACTGAACTGGGTCAGCGGGATCAGATGCAGCTTACCGTTACCGATCAGATCTTGGCGACCCATTTTCTTCAATGCAGTGCGTAACATAGGCCAGTTATCAGGATCGTGATAGCGCAAAAAAGCCTTGTGTAAACGCCGTTGACGGGTGCCGAAGGGAATACTGACGTCCTCAGAAGTGCGTCCGACGCGTTTTAGAGGGTTTTTTCCCGAGTGATACATCGCTGTGGCAGACGCCATAGGCGATGGATAAAAGTTCTGCACCTGGTCGGCTTTAAAGCCGTTGCTCTTGAGCCACAGCGCTAAGCTCAACATATCCTCATCACGGGTGCCGGGGTGTCCCGCAATAAAGTAAGGTATCAGATATTGCTCTTTTCCTGCTTCTTTAGAGAAGCGTTCAAACATTTCTTTGAACGCATCATAAGTCCCCATACCGGGCTTCATCATCTTTGACAAAGGGCCCTGCTCGGTATGCTCCGGCGCAATCTTCAAGTAACCGCCGACATGTTCAGTGACGAGTTCCTTGACGTATTCTGGTGTTTCAACCGCTAGGTCGTAGCGCAGCCCGGACGCGATTAACACTTTTTTGACGCCTTTAATATCTCGTGCCTTACGGTATAGAGAGATTAGTGGTGTCTGGTCGGTATCGAGGTTTTTACAAATATTCGGGTACACGCAGGACAGGCGTCGACAGCTTGATTCAATCTCCCGACTCTTACAGGCCAGCCGCCACATATTTGCCGTGGGTCCACCTAGGTCTGAAATAATGCCAGTAAAACCCGGTGTTTTGTCACGGATGTTCTCTATCTCGTTGAGAATAGACTCCTCTGAGCGACTCTGAATAAGGCGCCCCTCGTGCTCTGTGATGGAACAAAAACTGCAGCCGCCGAAGCAACCGCGCATGATATTCACGGAAAAGCGAATCATGTCATATGCCGGTATTTTGGCATCGCCATATTGCGGATGAGGAATACGCTGGTAAGGCCTCTCGAACACCCAGTCCATCTCTTCAGTGGAAAGGGGTATCGGCGGCGGGTTCAACCAAACGTAACGATCGCCATGAGCCTGCACGAGTGCCCGAGCATTGTGCGGATTGGTTTCACGATGAAGGATACGCGAGCTGTGCGCGTACAAAACCTTGTCATCGCGCACCTGCTCGAAAGCCGGCATACGTATGTACGTGACCTGACGCTGCCGCATCGCCGCTTGCGGGTCAGTCATGCGGATAACCGCTGCCTTAGGTTCTACGGTATCGCTGACTTGATCCTCCGCCAGGCTTGAGGCATCAATCTCATGCATGCCTTCGGGCAAAGTCGATAACGCAAAGGCGGTGCCGCGAATATCACGCAACTCACCCACAGTCTCGCCACCCGCCAGCCTATGTGTCACCTCAACAATAGCACGCTCGGCATTACCAAAGAGCAGTAAATCTGCCTTAGCGTCAAGCAGCACAGAGCGCCGGACCTTCTCACTCCAGTAGTCAAAATGCGCGATGCGACGTAGGCTCGCTTCAATGCTGCCGATAACGATGGGCACATCAGCATAGGCCTCGCGACAGCGTTGAGAATATACAATCACGGCTCTATCAGGGCGCTTGCCGCCAATGTTGCCAGCGGTATAGGCATCATCGTGACGGATTTTTTTGTCCGATGTATAACGATTAATCATCGAATCCATATTGCCTGCGGCCACGCCATAATACAGATTGGGCCGACCCAATTGCATGAAGTCCACTGTGTTAGTCCAATCTGGCTGGGCAATGATACCGACTCGGAAACCCTGGGCTTCCAGCACTCGACCAATGACTGCCATACCAAAACTCGGATGATCCACATAAGCATCGCCGGTGACGACGATCACGTCACAGCTATCCCAGCCAAGGGCATCCATTTCCGACCGATTTGTGGGTAAAAACGGGGCAGTGCCAAAGCACTCCGCCCAGTATGGGCGGTAGTCAAATAAACGGGTAGGTTCTATAGACTGCTGCATCATTAGGCCCGAGAAAGTGGAATTCGTCGCTATCATACGGGAACGCCGTACGCGTGCAAGTCAGTTCAAAGAGGTTAAAGCCTATTAGAGAAGCCGTTTTTACACTTTCGATGGGATTCGGCGTCGATTTAAAGGGCCAATTCAGTTATCCTTGCAACAATCAAAACCTCGGGATTTTTAGCGTTTTATAGCGACGCTTATATCGTTTCGCCCGGAGCCAGTTGAAACCAAATAAGGGTCTTTTATCGATGTTGAAAAACACAAAATTGCAGGCATGGGTTGAGCAAATGCGTGCCCTTTGCCAGCCAAATGATGTCGTCATTTGTGATGGCACTAAAGAAGAATATGACAGAATGTGGGAGCTTCTCGTCAGCTCAGGCGCGGCAATTAAGCTCAACGAGGCCAAGCGCGCGAACAGCTATCTGGTACGCTCTGACCCTGCAGACGTAGCCCGCGTAGAAGGCCGCACATACATCTGTTCTGACACCGCCAGCGAAGCAGGTCCAAATAATAACTGGATCGAACCGGCTGAAATGCGCACCACACTCGATAATTTGTTCGAGGGTTGTATGCGCGGCCGTACCATGTATGTCGTGCCTTTCAGCATGGGGCCCGTGGGTTCACCCATCGCCCATATTGGCGTTGAGTTGTCTGACTCCCCTTACGTCGTAACGAACATGCATATAATGACGCGTGTTGGTCAAGCGGTGCTCGACGAACTAGGTGAGACCGGCGAGTTTGTACCTTGCATTCATTCTGTTGGTAAACCACTGTTAGACGGTGCGGCTGATGTGACGTGGCCCTGTAATCCTGAAAATCTGTATATTGCCCACTTCCCCAACACCCGAGAGATCTGGTCGTTTGGTTCCGGCTATGGTGGCAACGCGCTACTGGGCAAGAAGTGTTTCGCCCTGCGCATTGCCTCAACTATGGCCCGCGATGAGGGCTGGCTCGCGGAACACATGCTGATCTTGAAACTGACCAACCCAGAGGGTGAGTTTAAATATGTCGCAGGTGCATTTCCCAGTGCTTGTGGCAAAACCAATCTGGCTATGCTGATCCCGACTATCCCGGGCTGGACGGTGGAGACGGTAGGTGACGACATCAGCTGGATGAAGTTTGGCGATGATGGCCAGCTCTATGCTATCAACCCAGAGGCTGGCTTCTTCGGTGTCGCGCCTGGTACCGGCATGGACTCTAACGCCAACGCTATGTTGAGCCTGAATAAGGACTGTATTTTTACCAACGTTGCCCTCACGGACGATGGCGACATCTGGTGGGAAGGCATGACCGATACACCGCCCGCCCATCTGATTGACTGGAAAGGCCAAGATTGGACCCCAGAGGTCACAACCCCTGCCGCTCACCCCAATGCTCGCTTTACGGTATCCGCGGCACAATGCCCTGTCATCGCCAACGAATGGGAAGACCTTAAAGGTGTACCCATAAGTGCTATTTTGTTTGGTGGCCGCAGAGCCACGGTTGTACCACTGGTAAATGAAGCCAAAGATTGGGCTCAGGGCACGTTTTTCGGTGCCATCGTGTCTTCAGAGAAAACCGCTGCAGCGGCAGGCAAAATCGGCGAGTTACGTCGCGATCCCATGGCAATGTTGCCTTTTTGTGGCTACAACATGGCAGACTACTGGCAACATTGGTTAAACACCGGCCAAAAAGACGGCGTCAAACTGCCCAAGATCTTTTACGTTAACTGGTTCCGCAAAAATGACGCAGGAAAATTCATATGGCCGGGCTTCGGAGAGAACAGCCGCGTATTGAAATGGGTTTTTGAGCGCTGTAGCGGTACCGCTGACGCGATCGAGACGCCAATCGGCAATCTGCCTACTATAGACGCCCTAGATTTTGATGGTATGGACCTTAGCGAGGAACAAATCGCACAGCTGCTACGGGTTGATATCGACGGCTGGCTTAGTGAAATACCGCTAATTAGTGACTACTTCGACACCTATGGTGATCACGTACCCACTGAATTCCGTGATGAACTGGCACAACTCAAGACACGCCTAGAGTCGGCACGCCAACAGGTGGCCTAGTCCATAGCGCGCGAAGAAGCAGAACAAAAAAGGCCGCTTTCGCGGCCTTTTTTTTGTTTTGCTTCTTCGAAAGGAACTGGCCTGCAAACGCAGCTCTTACAACCGCAGTTTCTCACTAATAACATTTTTTCCAAGTGAAGCTTGCTAAGAACCAATTGCCCGAGCTTTTGCCCAGGACAACCAGCTCAACACGTTAGCTAACCAAGACGCTCAATAATTGTCCCTGTGCCCAAGCCGCCTCCGCAACACATGGCAATCAGGGCGTACTTCCCGCCTGTGCGTTCCAATTCATGCAGCGCGGTGGTGATCAGGCGCGCACCGGTGCTACCTGTTGGGTGCCCCAAAGCAATAGCGCCACCATTGACATTGACCTTACTGTGATCAATTCCTAGGTCTTTTTCCCAGGCCAGAACGACCGATGCAAAGGCTTCATTTACCTCAAATACGTCAATGTCAGCGACTTCCAAACCGGCACGCTCCAGCACTTTCCGCGTCGCAGGAATTGGCCCCTTGAGCATAGTGACGGGATCAACACCTACTAAAGTGTGCGCTACAATTTTCGCCCGTGGCGTTAGGTTCAGCTCCTTAACCGCCTTCTCAGACGCTAAGATTACCGCTGCCGCACCATCGGATACCTGTGAACTGGTACCCGCCGTGTGAATCTGCTGACCCGCTACCGCCGTCAGGCCTTGTAGCGATTCTAGCGTTGTTGCCCGCAAACCTTCATCTTTACTAACCACATGGGTCTCACCGGTTGGCTTGAAATCTGCGCCCAATGAAGGCGCTGTAATCGACACAACTTCCCGATCAAACCTGCCCTCCGCCCAAGCGGCGATAGCTTTTTGCTGACTCTCTAGACCAAATTGGTCTGTGTCGGCTCGCGTGATCTGATATTCCTCAGCGATCATCGCCGCCCCCATAAATTGACTTGCCGGCTGGTAATGCTCGGCGTAATGCA
>JBLHVI010000094.1:0-12823 GCA_047630175.1 Candidatus Azotimanducaceae bacterium
TTAAGGCGCCCTTACCTTCTTTATGGGCTTGAACTAATTCTTCTGCGGACCGTGCTAGCACGACGTTGTTGGCAGGGTCTTGTGTCATTGCCAATACGGCCGCCAGTTTGCTATCGGCAATCGCGCGTGCCTCGGCATAGCCAGCAGCGTTTCTGGGTCCCGGTCCAACGGCAACTGCCATAAGCACCGCATCGGTACCCCCAGCGCGCATCTTCTCAGGCGACACCTTTGATAGTCCGTCAGCACCTACATAACGCGACTCCTTGCCTGGAATTTCTATGTCTGCGTGGGCATCTAGCACCAGTGCCTGCTTATGAATTTGTTCGGCGCTGAGTTGAGCGGCAGGCACGTCAGCCACAGGGACGGGCGCGGTGGTCTCATCTGCTGGCGTGCAGGCTGTTAGAAACGCTGCAGATATGAGTGCGAGCCACAACCGGCTATTGGTTATGTTAAGTCGCATTGTGCGCTTAGGAAGATTTAGCATATCAACCGCATCCTTGACCGTTCAGTGTTGGGAGATCAAAGGTATCATATCTTCTAGGTAAGATCAGGTTAATGGGATATCAGTGTGATAGCCGGTGGTGTGCAAGGGGATGAATTATCGTCACATTGCCGCCACGTGAGTAAAGTAGGTAAACTGTAACAGGGTTTCGAAACCCGTTTTTTCGCTCATAAAGGTATCCGACCGTATGTCGCAAGGCACAGCTAATCAATCTTCCAGTTCACTGTCATTTCGTGCTGCCATTGCTGACGACGAAGGGTTCATCGCGGCATTAATAAACTCGGCCTATCGTGGAGATTCCAGTCGCGTTGGCTGGACAACGGAAGCAGATCTGCTGGAGGGTACTCGGACTAATGCAGGTGAGGTGTTGGGCCTTATTCAGGCAAACGATAGTACGATGTTCCTGTGTCAACAGGCCGGTCAGATCGTTGGCTGCGTTTACCTACAGAAGCGTGGCGAGACAGGCTATCTGGGTATGTTTGTTGTTTCGCCGCAGCTTCAAGGTGTCGGTATTGGCAAGCAATTTATGGCGGCGGCAGAGAATTATGTGCAACATCAATGGCGTGTCAGCCGTATGATTATGTCGGTAATTACGCTGCGTGAAGAACTCATTGCCTATTATGAGCGTCGTGGTTATCGACGTACGGGCGAATTCGAGCCTTTCCCCACAGACCTGGATGACACTATTATATTGGTAGAAAATTTGCAGTTCGAGACGTTGGAAAAGCAATTCGAGGAGCGGCCGACATAACTTGTGAGCAGATCGAAGTACCGTGTTTTGTGTCGCTATTTTTGATTTATAGGGAATCATGGTGTTGAATTACTATTTGGGCGCGTACGCGTTGTCCCCCACCAAAAAGGTATGGGATGCTGAGATTGAATCCGCTTTTTATGCTGATCTCAAGACGCTGCGTAACCTTAAAGGTTTGGAACATCCTTTTTATGGCGCTCTGCATGAGCATGATGATGACTGGTTTCTGGCTAATATCGCACCTCACTGGGATTACGTGCTGACCTGCATTCCTGGCACGATGAATGCGCTGGCGTTGAACCCACACTTTGGTATTGCCTCAGACGATGCGCAAGGGCGTGCTAGTGCTTTAGCCTTTATGCAGCAAGCCTGTGATGCCGTCGGCAAGCTGAATCGGCATCTCGGCCGCCAGGCTGTCACCGCGGTTCTGGCGCATACAGCGCCAGCGCGCACACATGCATCCTCGTCGAGGTCAGCGTTAATGGCTTCTCTGCAAACGATGGTAGGTTGGGACTGGCAGGGTGCCAGTATTGTTATTGAGCATTGTGATGCCTATACCGACAGCCACTTGCCGTCCAAGGGTTTTTTGGCGCTGGAGGATGAGCTTGCTGTACTGAGTGAGATTAACCAGGATCTGGCGTCGCCTATTGGAATCGTCATCAACTGGGGTCGTTCTGTTTTTGAAGTCCGGCAGCTAGGCGGTGCACTGGCGCATATTAGAGCTGCGCAGCAGTGCGGTGTGCTGCATGGCATTATTTTTTCAGGTATCTCTGATAAAGAGACGGCATATGGGGCGTGGCGTGACAGCCATATGCCGCCAATGCAGGGTAACCTTGTGGCATATGGCGCGCAGCATTCGTGGATGACTGAGGCTGCCATGCATGAATGTCTTGCCGTCAGTGGTGATGCGCAAGCGTTGCCTATTTTGGGCGCCAAAATCAGCATACGCCCTGATGCAAGCTCACCTGCAGAGCGGCTGGGTTACATCATTGATACGCTGGCGATACTAGACCGCTATTTTATGGGCAAGCCGCCTAAATAATATAACGCGCAGCGGCAGACGATCATATTGCTAACAGAGTCATCAAGCTAGTTGGGACGCTGCCTTGCGCCTCGATTGCGGCCTAGTAAAGACGCTGACATCAATGCCGCGTCCTGACTAAATGAAGCGCTCGGGCTATAGCCTCAAAGCTGATGAATTGCTTGACCGACGGGGATCACTCATTACGCCCCGTACGGCTTAGTATGCTCAGCAAGCTTGGGTAGTGCCCGAGTGTATTGACAGGGTTTACGCCGCTTCACCTAACTAGGGTGTGTATATCCGCTTGGTATTCTCAGCTAACGCCTCGGTTGAAAAAAAGGTAGGCTTCATTTGCTCTGACACAAACAAAGGCATTTGGTCGCCGTAGTGTTCGGCAGAGGCGTCCAAGGTACTGCTGCCATACTGATGGATGCTCTCGATAGTTTGGGTGCCATCAGCTGCCCAGCTGGCAAAGATGAACAGACCATCGCCAGCTACAGCCGTCAGGTGGCCATCGTCTTCAAGGCCCGTGCCGTAAATAGCGCGCAACACATCTGGACCGCCGTTGAGTGGTAAGTTTTGGCTGCCGCGTATGATTCTATTTACCTCACCCCAGGCAACGTCGGCGCGGCCAAACTCGGCATGCAACTGATCTACACACTTCTCGAACTCACCGCGCACCGCAGGTGGCGCACTACCTGCCTGCTCGGCTTTCCATTCCTCTGAGATGCTGCAAATGCCAAGGGCTGCGCCCGTACTACTTTGATCAGTCGATAGATTCCAATTCCGGAGTAGCGTTTGCGCTTGCTGGTATTTATCGTTAGTCGAGTAGTCAATGTTGAATACATCCTTCAGATAGATCATAGCGCGTGACTGTTTAGCGTAATGGTTATCAAACTTGATGGCTTTAAAGTCTGCGTCACTGATCTGTCCGTGTGCTTCAAATAACTCCAACCCGCGAGTCGCGCGGTTGGTCATGCGGGTAGGAAAACCAAAGGTTTCACTGAAGTCACTACGTAGTTGGTTATCTGCAGGCGCCGTCACTCGAAAGGGTGATTGATTGACGCTCAGTACATAGCCGCTTGTAGGGTTCACGACCTGCGGTAATTGCTCGAAGGGTAAGTAGCTGTCCCAAATAAGATCGCTACGGTCGCCGGGCAGATATTGCTGCCAGTTAAATCCATCGGCACGCATGGGCGATTGGCTGTTATGGTAAAAGCCAATGTTGCCGCCACTGTCAGCAGCGACAAAATTAAAGCTGCTAATGGCCAGCTGATCCATGGCGTCTTCCCACTCGCTGAGGCTACTGGCCTTATTCATGGCTAGCCATTGATCTACCTGGCGAATTTCACCTTGGCCAGCATAGCGGATAGCATAGTCGCCATGGTCGGTGCGTAGCACTGGGCCATGCTCGCTATAAAAGCGGTCCTCGTTTACGGTCCAGTATAGGTTGCCTATTAGTTTTACTCGGATGGCTGCAGGTTTGATGCTGAGATCTACCCATGCGTTATCTAACCGGTACTGATTCTCGTTGTCCGGGTTAATATCTAGCACGTAGATATCTACCAGATCAGGCTTATTGACCGTTGCGCCCCAGGCCACATGTTCGTTCACGCCAACAGAGATTACCGGCCCGCCAGGGAAGGTGCCGCCCATGACATGCAGGCCCTCGTCGCTGCGTAAATGGGCTTCATACCAAGCTACGGGGCCTGTCAAAGGCTGGTGCGAGTTGATGAGCATGCGCGTGGCGCCGTCTGTTGACCGGCTGGGTGAAACAGCGAACGCGTTAGAGCCTTTTGGTAGTGCATCAGCGGCTATCATGTTCCAAGCGGTTTGCTGGTTATCGGTCGAAATATCGTGTTTTCGTTCATCACCAAATAACGCCATTACTGGCTTTTGGAAGCCGTAGAACAGTAGGTGCTGGATAGCAAAACCTGCCACCAGATCTTTAGCCGTGATGGGGTACAGGGTCTGATTCACTAAACTTGGATTTTTCGCGGCCCAGTAGTTTACACCATCAGCGAAGCCGGTTAGCAGTGCGCGCGCGGCCGGGGTAATGGCCGTGTCATATTGCGCGTCAATGTCGGCTTTGACGTCTAACAAGGCAATCAAATAATCCAGCGGTATAGCAGAATAGCCCTTAATAGCGCTTTGCTCACCACGGTAAAAGCCGATGGCGTCTTCTATCAGCTGATAATGGTCTTCTGCCTGCGCGTAGGCAAAACCAAATGCTGCGTCGCTATCACGGGGACCGTTGATATGAGGTACTCCCCATGTGTCTCGGGTGATGGTCACGGTGTAGCTGGCGCGTTTCGCGATGTAGGCTGGTGCATCAAAGCCGTTGCTTTGGCGGGCGCCTAAGTACAGGTGTAGCGCACTGGCCGTGACCAACAGTAACGCTGTTACTAAACCTAAACCTGAGAAGATCTTTCGCATAGTGTTTGTTCCTGTGCTGGCTGCAAGTTGTTGTCATTAATATTTATAGTTGCTGGTGTTATGAAGCCGTTGCCGTTGTGCCGCGATGCACGTAGCGTGCAAAACCTTTGGCCTTAGGTACCTCAAAAACGTCGACATGTGCATAACCCGATGCCAACATCTGAGTCGATAAATTCTCGCAGGCAACATACACACCGATGCTTGCGATTTGCGCCATCTGTTTAAAGATACGCAGCATGACATATTCTGTTAACAAGCTGTGGCGGCCGTAAGGCAGGTCGGTCACAACGGCATCCACCGGTTGCGTCCACGCCCGAGCGTCTCGTTGCTCGACCGGGTAGTCATAACCAAAGTGCTGCAGATTGTTGTTCGCCATGTCCACCATTTTGCCGTTGCTGTCGCCGCAGAGCACGGACATACCTACTGCGCTGGCCTCCAATGGAATCGAGCCGCTGCCGCAGCACGGATCGAGAATGGTACGGGCTGTCAGGGGTAGTAAGTTAACCAATGCTCTGGCAAGGCGCGAGGGCAAAGATGAAGAGGTGCGGTGTGGCTTTTTGTCATGTTGCAAATACGTTCTGTTAGGCTCGGCGATAATTTCGCCCAGCACAAAGTGCGCCTCGTTCTTGATCACGACGAGTTTGTGTAATGGGTGTCTCAAATTAGGGCCGGCCTGCAAGGCGTCAGCTACCGCCAAGCCCATGGTCAAGCGCTGCGCGCCACTCATTGACGGAGCTATGGTCTTGATATGGAAGTCGTCTAGTACCGTCGTCGAAGCGGCGGCCCGTGCACAGAGCAGATCTAAAGTTGGGGCGCTGGCTATAACCTGCAGGCCAAACTGCTGATAGGCCGCACGCCATATCGCGTCGGTGCTGCCACTCGCTGCCAAACCATTGGTCGGTGCCACGCCTGACAGCACGGCACACTCTGCCGCGACTAAGTCATTACGCTGATCGCCATTGCTGACAACTAAACAATGGGTCGGGTCAAGATCGGAAAAGCGTGGAGTCACTATTTGTATGCCGGCCTCGGGAATGCCGACGCGATGAGTAAAAGTGAAGGTTGCTGATACAGATCAGATGATAGAGGTATTCTCGCCGCGTAGCGAATATGTGCTGTGATTCCCAATAAAGCCTCGAAACATATTCACGCTAAGCGCGCTAAGTTGGGTAGACTCTTCGTAACAATAACCGCAAGGAGTAATAGATCGATGCGACCACTCACCCTTGGTGCTATTTTATATCCCGGTTTTGAGCTGCTGGACCTGTTCGGTCCTTTAGAGATGTTTACAGCTCTGCCACCAGCAATGCTCAATGTGGTCATGGTTGCGCAGCACAAAGGACCTGTGACAGCAGGATCTATGAGCAATGCATCCATGCCATCGGTGATCGCTGATTATGATTTTGTAGACGCTCCACCTTTGGATCTGATGGTGCTGCCGGGTGGCGTAGGCACTTTCCCAGAGCTTGAAAATCTGGCGATGCTCGATTTTCTGAGAACGCGTGCTGCAGCGGCACAAATCACCGCGTCAGTATGTACAGGCTCTGCACTGTTGGCGGCGGCAGGAATTTTGGATGGTCATCGCGCGACGTCAAACAAGCAGGTGTTTGATATGGCAAGAGTCGTGTCAGACAAAGTCGACTGGATAGAAGCCGCTCGCTGGGTAGATGATGGTGCGGTAGTGACGTCATCAGGCGTTTCGGCAGGCATCGATATGTCGCTGGCGATAATCGCCCGCTTGTTTGGCGAAGAGGCAGCCGAGACTATAGCCAACGGCGCTGAATACACTTGGCACCGCGATGCCGATTCCGATCCTTTTATTGCCCACCTAAATAAGATGATGGGCTAAAGGTTGTCAGCACTCTGTAAAGCCCTGATCAAAACAGGGCACGAACCTGCCTTTCATGCGAAGATAAAAGACGCAAGTCAGTGCTATTTCTCCCCAGTCCTTAATCCTCTCGTGTAAGCTGCTGTTCGTGTTTTCAGACTGGTCTTACCCCGTGAAGTTTCAATCATCAAACCATGCACTCATTCCCTTTAGCGTCACTATGCTGGGTATCGGCACCTATGCCGCCATGGATGGTGTTATGAAAGGTCTGTCAATAGCCATGGGCGTTTACAACGCGATGCTGTGGCGAACCTCCATTGCTTTAGTGCTAGCGACAATCTTATTCCTTTGGCGCCGCGAGCGCTGGCCGCACCGCTCAAACATCCGCATACACGTATTGCGTGGCGCGGTGTCCGCAGTTATGGCGTACATGTTTTTCTGGGGCCTCGTATATGTGCCGCTAGCAGAAGCCATTGGGTTGTCGTTTATAGCGCCACTGGTGGCCATGTATCTGGCAGCGGTGCTGTTGGGAGAGAAGATCGGCGCTAAGGCAGTATGGGCCTCCATCATTGGTTTCGGTGGGGCGCTAGTGATTCTTGGCGGTAAACTAACAGGGGATTATGATGCTGATGTTGCCTTGGGAATGGCCGCGGTTTTCTTCTCAGCGCTACTGTATGCCTACAATCTAATTCTGCAGCGGCAGCAAGCGGTGGTGTCTTCTCCCATTGAGGTCGCGTTCTTTCAAAATGCGACAGTAGTGGTCATTTACTGGGCATTCTCGCCCTTCTGGGCGGTTGTGCCACCGGTTGAGCAACTGCCAAACCTCGTGATAGCGGCAGTGCTGGGGGTGTTCTCAATGGCGACCCTCTCCTGGGCCTATAAGCGGGCTGAGGCTAGAATTTTGATTCCCGTCGAATACACAGCATTTGTCTGGGCGGCGCTATACGGCTGGCTGGTATTTGACGAGGCGGTGACGCTGGTGACGCTGGCTGGCACGTCACTCATCGTGGTGGGCTGTCTGGTGGCGGCACGTCAAGACCCACAGCACACTGTGCATGTGGAATCGACGGCGGTTTGAGATGCCGTCGTCTTGCTGGTGCCTAAAGACCCACTTGCACCTGAAAGTCGATAGTAAAATTGCCGCCGCTCGGATTCATATTACCTATCATCGGTAATTCAAATTCTATGACGTTTGGATCGAAAACTAGGCTCGGGCCGGGTGGTTCTGTATAGCCAGGAGGCCCCACGCCATCATCAAAGATCGGCGTGCCGAGAGATAAGCTCGACGGTGTCACGGGGTCATCGTTAAAATCAAAATGCAGCTCATCACCGTAGGCGTGCAAACCGAATACGATAAACTGGGGAAGTAAGTCAGTGAGAATGACGTTAGTTGCTACACCATTGCCCGTGTTGGTCACCTTGATTTTGTAGGAAAAAGGCACGCCCGGGGATACATTGCTTGCGCTGCTGGTTTTGACCAGGGTGAGCGAAGGGCCGGTTACTGTCACGGGTACTGTCGCTGAGTTGTTAGCAAGATCGGGATCTGGCTGGCTGGCGGCACTGATCGACGCGGTATTGGAAAAACTATTTCCAAGCGGCGTCGTCACAGTCACCAGAACATCCAGCGTTCTTGAACCGCTTGATGCAACACTGCCGACCAGCCAAAATCCACTGACCGGATCGTAGGTTCCCTGACTGGCGAGGTGTGACACATACGTCACCTGTGCTGGTAATTCGTCAGCTAGCTGTATGCCGGTGGCATCGGCCGCGCCATTATTAGTTAACGTCACAGTATAAGTAATATTCTGGCCTGGACTTGGGATGTTGTTGTCCACAGTTTTCAGCACGAACAAGTCAGCGCCAACGGTTGGTGAAACACCGACGCAGTCAACGGCCTCGTAATCGCCAAAATTGAGCGCTCGCTCGTTAGACCCAACACCCGTAAATTTGTCTATTTCAAACACCGTATCGCGAGTACCAGAGGTGCCCCAAAGTTGTCCCGAAGGATCGCTACCTAGCCCTTCAGCATCATCGATGGTTACCAGCGCAATAGCGGTTGTGACGCCTGTTTCTTTGTTTATAGTGATGAGTGTGTCTGTGGAGCCCCCCGTGTTAATAACGCCATACAACTGGCCATTGGTGACATCAATAGCGATGTCATCGGTAATCGCACTGACGTCTAACAGCATGTAGTCATCACCTGCGAACGCATTATTGACGAATGTGCCTGTTGTTAGATCGATCTGGAACAGCGCATCTTGCCCGCCGCGTTCGTGGATGCCATACATCACGTTGGCTGCGCCAAATGCATTAAAAGCCATGCCGTCTACGTCGTTGAGTGCTAGAAATCCGGCCGAGCCATTGCCGGTGCCAAAACCAGAGCCGACAGTCGCCCATGAGCCGTTGACTTGACTGAGTATTCCTAGCTGCCCGCCGTCTGCACCATACAAAATCTCATTAGCAGAATCCCAGCCGATGGCTTCAATTGAGCTGGTAGAATTAGTTGCAAAGTCCGTGACGGCTCCCGCAGACGTGTCGTAAAGACTGAGTCGGTTGTCTGAATCAGAAAAAATATAGCAGAGCTGTTCGGTATTGCCGCCAATATTGGTCGATTCGGTCTCTGTGTCGTTGGTTGTTTGGGAGTCAGTTGAACTCGCGGCTATCGTTACCGTATTATTGATAGTCTGCGAGGTCCCCGGCGCGGTGACAAAAATCGTAACTATGACGGTTGCGTCAGCAGCAATCGACCCGATAATGCAATCTACAGTGCCGCCTGTTTCTGTGCAGGTTCCCTGATCGGTGAACGACGAAACGAAGCTCAAAGCGCCTGGTAGGATGTTAGTGAGGGTGACGTCCGTTGCGATTTCAGGGCCGAAGTTTGTAACGTCTATCTCGTAGTTATAGGTCGTATTGACAGGCACCGGATCTAAAGAGTCGGACACGATAACAGCGATATTGGCCTCTCCAGGAACCGGCAATACATAAGTGACTGCGAGTTCTGCTGCCTTGGCACTATCGCCATCAAAAGCCTCGGCGGTGCGTTCGCCCCAGCCTTCGAAAATAAATGCGATGTCGTCGCCACTGCCCCAGCTTCCCAGATCTATGACTTCTTGTACTAACGTTGCAACGTCAGGGGTTGTTTGATTGGGCCCAGATTCACCGACGGTAGACCATGCTGGAATATCATCCCAACTGACGTTTGAGCCCGTTTGAGTTCGTGACGAAATGTTATCCCCGCTACTGAAAGTAGCCGGTGCCGTGTTCAATTCTGCAAAGATTGTCGTGCTGGTATCATCTGCGTCTACTTCGTCAGTGGTGAAGCGAATGATGGCGCTGGTGATCGTGGCCCCTGCGGGAATGGCCAGATTAGTAAATCTTAGGCCAATGAGTTGTGCCGTACCACTTTGAACAAGCTCAAGGTCATCGTCTCTGCGGGTAATTTCTCCAGTAGCGGTGTCTTCTTCGACGTCGCGATCGCGGTTATCGATGTCTCGCACAAGTGTTGTAGGCGATCCGCAGTCATTATATTCGATGTGCAGGCGTGGCTCGTCATCACCGCCGCCACTGTCGTCAGCGGCAGCGACTCGGCTACCACCGCCGCCCTTAACGATCATCACTATATCGTTGTTGGTACTCCACCCGCCGCGATTGATGATTTCTTGGACAACCGATTGTAGGCTGGGCGTTTGATAGCTTGTACCGTTAATCCAAGCTGGTACGTTGTCCCAGCTTACCTGCGCTGTCGTCGATGAGCGCCCAGAAATATCGTAGTCAGTGTCAGATAGGTTGTCAGCATCATCGCTATCATCGGCGTAAAAAACCAGATTAGTGATTTCTTTGTTATCAGCGTTTGCTTCAAATTGCAGGTAAGTATTACTGCAGATCGTCGCGCCTTGAGGGATGTTTATGGACCTGAATTGGAAGGCGACTAGTTGAGACTCGCCACCTTCGAAGTTTATTTCCAGGTCACTACTGTTCAAGACCATCGTGCCACTATTGACGCGCTCTTCCGCGTCATCACTAGATGCGTTGATCTGTCTGGTGAACGACGCGGCATAGGCAGCGTTACACAGCACTGTTGTGAGCAGTAACACCAATAATCGAAAAAAAAATGATACGTTTGACACAATTTCGTCAGATTTCTATCGTTTGATGAACCAGAGTAACATAACGTTTCGCTTGGGTTTGTGAGTGTTTTGTATAAATCCAGCCCCCTAAATTTGTTATAATGGACCGTCGACCACGAATTTCTAAAGGCACTGAATGATGGCAACGAGTGATCCTATGGGGGCTTTAAAAAGCATCGAAACGGCATTGGGCAGTGGTATTGCACTGATGGATTGTGAACTGAACCCTGGTATTGATTTGATATTGGACTTTCCCGCGGGCGAGCAGTCAATGAGTTACGCCAACATTGAGCATGGCGCAGTTAAATCATTAGCCGTGTTGCTACCGCTAGAACCCATTGCCGGTGTTCCATGCTTCGGTATTGCCTTTGCTGTTAACGGTATTTATCGACGGCAGGGGCTAGCAGTTGAAATCGTAGAAGTTGCCATTGCTGAGCTAAGGCACGGGTTGGGGCGTAACGGTATCATTGAGTGCTACATAGAAGCGACAGTCGCCGCGCACAACGTCGGCGCTCAGAAAGTAGCGCTCAAAACGCTGTCAATCAAGTTTGATGAGATTGTTGATGAAGCTTTTGATACCGGCGCTGGGGCGCATTGTTATCGATACCGTCGACTGGTGCGTTGCGCATGATTTAGACTTGCTTCATCAGGCCGCATTCACGATGCTCTTCACCCTTAGTAGGGTCATAGTAGTCATGGTTGTCTGGCAGGTCGCGATCAGAGATGTAGGTCTCAACTTCGGTCTTCGTTAGATGGAACATAGGCGCAACTCTGACTGTGTCGTGACTACCGAAGGTGAAAACATGTAGGTCTTGACGGAAAGCGTTCTGGTCATGACGTATGCCATTGAGCCAGATGTCAGGTTTAAAGTCATCCATGGCCCGGTCGAATGGTTCTAGTTTAACGATTCGCGAAAACAGATCATGCTCGGGAGTATCTAGCTCGGGGATCGGTCCGTGGACAGCAGTGTAGTGTGCCGCTGACATCTTGGGCGAGTATACCTGCAAGTTTAAATTCAGATGCTTTACCACTTGGCTAATATGACGGTAAGTTGCTGGTGTGTTGAACCCATGGTCAACCCAGATAACAGGAATGTCTTTTTTGAAGCGGGTGACGAGGTGTAAGAACGCAATCGCCAAGGGCCGAAAATTAGTAAATATAATGGGGTTTTTGGCGTGTTCAATGGCGAACTGCATGACCTCACTGGGCTTGCGGTCGTTGAACCGCGCGTTCAAAGCGACTAAATCAGTTGCCGAGTGAAAAGTTGAATCTGTCGTCGACTCCGATATGGACTCTGCAACGGTTTCCCTGACGACTTCTAAGCTCATACCATTCCCCTTGTGTTCACCGTGTCAGCTGCTGGCGAGTTAGGTAACGTCAGCTGTCGGTTAATGGGCAAGAGTTTAGGTTGTATCAGTTAGGGTTAAAAATAATATAAACCTATTTGCTTATGCTTTTTAATCCTATGCGTTTGCGTTAGATTTTTGTTTCTGTGGATCTTCGCTATCATCGTTTGTGTGCCTAGCGTGATAACTTGGTTTTCACAAGATCCCGCCACGCTTGTAGGTCTCGAGAGGCAAGTTTCAATCCTGCGAAGTAGCCCGCATAGGGCGCTAATATCCATACGGCGATGTATCCGTCTCGTGTGGGCCAGTAAGTTACCCAGACGACGGCGGTGACAAAATTCTTAATTTGACTGACGAGTGTCTCGATTAGTAAGTCGATTATTCCGTTTTCGAAAAGTGCCGCTAATCCGGGGAAATAGACGATAAAATTAACGGCGTCAGCAGTTTCTATCCAGACAAAGGTTAGCAAGGCTGTGAGGCCATAGAATCCTCCGCCGAATTTCATCCAGCGTTTTTCAACGTAGCCGGCTGCTGTGTCGTCTTTCTTCCAGTCTTTTTTAAGGGCTTTCAAGCGTGACTTGGTGTCTTTGTTGGGCTGGTCGCGGCTGAGTTGTCCCGCGGCATATAGGCGGCACATTATCCACCAAGAGAAGAGCAGCACGGGTAGACCTAGTTGGAAGATGGCGGTGAAGACTTCGCTTATCAGCATGCGTGCTAGTGTAGTCGCGCAATAGTTCTTGGGCAACGTTTGTTGGTCTGCTGGGTTTGCGTCCTGCTCTGACCAATGCGTTGCATTGTGTTGATCGCAGTTT
>JBLHVI010000095.1:0-12802 GCA_047630175.1 Candidatus Azotimanducaceae bacterium
GTGCCATTGTCAATGTATCGTCGGCGCTAGTGTTCTCACCCAAGGCTAATGCGGCCGTCTACTGCGCAACCAAAGCCGCAGTGCACAGCTTCACCCAAGCACTGCGTTACCAGATGGCAGATGAAATACCCCATATTAAGATCTTCGAGGTCATGCCTCCCCTAACCGATACAGACATGACTGAAGGACACGGCACAGGTAAGATCACCCCAGACCAAGTGGCGGCTGAAACGTTGCGCGGCATGGCGGCTGATCTTATGGAAATTCGTGTCGGCAAAGCTAAGCTCTTAGGTTTTATTCAACGTTTGTCTCCCTCAATGGCCGCTATGATTATTCGCAACAGTTAGTGTTGCGGCGAGTAACATGACGTCAGCGAGGACTTCTTGTGAAGAGATTGACGATCAAAACTTATCGACTACCACCACTCATTTTGACGAGCCTGATGACAATACTACTGACAAGCACCGTCCAAGCGACTGACTTCTCCATAGCGCAACACTCAACACGCCTCGAGCAGGCCTCAGGTCCCAGCGGTGCGACTTGAATCAGTAGTCAGCCCACAATAGGGGGCTCAGCAAGATTGCCAGATATTGGCTATGACGAGACCAGTCCCCCGTAGCGCGCCTGCTTGGGGCAAAACTTGGTATCGAGCTATCAACCGGAGCGGTGGCGGCAACCGCCGCCGTTTGCTAAAACGTATCCACCAAAAATAATTCAACAAAACAGGAAAGTACGACATGACTGATACGACGCAACCAAACTTTAGTAGAGACTTGACGGGCCAAGTTGCTCTGGTTACCGGCACAACGTCGGGGCTAGGCAAACGTTTTGCTCAGGTACTGGCGGCCTGTGGCGCCAGCGTCGCTGTCACAGGTCGCCGCGAAGACCGACTCAAGGCGCTGGCTGATGAGATCAACGCCAGTGGCGGCAAGGCCTTCCCCGTGCGTCTCGACATGACTGATTCTGTTAGTATTGTTGCCGCTGTTGAGGCCGCTGAAAAAGCGCTCGGCACTATCACAATATTGGTGAACAACGCCGGTATTCCTGACGCGCAACGGGCCCACAAGATGTCGAACCAGCTCATCGACGACGTGTTCGATACCAATCTGCGTGGCCCCTATGTGATGAGTTGTGAAATCGCTCGGCGCTTAATTGCCGCTGAAAAGCCTGGTCGCATGGTCAATATTTCTTCCGTTGCAGCATTTCATTACGGCGGTGGCGGTGCCGCGCTTTATTCCATCACTAAGGCAGGCTTGGTTCGCATGACAGAAGCCCTAGCAGTCGAGTGGGCGCGCTTTAATATCAATGTAAATTGCATTGCGCCGGGTGCTTTTTCTTCAGAGATGATGGACGGCATGCTTGAGCGAATGGGCGATATCACGCAGCACTTCCCACGCAAGCGTCTCGGTGATCCTGCGCAGATGGACAGCACATTGCTCTACCTCGTGTCACCTTCCTCAGATTTCGTCACGGGCACCGTGATCAAAGTCGACGATGGCCAAGGTCCAAGATAAGCCTGACGCCAAGCCGAACAACTTAAGCAATCGCTTAAGCAATAACTCCCTCGCGAGCGAGGGCCTGCATGTCCTCCACTGACAGGCCCAGCTCGCGGAGTATCTCGACGGTATGCTCACCTATTTCTGGCGAGTGGTGTCGCAACTGATACGGCGTCTGGCTAAACCGCGCCGCCGCTCTTGGCTGGCGCATAGCACCGCCCCTTGGATGTTCACTGACCTCTAGCATGCCGCTGGCGACGACCTGAGGATCATCGCTCACCTCGCTTCGCTTGTTGGCCCGGCCAACAGGAATGTCATTCTGCGCGAGAATGTCGATTAACTGATCTGTGGTATACGGTGTAGTGTCAGCGCCTAGATGATGGCAAACAACCGCGCCATCAGCAGTTGGGCTGATCTCGTAGTTATCCGCCAAGTCCCCTGCCAGCTCCGCACCCGGACCAATAAAGCTATGGTTCCACATCAAGTCAGGCCAATTAAAATACAGTCCGGCGTCCAACATAGACACTTGCACGTGCTGTCCACCAGCGCCACGCTCTCTGGCAAGCAGTGCCGCGGTAATAGCTTGCGCGGCTGTCAGCGCTGTGACTTTGTCATAGATAATACTGCGCACCATGGCCGGCGCTTCGCCCTGCACGGCCTGCGCATCCGTCGCGCCGGTCATACCCTGGATCACATAATCGTAAACTTTCTGCTCCGCGTAGGGGCCCACCTCACCCATACCGTTAATAGAACAATAGATCAGCTCAGGATTAATCGCTCGCAAGTCTTCATAGCCCAGCCCCAGTTTGTCAATCTTACCGGGGCGATAATTTTGCAGCACGACGTCAGTTTTTTGCAATAAAATGCGAATGAGTGCGACACCTTCCGGGTGCTTAAGATTAATTGCTAGCGAACGCTTATTCCGATTGATCATCGAGAAGATGGCGCTCAGACCGTTGCGCTGTGCACCGAGATAACGAATCCCGTCACCCCAACCAGGGGCTTCAACCTTGATGACGTCAGCCCCCTGATCAGCCAACATGACTGCCGCCATGGGACCCGACACCACACGCGACAAATCAAGTATTCGGAACCCCGCGAGAGGGCCTTTTTGCTTATCGCTCGGCACGCTCACCCTTCGCGCCTCGTATAACGAGAGGGCTGTTGGCGTTGGTCGAAGTCCAATTGCAAGTCCATCACTCAAACAACGCGCCGCTGAAGGACATGGCCCACAGCAGCATCATGATACCGCCGATTAGCAGGTGAGTACGGGCAATGAGCCCCTGCACAGCGAGCATTGGCGCCTCGGCACCGGACTGCATTACTCTGATCATCAACAGATCAAACATCATAATGATAAAAATAATGGGCGCTGTGGCCGGAATCATAGCCCCCATCACGAGTTCACTGGTGCCCTCGGGATGCCACATTGGCTCTGCAAAAGGCAATAAAAAAATAAAAGCAATCGCCAGCAAATGCATCAGATTGCGCAGCACACCCATAGCTTTAAATTTTTCAAGCATAACGACTCTTCAGTTGACCCAAGACTTAATTACACCATGATTTGCTCACAGGTAACACACATGCGCGGCGGTAATTTTTGCCTTGTGACGGATCTAGTTTACACAGTTCGACGGGGCGTTAGTCGAATGCTGAGCGAGAGACTAACAATAATAAGCAGGAGTCCCACCAAAGCCAAGCTACTGTCGTGTAGGTCAATATCCAGCGACGCAAGTCCAGGCAATGCGATCAACAACCCCCCCACCCCAAGCATAAACCGTATAAGAATTTGCTGAGTCAGTAAACCCCAACCCAGCAGG
This sequence comes from Candidatus Azotimanducaceae bacterium, assembly GCA_047630175.1. Taxonomy (GTDB): domain Bacteria; phylum Pseudomonadota; class Gammaproteobacteria; order Pseudomonadales; family Azotimanducaceae; genus UBA4582. Next base: position 3,317 of record JBLHVI010000095.1, read on the forward strand.
TACCCCTGTATCGACGCAGCGATGAGTACAATGCCGACAAATACCTGCAGGGTATGGTTGACCGTAGCCTGCCAGGTGCCTTGCAGAATGAGGGCTGGTTCCAAGACGAAGAAGAATGGAATAAAGTACGTACTCGCGCCTAAGCCCATGGCCCGAAAACCTGTGGCCATTGGTTTTGCCTCCGCGATGGAGGCAGCAGCAAAAGCGCCGAGTGCCACCGGCGGCGTTATAAACGACAACATGCCCCAATATAGAATGAACAGATGCACTGCCAGCGGACTCAGGCCGCCCTTGATTAAGGCCGGAGCAAGAATGATAGCAAGAAAAATGTAAGCCGCCGTCACCGTCATACCAATGCCCAGCACAAAGCTCGTGGCGGCACCCATCAGCAGCAGAATACCTAGCGAACCACCCGCAACAAACAGCAACTCATTCACGAGAGTGCCCGACAGGCCCGTCATGGAGAGAGCGCCAACGATTAGCCCGACGCCACTCAGAATAACCAATAACTCCATTAACAAGGATCCACTGGCGCGCAAAAATTCCAGTGCCTGTGACCAAGCCCAGCGATGCCGTGCCGAGAACTGGTTCAAGACCAACAGGCAAGCCGTTGCCAGCCAAGGTGCCAGTGCCTCGCGCTGCATCACCAACAACAGAAAAATCAGGACAATAAATGCCCCCAGGTAGTACCAACCATCCCGCAACGTTGCACCGACCGTGGGAATCTCCATGTCAGAGACACCCTTGATGTTGTTTTTCGCGGCGTAAGCATCAATTTGCAGAAACAGCGCGGTAAAATACAACACTGCTGGCAGCGCCGCCGCCAAAGCCACTTGGTAGTATGGCATCTCGAGAAAGGTCGCCATCACAAAGGCTGTCGAACCCATAATGGGGGGTAGCAACACACCACCCGTGGAAGCGCAGGCCTCAATGCCCGCAGCGGTCTCACTGTTGATACCACTTTTCTTCATGGCAGGAATGGTCAACTGGCCTGTAGTGAGCACATTGGTGATGACGCTGCCGCTCAGCGATCCCATAAGGCCACTCGCCAAAATAGCTACTTTGGCAGGGCCGCCGCGCACATTGCCCAGCAGAGCGAATGCCAGTTTAATGAAAAAATCTCCCCCACCGGTATGCTGCAAGGCAACGCCAAAAACGAGAAAGCCCACCACTAAACTGGCAAATGCGCGAAATGGCAGCCCAATTAAGCTTTCGCTACTCATGACATGATAAGCAGCAGTATCACTCAAATTGGTGGCCATGCCTGCAAGCGCATCGGGCATTAGGTCAGCCACCAGCGGATACAGTGAGAACAACACCACCAACACAAACAAAGACAGCCCCGCAATACGTCGTACGGCTTCGAGCACCAATATCCAAAGAGCGATGCTCAATCGATTTGCCAAGTCCGGCGCACCAAATTCCCAGCCTTCATCAAGCATCGTCTCGGCATTAACATACATCCAGCAGCAAATTCCTAGCGCCGTCAAAGCCAGTAACGTATCCAGCCAGACCAGATTGAAACGCGGATTGGATCGATAGACTAAAAACGCTGGGGGCAATAACAACGCCATTAAGGCGTAGTAGTAATGGGTTTCTATATTGATAAGACCAACAAACAGAGGGGCACCGAAGGCCCGCACATTATCCAGCGCCAATAATGTGACCAGCAGACTGATAATCGCCAATAGTCCACCTAACAGCCCTGTCAAAGGGCGGGTTTTGTTCATTACTGACCTTCCTGATCAAGCCAAACCGGATCAAAACCCGCAGCTTGCAAGCGCTGCGTGCGTAACTGCAGCCAGGCGTTTCGAAAGGCAGAATCATCATCCAGGCCCAGTCCCTGCAGGTCTTGCCAGGCAGATTTCAGTACTGATTGGCGTTCAATTAAGCGCTGATTATGCTCAGTCATCGCCGGCGTCCAGACACCTTTCGATTGAAAGTATTGCACAGATCCCACATGCCACGGCACCACCCAGTCAAATCGCTGGGAATCAATGTCCCAGCCGATAGCACCCGGGTCAGCGTCTTTGAAGTCATCGAAACCTTCATCGATAGCACGGGCCAAATTGTAGGTGATCGCCTCATCTTGATCTGCCATTGTAATCAAAATTGGATACGGATATGTGGCACCCTCATGGGGTGCAGCTACTGTGATACCCGTACCACGGGTCGCAATATGCTTGCTGAAATACGGCGCTTTGGCCAGTACTCGCTGCCAACAGGCAGCATCATCATGTGGCAGAATTGGCCAAGAGATACCTTGAGGAGAGGCCTCTAACTTGCGGGTTGGACCCGACACCGTGGTGGCGTAGGCAGCATCTATCTGACCATCAACGATACCATTCCACATGGCGTCGTAGCCCGGGTAATCAACGCGAATCACATCATCCCAGCCAATATTGCCGCAAGCAAGTATCGCCTCGGTGGATAAATTCAAGGACGGTGCGCCACGCACCCAGGGAATACGCTTACCCTTGAGCTGCGACCAGTGAGTAATACCGGAATCCTCAGTGACAGCCACCGACTGATTGCTGAGTCCGTTAGACATCATCACCACCCGCAGGGGTTGTGGCCCCCACTTGTCATCGGCAAACTGAAACACACCCTCCTGAGCAAGATAAGTTGCTACACCGTTAGCGGAGAATTGCACACGACCCCTCTTCAATGGCAGCAACCGGGAAATATCATTTTTACCCGGTATCACGCGCAAAGTAACCCCATGGCGGTCCTTTAAAACCTTGCCAATAGCCACAGCCTGATTATAGCCAGTGGTTCCCAAATTATACGCAGTCCAGGCAATGACCCTCGGCAACTTGACATCACCAGCTGCAGTGGCGTCGGCCAAGGCAAGAGACAACGTGCAGACAAGGGCAATAGTAGACAGGCGCGTCATGACGCGGGATATGACAGACAAGCTCAGCAGCATAAATCAGGATCACTTTAGTTTTCCAGCAGATTAACCCAGCAGCCAGGGTGACACCATGCTCGGCTGATCAATCGGCAGGTAGCAGGATCACTGTAATCTGGTGAATTAGACCATTAAGCCACCGCTAGCTGCCCGACGATTCCGCTATCTTGCTGTTATTTAACACTTTTTAAATACGGCACGAATATTGCTGTTGAATGTTCAGATGACCCAACCACATCTTTAACATCACATTTACCTTTGACCAACAGGATACAGCTATGAAACCACTCCACATCATATTGCTTACAGCCATTGCCACAATGCCATTGAGTGGCTGCGTAATAAAAATTAACGACAATGACCGAGATTCTGAAAAGGGTGATTGGGAGGATAGACAAAAACACAACGCCAGCAAGATTCAAAAACTCGAATTGGGTCGGACTGTCAGCTCCATTAAAGTAGATTTTGGTGAGCCCGATCTAGTGGAGTCGTTTCGCCGAGATAACCAAGATTACAAAGTACTGTTTTATCGCACGCAACACACCCAAAGTGATGGTATGACAACACGTGATGAAACCACTCCGTTAGTCTTCGTCGACGATGTACTGATAGGCTGGGGTGAATCGGCGATTGACAAAGCCGCACCATAACCCGGGCGTTCCTTTGGCGACATTTTACAAGTAACGACGCGTATACGTCATGTGAACGCGTCAACCAGGCTCGGATTCAGACCCAATGTCTGCCCGCAATAAACCACGAAATGCGGTGCGGGCATTACTTTTGCCCTGCACTACGTCAAACACTTCGCGAGCGATGGGCATATCAATCGAATACCGATTAGCTAGGTCGATCACCGCGGGCGCGCTTTTAACACCTTCTGCCACCATGTACATTTTGTTAATAATGTCGTCGATGCTGTGCCCCTTGCCAAGCTCAAAACCCACGGAACGATTACGACTCTGAGGACTGGTACAGGTTGCCACCAAATCGCCCATGCCCGTGAGGCCTGAGAAGGTTTGGATCTCGCCGCCCATAGCAACACCCAGACGAGTAATTTCGGCTAGACCACGTGTAATTACCGCCGAACGGGTATTCTCGCCGGCCCCCTGGCCATCGCCCATGCCCGCAGCGATAGCGATGATATTTTTTAACACGCCACCTACCTCACAACCGATCACGTCATGATTGGTATAAACCCGGAATAGACCACAGTGAAAAATCTTCTGCACCTCTTTCATAATGATTTTGTCAGTCATGGCGATAACGCTGGCTGCCGCATACCCCGACATAATTTCCCGCGCCAGATTCGGTCCCGTCAGCACACCAGTGGGGTGCCCTGGTAACACCTCGTTAATGATCTCTGTCATCCGCATTCCAGTGCTTAACTCAAGGCCCTTGGTGAGACTGATGACCGGCACCCAAGGGCGTATATAGCGTTTGACCTCCTCCAGCACGGCGCGAAAATTTTGGGATGGTATCCCCATAACAATAACATCTTTAGGCGCTACCGCCTCTTCGATATCGTTAGTCGCCGTCAGTTTTTGCGGTAGTTTGGCTCCCGGCAAATAACGTTCGTTAGTATGCTGCTCATTAATCTCACCAACTGCTGCAGCATCACGCGCCCAAAGCTTAATGGATGCATTGCGCGCGACTAACGATGCCACAGTGGTGCCCCAGCTGCCACCGCCCAACAATCCGACTTTCAATTCAGTGCTCATGAGCTATCTCTCGCGAATACAATTTTGTTGTTCTTATGCTTTCTTTTACTACAAGCCGCGCAAGCGGTAAATAGCGCGCAAATCGATGCTAGTAAAACACGTGTCGTCGGCCGCATTGAAGAGCGCAACCCGAACATCAACAAACTGGTGGCCTTTCTTTGTAAACAAATCGGTAACTGCCATCTCCGCAACCAGCGCAGTCCCCAGCGGCATAGGCGCAAAATTTTGCGACCGCGTGGCCATATGTACCCATGGATTCATATAGGCATTGCGCGCCAGCACCCAGTTCGAACAGCCTAAGATAAACGACATATTGGCCAATCCGCCACCGTCCATCTGATGCAACCGAGGTAACTGCGCCTCGTCCTGCAGATAGGTGTGCATTTCGTGCGCTGGGAGCCAGTTGAAGGCAACTGCGTAACAGCCTTGCTCGCGCAATTTTTGCATCGTCTCTCGCACAGCCGGTGGCGCGGCACGCTTACTCGCCATCACATCAAAACGCCGCTCTGGAGCCTTGCACGGCGCCACTTGTGTTGGCGGCGGTAAGCCAACCTCAGCACTGGCGCTGACGGTACCGTCTGGACGGCGTAATTGCGCATAGTATGACGTTTCACTGACTGAGCTTACTTCTACCGTAAACGTCTCACCGTCATAAAGAGGCGACAGTACGTTAATACTAGCCACGCCATCAGCTAGCCACGCCTCACCCCAATTCACTACCGCGGGATGACACAAATAAGCCGATATCGTAACACCGGGTACTAGCCCTCCTTTGAAGCCATAAGCCTTGGCGACTTTGTCGCCGTGAATTTCATTCTCGGAATGAGGCACCTGATTGAACGCTATTGCCTGCCAGTTCTGCACTATGATTAAACCTCCGCTCTGTGTTGAACGCTAATAGAAGTCAGGAACGCTGGCTCCTATGCAACAGACTAACTGATGAAACTATTGAATTCGATAGCCTTTATCCAGCAATAAGGATCGCAGATGAACGCGCATAACGGTAGATCTATAACAGGTAAAAAGTTTGCGATTGGTCAGATTTTTGTCAGAGTCCACGATACGATCTCTCTATTCGCAGAGGGGTTTTTATTCGCTGAGCGCGCTTTATTTGCTGGAGGCTCTTTATTTCGCTGGGGGCGCTTTATTTGACTGGGGGCGCTTTATTCGCTAGGGGCGCTTTATTCGCAGAGGGCTCTGCCACCGATGCTTCGGCGGCAGCGGCGATGGCGCGACAACAATTCCTGCCGGCCGCCTTGGCATCGTACAGGGCACGATCAGCGCGGGTGAACGCGCTCTCGAGGCTGTCGTTGCCTTGGAAGGTGGTAATGCCGATGGAGACCGTGATTTGAATCGCAACCTGTTCGAAGTCGACAGCGCTTTGCGCGACCACTTCCCGCAATTTGTTGAGTACCTCGACCGCTTGGGCAATGTTGGTCTCAGGCATCATGATCACAAACTCTTCACCACCAAAGCGCGCAATAAAATCGCTTTTACGTAGACTCGTCTTGAGTGTCGCTGCCAGCGCCTGCAAAACCCTATCACCAGCGCCGTGGCCGTGTTCGTCATTAACCTTTTTAAAAAGGTCAACATCACACACAACCAAGCATAAATCGCCACGATGTCGTTGCCAGCGCGCCAGCTCTTCGGCGCCGCGCTGATTATAAGCCCTGCGATTGGGCAGCTGTGTTAGCACATCCAACATTGCGAGACGTTTTTGCGCTTCAAGCTGCTCAGCCGCCAAAAGGGACGAGTCCTCCATCGTCTGCAACCGCGCCGACATTTGCTCAAGCTCACCCACCAGCTGCCTTTGACGCTCCGCACCCTCCTTGCCGTGCTCATCAATTGTGAACACGATCTGATCTAAATTTCTACTCACCTCAATTTTAAGATCGTCGATATCAACCGCGGAGGCGACGGTATCCTGCAGCGCGCTTACGTGGGCTAGCATGGCTTTATTTAACAAGCCTGCGGCATTGGTCTCCTCAGCAGTCAACGCTAAGCCCATAGCCAACTGACTGAAAGCCTCCTGCAGCCGCAGATTGAGCTGTTTAAGAAATGCTTGAAATTCGTCCTGATCGCGCTGAATACTGGCGAGCAACACCTCGCACAAATGCTCCAGTGCCGGGGCCAGCTCATAGCCGTTGAGGTCATGAGCAATCAGCGCTCGAGCAGCGTTATAATGCGTTTGCACAGATACCGGTGGCGTGACCCGCTCTAGCAGCTTCTCAAGCGTTTTTCTGACCGTCGGTTCAAGCTTCCAGTCAAGGGACTGTGCGCCGCTATCGCTGGAATTATCAGGTTGAACTTCGACGTCTGGTTGGCCCGCACTTCTGAACAAGCGAGACCACCCCGACAGCGCCGGCTTAGACGCCCCGATCTTCTTTGGCTTCACCCGGGCCTGCAGCAACGCTGTCAGTGACAGCTGCTGCATATTCACTACTGCATCGAGCATACTCGGCAAGTCCGCATAGAGAAAATCCGAATCTTTGTATTGTCGCTGCAAGACCTCAACCTGCCGAGCCAAAGCCGGGGCTTGGCTGGCACGATGGAGCTGGCTAAGGAGCATCTGAATGTGAACCAAAACCTTCTGACTGGCTTGTAGTCGCTGGTTCAGGGCGGGCTTAAGGCTCAATTCCATCGCACTGATCAAAAGATCCAGGTCAGCGTTCGAAGGAATTTCTTTGCGCATCAGCCCGCGCAATACCAGCAGGTTACGGTCGGTAGACGCGTCAAAACCTGTACCCAACTGTCCTGTGACGTTAAGCCCGCGAACCAGCAAACCCGCCTTGCGGGCATAGCGCTGGTGCTGCTCTTCTTGCTGGTCTACCGCACTTCGATACTGCTCTTTCTTATCTTTTGCCATAATCTGCGTGTTCGATCCGCTAGTCACCTGAGCTTAAGTATAGGCAAAGATTCACATTCGCAACCTAAGCGACCGGGAAACTATAACTAACGGCATTGTCGAGCAAGTTTGTCGAGCCGGATGATCAAACACGCGCTTTGACGGTTATCCTAGATCGCGATAAAAGCATTACGACTACGATCTTTAACAACCTGCCGCGCGTTAAAGACAGTGCCGTTCATTGTAATATAGACCCCTGGAGCGCAGGTTTGCGCGGCAGCAAAGGCCATACCCAAATTAAACATGGCATCGGTCTCGGCAAATCTCGCTGGTGACAGAGCACCGGTCAGGACAATGGTTTTATTCGGAATATCCGCCAGTATGCGCCCTGTGTCGGTCATGGTGTCGGTGCCGTGCGTAATAACAATTTTGTCATGAGTACTATTAAGAATGACATCTCGAATCTGCGCACGATCTGCATCGGTCAACTCTAACGAGTCCTTGCGTAATAACTCGTTGACCGCAAAAGCTTTCTTAACCACCGCTTGCTTTAACAGATCGCCCACAACGGAGTGCCCTACCTCGAAAGTGCTGTTGGCATCGAAGTAAATCTTGTCGAAAGTGCCACCAGTAGTTAGCACTAAAATCTCGTCTGTGTTGCTCATACTCACCATGGCCTATGACGGACCCAGCGATAGGACTGGGCGCATTATTGTTACACATTCGCCGCGGTGGAGTCGACCATTGTAGTCGACAGCATCCATCATTTGACGGACTACTCTCTCATCTCGCAGGCTCCCGCTCGCTATATCCGCGCAAACACCTCACCTTCAGCCCGAGACCAAGACATATGCAAGAGCGAATTGACACTAGGCGCTAGCCCCTATTCAACATGTCGATCTGGTCTGGAATGGCGCCACTCTGCTAACAGGGTACGTAAAGCGCTAACAAAGGCCAACGGCTGATCGAGGAATACATGATGCTGAGCCTCGGGAATCGCGGCAAATGGCACAGACTCGTCAAGCACCTTAAACATGAAGTCAGCAATATCCTGAGTAAAAAGATAGCTCTTCTCGCCATAAATCACCCCCACTCGACATCGCAGCCGCGCCAAGTCTTTATGCAGATCAGCACCGAACTCAAACTTGCGGAACATAGTGTCGTCGAACTTCCAAGTCCAGCCGTCATCTACTGCCTTAATGGAGTGACGACCAATGTAGTCGAGAATATATTGATTCTCACAGCCCTGCGGGGGCATCAGTCGAAACCGTGCCAGCGCCGCATCAAAATCAGCATACACTCGCTTCGGTTTAACCGGTGAACTACGCGGATCACGTTCCCACTGAAAATCGGGTGGTCGTACTGCCGAGTCAACCAAGACAACGCCCCCTAGGCGTTGATTGTAGATCAAACCCGTTTTGAGCGTGATGTAACCACCAAAACTGTGCCCCACAATAATTGTGTCAGGGCCAAATTCAGCGTCGTCAGCAACCGCATTAATCTGTTTCGCAAAGGCCTCGGGCGTATACCGCTCACTGGCGCCACTGTCACCGGCGCCAGCTAGGTCGATAGCAATAACGCGGTAATGATCGAGAAAGAATGGCGCAATAAAAGTCCACCAATACGCATGAGCGCCGTTACCGTGAACAAAAATCAGGCCCGGCTTGTTCGGGTCGTCACCCCAGCGCAGAGAATGAATAGGCACCCCTGAAACATCGATAGTATGACTCGTGGGTTTTATAGAAAGACTATGTGTAAACCATTCGGGCACGCGGGTAGCAGTCGCCTTTGAATCAGGCTTTACCTCTGCTGATGTTGATGTTGATGTTGACGTCAAAATGTACTCTCCAAATTTGTTACCTGGCGTTAGTACCTGAGCTTATTAACCAACGTTAGCTCGCCGAAGTCCTTCGCCAAAGTTCATCGCTATTTTTGCCGAGCACGCTGAAAGCCGGGCCTCGCCATCAAACGCTCAAGATAGGCGCGTGTATTGGGCTTATATTTTTCATCAA
>JBLHVI010000096.1:0-12274 GCA_047630175.1 Candidatus Azotimanducaceae bacterium
GCAGCGACTCGGCAAACAACAAGCAAGCTGGCAAGACAATTTACGCCGCGTGTTGGGTGTGCTTGCGGCGAGCACCTAGGGACACGAATACGGCAGGATAGTCGTTCTGCGGACTGATCGACGAATTAATAGCTGCTGTGGTTGTCATTTCAAGCCGCCATGTTAAATATCCGCATTAAATATCCCTGTATTAGTATCAGTTTGGTAAGCTATTGCTCAATATTTTTACGCAGTGTGCTAGTACATGAGTCAGCCGCGAGTCGCGCCTATTATTCTATCCGGTGGATCGGGTTCACGTTTGTGGCCCATGTCACGAGAGCAGTATCCTAAGCAGCTGCTGCCTTTGATAAATGACACAACTATGTTGCAAGACACCTTGTTGCGGTTGGATGGACTTGATGGCGCTTTGTTGCCTCAAATTGTCTGTAATCAAGAGCACCGGTTTTTAGTGGCTGAGCAGGTCAAACAGATTAACCGTAAAACCGACGCAATTATTCTTGAGCCCATGGGTCGCAACACAGCACCGGCGATTGCTATCTCGGCGCTGCAACAGGCCGACCCGGACACAGTGCTGCTAGTGCTCGCGTCTGATCATGTCATTGAAGACGTTGCAAAGTTTCATCAACATGTGGCTGAGGGCGCGCAGCTTGCCGCTTTGGGCTATCTGGTGACCTTTGGTATCGTCCCCGACCAGCCCTTAATTGGTTATGGCTATATAGAATCTGGCGCAGCCGTAGAGGCAGGATTTGCTGTCACGCGTTTTGTCGAGAAACCCGATCTCGCCACAGCAGAGCAATACCTTAAAGCCGGCAACTTTTACTGGAACAGTGGTATGTTCATGTTTACTGCCGGTGCGTATCTGCAAGCGTTGGCAGCACATCAACCCGACATGCTCGAGGCCTGCCAACAAACGTTGGCCAGTGCCACACAAGACCTAGATTTTATTCGCCTCGATGCCGCAGCCTTCGAGCAATGCCCAAATATCTCTATCGACTACGCCGTGATGGAGCATGTCGCTAACGGTGTCGTTATTCCTATGGCAGTAGGCTGGAATGATTTGGGGTCTTGGTCATCTTTGTGGGATGTCAGTACCAAAGATGAGCAGGGTAATAAGTTTGTCGGCGATGTTATGAGTACCAATGCCAACAACAACTACGTTAACAGTGGCTCACGCTTGGTTGCCCTGATTGGTGTAGATGACCTGGTAGTGGTCGACACGCCCGATGCATTGCTCGTGGCTAATCGTAGTCAGGTGCAAGAAGTAAAAACTATTTACAACAGGATCAAGCAGGAAAATCGTCCTGAGACATTAAGCCATCGTCAGGTTTATCGCCCGTGGGGTTCCTACGACAGTATCGATGCTGATGATGGTTTTCAGGTTAAGCGCATCGTCGTTAACCCCGGCGCGAGCCTTAGCCTGCAAAAGCACTATCACCGCGCCGAACACTGGATCGTCGTCTCTGGCACCGCCGAGGTCACCTGCGGCGAAAAGGTTTATATGGTCAATAAAAACGAATCGACCTATATCCCTATTGGTGAAAAACATCGCCTGACTAACCCCGGGAAAATCCCATTACAGCTTATCGAGATCCAATCCGGCGATTACCTCGGCGAAGATGATATCGTCCGCTTCGATGACATCTACGGCCGCAAAAGTTAGCGCAGCGTTTTGCTGCAAGCCCAAGTAGAGGCGGGATAAGTTGGTACTCGTACCGCCCCCCGGTCAAGCCATCCGAACCCAACCCATTAAACAAAGAGGCTCCCGATGAATATCCTTATTACCGGCGGCGCCGGCTTCATCGGCAGCGCCGTCATTCGAACCTTACTAGCCACTACCGGTCACCATATTATCAACGTCGATAAACTTACCTACGCCGGTAACCTCGATTCAATCCCTGGCGCCGTCACCAACTCAAATTACACGCTTGTCCAAATCGACATCTGCGACCCCGCTGCACTCAACAAAGTATTCCAACAGCACCAACCCAACATCGTCATGCACTTGGCAGCCGAAAGCCACGTCGATCGTTCCATAGACGGCCCTGACGTTTTCATCCAAACTAATATCGTTGGCACCTACCAACTACTTGAGCAAGCCCGGGCTTACTACCAAACATTAACCGCTGCGCTTAAGTCCACCTTCCGCTTCCACCATATCTCCACCGACGAAGTCTTCGGCGACCTGCATGGCACGGATGCTCTATTCACCGAGACAACCCCCTATGCGCCATCATCTCCTTATTCAGCATCTAAGGCGAGTTCCGACCACTTAGTCCGTGCATGGGGGCGTACCTATGGTTTGCCCGTCATCATTACCAATTGTTCAAACAACTATGGGCCGTATCATTTTCCCGAAAAGCTTATCCCACATATTATCCTTAACGCGCTCGCAGGAAAGCCTTTGCCTGTTTACGGTGACGGTTTGCAAATTCGTGATTGGCTTTACGTGGAAGACCATGCCCGCGCATTGATCAAGGTGGCGGTAGAGGGCGCTATTGGTGAGACTTATAATATTGGTGGGCATAACGAAAAGAAGAATATCGAAGTCGTGGAAACACTCTGCGCCTTATTAGAAGAATTAGCGCCCGACAAACCTGCAGGGATAGCGCACTACCGTGATCTCATCAGTTTTGTCAAAGACCGCCCCGGTCACGACGTACGCTATGCGATAGATGCGGCCAAGATTGAGCGCGACCTAGGCTGGATGCCTATTGAGACGTTTGAGACGGGAATGCGTAAGACCGTGCAGTGGTACCTGGATAATCAGTCATGGTTACAGCGGGTAATGTCTGGTGACTACCGGCTAGCGAGGTTAGGTGATGACGCTATAAAGATTTAGCGTCACATCGACAGTGTCGCTTCCGGTAGGCAATCTGGTTTGCCTACCGTTTTGTTGCTGAGCGTTGTATGAAACTGATGAGACGACTGCGAGAAAGATCTTTGTGGCGATAACGAGGAAGACAGTGGCTTGTTAAATGGACGCTACACGGCCTATGCGAATGAAGATTAGAATGGGTCAAAGATCTGATCGCAGAGACCTTGATCACCACGGCGACAACACGGCCAACCTTCAGTTGTCGGTTAGTCTTAATATGAGTTTGTAATTTATTTTCAGTTTCCGGTCATATTCCACCAAAGGGACTTGACTCACGGCGGTGAATCGCTACAATTCGCTCTCTTATTTACACGGGTGTTTAGCTCAGTTGGGAGAGCGACGGCCTTACAAGCCGTAGGTCGCAGGTTCGACCCCTGCAACACCCACCAGATGTATTTGCATCATGTAATAAGAGTTTGTGACTATCGGGAGCGGTAGTTCAGTTGGTTAGAATACCGGCCTGTCACGCCGGGGGTCGCGGGTTCGAGTCCCGTCCGCTCCGCCAGTTTCATAGAAATGCAGCCTGTTACACCGTTGACAGGCGCACCCTAGCGATAAGTCCTGAGATCGTCAAAATCCGCCAAGTATGACTTGCCAGACCACTGACATATGTTAGCGCGCGCGGCTAAAGATACGCCGACGTTAGGTTTTTAGCGCGCTAAATTACGTTGTTGTTGGACTACAATGAGCCAACGTCATGATTGAGGTAAACCTCAACACAGTCTTGCCGCAATGGGTTTTATTTAGCGATCGGTGAGTAGTCAATCACCCTACGTTGTTCTTTGCTGAGTATTTGTTTTGGTGTGTCTAAGTCGTTAGTCCAGAACATGGGGTTAAGCCCATCTGGGCACTCATTCTGGTCTGCGCGGCCAACCCTATTGTCACTATCATTCTCAACGGTGTCGTGTTGGGCGAGTAAACAGTTAGGTGTGTCGTCGATAATATCATTCGTAAAGTTTGATTCAGTGGTATGAAATAAACCTAACAAGTGGCCCATTTCGTGGAACGCAAACTCGGCCGTCGTGCGTGCGTAGTAGTCTGCTGATCTGTCGGCGCTATTGGTAGCCGTCGCGTTGATCAATATGCCATTAAACTGTCCCTTGACCCCCAGTGTACCTGGAATGCCCGGCGATATGCCCAGTCGACCACCGCCTGCGATACCTGTAAAACCTTCAATAAAAAAGATATTGATGCTATCGGCGGCGCCTAGGGTGACCAGTTCGGCGGTAGTAGTATCGGTGAAATTGCCGCTGATCTCGGCATATTCTGGTTCACTGACTATGATGGTTGGTTGCAGGTTAATGCTAAATCCATTGCTCCCAGCAATACTGACGAATTGGCGTAGCATTTGGGAAAAGAGTGCTTCGTTGATGCTGGTAGCTGTTTTAAAAGGCTGCACTTTGAGCACGGCTGGTTGGCCGTTATCTGCGTCTGGCTCAGGCCCAGTACGCACAGCCAGTTGCAGCCGCATATCAGTAAAATCTATGCTTGCGATACTCGTGGCGCGCGTGCCGAGCGTATATTGCCAGTCACCATGCATGACTATTTGTCCTTCGCGGCGAGGTAGTAAACTTGCGCACAGTGCTGCCTCACAAAAACTAACCTGTGTGTTCAAATTAGGTAATGTGCTGCCCGTTGGATCGACTAAGCGCGTTAGCAATAGTTTCGTACTGTTGTTATCGACATCCGTACCCGTTAAATATAAGGCGAATGAGACTGGGTTCGGGGGGATTTTGAAAGGCTCAGGCAAAGATGTCAGCACGCTCGCATTCAGGTCGGCGTTATTTAGGGCTTCATAGCCCGACGTGGGTACTCTCAGGCTGGTTACCCGCAGACTAGTCTCCGTAATGGGTTCGATGGTCAGGCTGACGGTCACGGCATTGCTGCTACCACCTACGTTGTCTATGGCTGCGTAAGTAAAACTATCTTCGCCTATAAAACCATTATTTGGTGTATAGATAGGAGAAGCGCCGATGTTTAATCCACTGATAACGCCGTTACTAGGATTACTGATTATTCTGATGCTTGCGAGTGCGCCATCGCTGTCGGAATCGTTGGTTAATAAATCGAGTTCGGCGGGTGTGTTGATAATTAACGAGAATGAATCACTATTAGCGACGGGTAAGCTATTGCTAGGCGCTGGCGCGCTGCTGCCCCCTCCACCGCCCCCTCCACCGCAGCTCATCAGGGTTCCCAATGGCATCAGCGCGAGCACGCAAATAATCGTTTTATTTCGGGTCATGTGGGACACAATCAAATGGAAGCTACAGATCGATATTATCACCGTCTGAGTCATCGATCTGGACTAAATACGATTGTATTGGTTTGATGCAGCTAGCATACGTAACGCGACGGCTAACGCCACATCAATTAATAATGCGAAATACTTGACCTGAGTGCGGCATGACGATGGTGGGTTTGCCCTTGAGCAATATAATCACGGGGCCTTACGCGTATTCAGTGACATTCAGTAATATAAGGCGTGATCTAGCAGGTTTGGCTTTATGATAGTGCCCGCATACGTTAGAAAAATGGGTCAATACACGCAGGTTTGATAGGGACTGTTGTTTGGTAAGGGCAGTAAATTGCCATGCGATGGTAATAGTTATCAGATATGCCGGTGACTGGGTCTAGCCGGTTATTAGCCGTAGATAGATTGCGCGGCTAGCGAGCCTTTTAAAGAAGTCGCTTATTTAATTGCAGAGGATTGTGGATGAAGCGAGCGGTGTTGCAGGCTGTCATACCTGTTTTTCTAGATAAATTTCACGGCTTTGGTAATAAGTATTACAAGCTTAAATACAACCTAGCTGAAGCAAAACGCAAGGGCTGCAGCCGAGTGATTACTTTTGGCGGGGCCTGGTCAAACAGTGTGCATGCATTGGCACATATCGCTGCTCAGCAGGGCTTTGAGACGGTTGCCGTGATTCGTGGTGAGCGTCCGTTGGACCCTTTGCGTTTGTCAGCGATGTTGGTAGAGGTTGAAGCCTTGGGTATGCATCTACATTTTATTAGTCGTACCGATTATCGGCGGCGCTATCAGGCTGATTTCTTAGAAGACCTGCAGCAACGCTTTCCGCACAGCTATCTACTGCCAGAGGGCGGTACTAATCAGTTGGCGGTGGCAGGTGCGCGGGAGATCGTTACGGACGTGGATTCGATTATGCAGGCGCAAGGATATCACTATGATGTTATTGCGCTTCCCGTTGCAACCGGCGGCACACTGGCAGGTATTGCAACCGCATTGCCAGCGGGTAAGCGGGTGCTAGGCATCTCGGTATTGAAGGGCTCTGCAGAGGTGCAGGATGGTGTGGTCGAGGGGGGTCTAGAGGCTGATGTCAGACGCTTAATCGCGGGGCCGCAAGCCGAGCGCAACTGGCGCATCGAGCATCGTTTTCACTGCGGCGGTTATGCGCGTTGCCCTAAGTATTTGCAAGAATATATAATCGACTGGGAGGCCGAGCATGGCGAACAGCTAGATCCCGTCTATACGGGCAAACTATTTTACGGGCTGGCGCAGATGCAGCAAGCGAATGAGTTCAGCCCCGGCACGCGCATCGTTGCCTTACATACGGGTGGCTTGCAGGGCCGCCGGGGTTTTGATTTCTAGACGGGCTAGATGCACTGCCCCATGTCATGAGCTGGACTATCGCAGTGCGGCTTGCCAACAATTACGGCCGGTACGCCTGCTACCGTGACATGCGGCGGCACGCTTTTCATAACAACACTGCCAGCGCCTACTTTGGCGCCTTCACCGATTTCAATATTACCAATAATAGACGCGTTCGCGCCGATCAGGACGCCTCTGCGAACTTTTGGATGACGATCAAAGCTGTCTTTGCCTGTGCCGCCCAAGGTAACGCCGTGCAGAATAGATACATCATCTTCGACGACGGCAGTCTCGCCAATGACTAAGCCCGTGGCATGGTCGAACATGACACCGCAGCCGATGGTGGCGGCGGGATGTATATCGACGGCAAAGATGTTGGTCATCTGGTTCTGGAGGAAGAAGGCCAATGAATGACGCTCTTGGCTCCACAACCAGTTGGCGATACGATACACCTGTAATGCTTGAAAGCCTTTGTAGAATAAAAACGGCGTGGAGTAACTGTTGCAGGCAGGATCGCGTTCGCGCGTGGCTTTGATATCAATTTCGGCGGCGTGAATAATCGTCGGCTCGCTGCTGAAGGCTTCTTCGATAATCTCGCGAATGGCCATGCTGGATACCACTGAGCTGTCGAGTTTACTGGCGAGCAAAAAACTGAGGGCGCCTTGCAACGTATCGTGATTAAGCACCGTTGCCTGAAAAAACGTCGCCATGATAGGTTCAAATTGGGCCCGAGCTTTGACTTCTTGCCGCATGGCCTGCCACAGTGACCCTGCTGCTGCGATTTGTTGAATGTTGCTCTCTTGCGCGAGTTCTGCTTCGTAGCGACGCTTGATTGCGGTCTTCATAGTCCTTGCTCCCTCATGCTTGGCGCGTGTTTGTTTAGTGAGCCGTCACCGCCGAGTAGTCTCAGCGTTGTTATTTAGTTAGTCTTGGGGGTTTGTGGGGCTTTTACAAGTCATTTCTGTGAATACGTGGTGGTTCTCCTAGGCCGTTTACGGTCAGGCCCTCGCAGGGGCGGCCAATAAAAGGTATAAAGCGACTTAGGTGGCAGCAAGCCCATCGACGCGTAGTTAAAGGCGGGGAACTTATGAACAAATTTGAGCGAGTAGGGTTAGTGGCAAGAAGCGGCAGCGAACTGGTGCTGGACTCTCTGCGGAGGGTGCTGACCCTGCTTGAGGCACGCAACATCGACGTGTTTATAGAAGACAAAGCGCGTAATCTGCTGCCGGAATTTAAAGGCACCTGCTACACCCAAGCAGAGATGGCGGCCCGCTGCGATCTGGTTATTGCGGTGGGCGGCGATGGTAACATCCTCGGCGCCGCGCGAAGTTTTGCACCCCATGGCGTGCCGATATTGGGGGTTAATCGCGGTCGGATGGGATTTTTAGCGGATGTGTCACCTGATGATATCGATGTCAGTATCACGCAGGTGCTGAACGGCGATTACACAATGGAAGAGCATTTTTTGTTAGAGGGTGAAGTCTCGGTAAAAGGCATCAAGGAAGTGCCCTGCGCCCTCAATGAAGTGTTGATTCACTCGGCGCAGATGCCGCGGATGCTAGAGATTAACCTGTTTATTGACGGCGAGTTTGTCTACACCCAGTACTCTGACGGGTTGATTGTTTCATCGCCGACGGGCTCAACGGCTTACGCCTTGTCAGCAGGTGGGCCTATTATGCATCCGAGCTTAGATGCGATTGTACTGGTGCCTATGTTCCCGCATTCACTCAACAGTCGGCCGCTGGTGATTCCGGGTAATTCTGAAATTAAGATTGTGGTGGGCTCGCATATCGGCACAAATGCGAAGATCAGTTTTGATTCGCAGCTGGAATTTGAGATTGAGCCAGGTGAGTCGTTGATTGTGAGTAAGAAGCGAGAGCGCCTGAAGCTTATTCATCCTCCAGGGCACAATTTTTTCGGGGTGTGTAGGAGTAAATTAGATTGGGCGAGTCGCAAGGGTGACTCTTAGGGCTGTTGATTGTTTCTGCTCATCTAGGTCAAATCCGCCGGTCTGTCGACGTCGAGCAACACACCATCGTCAGTCACCGCCAGCTTAACCAGATATTCCGGATGTGCATCGATAATCGGCCGGGCACCTCGGTCGCCTGTCAGCAGGGTAATCGCCCTGAAATAATGCTGGCTGAAGAGCACTGGATGGCCGAATTTAGCGCCCAGACACGGCACGACAATGGGCGCAGGGTTCGTCCCGCGGTTTACTTCGCTGGCATAGGCATCGAGTATTTGTTTGATCGTGTGGGTTTCCAAAAATGGCATATCCCCTAACATGACTAACGCTGCTTCCCAATCTTGTACCTGACCCACACTATTCGCCAAACTGTGGGCCATGCCTTGAGCCGAGTCCGGCGCCAAATAATATCGCACACGGCTGTCATTAATTCCCGCCATCAATTGGGCAGCAAAGGCTTGATCACCATTGCGTAGCACTACCAGTATCGCTGGCAGGCAGGTTAAGGCTTTGCGGATAGTGGCCTCGAGCAAGGTTTCCCCGGAAAATAATAGCGATCTACGTTTGTCACTACCAAAACGTCGACTGTTGCCTGCCGCAAGGATTATGCCGCCGATCATATTATTCGACCCCTGGTTTACGCTGCTGTTTCAGCCAGCTAAAAAGCAACACAATCAGGGCCGCGATTACAGATTTTGCCAACAAACCTGGCAGTAATCCGTACACCACGGAGGCAATGCGGCTAAATTCAATGCCATAAACGGCCAGTCCAACTGCGCCCTGTAATAAGAGCAACAATTGGCAGCTGATAAATAGCCGCAGCATAAAACCCATATGCCGGTTTGCGCCCTGCTCGTAACGCCAGCCCGCCAGCCAACCTGTCGACAGAAAACCGAGTAAGAAGCCTCCAGACGGTGACATGAATGTATCGATGCCGCTGTTATAGTCAGCAAAAACGGGTAAGCCCAGTATACCTGCTAGCAGATATGCTGCGATGCCTAGCAAACCGGGGAAAGCACCAAGCAACACCGGCATGGTGATGACGACAAGAGACTGCAGTGTAATCGGTACAAGCCACTCGCCAGAACCCAGTGTGAATGACAGCGGCCCCAGCGCACACAGCACAGCACACGTGAGTATTGCTTTGGCAAGCATCAGGTAAAAGGGCTTCAGGTGCGTCGATTCCAGTTTTTTAACAAAGCGCAGCAACACTCGGCTGCACGCCGTCCGCAATGTCCTGTTGTGAACGAAGTTGCGTGAGTTGTGCCAATATTGCGACGGCGATTTCGGCGGGGGTTTTGCTGCCGATAGACAGACCGACAGGCGCGTGCAGGCGGTCAATTTCAGTGGCGGTAAGGTCGAGCTGCAAGAGTCGTTCGCGGCGTTTAACCGATGTGCGCGTAGATCCCATTGCACCGACAAAAAAGGCGTCGGTTTTGAGTGCTTCCATCAATCCCATGTCATCAATGCGAGGGTCATGGGTGAGCGCGATAATGGCGGAGAAGGGGTCGTTGGCATAGCGCCTAACAGCATCATCGGGCATCTCACAAATCAATTGCACGCCGTCGACGGGCCACTGATCAATGATCTCTTGGCGTGGGTCGCATACCAGCACTTGGTAGTCCAAGGTGCGAGCGATATTCGCGACATAGATTGATACCTGTCCGGCGCCGATCAAAAACAACTGATAGCGTGGGCCGTAGGTGTGTGACAGAGTTTTGCTACCCGGTGCTTGGGGTTGACTGAAATCAGCGTCGATTTGTAGGTGCTTAAAGCGTCGCTGGTCGACCAGCCGCATCTTGCCTGTGTTGATATCTAGCTGGCGCTCAACACAGGCGCGCTGCTGTAGGCGCTCAACAATATGATTGATGTCGGCAAGATGGCGAGTGTCTGTGAAGGGCTCGATGATGATATGTAACTGGCCGCCGCAAGGCAGGTTGAAGCGTATTTGGTCGTCGTCGGTGGCGCCATAGATCAACAGAGCAGGTTTGTCAGTGGCAAGCTGGCCCAAGCGTAGTTTTTCCAGTAGGTCGTCTTCGACGCAGCCGCCGGACAAAGACCCGGTGAATTCGCCCTTGGTATTGCAGCACAACAACGAGCCCACAGGCCGCGGGGATGAACCCCAAGTTTTAGCGACGGTGCACAGCCAACCTGTCTGGCCCGCAGCCAGCCATTGGCTGAGTTGTGATAGCACCTGATAATCGGCATTTTCCATGAGTTTAGGCTTCCAGCGACGGGGTCGAATGGTATTATAGTTTCGGCGATAACTTACAGGTTACAGTTTACAACTTGCACCCGCTCAGGAAAACCACCCTTTATGACGTCATCATTTATTTTCGCAGCCTTACTGGCCTTGCATCCACGACGAGCCTCTGCAAAGCCATGCTGTGAGATCGAGGCGGGCAGGTACGGCGAATGATAATGGCGTTGCGTGTGGCGCGCGCTATTGATCTTGGTCCTTTCTCGATGTACCTGCGCCAGCGAGGCATCAAGCATCGCATCAATGAGGCCGGCGCGCAGCAGGAGCTTTGGGTTGTCAACGCGGCAGATGAGCCTTTGGTGCGCGACAGCTATGCAGCGCTGCAGCGTGGTGATATTCAGCTTGAAGTTGTCAAGTCAGCGTTGCAACGAACGTCAGTACCCCAGCGGCTGGTGGATACGATCTGGCGGGTGCCGGTGACGATGGTGTTTATTTTTGTTACGGCACTATTATTTCCCGTGACCTTG
Organism: Candidatus Azotimanducaceae bacterium; assembly: GCA_047630175.1. Taxonomy (GTDB): domain Bacteria; phylum Pseudomonadota; class Gammaproteobacteria; order Pseudomonadales; family Azotimanducaceae; genus UBA4582. The sequence goes on from JBLHVI010000096.1 coordinate 11,176, forward strand.
GGTGTTGAATCGGGTGAGGTAGGGGGCTGGTTTCAATGGTTGAATTTTGTGTCTTTTGATCTGCTAGGTGACAGCGTTTTTTTCAACGATTTGACCACAACAATGGCGTCGGGTGAGTTCTGGCGACTGCTAACGCCCATGTTCCTGCATTTTGGTGTATTGCATATCGTCTTTAATTTGCTCTGGTTCTGGGAGATTGGTCGCCGTATAGAACTGATGAGTAGTGGCCTGCGGTTAATGGCGTTAGTGTTGATCAGCTCCCTAGGCTCAAACCTGTTGCAATACTACATGACCGGCCCCGGGTTTTTTGGCGGCATGTCAGGCGTAGTTTTTGGCTTGCTGGGATACGGCTTAGTGTGGAGTCGCCTCATACCTAGCCGGGACATAGGCCTGCCGAACGCGATCTATGTATTTATGCTGGGGTTTTTGGTCATCGGCTTTAGCGGTTTGTTCGATATGCTCGGCTTGGGCAGTCTCGCTAACTGGGGTCATCTGGGTGGGCTGGTGGCAGGCGCCAGCGTCGGTTTGTTGTCGGTCGGGGTGCACAAAGCCAGCGGTTGATTATAGAACCGAGCGTTGGAGTGCTATCCGCTGCGGTAATAAACACGTACACTGCCGCGATGCGTGGATTACTCAGAAAAATGACAGTGACACTCACCGATCCGGTGGGTTATGGGTTGAACTTTGTTGATCAGCCAGACTTCGCGTTGAACCCTTTTGTGGGTCAACGGCTTACCATCAAGTGGCATGGCTCTATTGAGTGCCAACACTGCGGGCGGAAGACCAAGAAGTCCTTCAGTCAGGGATATTGTTACCCGTGTTCGCAGCGGTTGGCGCAGTGTGACTTGTGCGTTATGAGCCCGGAGCGTTGTCATTATGATAAGGGCACCTGCCGCGAGCCCGCCTGGGGCGAAGAGTTTTGCATGCAGTCGCATATTGTTTATCTGGCGAATTCTACCGGTATTAAAGTGGGAATTACCCGTCCTAGCCAGGTGCCGATTCGTTGGATTGACCAAGGTGCGATTCAAGCGCTGCCGATTATGCGCGTTGCAAGCCGCCAGCTGTCGGGTTTTGTGGAGGTGATCTACAAGGCACACAT
>JBLHVI010000097.1:0-11977 GCA_047630175.1 Candidatus Azotimanducaceae bacterium
TCAGTGCGGGTTTGAAAGCTAACGGGACTTGTTTCTGTCATGCCGTAGGCAATCTCGACTTGGGTCATGTGCATTAATGTATTCACCTGCTGCATGATGGCCACCGGACAAGGCGCGCCGGCCATCACACCTGTGCGCAAGCTGCTCAGGTCATAGTCGCCAAAAGTGGGTAACGCCAATTCAGCAATGAACATAGTCGGCACACCAAACAAGGCCGTCGCGGCTTCGCTCTGGACTGCTTGCAATACCGCTTCGGGCTCGAAACTTTCACTGGGGTAAATCAAGCATGCGGCATGGGTCAAGCACCCCAGATTAGCCATGACCATACCAAAACAGTGATACAGGGGCACCGGCACCACCAGCCGATCCTCGGCGCTAAATTTCATAGTGCGGGCAACGAAGTAGCCATTATTAAGAATATTATGATGGCTCAGACATGCGCCCTTGGGGAAGCCGGTGGTGCCACTCGTGTACTGGATGTTAATAGCGTCGTCCATATCCTGCGCGGCCTGACACGCATGCAGCATCTGCGCATTGACTAGGCCTGCTTGAGCGAGCAGGGTCTGCCAATCAAGAATGCCGGGATGGTGTGACGTTGACAAAGAGATGATCGTTGTTAACGCTGGGAATTTGATCGACACGAGCTCGCCTGGCTCGCAGGTCGCTAGCGCCGGGCATAGCTCGACGATCATCGCTTCATAATCAGAGGTCTTGAATTGGTTCTGTAAGACCAGTAGCTTGCAGCCAGACTGCTGCAACACGTAAGCCAGTTCGTGGACGCGGTAGGCCGGATTTATTGTCACCAAGATAGCGCCCACCTTGGCGCTGGCGTATTGCGTGATTAACCACTCAACATTGTTTGGCGACCAGATTCCTATGCGGTCGCCCTTCTCCAACCCGCAAGCGATAAACGCTTTCGCAAGATTATCGACAGCCTCGCCAAGTTCATAATAGGTCATGCGCAGTTGCTGGTGCACGGAGACGATAGCGGGTCGTTGGCCGAATTTAGCCACGATCTCATCGAATTTCGCACCTATGGTCATGCCCAGCAATGGTACATCGCTGGTACCACTGGCATAACTCACTTGATGCTCGGCAAATTTCTGGGGCGAAGCAGTCATGGGCTGGCATCCTCAGGGGTGTCTAGGCTGTTTAAAATTGATGTGCGGCCGAGCCTCGGGCAGCAATGCCTCTACTGTGCCGATTAGCTGGGCCTGCAAATAACCGGCTGTGTGCAACGCCTTGAGTATAGAAGGCAAGCGATCAACATCTACCGACGCGAGTAAACCACCGGCCGTCTGCGGGTCAAAGAGTAACGCATAATGGGGGTGTTGACTCGAGCTCATATTAATAGCAGAGCGCTGGTTACCGTCATGCAGTGTGCTGGTAATACCAAGTTCGTGCAGGCACTGCAGACTACCTGGCAGCACTGGTAGAGCTGCCAGGTCAAGCGTTACATCAACACCTGAGGCTTGCAACATCTCACCTAAATGCCCCGCTAGCCCAAACCCCGTGATATCGGTACACGCTGACACATGGTTGTCGACAAAGATGTCCCGTGCCTTTTGGTTCGATTGCAGCATCATTTCTACGGCAGCATTAACCCAGTTGCCTTGTGCCAAGTGCTGCATATCGGCGGCGAATAGTGTGCCGGTGCCTAGAGGCTTTGTGAGTATCAGCACTTGGCCCGCGCGCATGCCGCCTTTGCGCAGAATGACCGCCTCATCAACGATGCCATTGACGGCAAAACCAACCGACAGTTCGGCCCCTTCGGTGGTGTGACCGCCGACGAGTTGAACTTGCTCTTGTCGCAGTTGCTCAACCGTGCCCTGCATGAGTTGCTGTAACAGGTGACGAGTCGACGACGGCGTACCGTAGGGTGTCGACATGATAGCCATAGCGGTGACTGCCTCTCCTCCCATTGCGTAGATATCGCTCAAGGCATGATTGACTGCGATTTTGGCTAACAGAAAGGGATCATCAATAAATGCCTTGAAGACGTCGACACTGTGTAGCATCAATTTACCCGCAGGGGCTTGATACACCGCTGCATCATCCAGCGTGTTAGTGTCCAGTCCGAGGCCAGCAAGAACCTCTCGGAGCAAATCCGCGCTAACCTTCGAGCCGCAACCGCCACATTGCATTTGGGCATCGACGCTGGCAAGCAAACCACCCTCTCGAGGTGCCTGCATAGCGGGCAAGCGAGTGAATTGATTCATAAAGCGCCGGTCGATCCAGTCTTTCCAGCGCCAGACCCAGCTGCCTTTCGCACTATAGCCGTACTTACTCGCCACGGCGCCTCGGTCACCGGTAGAAATAAGCGATAAAAAAGTCTTCTGAGGAACGTAGGCCTTGAGAGGCTCTTGCAGTAGCAGGCGACGAATATTGCGGAACAACACCGGCCCTTGGCGAACCGCATACACGCCGGCCTTAGGTCTGGGATGCTTGACGACCCGGGCAATATCACCGGTGGCAAATACATCGTCATAGTTCTGTACTTGCAACGTATCCCGGGTTTCGACAAATCCGTGGGCGTCAGTCGCCAGCGGTGTTGCTGCCAGCCAGGACTGGGCTGCCGCTGACGTTACCCAGAATATCTCATCCATCGACACCCCTTCGCCGACTTCGGGCACCAGGTGTTTACCTTCTACCGCTGCGACCCTGAAGTGTGTATGCAGTTGAATGCCGCGGTCGCGCAGAATCTCAGTAAATGTGCGCTGAACTGCCCCAGAATAACCCGGCAAGACCGAGTCCTTATCGATAAACAGGTGCATGTTGATAGGCTGTTTGATCGATCCTGCCACGTGCTGTTGCTCCAGCGCATGATGTATTGCGAGACATAGCTCAACGCCGCCAGCGCCGCCGCCTACAACACCGATGTCTTGCGTCGAGGCGGTCTTGAGACGTTCAAGGCAGGCCTGCCACTTGTGCAAAAACTGATTGATGGGCTTGACGGCGATCACCTGGTCATTGCTACTTGGCCGGTCTAACCACGCTGGCGTAATACCTATATCGATAGACAGCACATCATAACCCACGTCGGGTCGACCCTCGCAGCGGACGATGCGTTGGATCGGGTCGATATCATAGGCGCTGGCTTGTAAATAACGCACCCCCGCAAAACGGCATAAGGGAACGAGGTCGATATGCATGTCCGCGGCGCTGTAATGCCCGGCCACCAAACCTGGCAACATACCAGAATACGGCGTGTTGATGTCGGGACTGATCAGGGTGACCTGCAACCCAGCAATAGGTTGCATAGCCAGCATACGCAAAACAATGACGTGGCTATGCCCGCCGCCTAGTAGCACCAGTTCTTTGGCAATAAAATTCGACGGCATCAAAGCTATGATGATCCCTTAGTTGCCAGGAATGCACCGAGCGCTGCGATGGCCTGCTTACCTTCCGGTAAACGCGCCGCCAGAGCCTGAAACACGTGCGGCATTTGGGGCCAAATTGTCAGCTCAACGTCTCCACCTAAGGACGCTACTGTTGATGCAAGGCGTTGTCCGTCACTTAACAGCAATTCACTATCACTGACGTGCACCAGAAGTGGTGGCAGACCTCTCAGGTCGCCGTATAGAGGCGACGCAAGGGCTGCCTTTGCATCTCGCTCGCCGAGATAAAAATCGGCCATCTGCGCCAAGGCGCGCGGTGTTAGCATGACGTCGGTGTCGACGTTCGTCACAATACTGTCGCCGGACAGGCTCAGGTCTACCCAAGGCGATAACAAGATCGCCCGGTAAGGCAATGGCAGGCCGCGATTTTTCAGATTCAATAGAAGCGCCATTGCTAGCCCGCCACCGGCGGAATCGCCTCCCAGTGCGATATCCTCGGCGTGATAACCCTGCTCAAGTAACGTGCGATAACACTGAGTGACCTGATCTAGGGCTTTTGGGAACGGATATTCAGGGGCGAGTGGATAATCTACCAACAAGACCTTTAATCCAGCAGCCTCAGCCAGCCGCCAAGCCAGCTCTCGGTGGCTATCAAGGCCACCGCTCACATAGCCCCCGCCATGTAAATAAAACAGTATGCGTGACGCACCACTGGCCGGGGCCTGCAACCACTCACACGGTAAATCGTTGATGGTTTCATAACTGATTTGGATATGTTTTGGGGGCGCGTTATTTAGCCGCGCGACGGTCGCCAGATGCTGGCGAAACGCATCGATGTCTTCTACCTGATCGAGATGTGGTTGGATGGTCCGACGAATCAGGTAACTAATGATCTTGGCTCTGATACTCATGTTTGCCTGACTCCCTGCCAGCCTCGTGTGTCATTCGCGGGTCTTAAGCCCGCTTACCAGCTCAGTCTAATCCTCCAGGCTGACATCCTGAAACTGTAACGCGTGAAGGGTGTAATAAAGTCCTTTTTGTGCCAACAGTGCCTCATGTGTGCCCAATTCGCGGACCTCTCCATGATGCAGCACAAGCACTTGATCTGCTTCTTGTATTGTCTGCAGCCGATGAGCAATTAGTATCGAGGTACGCCCCGCCATCAATTTGTGTAGGCCGTCTTGTATAAGACGCTCCGTTTCCGTGTCAATACTGGCGGTGGCCTCATCAAGGATCAGAATTTCTGGGTCTGCTGCTAGCACTCGTGCAAAGGCTAATAACTGCCGCTGGCCCTGCGACAGGTTAGCGCCCCGCTCAACCAGAGGCGAGTCGTAACCCTCTGGCAGTCGCTCAATGAATTCATGAGCATTAACGGTCACAGCAGCCTCAATAGCGCGTTCTCGGCTGATGCGGGGATCACCTAGCACGATATTGTCCATAATAGTGCCAGAAAAAATATGAAAGTCCTGCAGCACTACGCCGATACGTGCTCGCACATCTTTGCTGTGTAGATCGTTAAGATCCACATCATCGAGGAAAATCATATTGCGTTCAAAGTCGTAGAACCGACCCAAAAGCCTAATCATGGTACTTTTACCCGATCCGGTAGGGCCAACGATGGCTAACTTCTCGCCTGGCTCAATGGTCACCGACACGCCCTTAAGAATAGGCCGATCATGGGTATAGCCAAATCGTAGATCGCGAAATTCAACCTTGCCACGAAGCCGTTCTGGCAGGCTGACCGGATTCATCGGTTCATGAATTTGTTCATCCCAGTCCAGCGCCTGAAAAATGCGCTCGCCGCTCGCCATGGCGCGAAATAGCACATTAAGCTGTTCCCCGAGCATCACCACTGGGGTAAACAGCATATTCATAAATCGGGTGAATAGAATAACGCCGCCGAGGCTCATTTGGTCCTGCACCACGGCACCGCCGCCGTACCAAATAATGATACCTAAGCCGATGGCAGCGAGGCTGTCGTTAAAGGCACTATACGCCGTCGACAAATTAATAGAGCGATTCTCCAGCGCCAGATTGCGCTGGTTGATTTCCGTGTAGGCCTCCAAATTGTGATCCTGGCGCTCGTTCAATTGCACCACCTGCATACCTGACAGATTCTCTTGCAGGTTTTGGTTCAGGGCCGAGACAGTATTGCGTAGTGAACGAAAAATTTGGCGTGTAGCACGGCGAAAGAAATGTGTTGCGATACCCACCACAGGGACGAGCAACAACAGTATTAGTGTCAACCTAACACTGGTTGATAGCATAATTGTTAGGGCGACAAGAAAAGGCACAAACTCGCCAATTAGGCTGCCTATACCCCGCAGCATTTCATACAGCGCTTCAACATCGTTTGTGACCCGAGTCATAATCCGGCCCGTTGGCACCTTGTCATAAAACGAACTGGGGCGATGCTCAATGTGCGCGAACAAGTCTTGACGCAAGTCCCGCAAGGCATTGACGATAGCACTAATCAACGTCAGCCGATGTGCGTGCCCGGTAATGCCGGAGACAATCATCGCGACTAAAAACAGCAGACCCGCTGCATAGATCGGTTCGATCCCGAATTGCGACTCGACCCATTGAGTGAGTGCAATCATGCCTAGATCTGGCATATTGCTATCAGCGCTGCCGACAATAATATAATCCACCAACACCCGTGAAATAATGATTTCCATGGCCACTGCGACACAACTGGCAATCAAAATCAACGCGGCGCTAAGAAGCAATCGAGGGCGGTAAGGCGCAAGCCAGTTCATCACACGTAACAGAAGCTGCCAGTTCAAAACGGTGCCGGACAACTCTGCGTCAAACATGCCGTGATCCTTTTCGGCAGCTGAATCGCTGGGTGTTTGCGCATTGTCTGTTTGTTGAAGGCTCATTGTGGTGCGCCTACCACAGGGCCAATTGCTGACTCGCTATCTGAAAGCGCTACCTTGGTGGAGGAGGTTTCACCTCGCGGAGCGATGTCATCTGAAGGAGGGGCTTCGCCTGTAAAAAAGCTATCGGCGCCTTCAGTTTGCGCTCGCTCAAGCGCCGCATACTGGCCGTTTTTACGTAACAATTCAGCGTGCGAGCCCACCTCTAGAATTCGACCTTCATCAATCACGACAATACGATCGGCGTGCCGCAGCGTTGACACGCGATGGGACACTAAAATAGTCGTGCGGTCGTGTCGCAGGGCTTTCAATCGATTGAGAATATGCTCCTCGGTTTCCGTATCGACGCTGCTGAAGCAATCATCAAGAATGAGCACTGCTGAATCCCGAATCAGCCCTCTTGCCAACGTTGTGCGCTGTTTCTGACCGCCAGAAAGTGTCACGCCTCGTTCACCAATAAGGGTGCGCATCTGTTCAGGGAATGCCTCGATCGTGTCTCGCAGCGCGGCAGCCTCGGCAGACGCCCAAACTAATGCAAGTTGGCGTGTGGGGTCATCGTAGCTAATGTTGTTACGCAGTGGCTCACCGAACAAAAACGGGTCCTGCAGCACTTGAGCAATCTGGCCGCGCACTTGACCCAAGGGATAGTCACAGATATCCACACCATCGACGAATAAGCTGCCCCGGGGTGTATCCACCATGCGGGTGAACAGTTTTAACAAGCTCGATTTACCGGAACCAACTCGGCCGACGATGGCGATGGACTCACCAGCGCTAATATGCAGGTTAATGTCGGATAGCACCGGCGTCTTGGTGCGGGGATAGGTGAACGTCAGATTCCTGAATTCAAACTCACCACGGATCTGCGCAGCAGCAGCACCGGTTGGCGCATCCTCAATTTCGGGTACTGCATCGAGTATTTCGTGCAAACGACGGGTTGCGACAGCGCCACGCTGCAACAAGGTAACGAACATTCCTGCCATGCGGATGGGCTGTAACAGCATGTTAAGACACGCCAGGAAGAAGACTAAGTCACCGACCGAAATCTCGCCAGCCAGAACCTGGCTACCGCCATAAACGATGATAAGCAATTGTGCGGCGGCAGCCTGAAACGGCATCCATGCACTCATCAGTGAGTTGACGCGAGACTGATCATAAAACGCCGTGGCATAGTCCTGATTGGCGACCCCAAAGCGTCTTATCTCATTGTCTTCTTGCGCCTGAGCTTGCACCGTGCGAATACCACCAAGGTTTTCCTGCACCATCGACGACAACGAGGACAGATTTTCCTGCACGGCCAGTGACGTCACGGCTAACTGGCGCGACATCCACCAACCGTAGTAAAAAATCAAAGGTAGAATCGGCACAATCATTAGTGTTAACGACGGTGACTTGTACATCATGGCGCTGACGCCGAACAGCGGGGCATAGACGATGATCACGATCTGAATCAGGCCAAACGCCACGAGACGCTGAATTAACGAGATGTCTTGGATGGCACGTGTCATGATATCGCCTACGCCCATCCGTGACAGAAAGTCGCTACCCTGCTTCTGCACCGTGCTGTAAATACGCTGGCGCAGATCAAAAGACACCAGCTGGCCGACTCTGCGGACCTGACGTCTGGCATGCACAACAAAAACGAAGCGCAGACACACACACAACATCAGAAGCATCGCGATTTGACTGATCGTAATGTCGTGTAACTGCTCAGCGCCGGTGCTTAGCAGGTCGATGCTGTCGATACCTACAGAAACCAGGTAATAGGTGCTGACTTCAAAAAAGCGAGCAACAAAAAACGAGAACAGACCTGCCAGCACCTTGTAACGGTGAGGATGGAGAAATGGCAGTAGACGTGTAAGGGACTTCAAAGAGTGCATCCTGGGAAACGGGGCGTATTCTGCCACAACTTAGCTGGCGGGGTGAAATCAGGTCACCCGGGCCTTCGCATGGCTCCAAATGACAGGGTATACTGTCGCACCTTTCATAGCTGACTCGCAGTGCGACTTGTTAAAAAACCTTATGCCAACAGAATCTGCCCGTCTTCCTGATCTAATTTTTAATCTCATTGTTTTGTCGCTGGCCTTTACCAGTGGCTTTATTATCATGTCTATCGAACTGCTTGGAGGCCGGATTTTAGCGCCTTACTTCGGCAGCAGCATTTATGTGTGGGGCAGTATTATTACAATTTTTATGCTGTCGTTATCTATTGGTTATCTCACCGGTGGCCGCTTGTCGATATCGAATCCACATTTGGGCCGCTATGGATTGTTTTTTATCGCCGCAGCCCTCGCATTGATCCCCACTATTTACGCGAGTGACGCCATGATGGACTGGGTGTTTATTCGATTGGAGGATCCACGTTACGGCTCTTTAGTCGCCTCGACCCTGCTGTTTTTTATTCCGACGGCCATTCTCGGCATGATAGCGCCCTACTCTGTGCGCCTATTGGTGGCTAAGGCCGAGCACGCTGGGCAGATTGCGGGTCGACTGTATTTCGTCTCAACTTTGGGTAGTGCTTTAGGCACCCTGGCTACCTCGTTTTACCTAGTCTTGTGGTTTGAGGTTGATGGTATTCTCATCACCATGAGCGCTGTCTTGGCCGCAGCGGGTTTGATGGCAATAATTGCTCACAGGAGCCGCTGATATGCGCATTTTCGTTCTTATTTGTCTTTTTTTCGTCGTCAACTCACTGACAGCCGCGGATAAAGAGATCCATCGTGAAAAGTCGTTGTATCGTAATATTATCGTTAAACAGAATGATCAGCGCCGTTGCCTCGTGTTTGCCGTGAGTTCAGATCGCAATCAAACCTGCGTAGATCTGCAAGAACCAAAGCGCTTAGTCTTTCCCTATACACAAATGACGCTCGGTGGACTGCTACTGAACCCCAATCCGCAGCGCATTTTGGTAATTGGGTTGGGTGGCGGCTCTATACCTACCGCCTTATCTGAACTATTTCCAACGGCGGTCATTGATGCCGTAGAGATCGACGAAGCGGTGGTGCGGATTGCTAAGCAGTTTTTTGATTTTGCGGAATCTCCCCGTCTAAAAGTACATGTCAGCGACGCTCGGGTGTTTATCAAACGGGCGCTATTGCGAAAGGTCCAGTATGACTTGGTAATACTGGATGCCTTTGCCAGTGACTATATTCCCGAGCACCTGATGACAGCTGAGTTTCTCGAAGAGTCACGGAGCCTTCTTACGGCTGAGGGTGTGTTGGTAGCTAACACGTTTTCAACGAGCACGTTGTACGACCATGAGTCGGAAACCTACCAAAGTGTTTTTGGCAACTTTCTTAACTTTAAACTTCCAAAGTCTGGTAATCGTATAGTGATCGCAAGCCGCAAAGGCTTACCAAGTGACTTTCAACTTAAGAGTCAGGCATTGAACTTTGTCGACCGCCTTACACCTTACGGCGTCGATATTCGACAATACCCTGCTAAAATGAGCAGGACGAAGGACTGGGACACCAGCAAGCGAGTATTGACCGATCAGTATTCTCCTGCGAATTTGCTACGTGGAGAAAAATAGTTAGTCAATACCCAGCCTTTTACCCGCATTGAGTTTATTGGTCGGTTCGCGCTACCGTTAAGATGCCAGATTTTTGCCGTGATCTTTCCAGTAGCGGTCCTTAAGTAAGCGCTTGTAGAGTTTCCCAGTTGGGTGTCGTGGCAGTTCGTCTTCAAAATCAATGCTCCGAGGACACTTTATATGGGACAAATTGGCGCGGCAAAAGTCAATTAACTCGGCCTCCAGTTCAGGGCCAGCATCGGCCAAGTTTTTGGGTTGGACCACCGCTTTGACCTCCTCCCCAAAATCCGCGTTTGGGACTCCGAAGACTGCCACATCCATGACTTTTGGATGCGTCACCAGCATGTTCTCAGTTTCTTGGGGGTATATATTGACGCCTCCTGAGATGATCATGTAGCTCTTGCGATCAGTCAGATACAGATAGCCGTCTGCATCGACGTAACCAACATCACCCAGCGTACTCCAGCCTTTAGAATGGCGAGATTCCTTGGTCTTCTCGTCATCATTGTAGTACTCGAACTCGCCACCGCCCTCAAAGTAAATGGTGCCAGTCTCTCCTTGAGCCACATCGTTACCTTCGTCGTCGACGATGTGCACAACGGCCGTGATCGCGCGACCCACAGAACCGCGGTGGGCAAGCCACTCCTCGGAGTTAAGCGCCACGAAGCCGTTGCCCTCAGAACCGGCGTAATATTCATAGATCACAGGTCCCCACCAATTAATCATGTCTTCCTTGACCGGTATAGGACATGGCGCAGCAGCATGAATGGCGCACTGCAGGCTGGAAACGTCATGGCTGAGGCGTTCCTCCTCGTCTAGCTTGAGCATGCGAATAAACATGGTGGGCACCCATTGGGAATGCGTAATTTTGTAGCGTTCGATCGCTTGCAGCGCCGCCACTGGCTCAAAATGGGACATAACCACGCAGGTCATACCGGTCATTAGAAATGCCATGGTAAACGCTAAGGGCGCGGCATGATAAAGCGGCGCCGGACTGAGATAAATACTGTCTTCAGTAGCGCCGTATAGCAGTTGAAACATGTTTGGACCTGTCTCGGCCCCGAACGCTTCGGTTGGCAGCGGCTTCAAGACACCCTTCGGGCGGCCAGTGGTGCCAGATGAGTACAGCATAGAAATGCCTAAGCTCTCATCTTCAATGGGCGTCACAGGCATCTCTGCGATGGCAGCTTCCCAGCTGTCAAAGCCCGCAATAGTACCGTCAAGCATGAAGCACTGTTCGATGCCCGGTACGGTCTGCAGCAAGCGCTCCACGACTGTCTGCTGGGCCTTAGTGGCAATAAAGACGCGCGCATTGCAGTCGCTGACGATGTAATTAACTTCCTCTTCCTGTAACCGATAACTAATGCAGGTAAAGTACAAACCTGCTCGCAACGCGGCGAGACAGATTTGCAGGTAGCACACATGATTTTCCATCATGATGGCGATGTGATCACCGCGCACCAAGCCCAGCTGCCGAAATAGATTCGCGCCCTGATTAGAGGTCTGCTCTAGTGTCAGACGGCTGATAACCTGACCAGTCTCCGCCATGATGTAAGCGGGTTTTTCGGGGTTGGCCTGAGCCATTACGCTTGGATGCATGATGTATTCCCTCTGCTGCTTATTATGTTAACCCGCGCTCTGAGGTGCGGTGTTGTGACGACGTCAACAATGCCTATCCTCGCTGTAAAACTCAATACATGATCTGGTTTCGATCGTTGTTACTGCCGGTGGTAAAGTAAAACCGTCGCGATAACGACGAAAAGAAAATGAACTCAATATGAACTTGACCGTTGGTCCGTTGTCTAAAGTTCAACTGAGCATAGCCACTACTAGCCAATAGCCTATGAACAACGATTCAAACTTCGAAGAACGTCGTAAATATCAACGCTATGATCGCTCGGATCTCGTTATTAACGTTGCTCGCCCTGGCCTGGCTGGCGTCCTTGGTTTTAATCCCCGCGGTAAATGCCTAAACTTTAGCCTTGAGGGCTTGCAATTCGGCAGCCAACAGCCCTTCCAAGCCGGCGAGAAAGTTATCTTAGATTTATGCGTTGCCGACATTACGCTCAAAGAATTAAACGGTATGGTCGTAAAAAGCCATCAAGAAGATGACGGTAGCTGGTGTACGGGGGTCAGACTATGTTTTGACCAACGCCGTATGCAAGACCCTCATATCACTCGCAAATTGTTACAAATTGAAGACAAACTGCGCTGTGCACAGATTTACC
>JBLHVI010000098.1:0-11865 GCA_047630175.1 Candidatus Azotimanducaceae bacterium
GACTAGCCAAGGGCTGCGGCATGTTTATCGCCGCGGCTGTGGGTAACGTGCGATTTTCTCGCGCTATTTTTGCTGCTTACCACGCAAAGCGATCAGGGTGTTCCAGTTTTCCATAGAAAAACTTTGGGCGAATATCTTTGATAAATACCCGTTAAGAAACAATTCGCTCTGCAATTCTGGACTGAGCTTCGTGACGCGCTGCATGTCGATAGTGACAAACTGTGCAACAACTTCAGCCTCAGCGCCGTCAGGCAGATTTCGTGTGGCGGTCTGTTGTTCCAACAGGTCGAGCTCTCTTAAGCGTTGTCCGAAGGCGGTGGTCTGTTGCAGTTCTTGATCATAGCGCTGGCAGAAATCAATCATGGCTTGGGTCTCGGGTGTGACCTGGCCGTCCTTGAAGAATGCATGTTCTGGGCTTTTACTGATGCGGTTGGAAGCAACATCGACGACCACCGCGGCCTGCTTGCCTTGTGAGCCGGCAAGGGCGAAAGGGTAGCGTCGTAAGTAGGCAGGGATATACCGGTATGCATCCCATTCACCCTGTTCATCGACAAACAGATTCGTGTCCTGCAGTAGACCAACTACCGCCACTGGCATGGGGTTTTCTAGGCTATTAAATACAATCGGGTAGTGCTTTTGCGCACTCGTAAACTCATTAGCGACAATAGGTATAGCGCGTACTTTCGCGGCAAAAGCAAACGGTTGCGGCGGCTTTATCAAGCCTAAACCATTGTGTATTCCTGCGTTGAGGAGCTCTGGCTGAGTGTATAAGAACATGCTGCCAGTCAGGGGCTCAATGGCGTCGCTAGAAGGTGTTTCAGTCATGGGCAAAATCAGTAGTAAAGAATTGTCAATAAGTATAACTCGCCTAGTTTAATCTGTCTGTTGCTGGTCTAAAGATGACGTCATCTTTTTTCGATTTTCGCAGCGCGAAAGTGTTGGCCATGCCAGCAGGATAAAAAGGCGCCTCAGAATCGCCATACGTTAATCAGCAAACAACGAGTAAGTATATTTTAGATGATGAGGAGTGTAACAATGAGTCACGATCAAGAATTCGTCATCGCAACGGCCCCACGCAAATCGCTCGCAGTGATTGGTCATGAAGGTAGATTTCCGGTCCAGCAAATTTATTGTGTTGGCCGAAACTACGCAGACCACGCTGTGGAAATGGGTCATGATCCAATTCGAGAGGAACCTTTTTTCTTTATGAAACCTGATTACTCGATTCTGCAGGACGGCGAAGTTATGACCTACCCTGGCATGAGTCAGGATTTGCAGCACGAGGTCGAACTAGTGGTTGCTTTAGGTCGTGGCGGTCAGAATATTGATGTCGCCCAAGCCGCCGCTTGCATCTACGGGTATGGAGTGGGTATCGACATGACTCGGCGTGACTTACAAGGTCAAGCGAAGGATCAGTCTCGACCTTGGGACGCGGGCAAATCGTTTCTGCACGGCGCGCCTTGCTCTGCACTGGTGCCTAGTTTAGACGCAGGCAACATCAGTGCAGGCAGCATCTCTTTGGCGGTCAACGGCGAGATTCGTCAATCTGGAGACCTTGCGCAGATGCTCTGGAAGGTACCAGAAATCATTAGCCGACTTTCGATGCTGTTCTTACTGCAGCCGGGTGATCTTATTTTCACAGGCACCCCCAAGGGCGTTGGTCCAGTGCAGCCCGGCGACACGATTAATGCCCGCATCAATGGTGTGGGTGAATTGTCGATTCGAGTGGCAGGCAGCATGGCGTCTGCTAGCCCTCAGCGCTAGCTACCCGTGAACTTTGCTGGGCGCCGTTCGATAAACGAAGTGAAGCCCTCTTTCACATCGTTGGTTGCGAGGAGCAGTTTTTGGTTAGTCCACTCGTATTCGGCGAATTCAGCCATAGTCAGATCGTGGGTCTTCTGCATCATGCGCCGCAACAAGGTGTAGGCCAGCGGTGGGCCGTCAGCAATCATCCTAGCGTATTTTGTTGCCTCTTCAAGCAGGACTTCATCGGCAAAAACTTTGTTAGCGAGCCCTATGGCAAGGCACTGTTCAGCATCTAATAGTTCGCCGCTATACATGATCTCCATCGCGCGCCCGGCACCGATGATGCGTGGTAACCAGTATGCTACGCCGTAGTCCGAGGCGAGGCCGCGTTTGATGAAAATGGAGCCCATGCGCGCTGACGCGCCAAGTAAGCGGATATCACAGGACGTGGCGACCCCGAAGCCGGCGCCCACGGCAGCCCCGTTGACCGCAGCAATAATTGGGACGTCGCAGGTTGCGAACGCTTCAACGTGGCGCGCTGAGCCGCCGAGTGAGTCCAGCTTTTGATGTCTGGATGGCGCGTTACCTGATGCGCCGCTCGCCATGGCGCCCACCGCAGCGCCGGCACAGAATGCCCGCCCGGTGCCTGTCAACAGCAGCACCCGTACGTCATCATCAGCGTTCGCTCTAGCCACTGCGTCGGTCAGACCACCACTGATGCCAGCGCTCAGGGCGTTCATCGTATCAGGTTCATTAAGGGTGACAGTGAGCACACCGGCACTGAGTTCGGTGATGACTGAATTTTGCGTATCTGACATAAGTACGGTTTCCTGTTTTTTTATTTTGGGAGACTTTAACAAAAAATTCTATGGCGATGACATAACCTTGCCACCATTTTGTTCCAGTCGTTAGTGTAGAATCAACTTTTCTAGATGATGAGTGCCGCTGTTGATATTCAGGTTGTTTGACCATCAAAACCTAGGCTGGCGAATGGTGGCAGTGGCTTTCTTCGTCGATTTCGTCGCCGTTGGCTTCTTCTTTTATTCGTTCGGCGTATTTTTCAAGGCCATCGCCGCTGAGTTCGGTGACTCTCGTCTTGGCGTATCATTAGGGTTTACCGCCACCAACGTGGTGGGTGCGATTGTCGCGCCCCTGCTCGGCAAGGCTTTGGACATTTATCCGCTGCGCCGCGTCATTGCTGTTGGCTGTATGTCGATGACCATTGGGTTTCTGCTCCTTAGTCAAGTGCAAAGTCAGCTCCAATTCTATCTTGCGTTGGGTATTTTTATCGGGTTTGGTGCCAGTGCCATGGGTGGGTTGGCGACCGCAAAGCTGATTGCGAACTGGTTCAATAAACGCCGAGGTCGGGCGCTAGGTCTAGCGGCGACAGGTATTTCAGTTTCTGGGGTGGTTATGCCGTTTGTCAGTGCAGCACTGATTGAAAACTATGGTTGGCGAGAGGGGTTTATTGCCTATGGTTGTTTCACAGGTCTGGTAGTGTTGCCGATTGTTTTGGCTTTTGTTGTTTCGAAGCCTTCAGATGTAGGCTTGATCCCCGATGGGGGCGTTTTGTTAGGACGTGCTAGTGACAATGCCGCGCGTGAGGTGGTGATTGATGTGCCGGTGTTTAAGGAGCGTAATTTTTGGGTGCTAGTAGCTGCCTTCGGTCTGTTGTTCTGTTGCCAGAGTGCCACATTGACGCATATGGTGCCACGCCTCACTGATACTGGCGTGTCGCTGCAGCAGGCATCACTAATGATCTCCCTATGTGCTGGGTTAGGCGTTGCGGGCAAGCTTTCGTTTGGTTGGTTTGGTGATTTCTGGTCGGCGCGGCATGCCTTCTGGCTGGCCATTGTGTCGCAGTTTGCAGGTCAGTGCCTAATGCTGGTGTTCATAGAGCGCGTTGAGGTGTTTGCCGTGGGCGCTGCTTTGTTCGGCTTCGGCATGGGCGGCATAGTGCCGCTGCAGGGCGCATTGATTGGGCGGGTGTTCGGCAGCGACCGATTTGGGCGGGCGTTAGGGTTGATGCGTCCCGCCATGTTTCCGATGCAGATGGTAGGCGTGCCGCTGGCAGGCTGGGTATTTGATGTCACTGGAAATTACCAACCGGCGTTTCAGTTATTTTTAGTGCTTTACGTGATGGCAGCTATCGTTGTCATCTTTTTTCGTGAGCCGGCGACGCGGCGGTAGCGCGGCTCACAAGGTGCGGTCAGGCTGCTTTTTGTGACGCGCTAGTAACGGCGGTGTGCTCTTGATCGTTGCTGGCTTCCATGCTGGCAAGTTTTTCCTCGGCCAAGGCATCGCGCTCACGTCGACGGCCCTCGATCAGCTGTTCAAACAGCATCCGGTCCATGGAGTGAGAGTTGTTGAAGAAACCAAACGCTAAAGCGAGTTCAGTCCATTTAAACATGTGAATATCCTCATTTGGGGCTCTAAGCCCGCATGTTGGGTCGCAATGGTGTCTAGTCTTGTAGCGACTGATTGCAGCGTTGCTACCGTTATGGTGCAGTGCGATATTATAGGTAATTGTTCAGTAAATTCAAGGCCTGGGGCGAAAAAATTGTGCAATGCAACGTGATGGCGGTGGTGTTAAGACAGCCCTAAATGTGCATTGCAACATCATCTACGAGCGTCAGTGGTGTTCAGTTCAGGCGGCGGATTGTCGACTTGCATCTGTCTGGGTAACCAGTTTATCTTGCGTGGATTGGGCCAACCGAGTTGTGGTTGGTCATTATCGCTAAGAGTTTTTGCCATGTCTTACCAAGGTGCTGATTACATCAATAACAACGATATTAGAACAAAGCGCCTGCGGCGTTGCCCCCTATCGGTGCCTGGTTCCAGTAGCAAGATGTTGGCGCGAGCCGCAGTCCTCGACTGCGATGCCGTTATTCTTGATTTAGAGGATTCTGTGGCGCCGAATGCCAAGTCCGAGGCGCGGCAGCAGATTATCGCAGCGATGACGACCTTTGACTGGCGACCGAAGACCATTAGTCTGCGAATCAACGCTGTCGATACATCTTGGTGTCATGATGACATCATTGATGTGGTTAGTGCTGCAGGTTCAAAATTGGACACAATTGTGCTGGCCAAGGCGAGGACGGCCCATGACGTTATGTTTGCTCATCTGCTGCTAGACCAATTAGAAAGCAAGCTGGGTTTGAACCGGCGTATCGGTATCGAGTGCTTGATCGAAGACGTCGAAGGTATGATGAATGTTGAGCAGATCGCTGGCTGCAGTGACAGACTGGAGAGTTTGATTTTCGGTATGGGCGATTATGCGGCCAGCCAGGGGATGAATGTGCAGCGCGTTGGCGAAAGCAGCAGTCTTTATCCAGCTGACCTCTGGCACTACCCGCGCTACAAGATGATTATAGCCTGCAGGGTCCACGGCCTAGACCCAATCGATGGTCCCTATGCCGATTTTCGTGACCTGCAGGGGTTTCGGGTCGATTGCCAGCAGGCTGACCTGCTGGGGATGGCGGGTAAATGGGCCATTCATCCCGACCAAATAGCGCTGGGTAATGAGTCGTTCTCACCGTCGGCCGCAGTCGTTGCTAGTGCCCGCAAGCAAAAAGCCGCGTACCTCCAAGCGTTAGCGGCGGGGCAAGGCGCGATTAATGTCGATGGCGTTATGGTTGATGCGGCGAGTATTCGTTTGCAACAGAATATTCTTGAGCGCGCGGATCTGATCGGTATGCCTTGAGGTTGTATCTGCCGAAATCGTGGGTCAGACATCAAAAGGCTCTGGGCCGCTTCTCTGGCGGGTGTATACTGGACCGAAGGATGCAGTTGCTACCTGAGAAGCAGACTCTGCAGCGCAATAACACATAGGATAATTGCATTGCCAACATCTGAACCAACAACAATTAGATCTGCACAAGATATTGTTCAGAAAGTCATGCGGCCGAAAAATATCAGCTTGGACTGCGGTGCGCTTCGAAAAGGAATTGATAATTACCTTGTGGACGTTCGCCTTAGTTCGACCTATGTCAGTATAGGTAAAGAGCTGATTGAGATGTATACACGGCAGGCAGTCGCCGGCAAAAGGCTGCACTCACCAGAGTTGATGGATAGATTTCGTGACAGCTATATCGGCATGTTGCGAGCGACGCTGCACCGTACGAAGACAGATTTAACACCAACCCAGATTGGGATTCTGCAGTTTGCCGCCATTAAATATGTGCTGTCGGAGACGCGAAGCCAGCTGCAAGCGATGCTACAACAGCAAGATGATACCTTGGCTCAACAACAGTACGCTGGCTCACGCAATCTGATGGCAACTCAGGCGCGCTTTGCCTGGATGCGACAAAACCACGATGATTTCCAGTACCGAGTCAACGTGGCAATATTAAGGCCGCTGCAAAGAGGAGATATCAACCGACTGCGGCAACTACGAGAGGAGCAGTTGCAGGGAACTTTCAAAGAAGCGCTGAATGTCATGTATAACCCATTACTGGCTGCGGCTAATCCCCAGAGCGCTCGCCTGTTGATGGACCACTACGCGCTGTGGCCGATATCTGGCTTTAGTGACGCGAACGCTCGAGTAGAAATGGCGCTTAAGCGCCATTTTCCAGAGCTCGCTCAGGAAGCCTTGCGCCCCGAGCGGTTAGACGTCGTTCACAGCGAGATTTATGACGAATTAGGGGGCCTATTCGCCACCCAGGCATTGCTAGGGCAAGCCGAGAACCAGCAGGAAACCCTAACAGAAGTGTTTTCATGGCTGGAGCAGCCGGGCAATGTGCGCCTGCTGTTTGACGCGAAATTGCACCGTGCCAGCGCTGACGCCATACGTGCGGATGAAGGCATTAAGGCGCAATGGCGATTTAATGCTGACCTGAAAAGGTTCGCGAAAGCCCTTGCAGAAGTGCGCAAAACTTTTGCTTCTGACGATGAATATCGGCTGATGCTGGCGGGCTATCAGCTGCGAAAGTCTTGGCATGATAGTGACCTTGAGTTGATAGAAATTGAACAGGCGGCGAGATACATTGCCGGCATTGACGTGAAAAAAATAGCTGCAAAATTGGCGCAGTTTGAAAATAGCGGGTCAGAGTTGCTCAAGCGTCTTGACGCTCAGGCAAAAGTTAATCAGCAGCAATTCAAAGAGGGTGCTGATGATGTTGTATTACACTGCTTTGCGGACTACTGCCGCTACCGTTTGCACCTACGCTACTTCCGGCTAGCGCATCGCTTGTTTAACCGATTACATATCATTGTCGATGCCGAGCAGATTCATTTATCTCGATCTAGTGGTCACTTATACGAGTTGTTAGGTCAGGAAGAGCTGGCGCAAACAGCTGATATCGAACCGGAAATTGTCCATCACACGATTCTTAAAGCCGATGTTCGTGGCTCGATGACGGTAACCCAAGAGTTGACCCGGCAGAATCTCAACCCGGCCTCCTATTTCAGCTTGCGGTTTTTTGAACCCATTAATAAGCTTTTGCCTGTGTTTGGCGCCGACAAGGTGTTTATCGAAGGTGACGCGGTGATCCTCGTCAATCACGAATACAATAACGCGCCAGATCAGTGGTATTCCGTTGCACGCAGCTGTGGTGTCGCCAAAGACATGATTGATATTGTGCATTCAAAAAATGCTCACTCGAAACAAACTGGGCTGCCACAGCTCGAAATCGGTGTAGGCATAGCTTACGCCGACGAAAAGCCACTGTTCTTGTTTGACGACAAACAGCCGATCATGATTTCGTCCGCTATTGGTTTGGCTGATCGTATGTCATCTTGCTCTTGGAAGCTCAGGCAGCACTTCGATGCTGGCAGCTTCAATGTTGAAGTGTTGCAGATCTCAACCTCCGATCGGCAAAGCGGCGACAAGGGCCAGAGTCAATTGCGTTACAACGTCAATGGCATTCTGCTTACGGAGGACGCGTTTGCTAAGCTCAAGAGCGAGATCAACTTGAAATCTGTACGGGTCAATCTTGCTGATGGTATGCACACCATGTATATCGGTAAGTTTCCGGATATGGCAGGTAAAATGCGTGATTTGGTCGTTCGTGAAGGTCGGGTTAGGACATGGGAACACGACTCAGTGTTGCCTGCGACCGACGCCACTGGCGTGTTCTATGAAGTCTTGCCGAATACCAAGATCGCCAGTCAGGTGCTTGAGGCTGCCCGCAAGCAGGACTAACCTGCTGTTCAGACGATAAAGGCGACTTTTAACAACCGCGAATGCCAAAGTTAGGCTTTGTGCCGCGGGGATTGGCAAAGAGGAATCTTCGTGATTCCGGATTGGAATTCCCGCCGGCGTTATTCGTGTTAATATCTGCCATCTTTTAATTTACGTGACTGTGTGTCGGAGCTACCTGTGGCAAAAAATTTATATCAAAAAGTATGGGACGACCACGTCGTCGGACAACTCGATTCTGGTCAGCGTCAGCTGTTTATTGCCCTGCACCTCATTCATGAGGTCACCAGTCCGCAGGCATTCGGCATGCTCAAAGACAAAGGGCTGACGGTGCGTTATCCGTCTCGCACTTTTGCGACCGTCGATCATATCATTCCGACGGATAATCAATCGCGGCCATTACAAGATGATATGGCGGAGAAAATGATACAAGTACTCAGTGATGCAACAAGCGAGTACGGTATCGAGTTTTTCGCGCCTGAGTCGGGCAACCAAGGTATTGTTCATGTCGTGGGGCCAGAACTTGGGCTCACACAGCCAGGAATGACGATTTGTTGTGGTGACAGCCATACTTCTACCCACGGGGCTTTTGGTTGTATCGCATTGGGTATTGGCACTAGCCAGGTCCGCGACGTGTTGGCCAGTCAAACCTTAGCTATGGATCCGTTAAAGGTGCGTCGCATAAGTGTCGAGGGAGAGCTCGGCGCCGGTGTTACTGCAAAAGACGTGGTGTTGCATATTATCCGTACCTTGGGTGTTAACGGTGGGGTCGGTTATGCCTATGAGTATGCAGGCTCGACCATTGCCGCCATGTCCATGGAAGAGCGGATGACCGTGTGTAATATGAGCATTGAGGGTGGTGCGCGCTGTGGGTATATCAATCCTGACGCTACGACTTTCGAGTATTTGCGAGGTCGTGAGCGAGTGCCTGCTGGTGTAAATTTTGATGCCGCCGTTGAGAAATGGCAGGCCTATGCCAGCGACGTCGACGCAACTTTCGATGATGAGGTTGTTCTGCAAGCGGCTGATATCTCGCCGACCGTGACCTGGGGTATTACACCAGGCCAGGCGATCTCTATTGATGAGTCGACCCCCGACCCAGAACAGGTCGAAGGCCTCGCGAAAAATTTGGTAACGGACGCACTGGAATACATGCAACTTAAGGCGAACACACCTATTAAGGGCGTCGCCATTGATGTGGCCTTTATCGGTAGCTGCACAAACGGTCGGCTGAGCGATTTTGAAGCAGTGGCGAAACTAATCAAAGGTCATCAAGTAGCGGCGAGTGTTCGCGCCATTGCTGTACCTGGTTCGGAAAAGGTTGATAAGGCGGCCCGCGCTCTGGGCCTGCACGAAATTTTTGAAGCTGCGGGCTTCGAGTGGCGTCTGCCAGGATGTTCCATGTGCTTAGCAATGAACCCAGACAAGCTGGTGGGTGACGAGGTTTGCGCTTCTAGTTCTAATAGAAACTTTATTGGTCGTCAGGGTTCATCAACTGGTCGAACTATTTTAATGAGCCCTGTTATGGTCGCGGCGGCTGCATTGAGAGGCCATGTGGCGGATGTTCGCGAAGTCTTTGAATTGAAGCAGGTCAGCTAGTGCCTCTTAAAATAGAGCTAACTAGACACGCTGAATTGGATAAAAAAGGTAAATCAGTATGAACGGTGCAAGTATAGACAAGATCAGTGGCAAGGGCGTTTATGTCAAAGGTAACGACATCGATACGGATCGGATTATTCCGGCGCGGTTTTTGAAATGTGTGACCTTTGACGAGCTTGGGCCAGCGCTGTTTTATGACGTGCGTTTCAATGACAAGGGAGAGTCCAATCATCACCCTCTTGATGACCCACGGCATGCGGGTGCCCAAGTGCTAATTTCTGATGCTAACTTCGGCTGTGGTTCAAGTCGCGAGCATGCCCCTCAGGCTATTCAAAAATTTGGTTTTAAGGCGGTTATCGCTGATTCATTTGCAGAGATATTCCACGGTAACTGCACGACGTTGGGTGTTCCCTGTATCGTTATGGGGAAAGACGATCGGGCGTTGCTTGCCGAGTTGATCGCCAATGACCCCGATGCAGATTTGATCATCGACGTTGCTGCTTTGAAGGTTATTTGTGCGAACCATATTTTTACCGTCAGTATGAAGGAAAGCGCCAGAGAAGCATTGTTGGCAGCGACCTATGATCCGCTCGATACACTCCTCGCTCAGCTCGATTTGATCGATGCGACGGCGCGGCGTCTGGGGTATGCAGCAGCATAAGATGGAGTCAGTTGTGCGTAAAAAAATTGAGATATATGACACAACCCTGCGCGATGGTAATCAAGGCGAGGGCATAAACCTGAGCCTCGGGGACAAGCTAGATATTACTCAGGCGCTTGACGCTATGGGTATTGATTTTATTGAGGGTGGATGGCCTGGCTCGAACCCTAAAGATGACGAGTTTTTTAGTCGTGCTCAAGGGTTACAACTGACAACATCGAAGATTGTCGCCTTTGGATCTACCCACCGCGCTGACGCACGGCCTGCGGAAGATTTTTTCTTGCAGAAGCTTATTGCGGCCAAAGCAGATGTGACCTGCATCTTTGGAAAATCTTGGGATTTGCACGTCGAGCAAGCATTACGCATTAGCGCCGATGCTAACCTGAACATGATTACCGGTTCGATTGCTCATTTGCGCGAGGCCACCAGTAAACCGGTTTTTTATGATGCTGAACATTTTTTTGACGGCTTCCGCAGTGATCCAGGCTACGCGCTTGCGACGCTACAGGTTGCAAAAGATGCAGGCGCCAGTCGCATTATTCTGTGCGATACCAACGGTGGCGTGATGCCTCATGATCTTGCCTATGCGATACGCGAAGTGCGTAAGGCAATACCAGACATTAAGCTCGGTATTCACGTCCATAATGATGGTGGTCTTGGCGTCGCGAACACGCTGCGAGCGATCGAGGAAGGTGTGATTCAGGTTCAGGGTACGATCAATGGTATCGGCGAACGTTGTGGTAATGTCGACTTAACCAGTGTGCTGGGTAATTTGGAACTCAAGTTGGGTTATCAGTGCCTGCCTGAAGGTAATTTAAAGAATCTAACTAATCTGTCGAGGCGAATTTGGGAGTACCTAGGGATTGAAGGGCCGTCTGGGCAGCCTTTTGTAGGGCCATCGGCGTTCGCTCACAAGGGCGGCATTCACGTCAGCGCCGTCCAGCGAAACCCAGAAACTTACGAGCATATCAGGCCGGAGCAGGTAGGCAATGCGCGTAAGATATTGATTAGTGAGCTTGCGGGCGGTTCTAATCTGCGCGCCAAACTGTCAAATCGTTATCCGGAACTGGAGAGCACTGCGATAGTTAAAGGTATCCTTGAAGAAGTACAAGATCGCGAGCATGCGGGTTACTCCTTTGAGAATGCAGACGGCTCGTTCGATCTGGTCGTGCGTCGGCACTTGGGTAAATACCAACCACTATTTGAAACGTTGTATTACCGAATCTACAGTCCTAGTAATGAAAACCCGGGTAAAGATGGTGATTCCGATGTGGATGGATTTATTGAGGCATCGGTTAAGGTGCGCGCGGGTGGTCAGGTCAAATTATGTGCGGCCGAAGGCCACGGTCCTGTTGATGCTTTGAACAAGGCATTGCGCCAAGCGTTGCAAGAGCAATTCCCGGTATTAGCTGATCTGCACCTGACCGACTTCAGTGTAAAAGTTGTTAATAGCACGGAGGAAACAGCCGCCAAAGTCAGAGTGTATTTGGAACATAGTTTTCAGGGCGAGATCTTTGGAACCATCGGCGTCAATGTAGATATTATCAAGGCAAGTTGGAGTGCCCTAGTTGAGGCCTATCATTATGCGTTGCTGCAGCATGACGACTTCGCGCGAGAGGTTAGTGCACCTGCGACGGGAATAAGTACTTCCTAGCATTAGCGACAAGCCTGCGAATCGGGTAGGTCATCGACTTCACCAGAGGTTTAGCAAAATGACGTC
>JBLHVI010000099.1:0-11370 GCA_047630175.1 Candidatus Azotimanducaceae bacterium
CTTCTTCTTTATTTTTTGTTCACACTGGGCCACCGGTAGGTCTAGCGGCTCACCTAGCAAAGTGGTTAGCAAGACACCTAACCACCCTGCCTAAAAAGCATTAGTCGATTGTGACCGTAAAGGTGACAACAGATGCTTCACCTGCGTATATCTGACCGCCACCAATTTCTGTGTCGAGCGGTGCCTCTGCACCAGTAGCCCCATCGTGTCCGGCAGCAACAGTTAACGTTGGCGTCGCGTAAGATGCGAAACCGTTACCTGCACCAGTCAATGCATCATCACCTGCTGTACTTAACGTGGGTGATCCGCCAACTGTACAAATCACATCATCAGTAGCCGTTGCACAGCTAACGCCGCTTGTTGACGCGCTCTTTGCCAGCAAACTTGTTGAATCATCGTCATATGTCGTAAACGCAACATCTACGTCGGTCACCAAGATTTCCGTTGTTAAACCACCGTTGTTGTAAAGCAAGATCGCGTATTGAAGTTGCTCACCGGGATTAGCGGTTACGCCAGTGGCAAAGTGTATAACGCCATCGACTGACACACAGCCGCCAACAACACCTGTGTTACAAGCATCTGCTGGGTTGTTGGCGCCTGTTGTAATGTTCCGAACAAATTTGCGGATCTTCAGGTCAGGTGCAAAAGCGATCAACTGATCTGAAATATCAAAGATTGCGGCATCACCAAGTGTATCGCCGATTGTAACCGTGAAGTCGAGTGTACCTGCGGCAGTCGGTGTTGTGGTCAAGAAAACCATTTGGATTTCACCAACAGAATCACCAATAGCCAAGGCGCCTGCAGTGCTATCACCGCCAGTAGGGCCTGTGGAACTGAAATCATCCTTACACAAATCTACATACAAAGTAGAGGTCGCATTAGCTTCAGCACCACCGGCTGGCTCGGTAATACCGTTCACAACACAGAAAGCTAAACCGACTTTAACGAAGTCACCAACAATAAACCCATTGAGCTCACCGTCACCACCAGTGCCGTCTGAAGCAACCACAATCGCCGTACCGGCGGCCGTACCATCAGTTTCGTCAGCAAAGACAGTTGATGCGACCGTTGATGAAGCAACGGTTGCCGCTAGATCTAGCGTCGTACCCGTTATGCTGGTGGGCACGTAGCCATCGCCCGTAAGTCCTGCGACAGTAAACGTGTAGTTGTCTGTACCATTCGCATTACTAAATATCTCGTAAGCTAATGTCACTAATTGGTTGACACTCAGCGCGTCCAGATCTGTCGTAGATTCCGCAATGTTAAATTCAACGGTAGGCGTGGCAGCAACAAGGTTAATCGTTATGTCTACTGATGAGGTGACCTCAGCCTGATCAATACCGCCGGCATCCGCGTAGTTCACAGCAGCCGTGTTACGGATGATGTGATCAGCCGAGAGACCTGCAGCTGCTGCTGACGCAACTTGACTTCCCCCGAAAAATAAGACAATTGCCAAACTGGCTTTCGCCACTGACCATAGTCGTTGATGTAGAGTGTTATTCATCAGAGTGCCCCAAAATACTTATTCAAGTTAAATAGTACATGTACAAAAAATGTGCCAACAATCGCCGAGCTATTTATAAATTGTGAACCAATCGATAGAAATCTTATTGAACCAATACTTGGAAGCTGACTTCCCCTTGACTGCCGGGAGGTACTTGCTCAATTAACCATCGAATGTTTGTGAACCGTTCGGCGTTCGCGACTCGCCGGTCTGTACCACCGCCAAACACCGCAACCTCATATGTCACCTCGCCTGCCGTATTATATTGAGCGCCACCATCAGCAGAAAAAACAATAGAACTACCTTCACCCGACGCCGAGTCAGTGACATAAACACTGAGTTCAGGAATGGGGTTCTCGATGCGAACCTCAGTGGCTGGCTCATCGCCCATGTTTACATAGCGAACGGTGTATTTAAGCTTTTCACCGGGTAGCACTTCTTGTGCATCGACCCATTGCGTCACTTGCTGACCGTTTTCTTCAATAATGATCTCTTTTTTTACCTGCATATCCAGCTGGATATTAGGGTCTGCGACGGCGAAAGCCGGCGCGATAACAGCAGCGAGTAAAAGTTCTATTAGCATGGCGTTTTTAGCTCCTCGAGTTGATACCCAGCGATTGACACAACGGTCCAGCTCAACGATTGAGGCGCCCATCACATGGTGCGCAGATAAAAGTTGTCGTAATGTTCTCATTATCCTTCGCCTTTCAAGATCAGATCTAACGTCAGGTTGCATTTGCAACAACCAATACTATCTAATCTACTCGGCCCTAACAAGTACAAAATTCTATTAAAAATAGCAAGTTAACGCACCTTCGAGAGAAATTCATTTAACTGTGCCTGCCAAACGCCTCACGTCTTTTGAATTTTGCCTACCAATACGCACATTATAGAAATTGGTAGCGTAATTGATGTAGGCATGTTGTAAGTGATTTGTCAGCGGTATTGTTCAACACACAAGCGTTTGCTAGTCGTCGCTATAGCCCGCAAGATCAGGATTGGCGGGTGCTGGCACCTGATCTGCGGACATAATTGAGCAACTTTCAAGCTCTGCGTCGAAAACAATGACCACTCGGCTTTGTTGCAATTGCGCAAGCACCTGCTCGACTTTTCTTGCGAGACTAAATTCCTGACCGCCGTAATCGGTGCCTTCGCGGGTCACATAATCCTCAATAATGCCCTGCAGGGCATCTTGGGAAAGACTTTGCCAAGGAATGATCATGAGAGACTCTTTCTGGAAGTGGGTAAAAGGCGCGCCCACATTATGGGCGAACCTGTTGGCATACACCAGATTTCCCTGCTCGGCTCAACTTCTTCGCGGCGCTATGCTATAACTCTCCTATACATGTTAATTATGCTTTACGCGTCGATATATCCCTATGCTGGGACTGCTATTCGGAAGTCACCCAGCCAAACGATAAAACAGTAGGATATTCAGCACCTATGGAACAGGTAACCGCAAGCCTCTTAATTGTTGAAGACGAACCCATTACGCGCGCCCAGCTGGCGGCGCATTTTGAGCAACACGGCTATGCAGTGCACGTTCGTGCTGACGCTGAAGGTATTGATGCCCTTATCGATAGCATTCCTATCGATGTCTGCCTGCTAGATATCAACCTCCCGGGTAAAGACGGCTTAACCGTGACGCGCGAGCTGCGCGCCAAATCCGACGTCGGCATTATCTTGGTGACCGGCAAAGACGAACAAGTCGACCGGATTGTCGGTCTTGAAAGCGGCGCCGATGATTATGTCACCAAGCCCTTTGACCCTAGAGAATTGTTATCCCGCGTTAAAAGTTTGCTGCGCCGCGTCAACGCGCAGGCGCAGCAGAAAGAAAAAGGCCACTCGCGCCACTTTCAAGACTGGACGCTAGACTTGAATAAACGCCAACTTACCACCCCCAGTGGATCGCTACAGCCGCTGTCAGCAGGTGAGTTTCACTTGCTACTGGCACTCATCGACAGTGCTGGGATGGTTCTCACCCGAGATCAGTTGATGAACAAAATCCGTAACCGGGAGTGGTACCCCGACGATCGGTATATTGATGTACTGGTAGGCCAAGTACGGCGTAAATTTCGCGACCACTGCCCCGATGAAACATTCATTAGCACTATTCATGGCACTGGCTATTTGTTTGCACCTTTGGTGAGCTAACCTCCTATGCACACAACCCAGCATACAGCGCCAGAATGATCTCACCCCCGGGTTATCACAGCATCACACAGCGCTCGGCTGAGCAAAATTTGCCGAAGCGCTCAAATCAAACTTCTGGCCAGCGCATACAAATCTATCAGGCGACACGCAACAGTGATGGCATACCGGTACTACTATACCAGCTGCAAAC
Source organism: Candidatus Azotimanducaceae bacterium (assembly GCA_047630175.1). Taxonomy (GTDB): domain Bacteria; phylum Pseudomonadota; class Gammaproteobacteria; order Pseudomonadales; family Azotimanducaceae; genus UBA4582. Next base: position 3,849 of record JBLHVI010000099.1, read on the forward strand.
GACATCACTTACATCAGAGGCGGCGATTCAATTCCGCCGTGCGTTTGAGCTTTCACAGACGCTCACCACTGACGCAGTATTAGCAACACTAGACTGGCTCGAGTATCGCCAAACCCCAATTATGGTCATGGCTTATAGCAGTGCCCTGCCATTAATACAGCACCTGGGCCAGCGCCGAGCCACCATCCGAGAGGCAATCACTCTTGCCCGCGGCATCACGCAGGCGATAGATACGCTTCACGCACAACACGTGCTACATCAGAACATCAATCCCAACAGCATTTTAGTCAACGCCACCACGAAGGAAATTCGTCTGACCCATCTCCACTTGGCTCGACGGATTTCTACTCAGCACCACACAATTTCGCGCCACAACGGGCCGCAGGGAGACTTGCATTATATTTCACCTGAACAAACCGGCCGTCTAGAGCAGCCTGTTGACTATCGAACTGACTTTTATGCACTCGGTGTCACCCTGTATGAACTGCTAACGGGGCAGTTACCTTTTGCTACAAAAGACAGCCTAGAACTGGTGTACCACCATATTGCGACGCGACCCACCCCGCCAAAGCAGCGAAACCCACAAGTACCAAAAGCGCTTGAACGCATTGTTATGAAATTGCTTGAAAAGAGTCCGGCTGATCGCTACCAAAGCGCCTTCGCGATCCAGCAAGATCTAGAGACCTGTTCGCGCCTGCTTGAGCAAGGCAGAGCCGACGAGGCTCAGACAGATTTTGAAATCGCCCTCGATGATATCTCAGAGCAACTTACCCTGCCCGACATCCTCCTACAGCGCTCATCGCAGATCACAGCACTGGAAAAGCAATTGCAGCAATGCGCCGTTGAGGGACCCTGTATTATTTTTTGTATTGGCGAGGAAGGCTCTGGCAAAACTGCGTTATTACGCGAATTGCGTAAGAAAAACACCGCCCTTGGTGGCCTTTCAGGTAGCTGTATGCTCACCGAAGAAAACCAACAAATACCTTATGCGGGTATTCGCAACATGTTTGCTGACATTGCACGCCAATTGCTAGCTCGCCCAGACCTTGACGAGACGACGACAGATTTGCGCTCGGCCCTAGCCAGCAACTTGCCCAGCCTGATGAACTTTGTGCCCGAATTCAACTTCCTGTCTATCGATAGGTCGGCCCGAGCGCGTCATGTCGTCAACGCGTTCACGGCTAGCCCAGCAGGTACCACAAAGCCTGACAAGCAGCCGAGATTCATAGATGAAAGCTTGAAAAAAGCCTTAAGCACATTGATGGAACAGCTGGCGCAACCCGGCCGACCACTACTGTTAACCACCGACAATTTACACTGGGCGGACGAAAGCTCCATTGCGCTGATGATCGAGGTGTTGCGCGCTGCGCCCGTCAAACACCTGATGCTCGTTGGCACTCACAATAGTCAACCTCTGAGACACAAACCGCTGACACCCTCCAAGGCGAGTGCTTTGCTTGATCGGCTGTTAACACCGCCAGCTAAGGCCGATCAGATATTGCTAGAAAATCTATCGACGGACGCCATCAACCAGCTACTAGCGACCACGCTGTATCGCGTCACAGCGGAAACCCAAACAATCGCAGCCCTTATTCAAGCCCGTACGCTAGGTAATCCCAAAGCAGTCCGCCAAGCTATTTATCAATTGTACGATGAAGGCGCTATCTATTTTAGTCGCCAGCATCGCGAGTGGAGTTGGCATACCCAGCAGATTGCCTTGCTACCCGCTACCAGTGCTGCCGCTCACCATCTGCTTGGGCAGTGGTCGCTACTTGCACCAGGCACTCAAGTATTACTTGAGTTTACCGCCTGCATGAGCGGCAGCTTGAAGCAGGACACATTCGTTGGTCTGTGCCGTGCCCTACCCGCACCCATCAATGGCCTCGGGGATGCAGACATCGAAGCAGCACTAACCACTGGCTTCCTCGTCAATTCGGTCGCCACCCCGACACAAACACCCGACGGCGTTAGCCATAAGGTCTATGTCTTTACCCATCCTTTATTGGCCGAGGAAATTTATCGGCGCATGGACGCTGACAAACAACACCAGTGGCAATATGAAATCAGCCATCACCTGCTACAAGACATCAATGATCCAGGCGACGATACCTTATTCGATATTCTCGAACCACTGAATAGCAGTTTCGAACTATTAGAAGGTCATCCTACCGATCGCAAGAAACTCGCCCAACTGAATTTAGCTGCGGGTCATCGCGCCAAAAATGCCGCAAGCTTTAGACGTGGATACAAGTACGTAAAAACAGCCATTGCTCTGTTTGATGATCACCAATGGACAAATTATGCATTGAACCTCGACATGCATGTCCTCGCCGCTGAATGTGCATACCTATGCGGCGACCAAGAACAGCTTAATCAAATAGTTCGCACGGTGCGCGAGCGTTGCCGAAACCCCATCGATGAAGCGCGTTTACTGGAGATAAAGCTACGCTATCTGGTGACAGCTAATGACGTAACAGCAGCCACTCAACTGGGTCACAGTATCCTGCACCTATTGAATACGCCGGTTGCCATCAAACCAAATGTGGTAAACATTACAGGCATGATCGCCGCAGTCATTTTCGAGGCCATCAGCGCCCGCATCAACAAGACATCCAAACGTGTCATGCAGGATCCGAGGCACAGAGCGGTCATGCGCACCCTAATGCTGTTGAGCCAGTCAGGTTACCTGGCGGGGGAAAAGCGTGTTGGTCTTTATATCCTCAAAATGATCCAGCTCTCATTAAAACAGGGGGTTGCGCCAGAATCGGCTTTGGCCTATCCAATGTTCGGTGCATTACTCATTACTTTTCTCGGCACAATAGAAACGGGATACCGCTATGGCGTCCTAACTATTGATGAAAATATTACTGCCAGTGACCCAGATTTTACGACCACAACGACGCAGCACACCCTACTAACTAACGACTTTATTATACCGTGGCGACATCATCTTCGCGAAACGCTTGAACCGCTCACTCAGGCTTATAACACGGGGTTGCAGCAAGGAGACATTGAATTTGCCATGTTCGCTGCTGTCACTGCCAGTACAAATGCTTTCCTATTAGGCCAAGAACTTAACAGCTTGGATGCGAACCTTAGACTCTACAGCGAACAGGCACGTCAATTTAATCAGACACCGGTGCTCGGTCTTACCTGTATCTATCGTCAGGCTGTAAGCAACCTGATGAAGCCAGGTACTAATCCCTGGCTACTGCAGGGCGATATTTACAACGAGCAAGGCACCTTGAATGCCGACGTCGACAATGCACAGCGCGTCGAAGTTGCTACTGATACTGTTCATTCAAAACAACCTGATAACGCCAATATCGCCAACCTGTTTATTCTAAAAACATATCTGGCCGTGTTGTTTCAGCGGCCGGCAGATGCGCTTGTCTTTGCAACACCAGCTCGCGCTAATCTGTATGCCGTCGCCTCGTCACCAGCTATACCTTTCTTTGTGCTCTATGAGAGTCTGGCGTGTATCAACGTTCTCAATACTGTAAGCGCCAGACAGCGACTGGCGCTACGAATTCGCATCCGGGTGAATCAGCGGCAGTTACGTAAATGGTCGCATCACGCGCCGCAAAACCATCTCCATGGCTACCACATGGTAGCCGCCGAGCTCGCTCGTATCGACGAGCAGCAACAACAAGCCAGCGAGCATTATGAGCAGGCTATCAATCTAGCTGAAATACATGGCTATCAAAAAGAATATGGTCTTGCGAACGAGCTCGCTGGTCGTTTTCATGACGGTCAGAACAGAGCCGGATTAGCCTTATTTTATATCGAACGTGCTCGTAGCTGCTACACACGCTGGGGCGCCATGAACAAAGTAGAGGCGTTAGAAAAAGAATTTACTCAATTGGCAAGCAGCCCGCGCGCTATCCACAACTCGCCGTCGAGGTTGCCCGCTGACGCGTACACGAACTATGGCAATTTTCTTGATCTTGGCGCAGTTATCAAAGCGACTCAGGTACTGTCTGGCGAAATCATTCTCAACAATTTATTGGAACGTCTTATGGTAGTGGCATTGGAAAATGCTGGCGCTCACAGCGCCAGCTTGCTGCTCCTAAAGGGCCAAAAACTGGTGCTTGAAATTAGCAGCCAGTATGCTGACGGCGTTGCTAGCCATAATCAGCAGCAACGTGATTACCGCCACGGCAACGTTCTGCCTGTATCTGTAATTGATTATGTTTCTCGCACCGAGCAAGACCTAGTACTAAATGATGCATTAAATGAAGACATTTTCACACAAGATAGTTACATATTGCGTCAAAAACCCATGTCTATTCTATGCATACCTGTTTTAAGTCGATCTAATCTAACAGGGGTTCTATATCTTGAGAATAGAGAGACGATGCATTCTTTCTCTCAAGAGCGAATAGCTATTCTCAAATTGTTAGCGTCACAGTCAGCTATTGCCATTGAAAATGCGCGACTTTACCAACAACTCAACGACTCTAGAAACAAATATCTGACGCTCTATCAAAACGCCGTTGAGGGGATTTTTGAGCTGAGCCATGATGGCACAATAATCAGTATTAATCCGGCAGCCGCGCAACTGCTAGGCTATCAGACTGCAGATGAAGTGTTGCGACTACCGCGCTTCAACCCGAATAATTTGTTCGTTGATGAAGAAGACTTTTTTCACCTAACTAACATATTAAGGCGCAATCAACGAGTCGTGGGTTATGAGGCGAAAATGCACCGTAAGGACGGCAGCGAACTGTGGGCTGCATTGTCTGTGCAAAGTTTCTATGACAGTGCAAAGCGCTTTGATCGTATCGAGGGCTCGATGATCGACATCACCGAGCGTAAAATGCGCGAGGAAGCTGAACAGGGACAACGCTTAGCACAGGCGGAGACCGCGACCAAAAGTGAGTTCTTGGCAAACATGAGCCATGAGATTCGCACACCAATGAATGCTATTATTGGCTATACTGATCTTGCGCTAAAGACACCGCTGGATAAACAGCAAACGTACTATTTGGATGTCATTCGGCGCTCATCAAATCACTTGCTCATGGTAGTCAACGACATACTCGATATCTCTCGGGTTGAAGCCGGCAAAATGACCATCGACCAGCAGCCTTTTTCCCTGCCAGAAATCATCACCGACCTACGGGGTCTTTTCAGTTTGAATGCTGAAGAGAAGGGTATCGATCTGCTATTACCCTTAGCTATTGATGCCACCGTCTACCAAGGCGACCCCGTCCGTATCAGCCAAATATTGATCAACCTGCTGAGCAATGCGATTAAGTTTACCCAGCATGGACGTATCCGACTTAGTGTTGAGTTAACGCCATGCGACGATCAGCGTGTTCGCCTGAACTTCCAGATTAACGATACCGGCACAGGTATCGCGCCGGCTCAACAAGCGCTGATTTTTGATTCCTTTAATAGCGGCAACGCGCAGGATAATCGCGCAGGTACCGGCCTTGGCCTGACAATCTGTAAACGCCTAGTAGAGATGATGGGCGGAGAGATACATGTGAACAGCGTCCTTGGGGAAGGTAGCCAGTTTACGTTTTACATATTCGTTCAAACCCAGCAAACGGCACTAGCACTGACGGCAGCCCCACTGTCGGCAGCCCCACCAGAACGCAAAGCCGTGGGTACACAATTGCAAGGCCAGAAGGTGTTGCTGGTGGAAGACAACCTTATCAATCAGGATCTGGCCCGTGAGGTATTGTCCAGTCACGGCATTGATGTCACCGTGGCCGCAGATGGTTTGCAAGCCCTTGAAATACTCGAGGACGAAAACTTCTTTGCTGTCTTGATGGACCTGCGCATGCCTCGCATGGATGGTCATGAGGCTATCCGCAAGATTCGCCAGCACCCGCGACTGCGCAGTTTGACAGTTGTTGCCTTATCAGCGGGCGTGCTTGACCACGAAGTTGAAAAAGCGATGGATAGTGGCTTTGATTACTACCTCAGCAAGCCTATTGATTTCGGCAGCCTGATAAAATTACTGGCTAAACTAGGGCGCATTTCGCCAGTCTTATCGCCAATGGCCGCGCCGGAAAGATCAAACCAGAGCACACAAATTAAAACCGTACCTGATACGGTTGATGTTGATTTCGACGAAGCACTGCGACTGCATGACGATAATCAGAAACTACTACGCCATCTGCTCAGTGAGTTTAGCCGTCTGTATGGCGATGCAGACCAGCAACTGCAACAGCTAGTTGATGCCCAAGATGGCGATGCAGCAGCGCGCCTGGCGCACAATATTGCCGGCGTTTCAGGCAGTTTTGGCGCAACACGTCTTATGGCATTAGCGCGCCACCTAGAGCATCAATTGGCAGAACCAAACAGCACATTCGTGCACATAAACTTGGACCCGTTCCGCCAAGCGCTTGCCTATTTTCTTGGCGCTAGCGCGCGCTATCAGAGCGACCAGACGCCGGGGCCATCAACAGCACCGGATGCTTAAACTAATCGGCCGTGGTCAGCCTTCGTTAGACATTAACAACGTTCACCATCTGAGCTGGATCCGCCAGCGTCTGGCGTTGCAAAGACTTGAAGTCAAACAGGCTGGCATCCAGCATGTGGGAGGGAGCGATATCTGTCATCCCGCGATAGATGCTGTCAAGCCGCCCGGGGTACTGCTTTTCCCAGTTGACCAGCATTTCTTTGATGACTTGACGCTGCATATTATCTTGTGATCCACATAGGTTGCATGGAATGATCGGCATTTTGGTCATCTGCGCGTAGCGCTCGATATCTTTTTCCTTGCAATACGCCAGCGGCCTAATCACGATGTTTTGCTTATCATCGCTGAGCAGTTTGGCGGGCATAGTTTTCATCTTGCCACCGTAAAACAGGTTAAGAAATAGCGTGCCCAACATATCATCGCGGTGGTGCCCCAGAGCCACCTTAGTAAAACCTTCTTGCTTGGCGTACGTATACAAGATGCCACGTCGAAATCGTGAGCACCAGCCACAATAGGTCTTGCCCGCAGGGACCATTTCTTTTACCCGCGAGTAGGTGTCTTGTTCGAGAATTTTGTAGGGCACGCCGATCGACGTGAAGTACTCGGGCAGAATATGCTCGGGGAAATCCGGTTGCTTCTGGTCCAGATTGACAGCCACTAACTCGAAATTGATCGGCGCGTGGCGCTGCAAACTCATCAGAATATCGAGCATCGTCAACGAGTCTTTACCCCCGGAGATACACACCATGACCTTGTCGCCCTCCTCGATCATGTTGAAGTCTTCGATGGCCTTACCGGTTTCACGGCGTAGGCGCTTGTGCAGCTTGTTCATGTTGTAACTGGCTTTCTGACTGGCTTTGTCGAGCGCCACCTGACTTGCTATCTGGTTCATAGTTTTTCACACACCGTTACGATTAAATAGTGATCTATTGTTCTGGTAATGGCTAACCAGCGCGCGTCTAGCACTAAGATGTCCGCACACGCGGTTCTATTTTTACACGAAAGGCATGTTTTTACACTTAGCGATAACATCGGCACTACGCGCAGGCCGTGCACCGGCGTCTAAAGGCTTGTGGAATGACAGAA
>JBLHVI010000100.1:0-11024 GCA_047630175.1 Candidatus Azotimanducaceae bacterium
TAGTGTTACAAACCAAGTGGTTGCTAGAACAAAGGTAAGTTCAGCAAAGTGATGATCTAGGCGGCCCGCCATGTGTACCTGCTGAGTGAGAGGCAGCATGCTAAAACCGAGACAAATAAATGCTGTCATTGCGTGAGTCAACTTCAGAGCACGGCAAATGCCAAGCAGAAGACCGAGATTGACAGCGATCCACAGGGGCGGCAGATTGACCAGCAATGTCACAGGGTCATTGCCGGTTAAGCGGGTAAATAAGCTGGCAAGCCGTGAAATGCCGTAGTCGAATGCCCAAGGCCAAGTGATCCAAGCGCCGGTGGGATAATACGACTGTGCTTCCCATTCATTGAATTGTCCCGTTGCTATCGTCGACAGAACGCGTGCGGCGTGATAATAGGAATCAATGCCGGCAAATAGATAAGAATGGTAAGCACCGTCGGTTGTCAGGCTGGTGAGTGCAAACCCATAGCCAACCACCGCGCTGATGAGCCAGATGACGCTGTATCTAAATTTTACTGCCATATTCGATGCGTGAGCTTTGAAACAAACGAGTATAAACTATCCTTTGTGGTATTCGTCCAAGTGCGATGAAGGTCGTCATTTGTCTCGACGCAATAACGCGGTGTAATCTAGTGCACATAGCCCATTTGCAGGCCTTCGCTATCGGGTGAAGCATTCGCTATTGTAAGTTGATTGCTTAAAAAGTGGCGACAGGCGTCTCGAAAAATTTGATAAGTTCAATGATCTCTACCTGCTTTTCTACTTTGCCGTTGATGAACGCAGAACGCAGAACGCAGAACTCATGTACTGATATGTCGTGGACTCTGGCAAGAGGTAATTGACGTGTGTAGATTGATTTGGCTATTGCCGCTACTAGGGTCGATATCACTATTCGTTAAGGCGCAAGAGACGTCATTGATTCAAGCTGATTTACTTATTACCTATGATGCCTCAAGTGTGCTTGACGGGGGTGTTGATACGGGTGGCAGCCATCGCGCACTGGCGCAGTCTTCGCTAAATTTTGACACGTCTGGTCTGCTTCTTGCCTCTCAATCGAGTTTATTTATCAGTGCCCAATTATTTAGAGGCGATGATGGCAGTCTCGATGCGGGTGATTTACAGGCATACTCAAATATCGACGCGCAGTCCTTTAGTAAAATAAACGAATACTGGTACCAGCAAACTTTGAGTGACGACCTTCGCTTCAAAGTTGGTCAGATTGATGCGAATACAGAGTTTGCTGTGTCTGAGCAAGCGAGTTTTTTCATGCATGCTTCAATGGGTTTTAGCCCAACCATATTGTCGTTGCCGACTTACCCTGATCCAGCGCTTTCTATCAACGGCTTCTACACCGTCAGCGATCTAGTCACGGCTAACGTTGGCATCTATTCGGCTAATGGCGGGCAAGGTTTTGGCGACATATTTACTATTGCGGAGCTAGTGGTTCATTACAGCGATAGGGGATCCTTGCGGGTAGGGGGTTGGCATGATTCTAGCGATTTTGAGGATCTAAACGGTGAGGAGTTGTCTGGTACGCAGGGATACTTTGCCTTACTCGATCACGTGCTACCGCTGTCGGCGAAAGCCAGTAGCCTCGGATTCTTCATTCAACTCGGTAGCGTCCAAAATGATCTTGCCGCGCCTCGTCGTCATCTAGGTTTAGGTTTGGTATGGCATTCGCCGTTAGGCGCCAATGCGACATTGGGGTTTGGGCTGAGCGCAATGGACCTGAGCTCCACAACCCGTTTTTTAGTTCAAAATCAACGAGAAGTGGCAACTGAGTTGTTTGGTGTATATGCGCTCAGTGACATGCTTAGATTGAGACCCACAGTGTCGTATATCGTGTCACCCAGTGCTTTGCCGAATCTTGATGACGCGTTGATATTTACTTTGCGGACCGAGCTAGAACTTTAGGCGGCTCTCCGCGGACTGTTATTTGGCTTGCCTAAAACCCTTCGATATCCGCGTCGAGTTGCACGCCGAAAGAGTTTAGCGCCATTGATACCATCGTATATTGTCCGCAGGTAAAAACGAGGTCCATCATTTGTTGATCACTAAATGTTTGTTTTAGGCCTTGCCATGTAGCGTCTTTAATAAAGGCATCCTGGTGGAGTTCGTCGGCGGCGCGAAGGAGCAAGGCATCGTGCGTATTCCAGCCCGCATCTGCGCCCTCTTTGATCATATCGATTTCATGGTCTTCAATGCCAACTCGTTTGCCTATAACAACATGCTGGCCCCATTCGTAGCCAGCTTTACAGAGCCAGCCAACACGCAGTATAAGAATCTCTCGATCACGGGCCGGAAGGGTGGACTTAGACAGAATGTGATTACCGAAAACCAGCCAGCGCTTGGCAAGCTTGGCGTGGTTGGCCATGGTGCGAAAGATATTAGGTACGCGGCCGCGCATTTCTTGCTGTCCTAGTATCGCTTTTTGTTCCTCGTCCCACTGGTCTTCGTTTAGCGCGGCGATACGGGGTTTACTGAGTCTCATGTTCGGCTCCGGTGTTGTTGCTGTGGGTTGACTATAAGCAATCTCTGCAGGCAGTGCTATGATCAAGGCAACTTCATTCGCGGGGACGATTATGTCTGGCATCATTCTTTACCATTACCCTGAGTCACCTTTTTCAGAAAAGATCCGTCTGCTGCTGGGTTACAAAAAAGCGACGTATCAGACAGTCAAAGTGCCGATTATTCAGCCCAAACCAGAACTTGCGGTGTTGGCAGGGGGCTATCGAAAGACTCCCGTGATGCAGATTGGTGCAGACGTTTATTGCGACACGGCTTTGATGGCGAGAGTGATTGATCGAATGTACCCCGATAATAGCATCTACCCAGCCTCGCTCGAGGCTGTGTCAGGTGGTTTGGCGCATTGGACCGACACCTTCTTTTTTAAGGTCGCGGTTGCGGTGGCTTTCCAGCCTCGAGGGTTGGGTTCAACACCCTTGTTCGCAGACGAAAAGGCTGCCGCTGCATTTATGGCTGACCGCGCTGAGTTTACTCGCGGCTCTACGGAGTTGGGTATGGACCTACAGGTGGCGTTGCCCTATTTTGTGATGCACCTGAAACGCCTAGACCAGCAATTAGCCTGCGCGCCTTATTTGTTCGGGGCGGCGCCGACGATTATTGACTTTTCGACGTTTCATATTTGTTGGTTTGTGCATAACAATGCCGCGCTTCGCGACACTTTCGCACCTTATACACATGTGTTGGCGTGGATGACAGCGATGGCTGAAATAGGTCATGGCCAGCCCGTCGAAATCACCGGCACTGAAGGACTATCGGTGGCCCGTGACGCGAGCCCAGAACCGGTAGCTGAAATGACTGTTTCGCAGATTGATGGGTTGCAAGTCGGCGATGTAGTGGATATCACGCCCATCGACTATGGTTTGTTTCCAGTGAGAGGCGCTTTGCAGCTGGCTTCCTTGGAGGAGTTAGTGCTACTGCGCGAAGACCCGCAGGTTGGGCAAGTAGCTGTGCACTTTCCACGGCTTGGTTTCAAGGTTGAGAAGGTTATTTAGCGGCCTCGTGTAGGCGCCTGACTTCAGCAGCGATGTTGGTCACATGTGGGTCATGATGCTCCAGCTGCTGCAGGGCCTGATCGAGTTCTAGCACATACTCACTATTGCTGCCGCTGGGACCTGCTGCTGCGAAGACCTGATTGGCAATAGCAGCCGCACTTGCTGGGCCTAGATAGTGTTCGTTAGCGGCGGTAGCGTGGTAGGTGATCGCTGTCACCGGCGGTTGGTCAGTGAAGTGTACGTCAATGGTGAGGCGGTCGTAACCGCCTTTCTCGCGATAGTCTAGTTGCGCCATGACAGAATCCGTCTGCTCGGTTGCAACACGATATGCCATGCCCATGCAATGAGATGTGGGTGACTCTACTAACGTCACTACGCGGCCTGGTGCCCCTGGCACGCCGCGATGGTCTTCCGAGCCTTGCCAAAAACGCCTTGCCCAGTGTTTGATGTATCCGGCGCGACGTTCAACAAAGGCAAAGTCGGCTCGCCAGATGAGTGATCCGTAACCAAAGATCCATAACGGGGCTGCCACTTGATTAACCTCCCATTCGATAGCGTAGCTTGACAACAAATATATCAACCAGTCGCTCGGTCCACGAAGCTCGCGCAAGATCCTCAAAGCCGTCGTTAGGGCGGCTATCGACATTTGAGCCGCGCGTGTATACCACAAACAAATCAGATAAAGGTGCGATTTCCCAACGATAGCGGGCTTGAAAGGTCAGGCGTGAAATACTGAAATCTCGATTGCCTGCTGCGCTCGTAGCAAAGTCCTGTTCCAAATCACCATCCTCGGAGGGCACCAGCCAGCGCTTGTCTTCAAATGCCTTAATACCGGCCCACTGGGCGGTGATTCGGAATTGTTGACGCGCACTAAGGAAAAAATCGAGCTCCAGATTGGGACTCCAGCGGCGTGCATCAAAGGTTGTAAACTCGCGCCCATTTTCCTGTAACAACCATCCTTTTCTGTCCAGATATTCGACTTCGGCGACGAGGGAGAAGCGATCGGTGGGTTGCCAACGCATCTCCGTGACATATTCCATGGTGCGTCCGCCTAGATCCTCGTCGCGATAGGTTGTGCCGACACCAAAACTGAAATCGTTGGCTTCGTTGGTGCCATAAAAAATGCCCGTTTGAAATCTACCCTCGACTTTGAAGTTACCATTGCCGCCGCTGTTCAGGTCATCCCAGCGTTCTGGAAAAAAATTCAGCTCATAAAACAGGAAGTTGTTGTTGTTGAACTGACGTTCCTGAGACGCAAAGGCGCCTGATCTTACGAGCAGCTGGTCTTTGTTGTAGTACTGCACCAAGCGCAGGTCGGTTTGACGTGATCTTAAGCCTGCAATGTCTGAATCAGTTTGCCGGTAAGCATAGCGACCACCGATGAGATCGTTGCGTTGTAGAAAGCCAAAGTCGTTGATGTTCAGCGTATCATCGAAGTAGTCAACGGCCAGCGAGTGCCTGCGACCTTGCTCAGGCGTGTAGCTTATGTCAACAAACCCCCCCGATCCCTGTTCGCCATCGACATCACTGTAAAGCAGCTGCAGGTCCGTATTCCATTTGCCCGTCTTGGATAGATAGTGGGCGTCAACGCCTTGTGTCATGGCGTCTAGTTGGGGGTGCTGGATAACAGTCCCAAGCCAACCGACTGATCGCCGGGCGCCGGTGCTGGTGTCTTCGTACAAGACGCGGGCGGCACCAAAATTCCGACCTGCCTGTTCGGTACTGAATGCCTCACCGTTTACTTCACCTTCTAACAGCGTGCCTTCTTCAAAAGCCCCAAGAGTACCGTATCGGACGCTGCCATTTTGACCGACAGCCTTTAGAGCGCCAATGATTTCTGTGGGCTGATTTTTTTCAATATTAGTCAGCTCAAAATCGCTGATTTCCGTGTCGATGGGCTGTGCGCCAATTCGGCGTGTATTGATGAGGGTGATAGGGGCGCCGCTGCCGCCGCCGTTTTGGCTTCTAGGCGATGTGTTAAAGATCTCGTTACCTTCAAGGAAGAAGGCCCGCCGTTCAGGAAAAAATGGCTCAATCGCTGTCAGGTTAACGACAACATTATCAGCTTCGACATTACCGAAATCCGGGTTTAGTGTCGTGCTGACTTGAAAGTTACTGGTAGGGCGCCAGAAAATGTCCGCACCTGCTTTGTAAGTGTCCTTGCCACCGGCAGCAACATTGTTATAAGACGTCGATGCATAGGGAAAGATGTTGAATTGTTGGCTCGGTGTGATGCCCTCAATCTCAAGTTTTTGAAGGGTCGAGAGAAACACTGGCTGGGTGTCGGGTAGCGCAGGGAATCCCCATCGTTGGTCGTTATAGGCGACTCTGCGAGAGACATAAAAACCAAGGTTCTGACGAATAGCCTTAACTTCGGGCATGGTCATCATCGACCAAGGAATGAAGAACTCGGTGCTCCAACCGCCTTCAACGCGCGCCGCGGCCCCATTCCAAGGGCCATCCCATTGCCGACTGAACTGGCGCTCGGGTAACACAGTACCGTCTTGCAGGCTGCCGCCAAGGTTTACGCCAAACCAGTAGCCAAAAAGGCCGCTGCCGGTGGGGTCCAACGTGAAAAAGTTACCATCCCTTGAAACCGAATTGTCACGAGGGCTAAGCCGTTCGACGATCGTCTCCTCGGGTTGCTCGTTATAGATGCCCACATACAGTCCCTTGTCGGTGTAAAACGAACGGACATCAGTTGCCCAAGGTGGTGTTTCTAAGGTGTCAGGATCAATGATCATGAGAGCATCGATGATTGGTGCACCCTGCCACGCGGGTTCGTCGAGCTTGCCATCGACTTTGATTTTTACACCATCAAAGCGCTTTAGAACGAGTGTATCGCTGGCTTGTGCAGTGCTGGCCGTGACGCTGAATATCATTGCCATCAGCAAACTTGCCAAAGGTATCAGGCGGATCGAGTATGAAGGTTGGACTAATTGCAAGGTGTTGCTTTCCCGGTACCGGTTACGGGTGGTTGAATTGGAGCTTGTGCTTTGGGAATTGGCTGGTTAACGTCTTTCATATGTCGTTAAACGCCTATCTCGCCTGTTAACAATCGGGCGCTAACCTTACGCGAAAAACACTTTTGGTGCCATTGAACATTCCCCTAAACAAACAGCAATTTGGTGAAGTCGGCCAGCAACTCGGCCTGAAAGTCATCAATCTGTTAGCAAGACTCGGACACTACCGACTGCAGCGGGGCATTGCTTACGGCGAACGGCAACGTCAGCGCCTAGATTACTACCAACATAGCCGCACCTTTGTAGGTGCAAGTGAACCGCTGCCGCCGTTAGTGCTTTTTTTTTATGGCGGTGGTTGGCGCAGTGGTGCAAGGCAAGACTATCGCTTCGTCGCAGATACGCTATGCCGGCTTGGTTGTGATGTCGTGGTGTCAGATTATCGTCTGTATCCTGAGGTTCGGTTTGATCAGATGATGCAAGATGTTGCGTCTGCCGGGCGCTGGGTCGCCGACAATACACCGCAGCAACAACCGGTATTTATTATGGGGCATTCGGCTGGGGCGCAGCTAGGTGCGCTGTTATGCTTGAATGAACGTTATCAGACTGACACAGGTGATCTCGCCGCTCGGCTTAAGGGTTTTGTTGGTCTAGCGGGCCCTTATGATTTCTACCCGTTTACGGAAGATGACCACTGGGATTTGTTCGGTCCAGAGCAAGATTATCCCTTATCGCAGGCGGTCAATTTTGTGCGCGCTGATGCCCCGCCCTTGTATCTGTTGCATGGTGGACAGGATACGCGGGTTAGGCGCGGTCACTCCAAGAGTTTGATGGAGAAAGCCCGCACAGCTGGCGGTCAGGCGAGTCGTGAAGTCTATGAAAATTTAGGTCACGCCGATATCATCGTAGCGTTTTCGGCCTTACATCGGTCTAACAGCTCTGTAGTGCGAGACATCGCGGAGTTCATTCTTGATCCGGTGGAGGTGGTCAAACGCGCAAATAATAAAAACAATTTAGGAGAGGCAAAATGACACCATCAAGCACGCAAGACTTGCTCGTCGAACAACGTGGTCAGATCACTATTATCACACTCAATCGGCCAGACCGGCTTAATGCTATCAGCCGCACGATGCTTAGTGAGCTGTCGGTCAAGATGGTCGAGGCTAACAAGGATCCTGAGGTTCGCTGTATTATATTGACCGGTGCCGGTAAGGGTTTTTGTGCCGGGCTTGATCTGGTGGATGTTGGGCAGGGTGGCATTGGTAGTGGCGACAGCAAAGGTAGCAATCGTCCGCGGCAACTGTTTGACCTGCGTGATGCGCCGGTTAATGTTATGTGGAATATTGACACGCCGGTTATTTGCGCCCTCAACGGCGCGGCTGCAGGATACGGGATGGATATCGCGCTGCTGTGTGACATGCGTATTGCGGGTGAGTCGGCAAAGATGGCGGCGGTGACGGCCAAGCGCAACGTTGTGCCCGAGAGCGGTGGCACGTGGTTACTGCCACGCCTGATCGGCTGGGCCAAAGCAGCTGAGCTATATTACCGAGGTCGTGTGGTGGGCGCGCAAGAATGTCTTGAAATTGGTTTGGTGAACACGGTTGTGGCAGACGACAAAGTTATGGAGACCGCCTTAGAATGGGCCCAAGACGTGGCAGATAACGCACCATTAGCCGTCCAAACTACCAAGCGCATGATGCGCATGGGCCTAGAGCAGTCCTACGATACGTCTGTAGATCAGTTGATGATGCACCTAGGCGGTATGTTCGACAGCGAGGACTTTAAGGAGGGCGTACAGGCTTTTCTCGAGCGTCGTAAGCCAATATTCACCGGGCGTTAGAGAGCCCCATCCAAGAACGTTATGATCTCATGTTCGCGTTCCATAGCGTCAGCATAGCCGGCTGCCATCAATTCTTTGCAAAAGGCTGACTCGAATAGCAGATAGCTGGCCATGCTGGCACCACCGCCGGCGCGCGTCGCACCAATGGTTTTAAAGAATGTGCGCATCGATACAGGAAGATCACCGATGTGATTGGCGGCGATATCATCAAATCGAATCGACGGCGTGATTGTCAGCACTTCAACGGGGCGAATGCGGACATTCTCTTGCTGCTCGGATGAGAGATAGGCGCTAATTAAGTTGAAGCGTTCGAGCATCTCTAGGTCTTCATCCATGGCATCGATAAATGACGAGTTGAGCAGGTGTCCTGCGATCTGAGCAAATGACGGCGGCGATGTGTCGGGCTGGCTTGTTTCTGGCTGCTCCTGAGCATTATGACTTACCCCGATCACAAACAGGCGGTCGGCGCCTAGATGGAGAGCGGTGCTTAACGGGGCGCTCTGGCGGATCGCGCCGTCACCAAAGTACTCGCCTTGAATATTCACTGCCGGAAAGATAGCGGGTAGTGCCGATGACGCCATTAGATGATCATGGTTGAGGACAGTGCGAAAACCGACGCGCTGGTTTCTGCGCCAACTGTCGACGGCGTTAGCACCTTGATAAAAGCTGACGTTCTTACCCGAATCGTAGGCCAAGGCAGTAATGCTTAGTGCTGTTAGATCGCCCTGTGCCAATCGCTCAGGTAGCTTGCTGAAATCTATCTGGGACTCAAGCAATTCGCGCAGGGGCGAATTGTCGAGGAGGGCTTTGGGTTTACCCGCAATTTTTCCCTCATGAAAAAAAGATGCAAAAATACGTAGCGTTGATTTGAGTAGCTGAAAGAACCCAACTTTATGGATTTTGCGTGAGTCAATATTTGACCAGAGATGCTCGAGTCTCGTGATTGCGTGTCCATAGTGGTCGCTTTCGCAGGCCAACACGCAGGCATTGATCGCGCCAGCAGACGTGCCGCAGACTATATCAAAAGGATTGTGGCTGCCCTGTGGCTGCAAGTGCGCAATGGCCTTGAGTACCCCGACTTGGTAAGCGCCGCGGGCACCGCCGCCGGATAGGATGAGCGCCGTTTTCGAATTGTTGGAGGACATCAGGGTTTATAATATATCCTAAGAAAGATACCAGTAAGGTAGCGGCAATTTGCCTTGGCGACAAGTAGCAGGCATTATCGCCGCCGGCACACACAGGAGTGGGCAGTTGAAACACAATCAGACAGTCATCGTCACAGCGCGTCGCAGCGCACCCCAAGTGAGGACGCGACAGTGGTGAAATATGCCAGCGCAAGATTCGACAAGGCAGTAGAACTACTCACACAAGTCCTCACTGCGCCAGGCGCTGCTGACGGTGTCATTGACCGTTATTTCAAAGCCCATCGTAACATGGGCTCAACGGACCGACGCTTCGCTGCAGCCACGGTTTATGGTTGCTTGCGACATCGTCGTGAACTAATGGCGATCGCCAGCGAAGTGATCAAAGCGCCATGGTCAATTGATGATTCTGCCATGCTAGTGGGTATGTTTCTGCTGCGTTACGAGGGATGGACCGCGGACGTATTCACGCCGACTGTGTTTGCCGATATTGTCAACAACAAGCCTGAAGCCATCAACAACAGCGGGAGAAATTTGCTCAGTCAAGGCGATCTATTGCTGCAGTTTGATACTCGGAAGCTCTCTGCGGCAGAGCATTTGAGCCTGCCAGACTGGCTGTATCAAGCCTTGAACCGTCAGCTGTCTGACGTTGAGATTATTGATTTAGTGACGTCACTCAATCAACCAGCAACGGTTGATTTGCGCGTTAATCTGCGTCACGGATCAGTTGAGCAGTTAGGGCGGGCGCTGCTGGCTGAAGATATTGAGACCATGCCGACGTCTATTTCTGTCTGCGGTTTGCGTCGTGCCACCCGGGGACCACTGCAGAATACACGGGCTTTCAAACAGGGGGGCTTTGAGTTCCAAGATGAGGGTAGTCAGCTGATTAGTTGGTTGTTACAACCACAGCCGGACGAGTTTATCGTTGATTATTGTGCCGGTGCCGGGGGTAAAACCTTGCATCTTGCTGACAGCATGAATAACAGAGGAACGATACTCGCGTGTGACATTGCGCCACGTCGACTGGCGCAGCTGAAGCCGCGGCTTGTACGCGCGGGTATCCGCAATGTCGTGAGTCAAGTATTGCTGCCTGATGGCGCGGCGCTTGAGGTTTATCAGCGTACCGCGGACGGGGTGTTGGTCGACGCGCCATGTTCCGGGACCGGCACCCTGCGACGGTCGCCAGATTTGCGCTGGCGGGATATTGATTTAGTTACGATGCAACAACAGCAATTGGAGATTCTCATCGAAGCCAGTGAACTGGTCAAGCCGGGGGGCCGATTGGTGTATGCCACTTGTTCGCTGCTGGAAGAAGAGAATCAAGTGGTGGTTGCTCAGTTCCTCGCCCGTGACGCGCGATTCGCAATTGACCCATTGCCGAGAGTTAATGACGATGCGACCCAAGCAGCGCTGGTTGGCGTTGACCCAGCGCTGCTAGATAGCCTATGCCAGTCAGGAATACTGCAACTATGGCCACATCAGCATGGCACAGACGGTTTTTTTGCCCAGCGCCTGCGGCGTATTTGAGGCCTGCGGCGTATTTGAGGCCTGCGGCGTATTTGAGGCCTGC
>JBLHVI010000101.1:0-10997 GCA_047630175.1 Candidatus Azotimanducaceae bacterium
GTCGAAACGATACCCGCATGTAAACCATAGACCAAAAATGTATACACAAGCGCCGCATAGGCTGCTGATATAAGCCCCATCCAGAGCATGCCCCAGCGCATTAATCGACAGTAGAACAATTGTATGTTCATAGATTCACCGAACGCCTTGTGAATTCGCTCTAACAAATTACGCTGCCGATTGTATAGCGTGAATATTGTCCGCCCCTCGATCAGGTCCGTTTGACGGTGCAATGCTTCGCCAATTTTGACCGCACGTATTTCACGCGCATGACTCATCATCGGCGCCAGTTGAGCCTGCAGCCCCACATACAAGCAAATAACAGGCAATATCATGGCGCCAGCAATCGGGCTTGCCAGCATAATCAACACACCGACACAAAGTACTTCAGCCAAACCGCTAGCGGTATCACCCAACGTCACCACACCGTCTTGGCGCAACATCCCGTAGTCACCCAACAGCCTATTGATCAAACGTCCAGACGGGTTCTCGTCAAAGAAAGTCGTACGAACCCCAGAAATGCCTAGCATCATATCCGCTTGAATTTTCTGTGTAGACCATTGACCTGACAACTCAAACAGCATCCATGCGGCTATCCGCGAAAACATCGCCAACAACATGAGCACGAACAGCGTTGACAGGCTCATAGGTATTACGACCTCCCAGCCCAGCAGCGCATGAGTGACATTACAGCTCGAAGTTTGACCGCACCCTACCAATTCACCGACAAACCAAAGAAAATACGAGGGTACGGCAGCAGCAAAAACGATCACCAACATTGTTGGTAGCAATATTTTGCGGAGTAACGTGAGGCTGGCGGCAAAACGTACCAGCGTCTTTATATTATTTTGTTCAGAAGAGATTTCTTCTGCCGTTACAAAGTCTTTATCTGTCATAGTTGCACCTCATCTGCGTGCTCGTTCTGCGCATCGACTAAATCAAAATCACCTGCCATCAGATGCTCGCTAAACTCTGAAGCGGGATCATCCATTAGCGCGATAGGATCACCATCTTCAATAATCTGGCCATCATCCAGCACCAGTAATCGCTGCGTTTGCTTTAACTCATTCAAGCGGTGGCTGCTCAGCAAAAAACCTTCAGGTATCGCCTTGAGATTTTCCATTAAGCTCGCCTCGGTGGTTGCGTCGACGGCGCTCAACGGGTCATCCAACACCAGATAAGGACGCCCAGAGAATAGCGCGCGAGCAAGGTTCACACGTTGCTTTTGACCACCCGAGAGATTAACCCCGGTTTCTCCGACTTCTTCATGCAGACCAGACTGCCAGTGTGTTATGTCCGCCTCTAACTCAGCCATCCGGATGGCCTGCATGATGTCACTGCTGGACTCGCCTGATGCTAGCGCAATGTTGATGCCGAGGCTGGTGTTCGACAGATAGGCTTCCTGAGGCATGTAACCGATAACCGTTCGAAACCGTCGATACACGTTCTCATGCCACAGATCCGCAATCACGCCGTTTTCAAATTCCACTTCGATGCTGCCCAGACTCGGCTTAATCTCTGCGCACAGCAGCTTCAACAACGTTGATTTGCCCGAACCTACCTTACCAATCAGGCTGGTCTGGGTTTGCAAATCTAACGATAGATTAATATCACGTAATACAGCGGCTTCATCCTGACTTGTCAAAATTCGCCTGCTGTAAGCAAAGCTCACATGCTTGAAATGCACCTTGATTGGCAAGGCAGCCTCGACCGCGTGTGGGCAGTTTGGCAATAAGTCATCCATTATGTCTGGATGGGCAAACAGTTTTTCCAAGCGCGTAACGCAAGCCGAGGCTGACGCATAATCAATGAAGATGTTCGGTAACCAGCGTATATATAGCGTTATGTGGTTGAGCATCCAAATGCTGGTAAAAATATCGACCAGTCCTGCGGCTTGCATACCTGACTCTCTATTGAGTTCACTCCACCACTGATTAGCCCATATCAAAGTGATTATGGGCAACAACCACCAACTTACACTGACACCAAAGTTGATGAGGTTGACGCTGTACTGTTGCGTGGCTTCAATCATCAGACGCCGAACGTGGCGCGCTACCTTACGGCGCATAAGATCTTCCCAGCCCAGAAAACGTAGCAATCGAACATTACTGACCCATTCACCGATGATCGTCGACAAGGTATCTTCCTCAGCTTTAATGAAGGCTTCCTTTTTGTGGACATACTTGCCCAGCAAAAAGGCTAATGGCATAGCACCAAAGCCAACGACCATAGCAATAAGACCCGGAACACCCATGTTGTAAACAATCACAGGCCCAAGGATCAATAGCCCTAGGATGCAAGGCACACCATTGCGTGCAACCGACTGAAGTAAATCTGCAATACGGTAGATGTCTGATGAGATCAGTGTTTTTAGGTTTCCTGTTGAGAAGTCGTTAGACGACAGCTGACCCATCTTCAGCAACTTGGCGTTGATACGCAGCGTCACGAAGGTACGCGTGCACACCAGCAGCTGGCCTTGTATCTCGGCAGTCCACGCGTTGATAACGCTGCGTAGCAAAATGACAGACGCATAAGCGCACAACAAAACAACAGCAGCTATTAGGCTATTGTTAGCATCAAGTATGCGCTGGCTGGCCAGCACTGCGAGCAACACCAGCACTGTCATTACGCCACGCCCCACTACGAGCCGGCTGATCAGGCGCTTATATGCATTGAAAAAATCCCACCAAAAAGATCCTGAGCTAGGTATATCAGGTGACTCTTGTTTGAGTTGATCGAATTCTCGCTGCAATTCAGGCGGCATGGTTTGCGTGTCAAGCTCCTCGATATTGAGAAACTCCCTTCGCATGCGGGCTGGACTTGCCCATACTGTTAAATCAAACATCCGTATATTCCTCGATGAGTCTGCTGCTCACGAGGTACAAAAAAACCCCGGTAAACAATGCCTACCGGGGTTCCTTGTTGAATCCGGAAGGCTTTAAATTTCAAAACCTGCCGAATGATGTTGAATTCGTCAGGTCGATATAAGTGTGTCTTTCTTGGTGGTAACAAAAATCTGGTTAAATATTTTGCCGATGTATGTCAGCAAGCTATGCGTATTAGTGCGACCAAAATGCATCCGAGCCATATCACCAAACGCCGGGCGCAGCGATACCGCCGGGGCATTATTAAAGGTGATGACTGTGGGGATCAGGTTTTTCATGAGTGTTCGCAATAATGTATGAGGCGGAATAATAGACCGAATAAAAATATTTTCAAGACAAACATGGCTTTTGTGCCCTGAATCTGCGTTTACATTGATATTTTAGGCCAGTTTTTTCATCGCACTGACCAATTGCCCAAGTTCGTCAGCTGCGGTGAATACCTGCGGCGTTATACGCACGCAGGCACCACTGGCCAATCCGACGCGCACGACAGTAAAGATACCGAAGTCGTTTTCGAGGCGCTGCTGCAAAACCTTTGCATCTTCAACGGTGGTTTTGCCCGCCAATCGAAACGCACCCATACCGGTGGACGATGACGCATCAAGCCCACCCAACAACTCTATGTGGCGCATAGACTCTGCCTCACTAGACCACAAGCTGTTTAGGTAACGCAGGCGCGCCTCCTTATTAGCAGCGCCAATGGACTCATGGAAATCCAGCGCCGTAGGCACTGTCAGTATCGCCGCAAAATTTGAGGTCGCCGTATGCACCCGTGTATGCGCGAGACTCGCTGTTGGATCTTTCTCTCCCGGATATGGCGCGATATGCTCCAGCGAACCACGGCGCATGTATAGGGCACCGACACCCACAGGCGCGCCGATCCATTTATGCAGATTGAAGCCCGCCCAATCGACCTGGAGGTCAGGTAGCGTGTAATCAAGCAGCCCCCAAGACTGAGCACTGTCACAGATCACATCTATGCCACGACGCCTCGCTTCAGTCGCAATACGGGCAACAGGTACCACCAAGCCATGCTGGTTACTGACATGCGTTAGGAGCATCAACTTTAAATCAGGATTCGCGTCAAACGCATCAAGGTAAATTCGGTAAATCTGGTTCTGATCAGCCCGACGCGGAATGATCAGCTCCACGGCAGACACTCCCCTAGATTCTGTTAGCCAGCCCATCGTTTGTTTGAAACTCGGATAATCCAGATCGGCAAAAAGCACCTGGTGGCCAGCACGTAAACCTTTATATTGACGTAAAAGATTGTGAATAGCCTCGGTGGCGTTGCGGGTCAGAACAATTTCTTCACCACTAACACCTAAGGCTCCTGCGACACGCTGCACTGCAACGCGCATGTCCTGGCCATAATCCTTTCGTGCGTAATAGGAGTTTTGGGTGTTCACCATCTTTGTGGCCGCGACATAGAATTCCTGCACTGGACGTGCCATCTTGCCCCAGTAGCCATGCTCTAGATTGATAACCCCCTGAGTACGATCGTAAGCACCAGCAACTTCACGCCAAAACGCCTCGTCCCGCGCTAATTGAACCGCAGATTGCGTCCTCTGCAATTCACTAGACACTGGTACGATTGCGCCAGCAGCCATCAGCTTAGGGCCCGACAGGCTCAGTGCCGCGCCTGCTGCCAGACCACCAGCAAACGTTCCCACAAACTTGCGTCGGGTTATCGCTATAGGATTCTTCGACATACATTCTCTCAACAAATGATTAGGGCTGTACCTGAAAGCTAGCACCGCTAACACGATCCCAGTAAACATCTAAACGTGGGTCCGCAACGCTCTCACCGCGCACCAGCGCGCCTGGTGCAACACTGGGGTATATCTGATCCGCGAGCCGTATTTCACTAGCCGACAAGCGACGAACGATATGCCGACGATTAAGCAGTTTTGGATGGGCGACGCCCGCTGCCCCAATCATCTCACCGACGGCTTGCAAGGTGTTGTGGTGAAAATTGCGCACCAGCGCCGCCTTCTTTGCAACATCAAGCACGCGATAGCGAGCAGGGTCCATGGTGGCGATACCGGTAGGACAATGGCCCGAAGCGCAGTTTCTGGCTTGGATACAACCCAAGGCAAACATAAACGGTCGCGCCATATTAACCCAGTCAGCACCCAACGCGCAGTGTTTGACGATATCATAGGCGCTAACGACTTTTCCCGATGCTGCGACTTTAATACGCTCACGTAAACCAGCACCAATCAATGTGTTGTCAACAAAGACCAATGCATCCTGCAGCGGACAACCAAGGTGATCGGTAAATTCTACTGGCGCAGCACCGGTACCGCCCTCTGCGCCATCAACGGTGAAGAAATCAATGAACTCCTGACGATCTACCATGGCCTTGACGATAGCAATGAATTCCCATGGGTGACCAATGCATAGTTTAATACCAACGGGTTTGCCGCCACTTAGGGTACGCAGTTCTAACGCGAAATTGAGTAATTCGTTGGGCGTTGAGAACTCAACGTGGGAGGCAGGTGATATGCAATCTTGACCCTCGGGAATACCGCGGGTCGAGGCAATCTCGCGGGTCACTTTACTTCCCATCAACATACCACCGTGGCCAGGCTTCGCACCCTGACTGAGTTTAATCTCAATCATCTTTACCTGCGGCAGACGCGCCTTCTCTGCAAACTGCGCACGGTCCATTCGGCCATCTGCCGTGCGACAACCGAAATAACCTGTCGATATTTGCCATATCAAATCGCCACCGCCCGACTGGTGATACTTTGATAGTGAGCCTTCCCCTGTGTTCTGCGCAAATTCGCCTAGTCTTGCCCCCGTATTGAGCGCTTCGATAGCGCGTGGCGATAGCGATCCAAAAGAGGTGCCAGAGACATTCAGCAGTGACATGGCATACGCCTGCGCGCCCTCTCCCACCGTCGTACGAAAATCACTGGCTTGGGTGTGGATGGGCGCGATAGAGTGATTCAGCCACGTAAAGTCCACTTCATACATACTTTCAATCGATCCAAAGGGACGCGCCGCCAGCACGGACTGCGCTCTTTGGTACACCATTGAGCGTTGGTTGCGTGAGTAGGGTAGCTCGTCCTTATCGTCCTCCCAAAAATACTGGCGCAATTCAGGTCTGACGCTTTCAAAGAAATATCGCAGATGACCTAAGATGGGGAAGTTTGCCCTCAGCGTCACTGCGGTTTGGAAGTAGTCGTAAATTCCAACAGCGGTGAGACCAATCATAAGCAATAGCAACGGACTTAACAGGGGTAAGTTTATTGCCACGGGAATCAGTAACAGCGTTAATAATCCTGAATAAAGTAGTGCTGAATAGCGTCCCCACATCCAATCCATAATTTGCCCCGTTAAGCGCTCTATTGCGGTCAATTAGTGACCTGATTGCTAGCTATTAAAGACGCTCTATGAGCGACTAGCAAGTACGGCGTGTTTGCAACCGAGTTGAGGGGTCAGTGCGGAATGATCGTTACTTTGCAATTATCATCGAACATTAGCTTAGGTATTTAGCGGCTTCTACACCGCTTTTTTTGCGCGCATAAACTACCGTGGCTATATGCCAATCCAGTCTATTTGATTTACTCCACCGGTAAACATTCAGCAAGTTTTTATCAGGCGTCAACAGCTGAATTTATGCCTGTTGGCGCCTATCTCGTACTGCTATTTACCACGCCGTTCTGAATCTGCTGAACGTTGAGACTACCATCTATCATCCTAGTCTAGGCCTATGAGCCGCAGTAAGCGCACGGCAATTGAAGCAAAAATATTTTTGTTGGCATATTGTGCTTTAGGATATAAAGCATAAGATTCTCTCCACATCACAACTTGGTGATGGGCTATTTTTTAGGAGTTATCTCAATGCAAAATTCTGGTGTTAAAGCCGCTGCAAAACCAGTTACTAAACCTGCCGCGAAGCCAACAGCAGTTCCCGCAAAGAAGAAGTAGTTAAAAAGACAACAGCCGAGATCAGCGATGATCTCGGCTTTTCTGTTCGTTAAACGTATACGTCTAGAACTGCCATTTCAATCGCCGTCATTCCACCCTGAATAACACCTACCTAAGCGCCGAACTAAGCGCCGAACTAAGCGCCGAACTAAGCACCGAGTGATCTGGGTTCGATTATTTTATGAGCAAAGTACAGCAACATTTCACACATCGCCTCGCCAACATAGCCGATATCCCAGACATCATCAGACTGATGCAGTTATCTATCGCGGAGAACATGAGGGCTTTTTTAACGACTGCAGAGATAGAAGCTGCGCAAGAAACCATGGGCGTCGACCGCAGTCTCATCAACGACGGTACCTATTTTTTGATTGAATCGCGACACAGCAACGCCATCGTCATGGTCGGTTGCGGTGGTTGGGGAAAACGAAGAACCCTTTATGGTGGTGATCATACGATAGGACGTGACGACAGTCTGAGTGATCCTGCGATTCATTCAGCACGCATTCGTGCGATGTACACTCACCCTAGATGGACCCGCCAAGGTGTCGGCAGCTTATTGATCAACCTGGGCGAACAAGCTGCGCATGACGCAGGGTTCAAAACAATCGAACTGGGCTCTACGGTCGCAGGCGAGCCACTCTACCGGGCTCGCGGCTATATAGAACAGAGCCGCGACACCCAGATAGCTGCGAACGGCGCGGAGAATCTCGTCATCACTATGCGTAAAAATCTACCCTACTTAGCGTAACCCCGTCCGTCGCACGCGCGTTAATACACACTACAGTCCCTGCGCCTCAGCGTCAGCAATGTATTGCATTAACTTTCCAGCCGCAGCTTGCCCGACAGCGGCAAGGCTTGCCACTGCAGCCGGATCCGGATCAGCTGCTCCACGCGCAGATGCGCCATCCAGACGCGCATTTATCAACCATTGCTTCAAGTCAGGGTATTGAGACCAGACCATGCCATTGACGGTATTCGCCAACGTTGTGCGCAAGAAATCGATGTGGTTATCGGGATGTGGGACCGGCTTACAGATTTTATTCTTTTCAACTTCGTCAGTGAACGCAAGGTCGCAGTGCGCGATAAACGCGGCACTAAATACCTGCTGGCAGGTGCGAACTGCCTGTAGCGTTAACTGACTGCCATCGAACACCGTTTTGATCGGTCGCCGCTCGAGCCCATCCGCAGAGCAGTCGACGAACAACGTTTCTGGCGCTAAGTCCACCACACCTTCGTCCAGTACCATTTTGCCCGGCGCCAGTGACTTGACGCGACCTTGCCTGACGATCTGCTTGATACGCTGCAGTTGCTCAAGCTCTGGCTTCGTCACCGTGGCACAACGATACATCGAAGGTGTCACCTGATCATCTAGGCGCATTAATGAGCCAGCTTGTTCAACGCGATCAAAAAGATCCTCAACAGAATCAGACTCGGCGGCCATGCGTAACTGTTCGGCAAACAACGAGACAGCATCGCCCCCCAGCTTGCCAGGTTGTATGCTAGAGCGATCTAACAACCAGGAATCCCTTGGCATCACCCACGTGATGCGATTAGGATCTACTTCGTTCAACAGCAACCAAAGGCACGCATCGATACCTGTTTTACCCGCCCCAATAATAACAAAATTAGCGGTTGAATTAGCGTGCTTGGGTAGCTCGTTTAATGCAAAGCACTTCACACCTACCCCAATCTCATAAGCCGGCATTGTCACCGATGGAACCGTGACATTCATGTAAGTTGCGTCAACGGTCTTGGCCGCCTCTACGGTCCAGGTTTTACCCGAGACTCGCGACGCTATGGTGCCGTCACTCAAGTACTCGCAGTTTGGAAAGTACTGCACTCGACCGCTGGGGATAAACTGTTCGCGCATCACTTGGTCAAAGTAAGCAACCACCTCCGCACCAGATGCCAGCTCATAAAGACCCGCATTCCAACCTGCATGGTCT
The DNA here is from genome assembly GCA_047630175.1 of Candidatus Azotimanducaceae bacterium. GTDB lineage: Bacteria > Pseudomonadota > Gammaproteobacteria > Pseudomonadales > Azotimanducaceae > UBA4582. The sequence goes on from JBLHVI010000101.1 coordinate 8,774, forward strand.
ATTGTGTCGTTGCCCAACGGCCTCGAATTAACGCCATAAAATGCAGACGGCTGATGTAAACGTACAAAAGGATAAGCATTATTCCAATGACCACCCGGGCGATCGTTTTTATCAACAATAATTACTGATTTATCGCTCTCCGTCATCACCACATCGGTAAATGCCATACCCATGGCACCACCACCAACGACCAGATAATCTGCTTGCAGTTTACTCATTGCTCGACTCTTGTTGTTGCCAATGTAGAAGACTTCTTTATAGCAAGTTGACTGGTTCAACGAAAGCCTTACCGTATTGAGACGCCTCTCTGAGCCGAATGGCACATACCTAATAAGTTTCCAGACCTGACAAATCTGTTTGTTAACCAGTGCCAAAGTGCTTACCACGAGGCGATTGATTGCGGTTCTCATAGCTCATATTTCGCTGATAGGTTCCGCGAACTTTCTTCGCGAGACCGCAGATCGGCATTGACTGACAAGCGTTTCGGCTGAATTTCACTCACTCAATAAAATCAAACAAAAGCAAGTCGGCATAAAAATCTGGCGCAATTACAGACTCATCACGCGATGCCGGCGCACCTTAGGCACTAGCGCCAAGCCGAAAATGCCACGCATTGACAGGCGCGAAAATTATAGTTAGTTTGGTTATCTAATTACTTGCTCTGCTCAGTTCTCCCATGAAAAATTCAATCAACACAAGCGGTCTATTGCTGAGCCGACTCTCTCAATTCAGCCGACTCTCAGCTAAAATCATTGAAGGTAGACTCAAACCCATAGGAATTACCCTGCAAGAAATGCGTATCGCTGGGCTAATGACGGGTGAGAAAAATGTCACGCAGAAAGATCTTGCGGGAAAATTATCGGTTCGTGCGGCGACGCTCTCAGTCACGATAACTAAGCTAGAAAAAGACGGTTTGGTTAAAAAGCGACCCAGCGAAACGGATAAGCGGGTACAGTTTCTTACGCTACAGGCAAGCGAGAAATTCGCGCAGGTAGGTCAGTTACTCGTCGACCTAGAGGCTCAGGTTAGCGAGGGTATTAGCGAAAAAGACTTGGCTGTGACTTACAAGGTCGTTGCACGCCTCATACAAAATGTGAACGAACTGGGCGCCAAATCATGATTACATTGATCGCTGGTGTCACACTTTTTTTCGGCATTCATATGCTACCCGCCTTCTCACTTAACGCAGGGCTCGTCGATAAATTTGGCGAAGCGCCTTACAAGATGAGTTTTAGCGTTATCTCCTTTGCGGGACTAGGATTCATAATCTACGGCTTTCAGCTAGCGGATTTCGTACCGCTTTGGTCACCGACTAGCTGGGGTAGATCGTTAACGATGGGTGTCATGCCTTTCGCCGTCATCTTGGTAGTCGCTGCTAACGGGCCTAATAATATTAGACGTTTTGTCCGTCACCCTATGTTGATAGGAATTACTCTCTGGGGCGCACTCCATCTGACGGCTAATGGCGACCTAGCAAGCACTATTCTATTCGCCAGCTTTCTTTGTTTCTCTATTCTCGATATCGTGTTGGTCGAAACACGCGGCCGCTTTAAGCCACAAGAGCCTGTCAGTGTCGCGTGGGATATCGGAGTCGTTTTGGCGGGGGGCGTTTTATACGGTCTGCTCTTCTATTTTCATGGCAGCTTCACTGGCATGCCCCTTGTGTAGCGCCGTGTTGCAAGTCTTCTTTGCAAGTTCTGGTTGAGCCTCTGGATTAAAGGCTATCACTCATGTAGCTGACAGACCTCTGTTATCAATAAGTCGTTACATCGAAATAGCCTCGATTCGTCTAGCCTGACTTCAAAGGAAGTCCCATGGCGCATGTCCATTTGGTAATAGTCAGTTGAGATAACTTGCGCACCGCTGTCAATTGCGGCTTTCAAACGCGTCTCATCGCCGCGCCTTGACTCAATAGTATCTGCGTCTGCCCTCGTTCTTACCATAAAGCCTTCAGCAACCAGTCCCCTGATATAGTTAAGATCTTCAACCGGCTCATTAACTATTCTGAAGGATGCCATGCTAGATTCTTCGGGCAGATTAACAAACATCACACGCCCCTTAAGCTCTGGGTGATCGGCAACATAGTCCCGCGTTTTCGACGCTGGCGCATCGAGTACAAAAATGACTTTGCCTCTAAGAGAGTCAACCGTGGGCCAGCCTGCCAAAATACTTTCTTTTAGCGTTTTCGTGGCGCCTCGAATGTCATCTGGTTTAACGATTTGTT
>JBLHVI010000102.1:0-10754 GCA_047630175.1 Candidatus Azotimanducaceae bacterium
ATTTCTGATGGCTCGCCTAGTGACAAATGACGATGTTTGATGCCTTTGTTAACCATGCTCAAGTAATTGAACACGGCGTCTGCATTTTCGGTTTGCTGGTAACTGAATTTTTGTAATTGTTCTGGTTTTTTAGACATGCTCTAGATCTCCATGTTGATTTTCCAGGGTGGTGTCAAAGGATCGATTGAAAACGGTCACGAACCCTGGATCAAAGCGTTTTATGAAAGGATAGTCGGTGCTGATGCCGTGCACTGCACCGTCTGGCAGAAACTTTAGAACAGCGCCGCCCGGCCCAAATAGGCCTTCCAAAGCACGTGTTCGACAATCCACTGATGTGTCACATTCGAAATTGAGCATACCCTGTCGAATCACTACGCGCTGGCCCTGCAAAATATTACGATGCCCGTGTACAATAGCGTGAATGCCAGCTCTGTGGAGGCTGTCGACACCTCTGTCGGTAAAGTCGAAATCAAAACCACGATATTTCGTTCGGAAAGCATTGCCCAGAGGGCCGTGATAGAGCGCAAAGGGGTCCTTGTGCAACTCTTCTCGAAACTGACGGTTAAGGCTGTCGGTGCCCTCTTCGAAAAGTGTTTTAGCTACAGTGTCGTCCACGCCGGCGTGGACGAACAGATACGAGCCTTCCCGATGGGCTAGTTTCATCTGATCGAAGAACCAAAAATAGCGACCCCCAGGTTCAAAAAATAATTCTCGGAACTTCGCCATGGCGGCGTAGACCTTGTGGATGTCTAGGCCGACCTTGTGCAACTGTTGGTCGAATTCTATGGTCTTTTCACGGATGCGACAAACTTCTTTTTCAAGTTTTTCTGGTCGAATCCAGCGTTGTGCCGCTTGCGGAAACTTTTCATACCAGTCTTCAGCAGGAAAGAGTAAATCGTAAATATTGGCACCACTGAGGGTAACGTCGGCCTTTGTCCCTTTAACGAAACGTGAGTAAATTTCTGCCAGCAACGGCACCGTTTTTTTGCCCATGCGCACAAATAGATGATCCAGCAGTGGCGCTTTGCTTTCTGCGTAAAAAATACCCAGGTAAGTCCTTATATCGTGATTCCCCGCAAGCAATATAAGGTCAGCACCTTTAAGGTAGAGTTGATGGATGGCTTCCAACAGCCGCAGATTGTCTGGCCCTTTATCAAAGCAGTCTCCGCCGATAATAAACCGTGCATGACGGCCTTCTTCTGTGAGCTCAAAATCGCTGTCAGCGACACCTGTTTTGATGACACCGCCAGATGCCAAAAGTGACAGAAAAAAAGCGTCAGTGTCGGCGTGGATATCGCAAAAAAAGTATAGTGTTTGGCCGCTGCAGGTCCATAGTTTGCTGGCAGCATAACGCCTTACCTGTTCGCTGGGGATATCATCTTGGTCATTATCCGGGCCAACCACCAAGCTGGCCGGTCTGGGCCAGGGCTGTTCTGTCTTGGGCAGATACGTTGTGGGGCTTTTTAGTGCCAAATTGCTTGATATACTCAGCAAAATCTCTGTGCTTTCCATAAGTCCGATACCCGGGATGGCTAAATGGTTGTCGGTATGTTTTCACTTGGCAACACCGAATGCAATACAAACCCTGTCGAAATGTTGCTTTACAACAATTCATTAGCTAAGACCGCAGACCAATATGCGTGTTAGCCGGCCATCGCGCTGGTTTGAGTAATAACATTAGCGGCGGCAGGCATGCTCCGTGCCTTGCTCCTGAGCATGCTCTGGCTTATCGAGGTAAGGTAATCTTTCTGGCGCGGTTACATGCTTTAACGCTGATCTGATCTGGCGACAATGGCTACGCGTAAAACTTAAATATTACACGGCTATAGCGCGATATAGCAATCATTGAGAGTTGAGCCATATTATGGATATAGTCATCGTAGGTGCCGCGGGTGGCATTGGTCAGGCGCTGGCCGAGCGCATCGCGGACAGAAATGCCGATTGCCAGATTGTCGCCACTTACCATCAAACGGCGCCGCAGCTGCAGCGGCCGAATATAACGTGGCACCAGGTTGATGTTACTCAAGAAGCAGACATCCAAAGGCTCGCGGCGTCCTGTGACAAGGCAGACTGGCTGATTAACGCCGCGGGTCTGTTACATACCCCAGAACAAGGGCCAGACAAGAGTATTCGGCAGGCCTCGACCGCGTTTTTTCTGGAGAACATGACGACGAATTGCCTGCCAACCCTGCTGTTAGCCAAGTATTTCCAGCCGCTGTTGCGCCACAGTGAGGCTTCAGTGTTCGCGACCGTTTCGGCGAGGGTGGGGAGCATCGCTGAAAATGAGATGGGTGGTTGGTACAGTTATCGCACGTCCAAGGCAGCGCTAAACATGGTGCTAAAGAATTTGAGCATCGAGTGGCGCCGGACCATGCCACGTTGCAGCGTGGCGGCGCTGCATCCAGGTACCACCGACACCCCGTTGTCTGCGCCTTTTCAACGTAATGTATCAGCTGAAAAATTGTTTACGCCGGCGCAAACTGCCGGTTATCTGCTCGCCCTTATCGACCAGCTATCGCCTAAGGTATCAGGTAGATTTTGGTCGTGGGATGGTGAGATTCTTCCTTGGTGATTGGCTTGTGACGGACGAGGCTGCGGGTAAAAACGCAGCGTCTGTTCCCACGCTGGCGACCGTCGCAGACTTGTCCGACGTTAATCAAGTTGTTGAGCAGGCGGTGATGGCGTGGCCGCTGAGCGAGCGTCTGCGGCGTTTAAGTCTGCCGCTGCTGACCTACACTGAAGCCGACTGGCAGTACTATCAATTTTTGGTCTTACGCGACTGCGTGACAATTACTTCGATCGCGGCATGGGATCCGCACACACGGCTGACGACCGAGCATGGCAGCGCTGCGTTGCTTCACGGATTGTATGTGCTGCCAGACTGGCAGGGGCAGGGCTTAGGTTGGCGGCTGGTAAAGGCTGTGGCAGAGCGAGCAGTGGCACTGCCGGTAGATGGTTTGCTGATTAAAGCGGAAAGAACAGCCGCTAGTTACTTCAAAAAGCGCGGTTTACTCGCCGTGCCTGCGGCTAATCGCCAGGATTATCCGTATCAGTTCTGGTTGAATTTATAGGCCTAAAAAGCGCTTCAAGCGCCCTGCCGGCTGAAGTCGTCAGGGAGGATGGGCCAGTCAACCATGTCAACCGAGTCTAGCAATGGTGTGAAAGTGTTAGGTGCCCATTGCGCCACAAAAGTGCCGTCCGGGTCGTGCTCGGCGGCTTGTTTAGAAAGATTGAAATGCCGCCCGCCGCGGGGGTCGGCACCCACGCCTGCCGCGTATTGCCAGTTACCCCAGTTTGATGCGACTTCGTAATCAATGAGTTGTTGTTCGAAATAGGCCGCCCCGCAGCGCCAGTCGAGCGACAGCTCGTTAACCAAACAGCTGGCGACTATTTGCCGGCCCCGGTTTGACATATAGCCCGTTGCGTTGAGTTGGGCCATGCACGCGTTGACGATTGGCCAAGGTGTCTGACCAGTGGACCATTTGCGAAAACGCTCAGCATAAAAACTAGTCAGGGGCTTGTGGTCACGGATGCCCGCAAAGCGGAATAGTCGGTGCTTGTGAATGTCAGCGTAGGACTGAAAGAACTCGCGCCAGAGCAACTCAAAAAAGATCCAATAGGTTGAGTCGTTCGCGCCCTGACGAACCTCGTAGGCGCGCAAGGTTGCTAGTAGATGCCGAGCTGACAGGCTGCCGTTCGCGAGCCAGGGTGAGAACTTCGATGATTGGTACCAACCGTCTAAAGCATTGCGTGTGCGCTTGTAATGACTAGCCGCGTCTGTCGAAAAGTAGTCGTGTAGATGACGTAAGCCAGCAGACTCACCGCCTAAAAAAGTCTTCGGCGATGTCGGTATGGTCTGCTGAGCGATGTCTGTTGATATGAGGTTACTTGGCGGCGGCGGCAGTTGCTGAGGTGTTGGCGTAATGGAAGGCAGGTCAAGTGCTTCGACTTGCATTCGAAACTTCGTGAAAGTTTTAGGGAGTTCCTCACTGAAAGGAAGCTGTTCTCGGTGCAACAGAGTGAAGGTTGAAACTTCCCTATAGGTTAGAAAAGGGTATCGCTGTTGCAAGCTACGCCATTGCCAACGCTCGTAGACACTGGGTCGTTCACTGCGAACTATGACGTCGATGCTGTGTTGCGCGACAAGCGCGCTGATCGATTCAATGGGATTACCGTGTACGACGACTAATTGTTGACCTAATTGGCGCAATGACTGGTCGAGATCGGACAACGTTTGCTCAAGAAAAGCCTTTCGATGCTTTCCCATGCGTTCGATGCCAAAGCGATCACTTTTATGCCAGCTGTTGTCCCAACAAAAAACACAAATAAGATTCGTGCTGTTTTCGGCGGCGGCCGCAAGGGCCGCATTGTCATGCACACGCAAGTCTTCCGTTAGCCAGTACAAGGTTTTTTGTGGAACAGTAGTCATGGTTATCACTTATTAAGGTAGACTAAAGATACGTATCACCGCTGCATCGGATCTTTCATTTCGTGGTTAGCTGGCCCTGTCGGCAGCTCTATAAGCCTGCCGCAGATGATGTCATTCAAACATCCTCCTCTGGTGCTCGAGCAGGTTCCAACCGGGTGGACGCTTTACTGGTGACGAAACGCGAAGCCATAAATAATGCGATAAGTGCCAACAGGCACATGCTCAGCCCCCAGAGGATTGCGCTGCGCAATGCCTCGGCACGGCGACTGCCGCTGGCGACAAATGAATCACTCAAAAAGTCAGTGGTATGGGGCCCCAAAGCCAGGCTAATAAACATGACCATTAGTAGGTAAAACGCCGGCGCAATTGCCCTCATGCGTAGTAGTACAAGGTCGTTAATAGTAGATGCGGCTGGCCCTATCAACACGGGTGAGGTCAATGCGAAAAGAAAGTTGAAAATGTAGGCGATGACCCGTACGAACAAAACATATTTTGCGTAGCGACCACCACCACTGGGTGTAGGTTGTCAGGTGTCTCTTCGTTCATACCCCGCCGTATTTATTATTGTTGGTATTCAAGGCTTTTTTGGCCGCAGACCCTACAGCACCTCGTGCGAGCCCAGCGTAAATTCTAATAGCACGTGAGCCGCAGTAATGAGTTCGCTATAGGGTGCAGGGCGCCTGAGCCTGCGTTTGGAAATATCGCTGATCTCATTCGTCAAAATTACTATTGATATTAGCGTTGACTGGCGCGTTGGCTCGATTCATTCAGCAGGCTTGGGGAGACAGGTTTGGCATTGTTTCGTAGCAAGTGATGAATAAATGCCAGCTTATATTCTATGGGCCCTGCGAGGATATCTGGCGCCAGGTCAATGAGCCCCATGGACCGGTTCATTTCATTGAGTATCACGCCCAATCGACAATAGCGTTTGATCATCTGCTCAATGGGTGCAGTGCAGGGATCCAAGCCGTCGCCGAGGCCCATGTTCATAGCTGTGTCGAGCACGCTGACAATATCGAGATAGGTGGCGAAGGTTTCGGCAAAATCTTCCCAGGGATGCATGGTCGCGTAGGCGCTGATGTAGTTGATCTGCCAGTTATCTTTCGCGCCGTTTTCGTAGTGCTTTTGCATCGCATCAGTATAGGACAGGTTATGGTCACCAAAGGTAGCTATAAACGCTGTCTCACACCGGCCCATAACCAGCATTTCCCAGTAATAGTGGCCTATTTCGTGGCGAAAATGTCCAATGATCGTGCGGTGTGCTTCATCGAAGGATACGCGCGCCTTCTCCCGTTCTACATGGTCAGCTTCGCGGATGTTGATGGTAATCTTGCCGCCCGCATGGCCGGTAAAAACGCGCTCTTCCTTGCCCATGGTCCGCCACCACCACAGACTTTTCTCAATTACATCTCCCTTGAAGTCGAACGATAGGGGTGGACTTATCCCGTCTTTCGTATTGCCGTAGGGTAGTCTTAGTCGGTCAAGGGTATACATCAGTCGGCGTTTGGCAACCTCCAAGCGCAACCACTTTTGCCAATTGTCACTTATTGTTAGATCCGGAATTGTGTCGTTGTAACGACAGTAGTCACAAAAACCTGTTGTTGGCTCAACAGTGTTACTAACCTGCACGCACCTGTTGCAGACGTTATGGTCACTGTAGTTAATGCATTTTTTCAGCAGGGTGCCGCAGGCGATATTGCCGCAGCGATATTGATCATCGTTGACGGGTACAAGTGCGGTCAGGGTCTGGCAGCCCGGACACCATCCAAGGCTACTTAAGCAGGCCGTGCACTGGTTATTTTCAAAGAAAATGGTATTGCTGCATTGGCATAAAAAACTACGCATCGATCAAACTCGCTCTGATGACAATTATGCGGTGACACGCATCTGCTGATATACTTTATGGGTAAGAGGACACGCTGTAAGTGCCCGTATTTAGTGCGTTAGCGATTCATTATGGGTCATTATATCATTGTTAATGCTAGGGGCTATTACGCCGCACATAAAAGATCCGCATGTTTGGCGAATGCGTAAAACCCAGTCAGTTTATAAGAGTTCAACGAACGATGAGATCGAGTTTTTGGTTGATGTTGTTAGTGCTGGCTGGATGTTCAGAGCCTGCTCCGCAAGAGTCACGGCGCGACCGTGCCGTCAAAGTGTTGGTAGAGCCAATTGAACTCAGTCGCGAGCGCCTCAAGGTTGAGGCGGTGGGCACTTCGGAGGCATTACAATCGGTAACGCTAACGCCGGCCGCCGTTGGCGAGGTTGTTAAAGTCGGCTTTCGTTCGGGTGATTATGTTGAGGCCGGAACCGTGCTGTTGTCACTCGATAAGCGAGACCAGACCTTGGCAGTGTCGTTAGCGGAAGTGCGAGTGGAAGACGCTGAGCGACTGTTTAACCGTTATCAACGTAGCGCCGACAGTGGCGCGACCCTTCCGACAGTACTTGACACGGCTCGTTCTGAACTGAGTACCGCACGTATCGACCTAGACCGCGCCCGTATCGCTTTGGAAGATCGACAGGTGACGGCGCCCTTTGCTGGACATGTGGGCATTACCGACATTGATGTGGGTGACCGTGTTAGGGCAGACACCGCTATCGCGACGTTAGACAATCGGCGGGAATTACTGGTGTCGTTTGACCTGCCCGAGCTGCTGGTGGGTAAAATTAATGCGGGTGACCAAGTATCGCTGACGACATGGAATATGCAAAGCGAGCCCGTTATGGGCAATGTTATAGTGCTGGGTTCTCGCATAGACCCTGAATCACGAACATTTGTCGCACGCGCTCGGGTTGAAAATCCAGGAGATTTACTGCGTCCTGGTATGAGTTTTCGCGTGCAGTTGGATCTTGCCGGTGACCCGTATCCTGTTATGCCCGAAATTGCTTTGCAATGGGGGGCAGAAGGCTCTTTCGTTTGGACGGTAGAGGACGGTAGTGCTCGGCAGGTGCCGGTCAATATTATCCAGCGTCAAAAAGGACAAGTACTGGTAGAGGCGACTTTGCCGGTTGGCCAACTCATTGTCGTTGAGGGTATTCAAAGGTTGCGTCCGGGTGTAAGCGTGATGTCTGATACAGCCGTTGCCAAAGATGTGGAACCGGGGCTCCGAAGCGGGAAGCCCGGCTGATGAGCGAATTGCCAACAGACCAGAAGGCGAACCAGATGACTGCGCGTATCACTGGCGCGGCAAGAGTCAACGACTTGCCCAGTCTCAGTATTCGTCGGCCGGTATTGGTGTTGGTCGTCAACTTGCTGATTGCACTGGCCGGTTTGGCCGCTATTACGGCGATTGAAACCCGTGAATTGCCTGATGTCGACCGGCCAATCGTCACGGTTCGTGCGACCTATCCTGGCGCATCGCCAGAAACGATGGATGCCGAAGTCATCAGTATGATAGAAGGCGCAGTGGCGCGAGTCTCTGGCGTCAAGGAAATCAGCTCATCATCAGAAGAAGTCACGGGCCGCGTGCGGATTGAGTTTCGGCCGGGGGTCGATCTTAATAGTGCCGCGTCAGATATTCGTGAGGCAGTCAGCCGCATCTCCCGTCAGTTACCAGAGCGTGTTGAACAAGTCCAAGTCGTCAAGGCTGATGATGACTCTCAAGCCATTGTCAATCTAGCGGTGCTGACTGATTCGTTAATGGAAGAAGAGCTTACGCGCATCGTTGAAACAGACATTATTCCGCAAATCGTCTCTATTGAAGGTGTGGCGGATGTTCAGCTGTCTGGGGCTCGGCAGCGCATTCTGCGTGTCGTTATCGATCCGCTGCGGCTGACCAGCTATGGATTGTCCGTCACTGATGTCGCTAACGTGCTTAGGCAGGCGGCTTTCGATGTGCCAGCAGGGAGTTTTCGTTCCGTCGATCAAGAGCTTATTGTGCGTGCTGACGCCTCTGCCGTGACGGCGGAGCAAGTCAGCGACATCATCATCGAAGGTACACGCCGCATAGGCGATGTGGCGAATGTGTTTTTCGGGCCCGAGGAGCCGACTTCTTACACACGGCTAGATGGCCGACTCGTGATTGGCCTCGGTGTCGTCCGCCAAGCGCAGTCAAATACCATTGAGATTTCCAACGCGGTCAACGAGACGGTGAAGCAGCTGAACGCGCGCTTCTCCAACCTTGAGTTGGTTGTCACCGATGACAGCGCGGTGTTCATTCGTAACTCAGTGACAGAAGTGCTGACGACGCTGGCGCTGACGATTGCCATCGTGACCGCGACGATATGGTTATTCATTGGTTCTATTCGCGCCACACTAGTGCCTTGTATCGCGATACCTGTTGCCTTGATCGGTACGGTGGCAGGTATTTGGGCGCTGGGCTTCTCAATTAATATTCTGACCTTGCTGGCGCTGGTGTTGGCGACCGGGCTGGTGGTGGACGATGCCATTGTTGTGCTTGAAAATATCCAGCGCCAGCGTGCCATGGGTATCGGTGCGCGCGCAGCAGCTGTGCTCGGCACACGTCAGGTATTCTTTGCGGTGATCACCACCAGTGTCGTGCTGGTATCAGTCTTTGTGCCTATCGCCTTTTTACCCAGTACTGCTGGCCGGCTGTTTCGTGAGTTTGGCTTTGTGCTGGCGCTGGCCGTGGCGATATCAAGTTTTGTATCGCTATCGCTGGTACCGGCGATGGCGTCGCGCTTGCCAGCGACACCGACACCATCGGCTTTCTTTAGAGTCCTGACACGCATGGGTTTGAGCATGGCACAGTTGTATGCCCGTTTGCTGAAGCAGGTACTACGTTTTCCTGGTCGTGTGTTATTCGTTGCTGCGTTGTTGGCAATAGGGGCGGGGTCCTTGTACCAGAGACTAGACAAACAATTGTTGCCTGCTGAGGATCGCGGTCAAGTGCGCATCTTTGTTAGAGGTCCTAACGGCGTGGGCTTAACCTATATGGATCGTCAGACGCGGCTCATCGAAGACAAGCTTGAGAGATTCGTCGCGGCGGGCGAGGTGCGCTCGGTATACTCTGTTGTGGGGAATTGGGATCCAAATCTCAGTTTTGTTACTGTCCCGCTGGTCGACTGGAGTGCACGTGATCGCGGCCAAGAGGAAATTATCAGTGAGCTGCGGAATGAGATGGGCGACATGACCGGCGCTCAGGTATTCGTTAGTGGTACCAACAGTCTGAACCTGCGTCAACGCGGCGGAGGAGGGCTGCGTGTTGCCCTTTTGGGCAATGACTACGATGAGATTTTTGTGGCGGCGAAGCGCCTTGCAGCCGCAGTTGATGAGCGTGACGGACGCTTGTCACAGCCGCAAATTTCTTACCAGCCAACTCAGCCGCAGCTGTCAATCGAGGTCAACAGACGTCGAGCAGCCGACCTAGGGGTCGATCTAGATAATCTGGCGCAGACTCTGCGCGCCATGATTGATGGTGATGAGATTATCGATCTGAACGTCGGTGATGAATCGGTTCCTATCGTGCTGCAGGCCGCGGCCGGTGAAATTAATGATCCGACGGATCTGGTGAATCTGTACGTCAGAAGTAGCAACGACAAGATGATTCCGCTGTCGAGTATGGTGACTATCAGCGAAGAAGGGGTAGCTGCCGAGTTAAATCGCAAGGCTCAGCGCCGGTCTATCGATTTCAGTGTTGACTTGGCGCCAGGCTATCCATTGCAGTCAGCGATCGATGAGCTGCAGGCGCTGGCGCGCGAAAGTCTGCCAGCGGGCGTTGATTTAATATTGCTCGGTGAGGCGGCGACCCTCAATGAAACGTCTCAGGAAGTCGCCATCACCTATATTATCGCTATTGCTGTGGTGTTCTTAATCCTGTGTGCGCAGTTCGAGGGTTTCACAAGTGCGGTCGTGGTCACGTTGATCGTCCCCTTTGGTATTGCTGCGGCGATATTTGCGCTGTTCTTGAGCGGTACCTCGGTTAACATCTACTCGCAGATCGGGCTCGTGATGCTCATTGGCTTGATGGCCAAGAACGGCATCTTGCTGGTGGAGTTTGCCGATCAGCTGCGCGATGAAGGCTACCCCCTGATGCAGGCGATCACTGAGGGCGCGCAGGTTCGCTTACGTCCTGTTGCCATGACCTTAATTTCAACCGTGCTGGGCGGCCTACCATTGATTCTAGCCAGTGGCGCGGGTGCAGAGGCGCGTGAGTCCATCGGCTGGGTGATTTTCGGCGGCTTGGGCATTGCCGCCGGTTTTACGTTGTTTCTGACGCCGGCGCTCTATGTGCTTATTGGGCGTTTCTCATCTGTTAGAGCCGCCGAGGCGCAACGCCTCGACGAGGAACTTGACGCTGTCAATCGTGCCAATGGCATCGCGCCCGTCATAGCGTCGGCGGTCTAGGTGGGTTGCTTTGTAAGC
>JBLHVI010000103.1:0-10721 GCA_047630175.1 Candidatus Azotimanducaceae bacterium
GCATGCTCTACCAACTGGCGAGCCAGCTAGCAGACCGCTTGGGCAAGACAACCCAAAAGGTAGGAGATCTGGCATTTCTGGACGTTACAGGTCGGGTAGCGCACACGTTACTGGATCTGTGCAAAGAGCCTGACGCTATGACACACCCAGATGGCATGCAAATCAAAATTACTCGTCAAGAAATAGGCCGCATCGTTGGCTGCTCGCGAGAGATGGTAGGAAGAGTTCTCAAAACCCTAGAAGATCAGGGTTTAGTATCCGTTAAAGGTAAGACCATGGTCGTGTTTGGCACACGCTGATTGAACGTCCATGAACAGCTTGGCCATTAACCACTTGATTAGGCACGTCGGCAGACGGGCGTTCAGTGCCGCCCTAATCGTCGGAAGACCTAGCAGAAAAATAACTCTTTGAGCCTAGCCCCTGGGTTTTCGTCTCGCATAAACGCCTCACCGACCAGAAAGCCATAGACGTCTCGTGCGAGCATCGCTTCCACATCAGCACGCTCGCCGATGCCGCTTTCTGTGATGATATGCACACCCGCAGGAATCTGCGCCAACAAATCAAAGGTTGTATCGAGGCTCACGGAAAAATCGCGCAAATCACGATTATTTATACCGACAAGCGCTGGCGATACTGTTAACGCTTGACCCAATTCAACCTCATCGTGCACTTCAATCAAAACATCCATCTCAAGTGAAACGGCCAGCCGGTAAAACGCTGCCAATTGTTGCGGGGTTAATATCGCAACAATGAGCAAGATGCAGTCAGCACCGAGGCTACGCGCCTCGTAAATTTGATACGGATCAACAATAAAATCTTTCCGCAGAACGGGTAAATCTACGGCCTCGCGGGCTTGACGAAGATAGTCATCCGCGCCTTGGAAGAAGTCGACATCGGTCAGTACAGATAAACAGGCGGCACCAGCACCCGCATAACTGGCGGCAATTTCCCCGGGCACGAAATGCTCGCGAATAACCCCTTTCGAAGGTGATGCCTTCTTAACCTCGGCAATAATGGCAGGCTTGCGCTCATCAATGCGCTGACTTAGGGCAGCAACAAAGCCCCGCGTTGGTGTCTGGTTAGCAATGCGCTGCTCGAGCAAGGCTAAAGGTGCTTTCGCAACTCGATCAGGTACTTCCTGCCACTTCCTAGCGACAATCTTTTGTAAGATATCTGCGGTGCTCATACTTGTCCTTGTTCCAATCAGAAATCAACTAATTGGCTCGTGAAGTCGACAAAATCTTTCATTTTCTCTGCTGCTAGCCCGCCACCGATGGCGTCCTGTGCCATCTCTACACCAGCCGCCAAACTGCCACACAGGCCAGCCAAATAGATTGCCGCACCCGCATTAAGCGCAACAATGTCAGTCGCGGCCTCGTGCTTACCTTTTAGGGCTGCATCAACCAATACCAAACTGCTAGCGCTACCGTCGACAATAAGCGAGTCAATGCTCTGGCGTTTAACGTTGAAATCCTCAGGTTGGACCACGTACTCGGTAATCTCTCCATGCTTTAATTCCGCAACATAGGTCTCAGCGGCGATACTAATTTCATCAAGACCATCGGCAGAGTGAACCACCAGTACGTGAGTGCTGCCAAGCATCTTCAATACTTCGGCCATGGGTCGCAGCCACTGGCGAGCATATACACCGAGCACTTGACGTTTTGCACCCGCTGGATTAGTTAGAGGACCTAGAAGATTAAAAATAGTACGCGTGACCATTTCACGTCGAGGACCGATGGCATGCTTCATGGCTGAATGATGACTCACGGCAAACAAAAATCCGGCCCCTACCGTCTCAATGCAGCGCACGACCTGAGATGGCGTCAGCATAATATTAGCACCCGCCGCCTCAAGCACATCCGCGCTACCACTCTTGCTCGACGCACCTCGATTACCATGTTTAGCAATATGTGCACCCGCCGCGGCAGCAACAAATACAGCAGCCGTTGAGACGTTGAATTTATTCGAGCCACTACCACCAGTGCCGCAGGTGTCGACTATATCAGTAATTTTCGTTACGACAGGGGTCGACAATTCGCGCATCACCGTTGCTGCCGCAACGATTTCAGAGACAGTTTCGCCCTTCATACGCAGACCTACCAAGAAGCCACCGATCTGTGCAGCCGTTGCTTCACCCGTCATAATCAAACGCATCGCCGCAAGCATATCGTCTCCGGACAGATCGATACGTCGAACAACTTGGTCAATCGCGGTGGGCATGTCTATTTCAGAAAGAATTTTAGTGTTCATTACAGAGAATCCTTTTCGCGCCTTGCGACCGCCTGCATTAACTCAGTAGATGCCGATCTGCCGCTTTGCGGGCAGGTATCAACAAAACTCTGTAGCAGGTCATGACCATACTCAGTCAGAATTGATTCAGGGTGAAACTGAACGCCTTCTATCTGCAGGCTTTTGTGCCTGACACCCATTATCTCGTCGACAACGCCATCAATTTGTGTCCAAGCAGTGACTTCAAGGCATTCAGGCAAAGACGCTCTTTCAACCACTAACGAATGATAACGCGTCGCCGTGAAAGGATTGGGCAGGCCGGCAAACACACCTACACCGGTATGATAGATCGCTGAGGTTTTGCCGTGCATCACTTTTTTGGCCCGACCAACGACGCCGCCGTAAACTTGGCCAATACTCTGATGGCCCAAGCAAATACCGAGAATAGGCAACCGACCAGCAAACGCGCGAATGACACTCATCGAGATGCCGGCCTCATTGGGCGTACAGGGACCAGGAGAGATCACGATACCCTGCGGCGCCATCGCATCGATCTGTGCCAAAGATATTTCATCGTTGCGGAAAACTTCCACCTCTTGACCCAGTTCGCCGAGGTACTGAACGATGTTGTAAGTGAATGAGTCATAGTTATCTATCATTAATATCATAGTACTGAGTCCCCTTCACCTAACACCTTGCGCGCCTGCGCCGGATTAAAGGCTCTGCCATTTTGAACGGTGCTATCCAAACCTAGACCGGCTTCAGCCAAGGCAACGGCGCGAAATATTGATCGCGCCTTGTTCAACGTCTCTTGCCATTCAGACTCGGCCACTGAGTCAGCAACGACCCCAGCACCGGCCTGCACATAGAGCGTGTGATCCTTAACGATAGCCGTACGAATCGCGATGGCAGTGTCCATATTACCATTCCAAGAAAGATACCCTACCGCGCCCCCAAAAATCCCGCGTTTAACGGGTTCACACTCATCAATAATTTCCAACGCGCGCACTTTCGGTGCACCGCTCAAGGTGCCCACCGGCAAAGTGGCACGCAACAGGTCCATAGCGCCGTATCCCGCAAGAATTTTTCCCTGCACGTTAGACGCGATGTGCATCACGTGGGCATATCGTTCCACCGTCATCATCTCTGTCACGTCCACGCTACCCACTTCGCAAACTTTACCGATATCATTACGGCCAAGGTCTATGAGCATCAAATGTTCGGCAAGCTCTTTTGCATCACTGAGCAGATCGAGCTCTAACGCCTGGTCCTCCGCCTCGTCGCGACCACGTTGCCGCGTTCCCGCCAGCGGTCTCACAGTCACTTCCCCATTATCAAGGCGAGCGAGGATTTCGGGCGACGAACTGACAATATGGAAATCCCCTAAGTCCATGTAATACATGTAGGGCGAGGGATTAAGAGCTCGCAGAGCACGGTACAAGTTCAACGGATCGCTTTCCATCGTCACGGACATGCGCTGGGAAAGCACTACCTGCATAACATCCCCAGCCTCGATGTATTGCTTAATTTTATCGACATCCGACTTGAACTGCACTTGCCCATAACTCGAGATGAAATCTTCTTCATGAATGACCGGGCCGACGGCGGGCTCTCGCATCGGCGCAGGAATAAGCGCCTGCATGCCAGCCGCCATTTCGTCAAGACGACGCTGCGCTAGCTCAAAGGCATCCTCAGTCTGTGGGTCCGCATGCGTAATTAGATGTATTTTGCCCTTCACATTGTCAAACACCATGACATCGTTAGACACCATTAACAAAATATCAGGTGTCCCGATAGTGTCGGGCGGTGCACTGTGCAGCACTTTTTTTTCCACATAGCGCACAGTGTCATAGCCAAAATAGCCGACAAGTCCGCCCGTGTAGATAGGCAAATTGTCAATGGGCGGGTAACGAAACTGCTGCTGGAACTGCTCGACGTATGCAAGCGGGTCTTCACTGACAAAGCGTTCGATAACAACCCCTCGCTCCTCAATCACTATTTCAAAGCCATACACTTTCAGCACTCTGCTGCACGGCAGCCCCACCATAGAATACCTAGCCCATTTCTCAGCACCCTGAGCGGCAGATTCAAGCAGGTAGCTGTAGTGACCCCGGGCAACCTTAATATAACTCGACAACGGCGTATCAAGATCAGCAAGTACTTCACGGACAACAGGAATATGGTTGTAGCCTTGAGCGGCAATAGCGGCAAAATCATCAGGGTTCATGATTTTTCTCCAGGAAAACTTTTAACAAACTCAGAAGTAAGAGGTTCATCTCACCGACAGACACAGACAGCGCGCTACATCAACATCGCCAGCGTGTTGAGGATACGCAAAACGAAAAGCCTGCGTGACCGAAAATGACTCCTGATAAAAGCTGCATAACGCTGAAGATCCTACGTTGGTTAGTGCAATCAATCCACACCAAGACTTAACTTCTGGCGCAGCATAATAGACTGCATCAGGCGAATCAAGGCCGTCAGGCGGCAGCAATCTCTCGCTTCATGGCTGCTATGGTTGATGCGTAATCTTCAGCACCAAAAATCGCAGAACCGGCAACAAAGGTATCTGCACCAGCGGCGGCAATAGCGCGTATGTTGTCAATTTTTACGCCACCATCAATCTCCAATCGAATGTCCCGACCGCTAGCATCAATCATCTGTCTTGCGGCCCTGATTTTATCAAAGGTCTTGGGAATAAAGCTTTGACCACCAAAGCCTGGGTTAATAGACATAATCAAAACCATGTCGATTTTATCCATAACATAGTCGAGATAACTCAGTGACGTGGTTGGATTGAAGACAAGCCCACATTGACAGCCGCCCGACTTGACCAGCTCTAACGATCGATCGATATGCTCACTGGCCTCCGGATGAAAAGTGATATAGGTGGCCCCTGCCTCGATAAAATCACCAATGAGCCGATCGACAGGCTTCACCATGAGATGGACATCTATCGGCGCCTTGACACCATATTTACGCAAAGCCTTGCAAACCATCGGACCAATAGTCAGATTAGGGACATAATGATTATCCATCACATCAAAGTGAACGATGTCTGCTCCCGCTGCCAGCACGCGATCTACTTCTTCGCCTAGGCGCGCGAAATCAGCCGATAAAATCGAAGGCGCTATTAATGCTTCCACGTAATTGTCCTATCTCAAAAACGCGCATTCTAGCCTGATATGCCACCAAAAGTCAGGCGCAGAGCATAAACCTCGCCAACGCCTATACTGTTAGCCATGACATATCTACTTCGCCCGCTGAGCGCGCACATAAAACTAGCCTTAACTGGCGTCAAATCGAGGACCATTCGGGGGGCCAGGCAGCGCAAGTGTCGCTGCCTAGGTTTACTGCTGCTTGTTGCGCTCAGTCCTGCGAGTCTATTGGCACTGGACGGGCCATTCGAGTCTCTGCACTTAGGGAATGATCTCGGCGAAAATAATAGCCGTCTGTTCGCTGATCAGTCTGGATTACCCCAGGGCGGTGTCATTATCATCAGTAGCGTCGAAAGCGACGACCAGAAACTAATCAGTCTGGCGCATTACCTGTCCTACTACGGCTGGACTAGCCTGATCACTTCATTGCCTGTCCCCGCGACTGACGCGACTGACGCCAATGCCTCAGACAGCATGACCGATGCCGGCTTATTAGCACTTGCGATAGATTTCATGCAGCAACAGGGTCAGTTTAATCTGGTACTACTGGCCCTTAACAAAACCTGGCCTCGCCTATATGACGACGGTATCGCAGGAAAGCCGGAACTACAGGGGCTGATTCTTCTCGACGTCGACAACACAACCACTATTGATGGACTGCCCAAAAGAATGCCTGTTCTAGATATAGCCACTGCGCGGCGCACGCCACTCGAATTCGCGAGCAGAAAATCAGACGCTCAGCGCTATCGCCTCGCAAAATATCAACAAGTTAGCCTGACCCCGCTTTACCCAAACCTGTCACTCAAAGAAAATCGGTTCAGCAAGCGCATTAGAGGCTGGCTAAAGCGTCATGTGCAGGGCATGGAACTAAACGACGCTGCCGGCTAGCACCATTCATTGAATATGCAGTTACCCGCTGCATCAATACCAATTGATAGTCTATGCGTTGAGGGCCGCAAATCTTTCCGGCGTCCCAACATCGACCCAACGCCCTGTATAGACCTGCCCCGCCAGTACACCTGCCTGAATCGCCGGAACAAACAGTTCACGCAGCATCAGCGAACCCAGCCTCGAACCGCGAAAAAAGCGCGGAGAATAGACCCCGATGCCTGAATAGGTCCAACGAGGGTCACTCAACTGTAAAGATCCGTCGACGCCGACGCCATAATCACCCGCTGAATGGTGCGGCGGATTACTCACCATAACCAGCCTAGCCTGCCAGGCGCCCAGATCAGAAGACAGTTGGCTGAAATCAAAATCCGTAAAAATATCACCGTTAATCACGACGAAAGGAGCATTCTGCTGCGCCGGATCCAACAGGGGCAGCGCTTGTTTGATACCCCCACCTGTTTCCAGTAACAGCGACTCTTCAGAATAAGCGATGTCGACACCAAAAGCCGCCCCATCTCCCAGATGCGCGCGAATCTGATCGCCCAAATAATGAAGGTTAATCACCACCTGTGTGATACCAGCTCGCACCAGACTCTCTAAATGCCATTCGATCAATGCCTTGCCGCGCACAACCAAAAGAGGCTTAGGTCTCGTAGACGTCAAAGGCAACATGCGCCGACCCTCTCCCGCCGCCAAAATAAATGCTTTCATGAGCGCTTCCGAACGGCTTGCAGTGCCGGCATTACCTGGCGCGCCAGCCAGACTTCTACCTCAGCAAACTCCGGATACAGATGACAAACCTCAAGGATATAAGCCATCACCAGCGGGATGTCTTCGAGATAGCGCCCCTTACCATCCCGCAAGGCCAGACGGGAAAAAATACCAGCGCATTTAAGATGTCGTTGCATGCCCATCAGGTCAAACCAACGTAGGAAACCCGCGGCGTCTGTGCCGACGTCGACTCCCTGACGTTGCAGCTGTGCGTAGAAATCTTGCACCCATGTCACCACTTGCTCTCTGGGAAACCGGTGATAACAGTCTTTCAGCAGCGACACAAGATCGTAAGTCAACGGACCATAAACTGCATCCTGAAAGTCGATTATGCCCGGCAGCCCCTCATCGACGACCATCAAATTACGACTGTGGTAGTCCCGGTGAACAAAAACCACCGGCTGTTGTAGCGCAGCGTTTATGAGCGTGTCATTAAGCTTCGCGAGTAAAGCTTGATCAGCAGGGGTAAGCCTCAGTTCAAGGTAAGTATGAAGAAACCATTCAGGAAACAGTTGCATTTCATTCGCTAGACGCTGGCCATCATAAACAGGCAACTTATCCAGCATGGTGATCTGCTGCATCTGCAGCACGCTATTGATAGCAGCCTGGTAGTGATGCTCTACAGTCTGAGGCACCGCAGTCTCAAGCAAATCTAAATAAAGCTGGTCACCAAAGTCCGACAACATCATAAACCCCAGGTCAGGATCAGCCTGGTAGAGCGTCGGCACTCTTAACCCAGCGGCGAATAACAGACTCTGGATGTCGACAAAGGCTTGAGTGTCTTCTTTATCTGGGGGAGCGTCGACAAAAATGTAGGTCTCCGCAGCGGCACTCGTTGCACGAAAGTAACGCCGAAAACTTGCATCATCGGAGGCCGATGAAAGCTTGTAATCGTCTGGTTGTGGCACTCCGGCACGTGTTAAGGCGGCGTGCGCCCAACGACTGAGCGCAACCAAGCGCGCATCCTGAGCAGAAACCTGGCTGTCTGTATCAGTGGACATTAACAATTTAACTGAACTCTTCTGGTGAATGATTTATTATCACCCATCCCGAACACCCGAGGCCACACCTTATCTTTCCCTCCATCAACTCAGCAGCGCGCGCTGGCCTGCCGACCCGGTGGTTAGGACTTATTCTTGTGGCCAGTCACTTGATTACCGGAAATGTAAACGCTGAAGAATCGATCACTATTGCGGCAAAATGGGACTGGGTAGCTGCCAGTCGGTTGAGCTCGGAGCAGGCTACAGAGATAACAGATCATCTGCTGACCAACACTGCCCGGGCGGATAAAGCGATGCCGACAGCGGCAGAACTAGATTGGGTCTCGACACGCCAACTGAACACGGCACAAACAAACGCATTACCCTGGTTCTGCAGCGGCAATTATGTTGAACCAATCATCCCCATCGTTACAGACAGCAGTCAGATCAGCGCGAGCGCCGATGCAGCAGTCCATCTGTTTCAGCAATCGAGTACGTTACGGGGCGACGTCATTATCACTAGGGGCGATACACGCATCAACTCGCCGTTTGTAACCATTGATGATGAATCCAAGGTCGCAAGTATTGAGGGCCCGCTGATCATACGCAAGCCTGGGCTTGTCATGACCGGCGAGCGAGCCACATCGGACCTAATCAAAGACATCGGCGCTGTCGAGCATGCCACATTTTTGCTCCACCAAGCCAAGCTGCGAGGCTCTGCTGCCTCACTTATTCAGGGCACTGACGATGTTATACATATTAGTGAAGGCGCCATGACACGCTGTGAACCCGGCGCCAACACCTGGCTGATTAACGCTAAACATTTTACGTTAAACACCGCTGCAGGCTACGGAACAGCAAGGGATGTAACGCTAAGAGTTAAAGATGTGCCAGTGCTCTATCTGCCCTGGTTCAAATTTCCCATTGACGACAAGCGCCAGTCGGGCTTTCTCCTTCCGGGCCTGGGCTCTGACAGCACGGGAGGCACAGATATCAACGTCCCGTACTACTTCAACCTGGCGCCTAACCTAGACGCTACCTACCAGCTCCGCAGTCTGTCGCGACGAGGGCTGATCCATGATGGTCAACTTCGCCACATGAGCAAATCCACGGTCAATGAAATAAATCTCGGCTATCTGTCGGAAGATGACAGCTTTGACGCGCAACAACGCTGGTACTTAGACTTACGCCATCAGGGCGGCTGGGACAGCCGCTGGAAAACCAGTATTAATTTCAGCGCCGTGTCAGACAACGAATATCTGCAAGATATCGGCGGTAACATAGGCACGGCTTCTAGCGCCGAGTTCATCACACCCGTTGATCAAAGCTTGGCCAGTCGACGCGCCGCGGCTCTCGATCAAGTCGCACAAGTAAGCTACAACGGCGGCCATTGGCGAGCGAATGCCATGGTCCGAGACTTTCAGAACCTCGACGCCACTGACAGAGAACAATATGCCATTCTGCCCAGTCTTGACCTCAGCTATGACGCTAACGTCAGAGGACTAGCCTTGAATTCAACGCTGGCCTTTGCTCGTTTCGACAAAGGCACCTTCGCGAATGCACAGATACCCGATTTAGCGGCCATTACCGGCGATCGTACGATTGCCGCCACCACGATTTCATATCCTGTATTGCGACGCTGGGGGTTTTTCACGCCGGCCGTCGAGCTTATGCACAGACAGTACAATCTTAACTACAACGACAACACCATCGGCGCTGGTGCTGATGCCAAACCGAATTTGACCACTGCAATTTTCAATATAGATACTGGGCTGTACTTTGACCGGGCTATGGAGTTCGGCGAACGCTCTCTACGCCAAACACTGGAACCTCGACTTTACTACCTCTACAGCGACGAGACATTTCAGGACGAACTTCCCTTGTTCGACGTCAGTACTATCACACCTGGTTTTGGACAATTGTTTAGAAACAACCGATTTACGGGTGCAGATCGAGTTGCCGATGCCAACCAGCTCAGCCTAGGCCTGACTACCCGCCTACTGGACCCAACTTCGGGACGTCAACTATTGTCTGCCAGTATCGGTCAAATACAGTACTTCGCCGATCGTCGAGTCAACCTAGCTGCCACATTGCCGCCTGACGTTACTACTCCGCGCTCACCGTTATTTACCGAAGCGATTCTCAGCCCATCAGACGAGATAAGACTCAGGGCAGCACTAGAGTGGGAGCCAAGCACCAACAGCACGAATCGCGCTCATGTCTCGTTAAAATACAGCAGTCAGGCTCGCCGTATCTTCAATCTGGGTTACAGCTACACCAACCCCAGCATCGAACGGCGCCCAGGTGTTGCTCAGCAAGAGAGCAATATGTCGGCCATCTGGCCGATTGCTGGTCACTGGAGCGGCATAGGTTTATGGAACTTTGACCTAGATAAGTATCAAACATTAGAATCATTGATCGGTGTTGAATATAACGACTGTTGTTGGAAGTCACGTTTGGTAATACGTAGATTTTCTTTACAGCCTCAAAACGTGAATTTGCTGATAAACGATCTCGGCAACACGACTGGGCTCGCAACTATTGATACAATAGCTAGCAACGTCGATACTGGCGTGTTTTTCGAGGTCCAGTTTAAGGGCCTAGCGACGCTTGGTCGCCGCCTTGACGCACTGCTAAACGAAACCATTCCAGGTTACCGCCGCAGAGAAAACCAAATAGCGCTATGACT
>JBLHVI010000104.1:0-10519 GCA_047630175.1 Candidatus Azotimanducaceae bacterium
TTGGCGAGTAGGCGTGTTAGCGGTGTAACGCTCATTGAGTTGATGATTGTGGTCGCTATCTTGGGGGTAATCTCCGCGATTGCCATACCGATTTATTCGGATTATATAGAGACGGCTAAGAAAACCGCCATGCAAGTTAATATCAGGAATATTGTTTTTTTGATGGATGGGTATGCGCGAGACGAAGGCAGCTACCCGCGTGAGCCACTAGATCCTACGACTTATTTGCAAGGTGACGCGTTGTTGGCAGAGCTTAGATGGGCTAAATCGGCAAATGATAGTGTGTCGTATACGGTAACAAATGTAACGACAACAGGATATTTGGTAACAGCAACACACCCTGACGGAACGCTCGAAACGAATTGACGTGAGCAATAGTTTAAATCATTCAAAACGCATCGATAGGTCCACTGCTTGGCAATGCTTGGTCAGGGCGCCGACGGAGATAAAGTGTACGCCGGTTTCAGCAATGGCGACCAGGTCCGATTCTGATTCAATCCCACCAGAGGCTTCAAGCCTGATCATTGGCCCAACAACACGCACGGCATCACGCATATCCTGCAGCACGAAATTGTCCAACATGATCCAGTCAGGTGCTGCCGCCATGGCTTCGGCAAACTGCTGCATATCCTCCACTTCCACTTCAACTCTTCGGTCGGGATACAGCTGCCGCGCGCGTCCTATAGCGAGGGTTATAGAGCCGCAAGCCTGAATATGATTTTCTTTGATGAGAAACGCATCGAAAAGGCCAACACGGTGGTTGGTGCCACCACCACACAGCACTGCATACTTTTGCGCACGTCTCAGCCCCGGTAGCGTTTTGCGTGTATCAAGCAATCGCGCTTCGGTGTGGCTGATTAGTCTGGCGTAGTGCCGGGTGCGGGTTGCGGTGCCGGACAATGTTTGGAGAAAGTTCAGTGCCGCGCGTTCGCCTGTCAAAATGCTGCGGGCGCTGCCTTGCACCGTAAACAGTCGCTGATCCGGTCTTACCTGTTGACCGTCCTCTGCAAACCAAGTGACCGTCAAGCCTGCGTCTAGTTGTGAGAATACTGCATCCACCCACGGCCGGCCGCACAGGGTCGCTGTCTCACGGGTTAGCACGTGTGCGCTGGCTTGGGTTCCTGCGTCAATGAGTTCGGCGGTAATATCCCCTGTACCGCAATCTTCAAGTAGGGCCTGAGTGACGTTGACTGCCAGATCGGCGAATAGGTCAAGGGATGTCATTGGGTTGGTCAGTGTCGTCATCTTATGGGCTATTCCAGGTGCTGTATTAACGTCAGCGAGTCGCCTCGCTGAACAAATTCTATTTGTTTTAGCGCGCTCATGCCGAGCAGTATTTGGGGTGGCGGCATGGCGGGATTGATGCTGGCGCGCACATTAAACAGGGTGATATCGCCAATACTGAGCTCGTCGATACGCGTTTCAAAAACGGTAATTGCGCCGTTGGCCGTCATGGCCCGGGCCCTTCGTCCACGTTGTAAACCCAAACTTGCTGCAATCTCTGCGGGCACGACAACGTCAGTGGCCCCTGTGTCTAGCAGAAACTCCGCAGGCTGGCGATTTATATTGCCGATGACAAGATAATGCCCAGAGCGGTTTCTTTGCAGCGCAACTTGCCGAGTCGTTGCGGCTATATCGGTCACTGGTCGCTGGTTAGGGTTGCGTTGTTGCTGCTCAGCTTCTGAAAAAAATAATGTCAGGATACCAATGCCTAGCATGCATGCAAGCGCCATCATGCCCCGTCCCATGGTCTGGTGTTCCATTTATTGATTCCGATGTATCGCGCAGATAGTAGCGCAGCTATAAACGAGACTAAGGTTACCACAAGCTTAAGGTGCAGGCGCGCCCGGAGATACCTGGCTGTGCTACGATAAGGACACCGAAAACTGGCGTGATGTAAGAGATCTATGCGAATACAAAATGGTTGGCTGGATATTGCTCAGTCGTTTCTCAGCCCGAATTGTGATGACCGGCCCGACGCAGAGATCAGTCTGGTTGTCGTACATGGGATCAGCCTACCCGCGGGTCATTTTGGCACGCCCTATGTTATCGACTTGTTTTGTAACCAGTTGGAAACCAGCGCCCATCCAGACTTTGGTGATCTACAGGATGTTCATGTGTCTGCGCATTTAATGATTCGCCGCGATGGTCACGTGTTGCAATTTGTGCCTTTTCATCGCCGTGCTTGGCACGCCGGTGAGTCGAGCCATCAAGGTCGTAGTCTGTGCAATGACTTTTCTATTGGTATCGAACTTGAGGGCACCGACGACACGCCTTATCGGCCTGCACAGTATCAACGCCTCGTCGCGGTTTGTCGGCAATTGATGAATGACTATGCGATCGATGTCAGCCGCATCGTTGGTCATTGCCATATTGCACCTGGTCGAAAAACCGATCCAGGCGAGGCGTTTAATTGGCAGGCGTTTCGGGACCTGCTGGATACAGAATCGACCAGTGAAAAAGGGGGTTAGATGACATTTTTGGCGATATTGATCGTAGTGCTTATTTACAATCATTGGCTGGGTGAACATCCCCTTCGTCGGGTTGTGTCGTTTGCAGGATATCAGCGATGGTTCGCGAACCAGCAGCTAGCAGCTGGTCTGCGTTTCGTCGTTTGTCTGGCTATACCCCTTGTTTGCGCATTGGTACTCATCGCGTTGATTGCTCGACTGCCTAACGGGTTGGGCGCAATTGTTTGGTTAGTTTTTTCTTTAGCGGTACTGTTTTACAGTATCGACAGCGTCAACGTTGCGCAAAGCATAGAGGCCCACTTGCAGTGGCTGAACAGTCTAAGCGAAAACGATGAGATAGTTGAGGTCACGGCTAGGCAGCATAATTTCATTATGAATACGGGTTACCAAGCTTTTCAAAGCATTCATCCGGTACTTTTCTGGTTTTTATTGCTGGGCCCTATGGGCGCATTGATCTATGGCCTGAGCCGGCGTTATCAGGAGGGATTGGAAAAGGATGACATTGAAGCGCAGCGACTGACTCAGGTTGTTTATTGGCTAGAGTGGCTGCCGGTCAGGGTTAGCGGTCTGATTTTTTCGCTGTTAGGTAATTTCGACGCGTGCATAAAAGCGTGGCTTGAGAATTTGGTGTCGCTGGACATGAGTGGTAAAGCGTTATTGAATACGCTGATTCAGCAAGCAATTTTTAGGGTGGACTATTCAGGTGCCGGTGATATTTCCGTGTTCAAAGGGCTAGCGCGGCTGGATGTTGCGGCCTTTCAGTCACTGCTCGGGCGTACGTTGTATGGCTGGCTTGGTGTGGCGGCTGCAATGACGATTATTGGTTGAGTAGGCGGCATGGACAGCGCCACGAAGATCGTCGTTTCAGGGTCTCAGCAAACCTAAACTTAGCTAGTTGATGCCTCGGCCTTGTCAATACGATGATTGAAAATATAGAAGTTCATATATAGCGCTTATACTATTAAGCTGTCGACAACGTTATAGCTGAGGGCCTTGGCGGCCGAGAGGGGAAATATAGATGACGACGGACACGATGTTGAACGATAAAGATCCGTTGGAGACGGAAGAGTGGGTTGAAGCCATACTCTCGGTCATGGAGAACGAGGGTGTAGAGCGCGCTCAATATTTATTGCAGCGGCTCTCATCGAAGGTTACGGCAACTGGTGCCCAACTGCCTTATGCCATTAACACGCCCTACCGCAATACAATTCCTGTTAGCAAGGAAGCGCGCATGCCGGGTGACTTGTTTATGGAGCGAGGGATTCGATCGTTGATTCGCTGGAACGCGATGGCGATGGTGATGCGGGCCAACCTTGATGACAGCTCCTTGGGCGGCCATATCTCTAGCTTCCAATCTAGCGCAACTTTATATGACATTGGGTTCAACTATTTCTTCCGGGCTAGAAACAAAGACCATAAAGGTGACCTGCTATATATTCAGGGCCATAGTGCGCCGGGTATTTATGCCCGTTCTTTTCTTGAGGGGCGTCTGAGCGAAGACCAACTCGACAAGTTTCGCCAGGAAGTCGATGGCGATGGTTTATCCTCTTATCCGCATCCATGGTTGATGCCAGAGTACTGGCAGTTTCCAACAGTTTCTATGGGTCTGGGGCCGCTGCAGGCGATCTATCAAGCCCATGTCATGAAGTACCTTGATCAGCGTGGGCTGTCTGAAGCTGGCGATCGCAAGGTTTGGTGTTTCGTTGGTGACGGTGAGATGGACGAGCCGGAATCCCAAGGTGCAATCGCTTTGGCAGGCCGCGAACACCTCGATAACCTTATTTTTGTTATTAACTGTAATCTGCAACGTCTTGATGGCCCCGTTCGCGGTAATGGCAAGATCATTCAGGAGTTGGAAGGTGTTTTCCGCGGTGCCGGCTGGAACGTCATCAAAGTCGTTTGGGGTCGCATGTGGGATCCTCTGTTAGAGAAAGACAAGTTGGGTTTGTTGCAGCAGCGGATGGATGAAGCGGTTGACGGCGAGTATCAGAATTACAAAAGCCGCAATGGCGCGTATACTCGAGAACATTTTTTCGGTAAATATCCCGAGTTGTTAAAAATGGTCGAGGACATGACCGATGACGATATTTACCGCCTAAACCGTGGTGGTCATGACCCTTATAAGGTCTTTGCGGCCTATGCCGCGGCGAGCAAACACAAGGGTCAACCAACGGTTATCTTGGCCAAGACCGTCAAGGGCTATGGGTTGGGTCCGGCCGGTGAAGCACAGAATGTTTCCCACTCGGTAAAGAAATTAGACATTGAAGCGTTAAAGAACTTTCGTGATCGATTTGATATTCCGCTACCTGACTCTGAACTCGAGAAAATCCCCTATTACCGCCCCGCAGAAGACAGTCCTGAGATGCGTTATTTGCGGGCGCGCCGTGAGGCGCTAGGCGGGCCTCTGCCCAGTCGGAATCCTGAGTTTGATGCGCTGCAGGTGCCAGATTTGGCTTCATTAGAGTCTGTGACGCGTGGTACCGGAGAGCGTGAGATTTCAACGACTATGGCTTTTGTTAGAATTCTCTCTAGCCTTATTAAGGACAAGCAGATAGGCAAACGAGTCGTGCCGATTGTGCCGGACGAGGCACGCACCTTTGGTATGGAGGGCATGTTTCGTCAGTTGGGTATCTATTCTTCTGTCGGCCAGTTGTATGAGCCCACAGATGCGGGCCAAGTCATGTATTACCGCGAGGTAAAGGATGGCCAAGTTATGGAGGAAGGCATTAACGAGGGTGGCGCCTTTGCTGCTTGGTTAGCAGCTTCCACCTCGTATACAAACAATGATTGTCCTTTGGTGCCGTTTTACGTGTTTTATTCTATGTTTGGTTTCCAGCGAGTCGGCGATCTGTGTTGGGCCGCGGGTGATCTACAAGCAAGAGGCTTTTTGATTGGTGCCACCTCAGGCCGCACGACGCTCAATGGTGAGGGCCTGCAGCATCAAGATGGTCATAGCCATATTCTTGCGGGTACCGTCCCCAACTGTGTGACCTTTGATCCAACCTACGCCTACGAACTGGCGGTGATTATTCAGCATGGTCTTGACGTCATGTACGTTCAGAAGTTGCCCAAGTATTTCTACATCACGGTGATGAATGAAAATTATGTCCAGCCTGCCATGCCCAAAGGATGTGAAGAAGGCATTATTAAGGGCCTTTATCGGTTGCAGCAAAATACTAAGAAGACGAATAAAAAAGCGGTCCAACTGCTGGGATCCGGAACGATCTTGCGCGAGGTGGTTGCTGCCGCTGAGATACTGAAAACAGACTTTGGTGTCGATGCTGATGTCTGGAGCGCCACTAGTTTTAACGAGTTGCGCCGCGAAGGTTTGGCGTCAGCGCGCTGGAACATGTTGCATCCGGAGGAGAAGCCAAAGCTCAGTTATGTGGAGCAGTGCTTGGGTAAGACCAAGGGTCCGGTCATTGCTGCCACCGACTATGTGAAAAACTATGCCGATCAGATTCGAGAGTTTATCCCTGCAGATTACACCGTGCTGGGAACAGATGGATTTGGTCGCAGTGATTCCCGTGAGCGTCTTCGACATTTCTTTGAGGTAGACCGCTACTTTGTGACGGTCGCTGCTTTGAGCGCATTGGTTAAAGAAAATGTGTTGCCGCCAAGTGTGGTCAGCGATGCGATCAAGAAATTCAATATCAATCCGGAAAAGCCTGACCCGGCTGTTTCATAGGAGCCCATGATATGACGATTCAAGTGACAGTGCCTGATGTCGGTGAGGCTGGAGATGTTGAAGTCATTGAGATACTGGTAAAGATCGGGGATGTAGTCGCCGAAGACGACTCTTTGGTAGTACTAGAGTCTGATAAAGCTAGTATGGAAATCCCGTCGTCCCACGCGGGTAAGGTTGTTAGCATTAAAGTGAAGGAAGGCGACTCGGTGACGGAGGGCTCGTTGCTTGTTGAATTAGAAAGCGAGGATGTTTTGACAGAGGTGCCCGCATCCAGCAGCCAACCGACCGTTGCATCAAAGAGTGACAACGCAAACGAGACCTCCGTAGCGTCGGCTGAGGAGGATGCCGAAGTTGAGGTTGAACCGGAAGTTGAACCGGAAGTTGAGCCCGAAGTTGAACCCGAAGTTGAACCCGAAGTTGAATCAACTTCTGCGGCCGGTCATGAGCAAATAGTGAACGTACCTGATGTGGGTGATGCCGGTGAAGTGACGGTGACGGAGTTGCTGGTCAAGGTCGGTGACAAGCTTGAAGCCGAAGACTCGATTGTCGTTCTTGAGTCTGATAAGGCCAGTATGGAAATTCCAACGCCCGTGGCAGGCGAGGTGTTAGAAATTCTGGTGAAGGACGGTGACACCGTCGGTGAGGGTGACGCGCTCATAAAATTGCGTGCGAGTGAGGTGGAGCCATCGGTTGCTGATGATAGTAAAGCGGAAGCAGCGCCCAAGGCTGAAGCCGTCAATTCTGGCAACTCATTACCGGCGGCTGCTGAGAAGACGAAGTCAGGTAGCGGTGCCTTGCCTGCAATGGCGGCGCAGGCGCCGGCATCAGCCGAGGTATCGGGAGGTGTAAGTCCTGAAAATGTTCATGCGGGACCCGCTGTGCGTAAGCAGGCTCGAGAATACGGCGTGAATCTCAGTGAGGTATCTGGGTCAGGTCAGAAAGGTCGGATTCTCAAAGAAGATGTTCAACAGTTTGTGAAAGACCAGATGAGCGGATCTGGCAAACGACCCGCTTCAAATGCAACGGCCTCTTCAGGCAGCGGTATTCCTTCGATCCCGGTGATTGATTTCAGTAAATTTGGTGAAATCGAGCTGCGGCCACTGTCACGGGTCAGACGTAGCAGCGCCCGCAACCTCCATCGCAGCTGGCTTAACGTGCCACATGTCACCCAGTTCGATGAGGCGGATATCACTGACTTGGAAGTCTTTCGCAAGGCTCAAAATATTGAGCTTGCGGCAGCAGGCGATAAACTTACGCCACTCGCATTTCTTATTAAAGCGTGCACCGCAGCGTTGAAGAAGTATCCACAATTCAATTCTTCCATTGATGCAGATTATGAACATCTGACCATCAAGAAGTATTGCAACATAGGGATCGCGGTTGAAACTCCGGACGGACTGGTAGTGCCTGTGATTCGCGAGGCTGATCGCAAGGGTGTTGTTGAGTTGGCACGAGAGTCTGCAAAACTGGCTCGTCAGGCGCGAGACAAGAAGTTACCTTTAGATGCCATGCAGGGAGCGACATTTAGTATTTCCAGTCTTGGGGGTATCGGTGGTACGGCTTTCACGCCGATCGTCAATGCACCAGAAGTTGCTATTCTGGGTGTCTCCCGGTCTGCCATGAAGCCGGTATGGGACGGGCATGAGTTTGCGCCTAGAATGATGTTGCCCTTATCGTTATCTTACGACCATAGAGCGATAGACGGCGCAGAAGCTGCGCGGTTCTGTAGTTATCTGCGGGACTTGCTGACGGACACTCGTCGATTGATCCTGTAACGCCTATGCGGAAAAATGAGCCCCAATCGCGATTAGCGGCTGAGGGCTCGTTCAGGTTTTATCCTTGGTCCACAACACTTCTTCAATCGCCTGACTTTTGGCTGTGTAGCGCGCCGCAACAAACAAGTAGTCGGATAGCCTGTTGATGTATTTTAAGCCGTCGGCATTAATGTCGGTTTCTCCCGACAACGTTACTAAGTCTCGCTCTGCACGCCTACAGATACTGCGAGCCAAATGAAACGTTGCAATTAATTTCGACCCGCCCGGCAAAATAAAGTTTTCGAGGGGCGCTAAGTCGCTGTTAAGTTCGTCAAGCTGTTGCTCAACGGCTTCAACGTGTTTCTCGGTGATAATGCGAAAGCCTGGGATTGAAAGCTCTCCCCCTAGGTCGAAAATACGATGTTGGCTATAGCGTAAGAAGTCGCCAATAGGTTGAATATCAGCGTGATTCTGGATCTGTATTTCTTCGATTAACAAACCGAGGAAGCTGTTGAATTCATCGACGCTGCCTATAGCTTGAACTCTCGGCGCGTCTTTTTTAATGCGGTTGCCGTCGCCAAGACCCGTTTCGCCGAGGTCTCCTGTGCGTGTATAAATTTTACTGAGGCGCTTGCCCATAATAGTCTTACTCGTTTAGATCTGAGTTGAAAGGTGATTGACAAGAATTTTGTCAGCTTCGAAGGCTTCGTCCAAACTTTTTTGGGCCGTTCGAATCATGCGTTGCAGGTTGGGAGGGCCGGTAACAGCCTCGCTGGCACATATGCTCATACCTATATTGGCTGGCAAGTACCCTACGGGTGTTTTATAGCTTTTCAGGTTCACGCCATCGTAGATGCGTTGGTAGCACTCGGCCGTGCATTGATCGATAGTGGGCTGAATGAGTACTAACGCGAATCGCCCCGGTTCAAAATAAGTGACGATATCCAGAGGTCTTACCAGATTCAAAATCTTATTCGACACAGCGATGATGAGCTGGTCCGCCATATTTTTATCATAGTCATTAATTACATCGGTGTAGTTTTCAACACTGATCATCAAAAAGCAGACGGCACCACCGCGAGATTCGATCTGACGGATACAATCCCCGAGAGATTGCTCTGCCATGCGTCTATTGCCAAGCCCGGTTAGAGGATCGAGAAGTTGACCTTTTTCAAGCTCGTCACATCGATCTTGTAGTATCCGCACTTGGCTTACCGCCTTGTTCAGTGCCGGTGCAAGTCTGCAGCCAACCTTGATTTGTTCGGCAAGCGGATTCAAGTCCAATGAAGTTACGGTCGCTTGTGTCGGAGAAAGTCCAACGAATGAATCAATATTTTTTTCCAGACTAAGCGAAATAGCCGGCGTCAGTGTTGGTCCAATAATAATGATGTAACTAAAATGTTGGCTTTCGGCATCAATCTCGCGAATATTTTCAGCGAGCTCAACGCCCGTCATGTCATCCAGCTCGCTGGCGATCACAATCACCTCGGCCGGTCGATCTTCCAGACCTTGCAGTGCTTCAATGGCGCCAAAAAAAGTCTGTCGTTTGACAAATAGTTTTAGTGCGTCGTTAAATGCTTGCTGATTCGAGTCAGCTGGAATGACGAGAGCCAGTGCTTGCTTGAACATGGTTGCGACCGAAGGAATGTAATCTGATAAGCTATTAGCGGAGCAAGTATTGTAATAAATATTGAGGTAAATAGACATGCCATCTTTTGACGCGATTTCGGAAGTTGATCTGCAGGAACTCAACAACGCTGTCGACCAGGCTAGTCGTGAACTCTCGACACGCTTTGACTTCAAGGGCGTAAACGCTAAGTTCGAGCGCAAGGAGGCAGAGGTTACTATGACTGCTCAGGCTGAAATTCAGTTAGAGCAAATGCTCGATATTTTGCGTGCTAAACTTATCGGCCGCAAAATTGACGTCAAGGTGTTAGAGATCAAGGATCCGACCGCCAGCGGCAAGTTGATGCATCAGATAGTGCTGATACGTCAAGGCATCGACACGGATCTTGCGCGCAAGATTGTCAAGATGATTAAAGATCGAAAGATGAAGGTGCAAGCGGCGATACAGGGTGAAAAAGTCAGGGTGACAGCCAAGAAGCGTGATGATCTGCAGCAGGTCATGGCCATGTTACGCGAAGACGAAATGGAAATGCCTTTACAGTTCGATAACTTCCGCGATTAGACAGTCAGTAATCTGTGATTGCCCCACCGCCACCGCATCAGCCTGTTCCACCCTCTGGTCAGACCAGCTGGCGAGAAGTGTTTTTGATTTATGCCAAGCCCAGAGTAATCGCCATGGCGTTTCTGGGTTTCGCCAGCGGCTTACCTTTTCTGCTGGTTTTTTCCACGCTCACCGCCTGGCTACGCGAGGCGGAGGTTAGTCGTACCACGATAGGTTTCTTTGCCTGGGTTGGTATCACCTATTCGATTAAGGTTTTCTGGGCCCCCGTCGTTGACCGCTTGCAGCTGCCTTTACTCGGTCGGCTTGGTCGTCGGCGATCATGGATTTTGTTGGCGCAGTTAGGTATCGCGTTAGGTTTGATAGGTATGTCGCTGACCGGCGCCGGGAATCTGATGGTACTCTCAGTGTGTGCAGTACT
>JBLHVI010000105.1:0-10055 GCA_047630175.1 Candidatus Azotimanducaceae bacterium
GAGTCTTCGACCGAAGTCGGGCAACGAGTAAAGTTACAGCGTTTAACCGGTGATATTGAATTCGTTGATTATGGGATGTCGTATCGGGTAGACCTGCCTAGAATTCTTGACGGTCTCTCAGTCACTATTCCTGCGGGCAAGAAGGTAGGTATTATCGGTCGTACCGGTGCGGGAAAATCAAGCATGATGCAAGCATTGTTCCGTATGGTCTACCATCAAGCGGGTGATATATGTATCGGTGGTCAGTCTATTTATGGGTTCGATGTAAACTGCGTGCGCAGCCATTTTGGCGTTGTACCGCAAGATCCGTATCTGTTTGCGGGTAGTATTCGTTTTAATCTAGCGGGTGATCTGCGAGATGTGACAGACAGCCGGTTGCGTGAGGTGTTAGGCACCGTCGGTCTGTCGGTTGACCTTAATGCGGTTGTTCTCGAAGGAGGACGCGACTACAGTGTCGGTGAACGCCAGCTGTTGTGCATTGCGCGGCTGATACTCCATGACAAGGACTATATCCTAATGGATGAGCCAACAAGCTCACTAGACCGCAAGACAGACGAGCAAATTCAGCAGTTGATGCGTACAGTGCTGGCAGATAAAACGGTGATAACTATCGCACATAGGCTAGAAAGCCTTGAGCAATACGACCTAGTGTTAGAGATGGCTCAAGGCAAATTGCTACGCCAAGGCACGCCAGCCGAGATGCTCGATCTTATCGGCGCGACGCCAGACCAAGCAGTGGCTTAGGCTAATGAGAATATTCATCAGCAGTAGCATCATAGTATTGTCAGGGCTGCTTGGTGCTTGTGCTCAGCAGCCGCTGGTCGCGACCGGTGGTTCCGCTCCGGTAGCAACTATCAAACCGATCTTAAGTGCAACCTGTCGGGTGGTGTTAAGTAACTGGCAGGCGTTGCGTCGGCAAACCGGTATCGCTGATGGTCAGGTGAGAATAATGGGGCCTGGCGACGTTTTTGCAGTCGACCGATTTTTGGCCAGCTATTACCCGGAACTAGACAGCGCCGAGTTAGACAGCCCCGCGGCCCGCAGTTACTGGTTGAGGCAGTCTTGGGACCTCGCTTATAGGCAACGCCAGATTGAGTACGGCAATCTTGCAGTGGCTACTAGCGCGGACAAAGGCGCCGGCTCTGGGGCGGACCAGAAAGCCATAGAGGCCTGTGCGCTTGAGGTATTAACCGACGCTCAAGCGTTGGCCCTAAACAAACCGCTGGCGCTCGGCGACGTGCAGGTGCCTGACGACTACCGCAGTTGGGCTCGTTTGCTGGGTATGTATCCGATCAGTCGCGCTATCGTTATGCCGCGTATACGTGCTGAGCAAGCAAGTACTAGGCAGCATTTTCAGCAGCAGGCGCCTGCTGATACTGACCAATGGTACGAACCGGACGTTGCCGGTCCGGCGCTTAGCACCGCCGCCATCGCGCAGCACCTACAGCAGGCGCAAGCCAGTAACCCGTTGAGATTTCCTCAATTAGACGCACCCACTTTGGAGGCTTTTCGGGCGCATTATGCGCCTGCGTGGGTTATTGGTACTCTCGATCGTAATGACAAACCTGGCGTGCCGGGTTGGCTGAACGAAAAGCAAATCAGTGTTGATGTGATGCAACCAAGTTTATATTTTTTGCCATCCTACACACGATTTCAGGGGCAGGTGCTGTTGCAGTTAAATTACTTCATTTGGTTTCCACAACGTCCTAAAGCACACTGGTTAGATCTCTATGGAGGCAAGCTCGATGGTTTAGTCTGGCGTGTCACGCTGTTACCCGACGGCCAGGTATTGGCGTATGACAGTATTCATCAGTGCGGTTGTTTTCATCAGTTCTATGCGGTGGCAAAAGGCTTGCAAGCGCAAACATTGGCGGCAGATCAAGAGCCGGTATTGCTGCTGAATGATCAAATTCCTGATGCTAGGCGTGAACGCGTGGTAGTGCAACTCAGTGATTCAGACCATTCGATTTTGGGTCTTCGAGCTTGGCAGGCGTCGGCGCAAAGTCGTCCTTCAGCCACCAAGCTGGTGCTGCGCGATTACAACGAATTGCGTCAGTTGCCGCTGGGGATGGGTCAACAGAGTCTATTTGCAAGCAATGGGCTAATCCCCGCGAGCCGACGTTTAGAGCGCTGGGTTTTGTGGCCTATGGGTATTGCCTCGGCTGGCGCCATGCGTCAATGGGGTCGACATGCCACGGCGTTCATCGGCCGACGTCACTTCGATGATGCTCATTTGCTGGATGCCTTAGTCGAATTTAAAAATTAGGCTGCGTAGGCTGACGGGTGCTTAGTTAACGCTATGAGCTGTACGCGCCAGTGGCTGATAAAGAGCTCGTTTAGAACGTGTAAGAAAACGCGATCGAGCCATAAGAGTGGTAGTTGGGTTGTAGGTCATATTCTTTGCTCCGAAAAATCGTCGCGTAAGAGATCTTGGTGCCCCCATAAATAAAGCTTATGCCCAAGGCGCCCTCGGCGACAATGTACTTTTTATTGACACTGTGGCTGTCCGTAAAGGAGTTACCGTCGAGAAAAATGTCTCGCCCTACCAGTTGTGTATCAACCGATGCAAACGCGTGTACGCCCCACTGCCGTCTGCCTTTGCGGCTGGGGTCCCAGACAGAATAGGGCGCACTGTTATCTCCGCCAGGGCGCAGTGCCGCGGTGCCAAAGTCGTCCGGAATTGACCAGCCCAGCCTCACTTCTGCGCCAAAGTTGACGTAGGTTGCAACATTACCCAACGCAATGCCGCTATGACCAATGACATCAAAGCCGAAGCGTGAATTGTCGTAGTACACGGGCCGCATTTTGCGCTTATGCTCCCAGATAAACATAACACCGGGTTCGTTGGCGAGTTGGTTGTCCCAGCCCTGGAATTTCTTAAAGCCGCGCAAATCATGCACTAAGTCTTGCGCTTGCTGGCCGAGCGCCGCAGGCCCCACCACGCCAAATCGGGTTTCCAGCGTGTCGAGCTGCAGGTCGGTGCGGGTCTGATAACCAAGACTCACAAACAGCCAAGCGGCGTACGGCCGGTCATCCTCAATCAAATCGGTGCGTTCCAAGTCTCGCGGTGTATACAAGGTCTGACCGAGAGAGAAGGTGACGTTACGTTGTAGCCCCTCGCGGGTCTTGTGAAAAAATGTCAGGCGTTGGTTAATACTGCGTATCCAGCCTGGTAGCGTTTCATCATCTAAATAGTCAGTTACGTCAGGCGATACCCAAGAAGCACGTACACCGTTGGTATAGCCTTCATCCGTATTGGAGAACAGGTCGTTCTCCAGATATAGGTTGAGGGTCCAGTCAGTGGTCTGGTCCTTACTGGCGCCAGCGGTGGTCGTAGGTAATGCAAGGACAAGTGCCAGCAACGCCGACATTGATAGTCGTTTAACCATACGTAGGTATGCCTATTGAGTTGCCTGATACAGTGGCATAACGGTAGGCAACAAGGCCTGAATGCGCTTGACCCGACTGGCACCTGCCGGGTGCGAGCTGAGGAATTCTGAGGGCGCATTGCCGCCACTGGCTGCAATCATTTTTTCCCACAGCGTGACACCAGCGCGTGGGTCGTAGCCAGCCCGCGCAGCGAGTTCGAGGCCGATACTGTCTGATTCACTTTCATCGTCGCGACTGAACTTGCTGGCCACTAAGGCTTTATAGCCAGAACTTGCCATGACACTGGTGACAGAACCTAGTCCCAATAGCGAAGCACCAATGTCGATAGCTGCTTGGGCGGCCATCGCCTGAGATACTTGCTCACGAGAGTGCTCGCGCAGTGCGTGCGCGATTTCATGACCGACGACGATGGCTATCTCGTTGTCATTAAGCGCAATACTGTCGATGAGGCCGGAATACACCATTATTCTGCCGCCTGGCATGCAGAAGGCATTGAGTTCATCGCTCTCGATGACATTGACCTCCCAGTCCCAGTCAAGCGCGTCGCCGCGGAAGACAGCCGTTTGTGGGATCAGACGCTGGGAGATGGTATTCACCCGTTTGAACATGACGGGATCTATGTTCAGCGTGCCTTCATTCTTCGCGTCACTTTTCATTTCTGTATACTGCTGGTTTGCCATCTCTTCGAGCTCAGCGGAGGACACCAGTAATAGCTGTGAGCGGTCAGCACCCACGGCACCACCAGAGGTCGTTGTGCCGCAGCTGCTGAGCAAGGAAACGATCCCCAGCAATGTCACGGTACGCAGTAATCTTCCCGGCTTAGTCATGATGAGTGTGATGTTCCTGTAAATTAGAAGTGGACGGGCAATGTGAGTAGCTACAAGTGTGCTATTCTCGCTGGATTGAGTGGTGCGCGCAAGGTGGGGTCCTTAGACCAGACAGTTGTTTTGAGCGTTGCCTAGGAATTAACCACGTCGATCCTACAAGAGCACTGCAGGCTATGCTGAAACGAATACTATTTCTATCGTTGGGTTTGCTGCTTAACGCTTGCGCACAAACCGGGGACACACAAAAAGTTGTCCCAATGGACCTGACGGCGAATACGTGGCACCTTGTTGAGATTGCGTCCATGGATGACACGGCCTATCGGCCGAAAGAAAACGCGACTTATAGCCTTACTTTTACGTTAACGGGTGATGTGGCTGTGGTTGCCGATTGCAATCGTGGGCGCGGTTCGTGGCTGTCTGCCCAGGCTGGGCAACTAACCATAACCCAATTGGCTACAACCCGTGCGATGTGTATGCCGACCTCAATAGCAGACCGTTTTACGCATAATTTAACGGAGGTGCGTTCTTATTTTTTTCGAGATGGTCATCTATACCTAGCGACCAAAGCTGATGGTGCCGTCTTTGAATTTCAATCAAAGGTTGATACTGATGTGATGTCGTCAGTTGAATGAATGATCAGCGACGCAGGTCAAGAATGCAGCGCCTGCATTATGTCAAAGTATCAAGTAATCTCCCTGTAATTAGTTAAGCCGCAGTGTTAGAGCCTTTTTCATTAGACACTCCTTATCTAAAACGCCTTACTTAGAAACGTCTTTTTTAAATCAATTCAAGTCAAGTCAAAACTCCCCAGTTATAGGACAATGAACGTTATGGTTAATCCTTTTTTCAAGTCATGGCAAACATCCTATGGTATGCCGCCCTTTGACGAAATCAAGGACGAGCATTACCTCCCTGCATTTGAGCGTGCTTTCGCAGATCATGAGGCAGAGATTGACCAGATTGCAGCGAACAAATCGCCGCCGACTTTCACCAATACTATCGAGGCAATGGAGCGCTCCGGTGCCTTGTTGCGCAAAGTATCTGGTGTCTTCTACAATCTCAGCTCTTCTAACACCAATGATCAATTACAGGCTATCGAAGTCAATTTGGCGCCACGCAGTGCTGCGCATTTTGGCCGAACTTATAATCATCAAATATTGTTCAAACGGGTTAGCCAGATTTACGCGAAGCGAAAGGCGCTCGCGCTCGATGGTGATCAATTTTTGCTAGTAGAAGATATATACACGGAATTCGTTCGCGCCGGTGCCGCGCTAAGCGACGTTGTGCGCCCGCAGGTTCAAGCGCTGGATGAAAGTCTGGCAGGTTTAATGACTCAGTTCAGCCAAAATATTCTCAAAGATACTAACGATTTTGAAATGGTGGTTGACAGTGCGGTGGATCTTGCTGGATTGCCGGCAACTGTGCTGAGTGCGGCTGGTGTTGAAGCGCAGCACCGAGGCATGCCTGGCAAGTATGTATTTACAGTATCGCGCTCGTCTATCACGCCTTTTTTGCAGTACGCTGACTCCCGGGCTCTGCGAGAGAAAATCTACAAGGCTTACACGCACAATGCGAACAACCCTAACGACTTCAATAATCAGGCCATTGTTGGACAAATAGCAGCCCTGCGAGTCCAGCGCGCACTGTTACTGGGTTACCAATCACACGCTCACTACATGCTTGATGACCGTATGGCGAAAACGCCAGCAAACGTTAACCAATTATTAGATTCAATTTGGCAACCAGCCCAAATCAAAGTGGCGAAGGAAGCAAGTGACTTGCAAGACAGTATTCAAGCTCAGGGTGGCAATTTCAAATTAGCCGCTTGGGATTGGTGGTACTACACCGAGAAGTTACGCAGCAAGCGGTATTCGTTAGACGAAGAGCAATTGAAGCCATACTTCAAGTTAGAAAATGTACGTGATGGTGCTTTCGACGTCGCCCATAAGCTCTACGGTCTGTCGTTCAAGCAAGTCACTGATGTACCTTTATATCATCCAGACGTCATCAGTTATGAGGTCAGCGATGCCGATGGGTCGCTGATTGGTCTGTTCTTAGTGGACTACTTTATGCGGTCATCGAAGCAAGGCGGTGCCTGGATGAGCGAGTTCCGCGCTCAGTCTAATCTGGATGAGTCGGTCCGTCCCATTGTCGTTAATACGTGTAATTTTCCTAAGGCAGACCCTTGCTTGTTAGGAATGGATGAGGTGCTCACGCTATTCCATGAGTTCGGTCATGGTCTGCACGGATTGCTCAGCCAAGTGCGCTACGAAAGTCAGTCCGGTACTAACGTCAAGCAGGACTTCGTTGAATTGCCCTCACAAATTATGGAGCACTGGGCTATCGAGCCTGAAGTTCTGCGAAGCTATGCCCGGCATGTAGACACAGGTAAGGTTATCCCCGATGAGGTCATTGACAAGCTGTTAGCATCCAATAGCTTTAACCAAGGCTTTTCGACGACCGAGTATCTGGCGGCAGCCTATCTTGATATGGCATGGTCGAGCCTCGAGACAACTGACGCACCGGACGTTGATTCCTTTGAAACGCAGGCTATGCAAGCCATCAAATTGATTGATGCGGTAGCGCCGCGGTACCGGTCGAGTTATTTTCAGCATATCTTCGCTGGCGACAGTTATTCCGCCGGCTACTATGCCTATATCTGGGCTGA
This sequence comes from Candidatus Azotimanducaceae bacterium, assembly GCA_047630175.1. GTDB lineage: Bacteria > Pseudomonadota > Gammaproteobacteria > Pseudomonadales > Azotimanducaceae > UBA4582. The sequence continues at coordinate 6,886 of JBLHVI010000105.1, forward strand.
GGTGCTGGACGCAGATGGTTTCGAGGCGTTCAAAGAAAAAGGCATATTTGATGCTGCGACCGCCCAGTCATTCCGTCAGAACATACTGGAGAAAGGCGGTACTGCCGAGGCGATGGAAATGTACGAAGCATTTCGTGGGCGCGCACCCGATGTCTCGCCGCTCCTCAAAAACCGCGGTCTCGCCTAGAAAAAGGCGGCCGCGATCCGATTACTCACGCTCCTCTGTGTAAAGCTTACGCAGAATTTCACGCCACTGAGCATACTGAGTATCCAGTGGTCCGGTAAGTTCTATTACGCTACCCTCGAGGCGCGAAATCGTCGGGTGAATCTCTGCTTTAAATGAATCGGCGAGTTCTCGTAACTCGTCTTCATTCATTTTATATTCTTTGTAGGTTCGATAAGCGTCCTCAGTGGCCGCCCAACTACCTGACCGACCACGACGCTGCTCTGTGCTGATTTCGTTGTTGTAATCGATTAATTCAAAGCTGTAGGTCTGCCAATAAGGATAGACCGTTTGCAGGCGTTTATGAAACACGTCGAAATGTTCATCCATTAAATCAGTAAAGCGGTACTCAGCTTCTCTAATTTTGATAACCCGAGCGTAGATGGTGTCATCGATAGCAGGTAACCCCGTCACCTGAATAACACCGTTAGCATCAGGCACAAGGTAGCCCTCAAACGCTTCGGGCGCGAGTGCGCTCGCATATCGTAGCAGGGCTGCCTGTACAATCGTGTTTGCTTCTGTCACTGGCATCTGTTGGCGAAACCTAAGAATGTCGTTAGCAATGCGGTTGTATAGCGATTGAAAAGGATCCTCGCGGACTTTTTCATCAATCAAATAGGCAGTGGTTTGAGCGGGTTCTTGGTAAGTTTGATCAATCCAGACAATACCGCGACTGTCAGTTACCCGGACTTTCAAGGACAGCTCTAGTGCGTTTGATTCGAGAATTTGTGCGTTCACTTGAACCTCAGCAGAGACATCGCTGCTCGGTCCCACCTTAACCGCGCCCCAATAGCCGGTCTCAACTAACGTATCGCGCAAAACGATTGGTAAGTAGCTAGCCTCGGCCTCCCTGATCGGTGCAAAAATACGGCTGATACGACCACTCTCTGCATCGGCATTACTAAATGCCATAATACTGATGTTCAGATTTGGCGTGGTGGGGTTTTCAGCGCGCAGTAGGCTAGTAGGTGCACGCAAAGGTATGGTCTTTACCGGCGCTGGTGGCCGGTCGCTGCTGCAGGCGCTAAAACAAAGACAAATAGCGATGGCGAGTAACAGGGCACGTAGTTTATTCATCGCCAGTACCTAGACTGCAGGTTTTCTTTTTGCCCAGTGTGTAAGTGCATTCATATTGACCCTCGCCAGGCGGAAACAGCATATACACGCGATTTAGATTAAACGGCTTGCTGAGTTTTTCTGACCTAAGGCTTGTTGACACCATCAAACGTTTGTTGTCGAAGGTTTGGCTGCCTTTAGCCAGAGAATATCGGTTGATGACGGTCAGGCCCTCGGGTAGCCGCGCAGCAAATATCAGCTGGCCATTGTTATCCAGGCCACACGTTTCTTGGCCAATAGACAGCGCGTTAACCGGTGCTAAAAAATCACAGGTTAAGGCGTAATCGCCTGAACGTTTGATTGAGATATGTTCATCTGATTGGTCAATGGTGAGGATGGTGGATTGGGTCACGGCGTCAGCCAGTTCACCCAGCTTCATAATGCCTTCTATGTCTCGCAGCGCTGAGGAGTCGGCGGGTCTCGCGCCTCTGCCGTCGTCGCGTCTGCGTAGCTGTTGGTCGTACTGGCTACGCGCAATGTCATACAGATAACGCAGTCGTTCCATCGGATCTTCGGTGTTGGCGTAGTCGATTTCCCATGAGCCTGAAAAGTCTGCTAATGAAGCGGGCTTGAGCGGACGCGGTGGTGCTGGCGGTGCCTGACTAGCACAGCCAGTGAGCAGGCCTACGCACAATGACGCAACCAGCCATGCACGATGCCAAGCTGGCCTGTAGCGAGCAGGTTGAATAGGGTACTGACAAACTGGTTTGAACATCTAAAGACCGAGGTTACTTTTTGTAAAAGGTGGGGGGGGTGTCGGGGCGTAGTAAGGCATTAATTTTGTGTAGCACGCGTAAATTCGCTTCAAAATTAATGCCTTCCAAACGCCGGTTATAACGAAATTAACGTATTGCAAGCCCTTGTTACTACCGATCCTCAATGACAGCGGACTCGCCAAACAGTGCTGTTTTAGGCCGCTTTCGCCATCTTGCCCGGTACAGAAAAGAACTGATCAATTAATGGTTTGAAACTATCCAGTGCATCAACTTCATAGGCAGGATCAAACGCTGCTTGGTCCCACTCGTCTGTAAATTCCTCGGCTTTGGCATACCACGGTTCATCTTTGAATTGCAGACGCAGGTCGCGTTCTTTACCTTGGTAATGGTAGTAATGCTCGCCCTGAAAATCTTGGTGGGTACGAATGATGTGGTACGCATCATCACTGACGTAGGCTTTGATTATTTCGGCGCAAATTGGTCCATGACCTATCACGCTGATGGTTTTACCAATGTCGTGTAGCAAGCTCAATAATACCATCTCATCCGATGCATTTGCTCGGCGCGCCATGGTGGCTGTTTGCAGGCAATGATGAAGCTGGTCTGTGGCGAATCCCAGGGATACGCCCTCAAGTGCCTCGAGCATGCCGTAAATACGATTCGGCATATCCTTGATGTGTGGCATGTGCTCTTGGCCAATGTGATCCCAGTCAGCTTTTGTACTTTGGTCCATGCGTGTGAACATGTGCGTCTCCCAGTATTAGTAGCGTAAGTGTACGATAATAGTGGGGTTTATCTGTTGGGTCAACGAGGCTGCTACAGCGGTCGTATAGCTGATTTCCCGTCTAGCGCGTTGAGGCCCAGTATTATCTCTGCATTTGGTTAAATAGTGCACAGCATTGGGGCAAAGTGTATGCTTGTTGCGAGAGAAGTTACTCAATACCTGTATGGACAGGCGTTTATCGGTGTTACCTATATGGTGTGGTGTTGTGAGAACTGCGTGGCCCGATGTGCGTGGCGCGACCTGCGCAACGCGATACTGATTCCTTCACTTGGTAAATCCTGCTCAATAAATGTTGTGTGGCACGCGTTATGGAAAACACCATACCAGTGTT
>JBLHVI010000106.1:0-10024 GCA_047630175.1 Candidatus Azotimanducaceae bacterium
GCTGGTGGCAATGTATCAGACTCACTGCTATCCTTCGATGCCTTTAATCGCGCTCAATCTTGGGCCGACATCACTAATTTAAGGAATTGCGGCAATGATGAATGACGAATCAAAGGACGTAAAACTACCTTCTTTGAACTTTTTGGACGAGAAATTGTTCAAGTCCCGATCAATCTCAATTTTCGGTCAGATAAACGAACGCATAGCACGCTCAGTCACTGAGCAACTGCTGGCACTGTCGGGCGAAAGTGATGATCCCATCACTATCTACATTAGCTCTCCGGGCGGCCATGTTGAGTCTGGCGACGTTATCTATGACATGATCAAGTTCATTCGCCCGGTTGTACGCGTAGTCGGTACCGGCTGGGTGGCCAGCGCCGCCACAACGATCTATCTCGCTGCTGCCAAGGAAAATCGGTTTTCCTTGCCTAACACGCGTTATCTCGTACATCAGCCCTCCGGCGGCTCACAGGGCAGCGCATCAGATATCAGCATTGCGGCAAAACAAATCATGAAAACAAAGCAGCGCATCAACAAACTTATCAGCGACGAAACCGGTCGTGCTCTGGAGCAAGTCGAAAAAGACACTGACCGCGATTACTGGATGTCAGTAGACGAGGCGATCGAATACGGTATTGTCACCAAAGTCGTTAAATCAATCGCCGAGATCGGCTAGCCACCCATTTCGCGGTCCAGCTACCAGACTAACTGGTAGCTGGACACTAGTGGTCGAACGTCGCAGCTTGGTTTGTTAGAAAGCTACCGCGACGGGCGCCCAAGATTGCGGGTCACCGCGAAACCCCGGCAATACGCCCTCCAGCCAGGTTGGCGTGACTTTGAGCAAGACATAATCCCTCGGAAAGTCCGGATACAAACTTGCGCTGTCAACCTCACGACGCATCCGCTGCTTGGTTGGGATATCCTCAACCACCTCACCCTGCCCCATTATCGACAGATAGCTCTTCTTATCGGGATCCCAGTAGTAGAGTGTGACCGATGGGTTCGTGCGAATTTGCGCGACCTTACGCGTCGACGGCCGTGTCGCAATCCATATCGTTAAATCATCTTCAGGCGCAAACGCGTCCACCACCCGCGAGCGAGGCTGTCCCTGCGCATCAACTGTAATCAGTGCAGCGTATCGAACTCTCGCGATGAGTGCCGTGGCCTCGGCCAGAATTTGGGCGCGATTGGGCGCTGACTTAACCGCCTGCTCTGCCGCATAGACCTGAGGCAGGCTCGATAAAAGCCAGCAGAGCGCGCTCACTAGCACGCGCCTCACTTGCAATGAATAGCTCATTAGCTTACCTCTTAGAATCAAAGCTTGGAAAAACGGCTATCATAATCCTTGCCAGCAAGGTTTTCGATCCGCATTAACACAGTGACTCGAAACATAGTCTTTCGAAACGCGTTTTCAGTGTCGTAGAGCGGCGCGCGCTGAGTTGCAAAACGCGTCACATTCCTCTATCTTCCGCTTAACTCAAACGTTCGTTTTAAAAGAGCCGACCATGTCTTCTGATCTTCCCCTCTGCAAAACCACGGACAATACTCGAGCACGCATTATGCTCGCCGCCGAAACCCTGTTTGCAGAACAGGGTTATGCGGCCACATCCGTACGAGCTATCGCCGCAGCTGCCGGTGTTAACTTAGCCGCCGCGCACTATCATTTCGGGTCCAAACAAGGCTTGCTGGTTGAAGTTATCCATGAACGGGTCACTCCCATCAATAGCTGCCGGTTGCTGGCTTTGAACGAACTAGAGAGCCAGCCCGGTGAGCTAGATGTTAACGCCATTATGACCGCGTTTTTTGCGCCTTTTATAAATGGCGCGTTAAAAGATGGCCTCCCACGTGTCATGGCACGTGTCTTTGGCGAGCCCAACGAAATAATTCGACCGATCTTAGAGAAAGAATTTTTACCGGTCACTCAACGTTTTATTAGTGCTTTACAAGTTGCTCTGCCGGCGCTCCGCAGTGATGACCTGGCTTGGCGCTTCCACTTTGTGGTGGGCGCTATGCTGCACCTCGTTATGTTTTCAGAGCCCCTAGGCGGCATCCCTAGCGCACAGAGTCCAAACAACGCGAACAGACAACCAGTTTCCGATGCCTTCCAGCATTTACATGCCTTTGTTGTTGCCGGCCTGCTCGGTGACGAACAAACTTTGCGCAGGAGTTCATAAAGTGAAACAACTTTTATTGCCGATAGCCATTTTAATTGCTGGCTTCGGCCTTGCCGGAGTAATCCTCGCTACCGGACCTACGTTGACGTCAAAACCCGCTGAGATTCTGGCGCCACTCGTACGCACCAGCATCATCAAGCCTCAACAAGTGCAACTCGGCGCAAACACTCATGGCAGCGTCAGCCCTCGAACAGAGAGTGAAGTAGTACCCGAGGTCGCCGGTCGGGTTATTCACGTCAACCCTGACTTTGTTTCTGGTGGCTTCTTCAAGGCGGGTGAAGAATTGCTGCGTATTGATCCACTCGACTCTGAAGTGGCACTTGAGCAAGCCAAAGCTAATCTTGCACGCGCTGAAAGCGATCTAGCTAACGCAAGCAAGGACGCGTCTCGGCAGGACGATTTGGTCAAGCGCAAGCTTGTTAGTACCGCCGCTCAAGATGATGCAGGTAATCGCCTACGTATTACCGACGCTAATCTCCGGCAGGCCCGAGCCCAGCTCTCACGTGCCGAACGCGACCTTCTACGAACACGCATTGTTGCGCCTTACGACGGACGTGTAAGAACCGAGAGAGTCGATATCGGTCAATTCGTAAGCCGTGGCACAGCCATTGCCAGTATTTATGCTACCGACTACGCGGAGGTAAGACTGCCTATCCACGATGAAGAGCTTGCGTTTCTCAATTTGCCGCTAGGGCCTAATCCGTTACCCGCAAACACGGGTGCTGAGGTGACACTCAGCGCCCGTTTTGGTGGTGCCGACCACCAATGGCAGGCAAAGGTTGTGCGTACTGAGGGTGAACTCGACCCCAAAACCCGGATGGTTACCGTTGTTGCCCGAGTCGACAGACCCTACAAAATCGTTGGCGACAAACCGCCATTGGCCGTCGGACTGTTCGTTGACGCACGTATCCATGGCAAAATAGCTGACAATATTTCGATCATTCCTCGCGCTGCACTGCACCAGAACAACCAAGTGCTCGTGGTCGACGTGGATGATAAATTGCACTTTCAGGATGTTACCATCCTGCGTATTATCGATGATCAGGCCTATATCAGCGCGGGCCTTAACGCCGGCGATCGTTTGTGCATATCGGTGCTTGATAACCCCCTTGAAGGTATGAGCGTCCGTACACAGGCTATTAATCCCGCCGCTAAGCTAAGCCAATCTGCTGTCACTAACGATCTAGTGAAACCATCATGAAGGGCCCCATCGCTTGGTTTGCCAGCAACCATGTCGCCGCGACCTTACTGCTCTGCCTGATCGTGCTGTCAGGTCTGGTGGCAGTCGTTGCCATGCCGCAAAAGTCTTTTCCAGATCTGGAAGTGCCCATCATTTCTATCACCGTGCCTTACTTGGGAGCCGCACCCCAGGAAGTTGAGCAAGGTGTTTGTATTCGCATTGAAGAAGAGCTGGAAGGTATTGAAGGCGTCAAGCAGATTCGCTCGAACGCCAACGAGGGCTTATGCACCGTTTCTGTCGAACTATTTGATGATACTGACCGTTCAAAGGCGTTAGACGATGTCAGCAACCGCATCGACGCCATCGATACCTTTCCCACCGAGACCGAGAAACCTATCGTTAACCTCGTGACTGTCATACGCGCGGTGCTCGATATCGCAGTAACGGGTCCTACGGACGAGCGCACATTGAAGGTGGTTGGTCAGCAAGTCCGTGACGATATGGCTAAGCTTCCTGGCGTGACGCAGGTAGAACTACGTAATACGCGCCCTTATGAGGTGTCTATCGAGGTCTCAGAGACTTCCTTGCGGCGCCACGGCCTAAGCTTTGATGATGTTGCTCAAGCGGTACGAACACGCTCTCTCGATTTACCGGGAGGATCAATCAAAACCGGGAGCGGCGAGATTTTATTGCGTGCCATGGGTCAGGCTTATTGGGGAGAGGAATATGAAGATCTAGTCTTGCGTACCCAGCCAGATGGCACACGTTTGTACCTCAAGGATGTTGCCACTGTTGTCGATGGTTTCGCTGACACGGACCAAATGCTGCGTTTCGATGGCAAGCCAGCAGCGCTGATTCGCGTTTCTCGTATTGGCAGCCAGGACATTATGGACATCACTAAAGTGGTTCGAGGTTATCTCGCCACGTCTGCCAGCCGCATACCCGAAGGTGTCACACTAACCGTCTGGAATGACGGTTCAAGGTTGCTCCAAGATCGACTCGAAACACTTCTCAACAGTGCCCGCCAAGGATTTTTAATGGTACTGATTCTGCTCGCTTTGTTCCTACAGCCGCGGCTGGCTTTCTGGGTCAGCGTGGGTGTCCCGGTGGCTTTTCTCGGCGCTATCTTTGCTACTTTTGTCCTTGGCCTCTCCATCGACGTCATCTCTTTGTTTGGCTTTATTTTAGTACTCGGAATATTGGTGGATGACGCCATTGTTGTTGGTGAAAACGTTCACGCGAACCAACAACGTCTCGGCGACCCTATGAAGGGTGCCATCGTCGGCACCCAACAAGTCTCAATACCCGTTATCTTTGGCGTCCTAACGACGATAGCCACTTTCACGCCCTTGCTGCTGGGACCTGGGACCTTTGGGCAGATATTCGGTGTAATCGCCACCGTGGTGATGTGCTGCCTGACTTTTTCATTGATCGAATCACAGCTCATTCTGCCGTCGCACCTGAGCAGCGGTGAATCCAATTCAGCCACCAAAAACATCAGCTTGCTGCTGCTGCCGATTGTTGGCATTACTTTACTTGAGTTCGCATGGGATTGGCGCAGCTATATCGCCTTGGCAATAGCGAGCCTAACGGTGATGTATCTTCTTTACCTCGTTGGACTGCTGACACGCAGCGCTAATCGACTGGTCGAACTGCAGGAACACTTCTCGGGCAGCGTTGAGACATTGATCAATACACGTTTTCGGCGCTTGGTTGAACGCGCAGTGAAATTTCGCTATGTCACAGCAGCTATCGCCATCGCCGCTTTTATGTCGGCAATCGCTATCGTCGGCAGTGGCCGGCTACCGTTCAGTTTTTTCCCACCCCTAGATTCAGACCAATCCATTGCTCAATTAAGTATGCCGCTGGGAACGCCTGCGTCAATCACCAACGCAGCGGTGTTGCATCTTGAGCGCACGGCTCAACAACTCGCCGCGACCCTCGCTGAGGAATACCCTGACAACCCGCCGGTCACCCATGTCTTGTCCGCGGTCGGCAGTCAACCCAGCAGCTCAAGCGGCGGCGGTCCTGGCAGCAGTGGAAGTGTTGCTAGCGGCGGTTATCTCGGTGAAGTCACCCTGCAGCTGGTGCCCAGCCAAGAGCGGCTGGTCAGCACGCGAGAGGTCACTAATCGCTGGCGCGACCTAGCCGGTCCTATCGCCGATGCCGTTGAACTTAAGTTCACCTCGTCACTTTTCACGGCAGGCAATGCCATCGATGTTCAACTGGAAGGTGACAATGTTGATGAGCTCAAAGAAATTGCCACACAGCTGCGCGGTAAACTCGCCGAGTATCCCGGCGTCATTGATATAACCGACTCATTTCGTTCCGGTAAACAGGAAATTAAACTGGCAATTTTGCCATCTGGCGAAGCATTAGGGCTAACACTCTCGCAGTTGGCAAGACAGGTACGTCAAGCATTCTACGGCGAGGAAGCACAGCGTATTCAACGCGGGCGGGATGACGTGCGAGTCATGGTGCGCTATACCAAAAATGAACGCCAATCATTAAGCGCGTTAAAGAATATGCGTATTCGTACGGCTGACGGTTCTGAAGTGCCGTTCCAGACGGTCGCAACAGCTGAACTCGGCCAAGGGTTTTCGACAATTCGGCGCTCTGATCGCCAACGTATCGTCAACGTCGTGGCGGATATTGATCGCAGCCAAATTACCGCAAATGAAGTCATCAGACGTCTAGGCGCCGGACCCATACAAGACATCATGCAGAATTACCCCAGAGTCACCTATCGTCTTGAAGGTGAGCAAGCAGAACAAGGCGAGGCAGTGGGTTCGCTGGTGCCTATGTTCGGCATTGCCTTATTCGTGATTTTCGCTTTGCTGGCGGTACCTTTAAAGTCCTACAGCCAACCACTGATCATCATGAGCGTTATTCCATTCGCCTTTGCTGGCGCGATGTGGGGCCATCAAATTATGAAATTGGTGGGCCAGGTGTCAGGCCTTTCGTTTCCATCGGTCATGGGTTTTATTGCGGCCTCGGGCGTTGTGGTCAACTCCAGCTTAGTGCTGGTCCATAATCTTAATGCACGGCGTAATGCCGGCGAAGACGTCATGGATGCTGTGATTCACGCTGCCGTGACGCGCTGTAGACCTATCGTACTGACCTCATTGACAACCTTCGCAGGCCTACTGCCGCTAATGTTCAACAAGAGCGTGCAGGCACAATTTTTAATACCCATGGCTGTCTCACTGGCCTTCGGCGTGATGTTTGCCACGGTGGTGACACTGCTGCTTGTGCCCAGTAGTTATATGATCTTTGAGGACCTACACAAGCTGCGCCGACGAACGTCAACGCCGGCACCCAATAGCTGAGGTCTGTAGTTTGGAAAATCGCAGGTAGACATTCGGCAGTAAGAAACGCTCTGGTGCCAATCCTTGGTGCAGGCCTCATCTTACATTCCTCAATCTCCGTATTGTTTTCGCCTCAACACCTGCACGCCGTAAGACAACTACAGTGGTTGACACGCTATGCGCTTAACGCTAAAACCGAGTACGCATGGGTCGAGTCTAGGCCTAGCCAGCCAACCGGACCCCAATCATGCCCAAGTCAGTATTTACCGACGAACCAAGCCTGATTCAGGGCCTGCTTGACCAGCACGACGACGCTTATCGTTATGCCATTCATGCTCATCAGGGCAGCATGTTGCAGCTGGCAAAAAGTTTCGTCGGCGATAGGTATGCCGACGAGATAGTTCAAGAAGCCTGGTTAAGTGTATTGAAGGCCCTGCCCCGCTTTGAAGGTCGCTCTAGTCTACGTACCTGGTTATTACGAATCGTTGCCAATGAGGCAAAATCGCGGCTGCGGCGAGAAAAACGCCTGACCTCGCTGGATGCACTCATTGCCGTCGACCCACAATTTGCAGATAAGTTTGATGGGCGTGGTCACTGGCAAGGGCCTGTGACCAGTTGGCAAGCTGACAGCCCTGAAGCCCTACTGTCAAGCGAGCAGCTGCAAAGCTGCCTCGATGAGACCGTCGACAAACTACCTGATTTGCAAGCCGCAACATTAAGACTTAAGGAGCAACAAGGCTTGGGGTTTGCAGACATTTGTAATATTTTGGAAGTCAGCGAGTCTAATTGTAGGGTTCTATTGCACCGCGCACGTACGCGGCTTTACAAAACCATTGAACATTTTCAACTTACCGGGGAGTGTCGCACCTCTTGATGTCATGCAAGCAAACAGCAGAGGACGCAACCAACTACCTTGAGGGGCCGAACACATTTGGGCGGCGCATCGCGCACTACTTTCATCTGCTAATGTGTTACCGCTGTCGCCGATTCTATCGTCAAATGAAACTCGTCATTCGATTAGGACCGTCTATACTGCCAGCCCAGACGCCAAGCGATGCTGAGGTTGAAGCCGTACTGGCCAAACTTAAGGCAGTTAATATCAGGCCGTCTTAACCTCCTAGGCAAGCCCGTAGCGCTGATTCAGAAAATCATAGCTTTTGCGCAGGCAGTCGAATTCGTCGGCACCATAACAATTGTCCTGTTCAACAAAGTAGTACCGGATGGGATGCTGACCCGCAGCCGCCATGATCCGATCCCAGTGCATATTACCGTGACCTACAGGCGCATATACTCGCTGATATTCGTCATTAATGGCAAAATCTTTGAGCTGCAATAGCATCATGCGTCGACCGTATTGCTCAACCCAAGCCGCCGGATCGCAACCTCCGGCTTGCAACCAGTGCGTATCAAATTCCGCCATGATAGATGTTGCTCGGGGCGACTCGTACAAATGCTGCAGCCATGGCTTGCCATCAATTTGATACAATTCTTGAGCATGGTGGTGGTAAGAAAAGGCAATACCTGCCGCTTGCAGTTTTGCATTGATCGGCTCGACTTCCTGTAGAAACCGATCTAAGCCTGGCAGGGAAAGGTAGGTCTTCGAAGGAATCATGCCCACGCCCGTATGCATACAATCGAGCTGCAAGTGCTCATCAATCACGCGATCAAGGTCATGCCGCAATCGATCCCATGCCACGTGAGTGCCACCCACCAGCAAATCGTTTTCGGCGCAGAGAGCTGCGACCCGAGACGCTTTAACATCACCGAAGGCAGAGATATGAATGCTTTTATAGCCCATTTGACGGACACGCGCCAAAGCCACCCTAAGGTCCTCCTCAGTCTGGGTATACTTGCGCAGGGTGAACATCTGCACACCAAGGATCGGCTCCATACTTTACTCTCAAGGTTGTCATTTGCGGCGGCGAAAGTATACGTGAAGCCGCGCGCTTTTATCGGTTATCCGAGGTGCCGGCGGCCTATCAGACAACTTAATGCCGAAAAGACAACATTCGGGCAGATCTCAATGGTATTAGCCTGTAATATTTCGGAGTGCTAGGCGTCACCAAGCTTGTAGATCACAATGACAGACACGTCTCGGGCGACAATGCGTGCTGTTGAATAACAACCACGAACGTCGGTGATGTCAATCACCGCGTTTCACTAGTGAGAGATGAAATCGTTATGAAAAAAGGTCGCATAATACTGCTGCTCGTTATTGCAGCACTGGTAGCCGCATTTTTTACGCTAGATCTGGGTCAATACCTGACGCTAGACTATATCAAGTCACAGCAAGCTAATCTGGATACCCTTGTCGCGGCACAACCGATACGTGTCGCTGCCATTTATTTTCTGACGTATGTGCTCGTCACCGCCATTTCTTTGCCGGGCGCTGCGATCATGACTCTGGCGGCAGGCGCCATGTTTGGCCTCGGCTGGGGCCTACTGATTGTTTCTTTTGCGTCGTCTATCGGTGCTACGCTGGCCATGTTGGTCGCACGGTTTGTCCTGCGCGAGCAAGTCAGTAGCCGGTTTAAGAAACAGCTCGCGGGTATCGACAAGGGTATTGAACGCGAAGGCGCGTTCTACCTGTTTACACTGCGACTGGTGCCCCTATTTCCGTTTTTTGCCGTCAATCTGGTCATGGGCCTGACTAAAATTTCAGTGCCGGTCTATTTTATTGTGAGCCAAGTCGGCATGCTGGCAGGCACGGCAGTTTATGTAAACGCAGGAACGCAGCTGGCCCAAATTGAAGGCCTACGCGGCATTATCTCGCCAGATCTGTTGTTCTCATTCGCACTGCTAGGCATTTTCCCGCTGGTTGGCAAGAAAATCGTTGATGTGTTTCGCGCTCGACGCATCTTTGCTCGCTGGGATAAACCTAAGACTTTCGATCGCGACGTGGTTGTCATCGGGGCTGGCTCGGGAGGACTGGTCGCGGCGCTGATCGTCGCCACTGTGAAGGGCAAGGTCACACTTATCGAAAAGCACAAAATGGGTGGTGATTGCCTTAATACTGGTTGCGTACCAAGTAAAGCCTTAATCCGGTCAGCAAAACTGGCGGCAGACATGCGCCGTGGCAAAGACTTGGGTTTTAAAAAGATGACCCCTGAATTTGATTTTGCCGATGTCATGGAAAGAGTTCAACGTATTATCAAGACCATCGAGCCCCACGACTCTGTTGAGCGCTTTGAAGGGCTCGGCGTCAATGTCGCCATAGGAGAAGCCAAAATCCTTTCACCTTGGTCTGTTGAGGTTAACGGTGTGGTGCTAACAACCCGCAGCATTATTGTCGCCACCGGTGCTCGCCCCTTTGTTCCACCGATCAAAAATATCGAAAGCGTCGACTATTTGACTTCGGATAA
>JBLHVI010000107.1:0-9868 GCA_047630175.1 Candidatus Azotimanducaceae bacterium
AAACAAACATTCATACTGATGTGCTGGTGAGTTCAGATGAATTTACAGCTTATCGTCTTGCCATGTCACCGGATCAAAAATCATTAGCCATCGGTGGTGAAAGCCCTGAAAACAAAGTCGAATTTCGCCTATTTGATTTACAAGATTATAAACTATCAAAACCTTTTGCTACATTACCTTTAGGTTTTACAGAAATCAACTGGCACCCAGATGGTAAAACTTTATTGGTTCATCATCTCAACGAGCTTCTGACACTCTCACTCGATGGGGAGTTTACATCATTAGCTTACAACAATTATCAGAGGATTTTTAACCCTGTTTATCATCCTGATGGTCTTAAAATAGTTCTGTCTTTAACTGAGCGCGATACTGATCTCGCTACTTTCAATATAAGAACCGGGCAGTTGGATAAGTTCATAGACTCTGATGGTGAAGACCACCTTGCTAGCTTTTCTCCAAATGGGCAAAGCATAGCGTTTGTCTCTTCGAGACTGGGAATTCAACAGTTGTTTATTTCTGGCAAAGGTCATGACATTAGTCTCTTTAGTAACCCAGACAATCTACCTATTTATCGAGCACCGGTTTGGTCAAAGCAAGGAGACAAGCTTGCTTTTTCATTTGCTAACAATTTGTTTATTTATAGTGTCAACACTAAAAACCTGAGTAAAATTGTCATGCCAGCAACCTTCACTTCGGTTTTAGACTGGTTTGTGGACGGAAGTCGATTGCTGATCGCAACCAAAAAAGAAAATGTTTCTTACTTCTCGCAATATGACTTAGACAATCAAACTACTATCGATATGGTCGAAACGGGAGTCAATTATTCGGCAAGGCTAAGTAATACTGACAAGTTAGTCTTTTACAAAGATGGAATTTTACATTGGGGAACGCGTGAGTTTTTATTAAATGCATTACCACCCATTTTGGGAAGCGTCTATCCGATGGGTGACGAGTTAATATTTCAATCAGGCCGACAAATCATTAGATTTGACGGCAATGGATATAACGTAATGATTGAAGAACTTCCGCAAGAGGGTCTATCTATTGCAGACATCCACAATGCTGAGACGTTATTACTAAATTCAAGCTCATCCCATAGTGCAAAAATAGTTGCTCTTGAATAATCTAAAATAAAACTGAATGAGCGTTTTTAAACAAAACGCTTTTCAAGATAGTTAATAATTGCTGAAGACTCGTACAACCATTCTACTGCTCCATCTTTCTCGATTCGTAAACAAGGCGTTTGAATTTCCCCGCCACCTTGTAGCAACTTGTCTCTGAAAGCCGAACCTTGTGAAGCATTGCGTTTCACGATAGGCTAAGTTATTGACCCGCCCACCTGTAAGCCAGCAGATCCAGTCCATTGCAGTGATTGACCATCCAAAGGATCATTACGTTACAGCGTCCAAAATTTCGATGAAAATCTACAATTGTGTACTTGACCGTTCTCCCGAATAGGTGGTTTATTTACCTTATTCTCCGCATCTTTCTGCTTTCTGGAGACGGAGACTTTGATCTTTTGGTTGAGACTGTTCAAGGCAAGTACGATGTACCGGTTGAAGTCTACGGTGTACCGGCATTAACAGCCGACTCGCTAAAACGTGCGGCATCAGTTTTTCACCCCATTACGCAGACATTATTAATTTGACATCAGTGGCGTCGAACTCCAACTCGATGAATCTATCCGCTAGGCCTGTCCACGAACTGTCCATGCACGCAGCAGACGGACACTTCGGACACTCAAAAAAATCTTAACCTATTGTTTTTATTAAACTTAAAAACTGGCACGAGTCTTGTAGTGTATTACTCAACATTCAAGATTAACAGGACTCAACCGTGACCAGTTACGTATCGAAGCAACACACCACCATGACCAAGCCATCGACAGCTTGGAATCGCCAGTGCCGCACATATCTGCTGTTAGTCGTGATCAGCCTGAGCGCCATTGGCGCCCAACTCACGCATACCGCCGTAGATACATGGGGAGACGCCGGCCAACCATTCAACTTCGCCACTAACTACCCAACATTAGAGCCGTTCAGCCTAAACACAGGGTTCTCGCCGCTTGATCGGCTGGACTGCGAGAATCCTCAGTACAGTCCTAAAGCGCAATTGTTGATGTAAAAGAAGCTTTGAAGAACAAGGCATGCGCCTTAGCCTGCTTTAACAGACAGACGCCATCAGCTTTACGGGGGTAGAACGTGATCCAAGACACATCAATGCAAGATACACCGTTGAGCACGCGAGCGTCATCCGCCGCCCGTTTCCGTCACCGCTTGCAGGTCACTGCCATTGTTAGCCTGAGCGCTATCGTTGCGCTCTTTGCCTACCCTTCCATCGAGAAGTGGCAGAGCGCAAGCCTCACCATTGACGGCGAGCGACTCCGAACAGCAATTGTCGAGCGCGGGCAATTCGTCCGTGACATTTCCGTCCAAGGAAAGGTCGTCGCCGCAGTCAGACCTATGCTATTTTCGCCAGCCGACGGCCGCGTCACCACCCTAGTACGTTCCGGTGATCGCGTCACCATCGGGCACCCTGTAGCGGCCGTTGAGAGCCCAGAGTTGTTAAACGAATATGCGCAAGAGCTATCCAAACTAGGAGAGCTAGATACGCAACTTGCCCGCCACGGTATAGAAACCCGTATGGCGCAGCTAGCGCTGAAAGAAAAAGTGGCGCTTAGCAAGATGGCATTAGTTGCTGCCAAGCGAGAACTACGACGTGCGAAAATAGCTCACGAACAGCAGGCAATATCCCTGCAAGACTATGAGAAAGCCGTCGACGATAAAGACCGTGCCTACGCCCTTTCTGAACATCAGGAAGAAGGCGAACAACTCAAAACAGAACGCTTGAAGTTGGAGTTCGACATTCTGAATCATGCCTTCACCCGCCAGGCATTGGTGGTTGATGATCTCAAACGCAAGATCGATTCATTGCAGGTACGTTCACCCGTCGATGGTATTGTCGGCAATCTCGAGGTCGAGCAGAAATCCATCGTCGCTCGCTATCAACCGATCCTTTCCATCGTTGACATGACCGTCTATGAAGTTGAGGCTCGCGTGCCGGAAACCTATGCGGATGACCTACTGCAAGGCATGGCAGTTGAAATGAACTTTAGCGGTGAACTTTACCAAGGTGAACTATCTGCGGTCTCGCCAGAAGTCGAAAACGGACAAGTGCGCTGCCGCATTCGTTTTATTGGGGTTACACCCGAAGGCTTAAGACAAAACCAACGGGTAACGTCGCGCATATTAATTGAGGCGCGAGACGATGTTCTGATGGTGACACGCGGCCCTTTCATGCAAAGCGGCTCTCGGGGGTTCGCCTACCTTGTCGAAAATGACTTGGCACGCAAGACAAGCGTCAGCATCGGCGCAACCAGTGTCGGCAAAGTCGAGATCCTCTCGGGGTTGGTGGCCGGACAAAAAATTGTTATCTCATCAAGTGACGTCTTCGATAACCACGATCGCGTAATGCTTCTCAATCGCTAGCAGCAAAGGTACCTAAGCATGTTATCAATGAAACACGTCTCGAAAATATTCCAAACTGACCTGATTGAAACTCACGCGCTGCGCGATTTCAATCTGCAAGTAGCAACCGGCGAGTTTGTCGCCGTGACAGGGCCATCAGGCTCTGGCAAGACCACCTTTCTCAATATCGCAGGTTTGTTAGATCCGTTTGAGTCGGGCGAATATTTGCTCGATGGGGTTGACGTTAGCCACCTCAGCGACGACGCAGCCTCGGCCCTACGTAACGAAAAGATAGGTTTCATTTTTCAATCATTTAACTTGATACCTGACTTAAACCTGTTTGACAACGTTGATGTACCACTACGTTACCGAGGCTTCAAGGCGGCGGAGCGAAAACGACGGATCGAACAGGCACTGGAAACCGTAGGCCTTTCCGGTCGCATGAAACACTTGCCTTCCCAGCTATCCGGCGGACAGCAGCAACGCGTGGCTATTGCCCGAGCTCTCGCCGGCGAACCTAAAATTCTTCTGGCAGATGAACCAACGGGTAATTTAGATTCACTGATGGCAAGGCAGGTGCTGGAACTCCTCGAGTCGTTAAACGAAGCTGGCGCGACTATTATTATGGTTACCCATGATGCCGATCTTGCGCGTCGTGCCCGACGCAATGTACATGTTCTCGACGGGCGCGTGGATGACTACACCCTCTACGACTCAATTGATCAGATGGGTCATCAAAACACTGGACTGACGACCCCATGATGGCTTATCACCTAAAACTCGCCTGGCTGTCGTTCAAAAAAACGCCCGTGATGTCGTCACTTATCATCGGCGCTATCGGCTTAGGAATAGGCGTTTGCATAAGCCTGTTGACGGTCTATGTGTTGATGATAAAGGATCCGGCACCCAGTTTTTCCGATCGCCTTTTTACTTACAAACTGAACAACGAACCCAAACTGACGGAGGGAAGGTCACCGGATATGGTGCACCCATTGGTCGGCTATCGCGACGCCATGAATCTGCTCAAATCGGACATCCCCGTCAACCAAAGCCTGCATTACCAGACGGCCGAAGTCGTTTATCCCGCCGCATCAGACCAATCACCGGTAACGAGACAACTGCGACTGGCCAATGCTGGTTTCTTCGCGGTTCATCGGATTCCTTTTCTGTATGGCACCCCATGGACCGATACTGACGAGTTGTCTGACCCCTACCAAACGGTGCTGACACGATCATTGAATGAGGCAATATTCGCTGGCGAAAACAGCGTCGGTCAATCCCTGCAGATCGGCCCCAACTACTACAAGATTATCGGCGTGATGGACAACTACAAGCCCATGCCCCTCTACCTTGAAACAGACAGTGGCGCTTTTAACGAGATCAAAGGCGCGCTTGTTCCCTTCAGCCTGACACCAACCCTCGAAATGCGAAAAAGTGGTGGCAGTACCCGCTGTATGAAAGATCCTTTGGAAAATACCTTCGCATCATTTCTTGAAACTGATTGCTATTGGATTCACCACTGGGTTGAGCTTGACAACACAGATGATGTCACTAGGTTCAAACAGTACCTGGATGACTACTCTATTGAGCAGCAGCAATTTAGCCGACACCTGGGGGTCCCAAAGCATGAGGTGTATGACCTGATCTCTTGGCTGGAAGACCGACAAGTAGTGAATCAAGACTACCGAATTTTGCTCAGCGTCGCCTTCTTATTCCTACTTGTATGCCTGCTTAATTGTATCGGTTTGCTGTTGGCAAAATTTCTCGGTAAGAGCGGTGAAATAAGCCTTCGACGCGCTGTTGGCGGATCCAAGAAAATGATATTTCGACAATATATGGTTGAAGTAACGATGATCGGTTTTCTCGGCGGCTGCGTCGGCCTGTTGGTAGCAACGATTGGGCTGATCGGGATTCGAGCCATGTATAGAAATTACGAACAGTTGACTCACTTAAATTTAGAACTCGGCATCATTGCTATCCTGCTGGCGATCGGCTCGACGATCATAGCCGGCCTGTTCCCCGTCTGGCAGGCGTGTCGACTACCCGTTTCCCAACACCTTAAATCCCAATAATACACCTGACAAACGACAGGTTAAAAGGATCTAACATGCAATCAATTATGGAAGTGCGGCCCATCCTCAGCGCCATGTGGCGCAACAAGGTGGGTGCTTGCCTCATTGCCCTGCAAATTGCCGTGACATTGGCAGTCGTGGTGAACGCGCTGTTTATCATCAACGGACGTATCGAAAAAATTTCAGCACCTGTAGGCATTGATGTCGACAATATTTTCACCATGAGCACCGTCGCCCTGTCCGAGAACCTAGACCCGGAACAATTGATAAAGAATGATCTCGCACAGATTCGCGCGATTCCTGGCGTCAGGGACGCAGTCCCCGTGCTGACCTACTATCAATCGGGTTCAGCCCGCGCGGATAGCTACCGCGGTGTGCCAGAGAGCAACGATGAAATGGAGATATTGACCAATGTCAACTATACCGACGAACATGGCCTAGAGGCCATGGGTGTCGAACTCATTGAGGGAAGATTCTTTCGCACAGACGAGATCAGCTACATATCGCCAGACTACAATGGCGCGCCAACAAAAGTGATTGTCACAGAGACCTTAGGTCGCAAGTTGATACCTGAGGGACCCATTGCAGGCCGCAACGTCTATTACGATGACAATGGGATAACGATTAAAATCATCGGTGTGGTGTCTGATATCGCCACCGGGTGGATTTCGACTGATCGATTAAGCTTGGCCGATACTCACTACAATGTAATGCTCCAGCCATTTCTCATCTACCGATCGCGTGCCAACTATCTGGTACGCGCGGAAGATGGACAGCTATCGGCTATCATGCCCCAAGTAGAAGAAGCCTTGCTTAAGTCTGAGCCCAATCGATTGATTAGTCGCGTACTTACCCAGCGTGAGGTCCTTGGGCAAGCTTACGCCAATGACTACGCGACAGTGGCCGTGCTGACAGTGGTCATGGGCTTAATGCTGCTTATTACCGGATTTGGCATCGTCGGTCTGGCATCATTCTCAGTCCGCCAGCGAACTCGGCAGATCGGTACCCGCCGTGCGCTCGGCGCCAAGAAGCGAGATATATTACGCTACTTTATTATCGAGAACCTTCTTCTGACCACCCTCGGCGTTATACTCGGAGGCTTACTCACTTACCTCGTGAACTACTTGCTCGCGACACATTTTGGCAGTGAACAGTTAGACGCCCGCTACTTGCCTTCGGGTATGATTCTTGTTTACTTGTTGGGTCTGATCGCGGTTTTTGGGCCGGCCTACAAAGCTGCCTCTATCCCGCCAGCCATCGCGACGAGAACCGTATAGCCGCCGCACCCATGATCAAGGAGATTTCGTGAGTTCCATTTTAATCATCGACGATAATCATGGCGTGTGTAGCGCGCTCGAGATGCTGTTTTCACTCTATGACCTGCCGACGCTGTCTGCAGAATCACCAGAGGCAGGACTGGCACTATTGGACAGCCAAGACATTGGGCTCGTCATCCAGGACATGAACTTCACCGAAGATACCACCTCCGGGCAAGAGGGTGAGGCACTGTTCAAGCAAATTCGCCTAGCCTATCCAGACATGCCGATAGTGCTTCTCACCGCTTGGACTCAGTTAGAAACTGCCGTAGAACTCGTTAAATTGGGCGCTGCAGATTACATGGCAAAGCCCTGGGACGATGACAAACTGGTCATCGTCGTACGTAACCTGCTAAACCTGGGTGCCGTGCAGGCGGAGCTTGCCGAGCAGCGCGAACAAGCTGCCATGCAACGCCAAAACCTGGATCAGTTTGATCTGTGTGGTACCGTATTCCATAGCAATGCCATGGCCCAAGTACTCATGCTGGCCACCCAAGTGGCCGACTCTAATCTGCCAGTACTAATCACTGGACCAAACGGTTGCGGCAAAGAAAAGATCGCTGAGATCATCCACAAGAACTCAAAACGGCAGGGTCAAATGGTACGTACGAATGCCGGTGCTATACCAGCAGACTTGATTGAAAGTGAATTGTTTGGCGCCTCAGTCGGCGCCTTTACTGGCGCTAAAGATCGTCAAGGACGATTTTCAAAAGCCCACGGGGGATCTTTGTTTCTCGATGAAATTGGCAACTTGCCGCTACAAGGGCAGGTGAAGTTATTACGTGTTCTGCAAACCGGGCAGTTTGAAGCCCTAGGCTCTTCAGAAACGCAGTCTGTCGACGTCAGGCTCATCTGTGCGACTAACAGTGAACTGGCAACAGAGATCGCTGCGGGCAACTTTCGTGAAGACCTATACTATCGAATCAATGTGGTTGAAATCAAAGTGCCGCCACTCAATCAGCGCCCCGCCGATATTTTGCCGCTGGCTCACTATTTTCTCAAATCGGGGTTCAGTCTGTCGCCCCAAGCAGAACAGACGCTTATGGATCATCACTGGCCTGGCAATGTTCGCGAAATAGAAAATTGTATGCAGAGAGCACAGCTATTGTGCCAGCATGGCTTGATCGACGTCGATCATCTGGGTATTCAACGGCTTTCAACTGCGGTCATTAAAAGTGCTCGCGAACTGACCCAGCAAGATATAGCCGCTGCTCTACTGCGTTATAATGGTGTTGTTAGTCGAGCTGCGAAGAGCCTAGGCCTTTCGCGCCAGGCATTCTACCGGCGCATGGAAGCCTACGGACTGAAAGATTGACCTGCTGGGTTGTTCACAGGTTTAATCAGACGCTGCTCGAGCATTGAAATAGGCGTGTGAGTAGAGGCTTTATCAGAACTCTGAACAGGCGTTTTATCTTTATGTCGACACGACGATTTTCACTCCAAGGTAAACTGTTGCTTTACTGTCTGTCGCTAACAGTGGGCTCTGTCTTGCTAGTGGCGACGCTGCAGTCGAACCTATCATTCTGGCCTGGTCTCATAATTTCACTGGTCGTTGTTGTCCTCACCACGTTCTTTGTGACGGGTATGTTTGCCAAACCATTAGTTAATGTCATCAATGCGCTGATTGACTCAACAGACAATATCAAGGATCAGGATTTTTCAATCACTATCGCCTCAACACGACAAGATGAACTAGGTGAACTGGTCGATCGTCATAATGAAATTGGCCAGTTACTTCGCAACGAACGCTACAACATCAACCAGCGCGAACTACTCCTTGATACGGTGTTACAAAGCACGCCCATCGCCATGTGGTTGTGTGATGATCGCGGCATTATTGTGTATGCCAATATCGAGGCGCGCGGCTTACTGTTTGATGGCAAGCGTCTCGTGAGTATGGCACTCGACACACTGCTCGGCGCACTGGACCATCAGCTTGCGGACGCCATCAGCGCGCGGCAGGAGGGTCTGGTATCAGTAGAATCAGAAAGCGAGACCGAGACATTTTATGTGTCGTGCCGTTTTTTTACACTTAACGGTCGCACCCATCGATTGCATCTGGTTAGACGCATGACACGAGAGATCAGCCGTCAAGAAGTGGTCGCGTGGAAACGAGTCATTCGCGTCATCTCTCATGAACTAAACAACTCTTTAGCACCCATATCATCTTTAACGCATTCCGGCAAAATGGTCATGAACAAGATGGCGGCTAACCCTGCAGACGCAAGTGAAAACCGGCCAAAGCTCGAACTCATTTTACAAACCATTGGCGAGCGTGCGACGCATCTCAAAGAATTCATTGAAGGCTACGCAACGTTCGCCAGACTGCCAACCCCACGCATTAAACGTTTCGATTTGCTGGCAACGCTAGCGCAGATTCAAACCCAGCATGCCTGCGATATCATATGCGCAACCCCCGTGCTCCACGTGCAGTTGGATCAAACGCAGTTTGAGCAGGTTTTTATCAACTTGATCAAGAATGCACGTGATGCGTGTGGTGCCAGCGGCACAGTGCAAGTGCATGTAACTAAGCGCGTTGACCATATCAACCTGATCGTCGGTGATGATGGGCCCGGAATGACGGCTCAGGTGCTGCAGCAGGCTTTAATGCCATTTTACTCCACCAAGCAGCAGGGCACAGGTCTGGGCCTGCCATTGTGCCGAGAAATTGTTGAAGCCCACGGTGGTCAACTATCGATTCGCAATGGTGTGGCAGCGGGTCTGGAAGTTGTGATGCGTGTACCTCAGGTAACGGAGTAGACTATGGCTATGTTTTCATCGCAGGCTTCTACTCTCAATACCGTCAAGAACAAGGTCGTCGCCATTAAGTCTGATACCGCCACGCTCAAGACCAAAACCAGTGACGTGTTAAGTGAAGTGCAATCGCTGTCAGATTTGGCGGCTATAGCAGGCCCCTTAGCCGACGTGAAAATCATCGGGACGATTGTTGATAGCGTGCAACCCGTCGTAGAAATGTTGCAAGTCCGAAAAGATGAGTTCGACGATTTCAATG
>JBLHVI010000108.1:0-9683 GCA_047630175.1 Candidatus Azotimanducaceae bacterium
GACCATTTAAGTATGTCAGACCGCCGATGATAGCTGCTACCTGAGCCTGGACGCAGTTTTCGGGTGTCGCTCTGGGGCTGTCCGGATAAACCTCTGTGGTGGTAACAAATTTGGCGTTAGTCATACTCACGCACAAGCCTAGTGGGCCCACGTCGTAGTTGATTACGCCATGCTGTTGCACGACTTCGCCGATTATTTTGCCGTCGATATCGGGCGCAATATGGGTGACTGCTTCGACGGACTTGATGATAGCAGCCTGAAAGTCGAAAGCCGGCCTCGCCGTATCACCGACGCCATAGAAACCATCGGGAATTTCCCATGCTTGTTGGAAGATGGCATCCCGAGCAGCGAGTGCAGGTCGAAACTCTGTGTTGTCGGTATCGGTCGTTTCATGCAGATCGAAATGGGCCAGAAATGTCATTGCAGAGTGCTTCAAATAGGCCATCGCTGCGGCTGCTTCTTCAGCAGGACTGTTGTGTTTGAATGAGCGATTTGGATCGATCGCTAATGGGTTCCAACGGTTAACCGTCTCATAACCCCATGGGCTGATACAGGGCAGTATCACAAAATTAAACTGCCCAGCGAAGCGTGCTGCTTGAGTTTGCGCGAAACGAATTGCCCCTTGTACACCGCTAGTCTCGTATCCGTGCACGCCACCCGTGATCAAGACGTTGGGCAAAGCGAGATCCCATTGCCTACTCTTTAAAGCAAGGAGTGGGTAGCGTGTAGGGTTGCAAGTCAACGCGCCATAGCGCTCTATGAGGAAGTCATCAGCTAATGTGTCGAGTTTTGGGATGACCTCGTCTGCCAATAAACGCTTAACGGTTTGAAGCGCCAACCAGTCGGCGATGTCGCTGTCATTCCACGCGCTACCAGGAGTACCAATGGGGTATTCTGCTGCTTTTTGCATGTTTTATTGCGCCTTGAGATCTGTCGTCCTAGCTTACTGCACCGGCTAGAGTCATGCAGCAATAGAATTATTATGCTATGCAGACAGCGTATCATTCACGGGGGTATGCCGGTCTTGGAAATCCGTGAGCGCGTCGTGCAGAGCTTGGTAGGCTGCAAAGTATTCGGTAGCAAGAATATCGTCTATGTCAGTTTGCGCTTGTCCCATTGCTTCGATGGCCGCGCTCATTCGGGTAAGCTCCAGACCTTCAAGGTTGGCCGCTACGCCCTTAATTTCATGACCTATCGTAAAGATAGTTTGATGTTGTTGGTTGTCGATGGCGGTTTTTAACGCGACTAAACGATCGGGTAGGGTCGTCATGAATAGATTGATCATGACCATTAACCGCTCTGGTTTGTTCCGCATGCGACGCAGGGCACCGGCCTCATCCCAGGCGGGCAGTTTTGTGGGTTGTGACGTCGGAGGATCACAGGCTTTGCTGTTGACTACTATTAGGCGTTCCTTTGCAGAAAATGTCAGCCAACGGACTAACTTATCGGTCAGTGCTGCTTCATCGATCGGCTTCGACAGGTAATCATTCATGCCCGCTTTGAAGCACAGTTCTTTTGCTTCGGACATAGCATTAGCTGTCATTGCAACAATAGGTACACGGGCATTAAGGGCGCCAACACGGTCATTGCGTATTTGCTCGGTCGCGGTGTAACCATCCATGACCGGCATTTGGCAGTCCATTAGCACCACCCCAAAGTAGTTGAAGTCGCTATCTTCTGATTGGGTTTCGAGTTTTGAAAGAGCGTCGCTACCGTTTTCGGCGGTGACACACTTGAGCCCTAAGTCGTTGATAATCCCCTGAGCGATTTCACGGTTTATCGCATTATCATCGACCACTAACACCGCGGCGCCAGCAAACGGTTGTAGGGCATTTTTATGGTCGGCCAGTACGGAGCGCTCATGCAGAAAATCGATGGGATTATGTGCCGAGAAGACTGCAGTGATTGCGCGGTCCAGGCTGCGTGGTGTGACAGGCTTGTAGAGTAGCATCGTACTTTCGATTTCTTGTGCAGTCCCTAGCTCAAGAAATGAAGGCGGTACCATGACAAGGATGGTTTTGGGCGGTACGCCAAATGCCGCACTAAGCGTGCTAGACAAAGCTTTGTTCTCCTCGACAAATAGATTGCTACCTGCCGCAAACAAACTATTTTCAGGCACCAATAAGTTGTTGCCTGTTGCAAATAAACTGTTGTCGATTATGACGCGATCGAAGGTGTCTGCGCCCTGATCGCTAAGAATTTGTAGCGCCTCATCTGTGGAGTTGGCAGTAAAGCATTCTGCACCCCACGTTTGCAGTTGGCGTCGCATCGTTGCGAGTGCGGTCAGGTTGTCATCAATGATTAAAATTGACAGCGCTGACAGGTCGACCACGCGAGGTATGTTAGTAGCATTTGGGCTAACTTTAGCAGGAATTTTGAATTCAAATGTACTGCCCCGGCCTTTTTTGCTCTTAACGCGAATGGTTCCCTGCATCAGTTCACAAAGTTTCTTCGAGATAGTCAAGCCGAGGCCGGTGCCTCCGTATAGCCGAGTGACAGATGCATCTTCTTGAGAAAACGCGCCAAATAATGTGTCCAACTTCTCTGTCGCAATACCAGTACCGGTGTCTTTGATTTTACAGCAAAGTGAGCAGGTGTTGTTGTCACTCAAATCTTTTGTAATATCGCTGGTCGACAGTGTGATAACTATTTCGCCGCGGTCAGTAAATTTTGTCGCATTGCTCAGCAGGTTACTAATAATCTGGCGAATGCGGGTAGGGTCGCCTAACAGATATTGATGTTTTACTTCGCTGGCATCAAAGATGACTTCCACGTTCTTATCAAACGCTTTAATCGCCATTGATTCAATGACATTGCTGAAGACTTTAACGACGTCAAATTCCGTTTCTTCGATGACAATTTTGCCGGCTTCAATTTTCGACATATCTAAGATGTCATTAATCAACGTCATCAGATTCTGAATACTTAAGTCGGCCATATCGAGATATTTTAGCTGTCGATTCGAGAGCTTTTCTCGCCCGAGCAAGGACAGCGCACCGATAACACCATTCATCGGCGTGCGTATTTCATGACTCACATTGGCGACGAAACTGCTTTTCATCGCGTTCGCATTTTCTGCGCGCTCTTTGGCTTGCTCCATTTCGCGGGTGCGCTCAAGCACTTGAGACTCTAGTGTCGCGTTCATGTCTAGAATTTCAGTTTCGATTTCTTTTTGAACACTAACATTGCGCATCACGGCAGCAATACCCTGCGGCTTGCCGTCGAGAAATATCGGTGAAAATATGACAGACACAATCATCGATTTGCCCGTGCGGGATTTTATCTGCAGGTCTTTGGCAGGCTCGCGCTTGCCGTCGGAGATGTTGCTAAGAATGTCTTCCAGTTCGGCCTCGAGGTGTTCAATATCTAATACGGCGACCCAGTTGCGGCCGATAGCAGTGGCGGCGGAGTGACCGAACAATTCATGCGCGCCGGCATTCCAACTGCTGACAATGCCGGTCGTATCAATACCGATAATGGCATCCATAGAACTACCAACGATAGCCTCGTACTCGGCGTTGGTTTCGTTAGCCGCAAGCCGGCGTTTTAGACTGACTTGATAACGCCAGAACATCAATGTCGCGACCAACATGATGAGTAGGGCGAAGCCATAATAGTCGAGTCTCCTAGACTGTAACGCAGCGCTAATAATGCTTAGTGGTACGCCTGCCTTCACTATAAGTTTGCGCTGGTCATGCTGCCCAGTTAATAACACCGATTGTTGCGTGTAGTAGACTGTGTCGTTGTTTGCCAGATCGGTTGCATATTTAATATGCAGGTTTTTTGATTGTCCCGGGGCCTCTGGATAAAATTCTCCCCAAGTAATCGGTTTGCCAAAATCTTTGCCGTAACGTAGGGCCTGGTCTGAGTGCCAGATAAATGATTCGTCCGAATCGAGTAGGTACAACTGCATGTTTTGAGATACATTTGCCGTGAACTTTGCAAATAAGCTTTCAGCGTTGATATTGATTATTACGAAACCGAAAATCTCCGTGTCATGAAAAAAAACGGGTGTGCTGACACGGTAGGTGGGCCAATAAGGGTATTCTAAATCGCCGAACTCACGATTGAGATTGATGTCAGATATGTAGACTTGGCGTGGCTTGAGCCTAACGATATCTGTGAAGTAGTTGTTACCTGATTTTTCTTGCAACAGGGCTTCGGGAACAATTTGTATATTGCCAGACCTTCGCTCCGCGCGCACCAACTCAAGTCCCTCATCATCAATACCTATATATCGAATCTGTTGGATATGCGGGTGGGTCTCTAAGAATGCGACAAAGATAGTTTGTAGCTGCGCTTTCCACTGCTCGATGCGCGTGCCGTCTAATGGATCAATGCCTTCATTGTTTGTCGCTCGAACTATGCCCTGCACGGGTGGCATTGAGAAAAGAAAGTTTATTTCATTGCGACTCCTGTCGAGCTCATCGGCAATCACTGCGGCTCGAGTCACTATTTCATTGTTGATTTGTTCAAAGACGTCAGCGGTGACTGCTTGTTCAGCCTTGTAATCGAGAATTGAAGCGCCGATCATCAAGCCGGCCATGGTGACGGCCCATGTCACGAAGATCCAGCGATTTAGTGAGGCTAGGCCCTCTTGCCATTTTGAGGGTGCATGTTTACGAGGAAGGGTTTCCCTGTTTTTGCTGGTACTTATCATGGCTGGCCTACCGCGCCGTGGGACTTATTGATTAAGTGTAGTCGTGTTATACCAATTGGTGGTGGACTAGACTGCTTATTGTCTGTGGTATTGTTTTTGCGGCTGGGCTCCCCGCCAGCGATTGATTACGCTATGCTGCTAGATTTTTTGCTGGAGCAACAAATGCAGGACTTCGAAGGAAAAGTGGCAGTGATTACTGGCGCGGCCAGTGGCATAGGTCGAGCGCTTACCGAAAAATGTTTGGCTGAAGGCATGCATGTCGTTATGGCAGACATCGAAACCGAAGCCTTACACCAAGCCGCTGAGGCGTTACAGGAGGGCGGGCAGAATTCGATTTTACCTGTTAAGACCGACGTCGCGATCCTTGACGAGATTGAAAACCTAAAACAAAAAGCGGTTGAGACCTTTGGGGGTGTGCACTTATTGTTTAATAACGCGGGCGTTGGTGGTGGCGGTAATGCCTGGAATAGCACCCAGAAGGACTGGGAGTGGGTTCTTGGCGTGAACCTGTGGAGTGTGATTCATGGGCTACGGGTGTTTGTGCCGCAGATGATTTCCCAACAAACGCCCTGTCATATTGTGAATACAGCATCAGTTGCGGGCTTGCTGGGTGGAACTACGAATGCGGCCTATTCAGTCACTAAGCACGGCGTTGTGGCAATGACTGAGAACCTGTTGCAAGACCTGCTCGCTGAAAACCTGCAAATTGGCGCCTCGGTACTCTGCCCTGGCCTGATTGATACGAATATTATGGATAGCGGTCGTAACCGACCAGCTTCGTTAGTGGACAATGCCGAGCCAGTGCAATTAACAGCGGAGCAAGAAGTTAGCAGAGACCAATTCGCAGCGGCTCTCAAGCAGGGCATGCAACCGGCAGATGTCGCTGAGATAGTGTTTGCAGGTATTCGCGCCAACCGACTTTACATTCAGACGCATGATTTGTTCAATGGCATGATCCTTGAGCGTGCCAACAACATCGCGGCAGGCACGAACCCCAAGACCTTGAAGCTGTTTTAATGCTTAATCAGTGATGCGGTGGGGTTGCAAAGACCAACAAAGGCTTAGTTTTTGCAGCCCTAATCCGAAAACCACGCCACCAGTCCCGGGTTAACCTGCGCATGTCTCTGGTAGTTCAAGCCATGTTCGCCGCCGGCGATAATTTTCACGATTGCGTCGGGCATCAGCGTTTGTAGCTTGTCTGCGCTGGATACCAGTACGGTAGTATCTGCATCGCCATACACCGCCATCACCGGCACGCCCGTTTCCCTGAGCGCGTCGAACGTTGTCTCGCGGTCGCTCATGGGCATATGTCGCAAGGTTGATAGTAGAGCGCCAAAGTAGCCGCGGTAGTTCATTTGCTCACTCACATCGCCCGCTAGTCGATTTGCTGGTGCGCGTTGATCCTCCGCATACTGGCTATCGCCGAGGAGTAAGTTGCGGCCGAAGACGCGGAAGATAAAATCGCCAATCAGCGGTGTTCTTAATAATTTGGATGCATTGCTATCGGTACTTGCCAAGTCAAGTCCTGCGGGCACAAATAAGAACAGCCGGTTAACTCGCTCGGGATGGCGCGCGACAAATTCGGCGGTGATTGGTCCGCCCATAGACAAGCCTACGAGTCCGACAGGCGTGGTAATGTTAAGGCCATCTAATAGACCAAGCAGCGTGCGGTCATAGAAATCTATGTCATAGTTGACGACTGGCCGACTCGACCAGCCTCGACCAAAATGATCGTATCGAAGGGTGCGAAAACCAGCCGCGTTGAGGGCTGTCACATTCTGCTCGTAAATAAAGTTCGGCGTTGAGAAACCATGGCTAAGCACCACGACGGGACCGTCTTGAGGGCCATCCCAGCGGTAATGCAGCTTACCTTCGGGCATTGAAAGATAGGCGCCTGGCCCATGCGCGCGCGCGGCTTCATCAATTTTGGAAAGTTTAGCGTCGGCGATGATGTACCAAGCAAAGACAGCGCACGACAATAGTATCGGCAGCAACAGGGCCCATTTCAATATATTCATAAAATTCACACGTAAAACACAGCATCAGCATGCGTCACTCGACGATCTCTGGCAAGTGGTGCATCTCTCGGCCGACGCTGGTTGTCGTAACGCCAAAGTTTGGCTCGATCATCGTCATTGATCGTTGATGACCATGAAGACCTTCAAGATCGCGATTGTTAACCACGGCGGGTCGTGTAACATCGACCTATGGTCACCAAGTTTTAGCGCTGATCCGTTAGCAGCGCCGAGCCGTAAACCTTCGGCAAAGCCGAAATTTACCAATTCTTAAGATCCCATCACCTAAATTGTTCTTCAAGGGTTTATTTATGCAGCGATTGATTATTACGGCGGTTTGCCTGGCTTTTTTGAGCGGGTGTGTGCAGTTCAATAATAAGCGCGGTGTAGAGGTTGCATGGCATGCCAAGGTGGTTAGCGATATGACGATCGGCACGACGACGCGTGCGAATGTGCTCGACGTCCTCGGGCCACCATCGCAGGTGATATCATTGGAAGAGGAAACCGTCATGTACTATCTGTTTGAAAAAGCAACAGGGAAAGGCATGCTGCTAGGTGTGTACAACACCATTGATATCGATACCCGCTATGATCGTGCGATTTTCTTTTTCGACGAAAACAATGTACTAACGGATTTTTCCACCCGAATTCACGAAGATGCTGGTGATTAGGCTGTGAACTGGCATCGCGCGATTTTATTAATGTTGTTTGTAGCACTCCTGTCGGGGTGTGTTCAAACCCGCTACTTTGAGCTTGGGCTGCCGCTCACAGAGGAAGATTCGCCTGACCCCAAAGCGGATGTCAGTATGGCCGACGTGATGGAACGTCTAGGTCCTCCATTGAGACTATCGGCGACGCCGAATGGCTATATCATGGCATGGGAATATTGGCATGTTAGCCAGATAAGCGTTGGGTTTAGCCCTGCCGGTGCGGACTTTCTGTCGCTGGATTGGGGTTCTGCAACTGCCAAAGGTGACTTTTTGTTAATGAGCTTCGATAAAAAACGTAGGCTGTTAACCAGCCACCTAAAGGAATGGAAATTTAATGCAGGTGGTGGTCAGGGTATCCAAGCGTTTGCTAGTGCAGTTGACGTCGTCGATATTGATGATCTGCTGGAGCGATTGCCGATACACGAATGGGGATTCAATAGCCTCGATGAATTGCCAACCGCACTTAATCGCGATAGCAGGATGGATAGTGGCCAGCGTGGGCTTGAGCAGCGCGGCACAAGTAGACGTGTTGGCCAGCACTCGCTGGAAATGGATTAGCTGCATTTCGTTCGTTCGGGCCTTGTAGTGTATCAACAAGCGCTTGAAGAGCGACGCAAGGGTCGCGTAAGTATTTACCTCATACCCGCGTCTTGCCACCTTCAAAATTAAATAATAAGGCCTCGCTTGAGCGTAACGACTTGTTTTAGTCGGCGCCGAGCGTCTGAGCTGCGTCAGCGAGTCGCAACGATTCTTGAACCGGGTACGCGAGATAGATCGTCTGTTTGTTCAAAAATGACACGGGTAGACCCAGTGTTGCGCTCACAAAGCATTAACGCGACTGACCCTTCTATCCGATCCCTCTACCCGAACCCTCTACCCGAACCCTCTTCCCGAACCGCTCTAACCGGTGCGTTTCGCTAAGCCCCGCGGCTACGGGAGCGCTGCCTTGTTATTGTCTTTATAACAATAAAGATAACCATTTCGCCCCCTTTATCCCACTATAAAAGACAGGAATAATGCGAATCATTACTTGGACCGCGATCATTATTTGAGTATCGACCCCGTTCGCTCCGCGGCGTGTTCGTGACGCGTTATTGGCCTTTTTAGATGACAATGCTTTAGAAATGCAACGCAACGTGTTTCAGCCGAGGAGACAGCAGTGCCTGAGAGCAATACCAACCCAGTAGTAAGGTTTTTAAAGGCGGCTTCAAAGATCGAAGCGCACGAGGTGAAAGCCACAGTAAGCGCATTTCTATTTGTGGTTGTACTGATGTCTGCCTACTACATTCTTCGGCCAGTACGCGATGCCATGGCCAGCGACTGGACAGACGCAGAAGTTAGCTGGTTATGGACGCTCAACTTTTTTATAAGCACTGCAGTTGTTGCTGTTTACGGCATCGCCGTTTCGCGTTTTCGTTTCAGGCTCCTGGTGCCGGCGATGTACGGCATATTTGCTTTAACGTTTGTGGTTTTCTATGTGCTTGCATCGACCTCTGCAGACCGGACATTAATCGACAAGTCCTTTTATGTATGGGTGAGCGTATTCAGCCTTTTTCATATCTCAGTCTTCTGGAGTTTCATGTCTGACTTGTTCAACAAAGAGCAGGCTGGCAGGCTATTCAGCATTATCGCCGCCGGTGCCAGTGTCGGTGGTCTTATTGGTCCTTTCATACCTTCGTTTTTCTCAGAGTCGTTGGGAACAGACAATTTGATGTTAATTGCTAGCCTCATGCTGGTGCTACCCATCCCCATTATTTTTTACCTGCAATCACTGAAAACATCAGAATTGCACAATGGAGACTTGGACTTTAAAGACCCTGCCGCAACAATTGGCGGTAACCCCTTTGCGGGTTTCAAGATGTTCTTCTCAAATCCCTATTTACTCGCCATTGGTTTGTTTATATTTCTCTACACGGGTATCAGTTCATTCGTTTACTTCGAGTTAAAGAACCTGTTGAGCGAGTTGAGTCGTGCAGAACGCACGGCGGTTTGGGCGCAAATGGATTTGGCTGTAAATACGCTTTCAATCGCCACAGGATTGTTTGCAACGGGTCGCATTGTCAGCAGATTTGGCATGCCTGTGACGATCGCACTGGTCCCCGTACTGATTTGCATCGGTCTGCTGGTGCTAGCAATCTCGCCTTTCATGGGTGCGGTCATAACCTTGCAAATAATTCGCCGTGCTGGGAACTACGCAGTCACGCGACCGGCTCGCGAGATTCTGTTTACTCGCGTCGACCGGGAAACCCGATTTAAAGCAAAACCGGTCATCGACATTGTTGCTTACCGCGGTGGCGA
>JBLHVI010000109.1:0-8952 GCA_047630175.1 Candidatus Azotimanducaceae bacterium
GTGATGCGACCTTTCGTGAGGTCATAAGGCGTGAGCTCTACCTTAACTTTGTCTCCCGTTAAAATCTTGATGTAATTCTTACGCATTTTGCCCGAAATGTGCGCGATAATCTTGTGTCCGTTCTCCAGTTCCACTTTAAACATGGTGTTAGGTAACGTATCAATGACGGTGCCCGTCATTTGTATCTGTTCTTCTTTTGCCATTCAAATCCTCAGTGCCCATTAGGTCTTCAATAAAAGGTCGGTCTTCAGTGGAAAGCGGTCCTAAAAAAGGGGCCGTCAAAAAGGCGGCTATTCTGCACCAAAACCCAAGGCTAAGCAAAGTTGCTATGCGCTCGGGTATCGACATTATTTTTCTGGTGTACATTGCCAGCGGTCATGAATGTAACGTTCTTGTGGCATGTACTCACTTTTGTAGTTCATTTTTTGGCATTCATCGATCCAGTAGCCAAGATATAGCCAATCTTTGGTTTGTCGGCGGCTCTCCTCTAACAGCCACAAGATCGCGAGTGTGCCAAGACTACGCTGGGATTCCTCAGGGTCGAAGAAGGTATAAATTGCCGACAACGCTGAGTCTAAGACGTCCATGACCGCCACAGCCAGCAGGCGTCCAGCAAGGCGAAACTCGACGAATCGGGCTTCGACTCTACCCGCAACAAGAAACGATTGAAATTGCCCACGATCTGCCGGAAACATATCGCCGTCGGCATGGCGTTGACGGATATAGCGCTCAAAAAGATCATAGTATTCGTTCGTTAGCATTGGCCGCTTGATCTCGACGTCGAGATCAAGATTTTTCTTCCAAATGCGTCTTTGGCGTCGGTTCAGGCGAAACTCATTGGCCAGCACGCGCACAGGTATACAGGCCTGGCACGCTTGGCAATGAGGCCGGTAGATATGTGCGCCGCTGCGCCGAAAGCCAGCTTCTGACAGTGCTGAATACAGCGCGGTGTCTATTTCAGCGTGAGGGTCTGCAAACAGCGTGATAGCCTGCCTGCCGTCAAGATAGCTGCAATCGTGAGCTGGCGTGGCGAAAAAGTGCAGGTCAGCGAGACGGTGGTTGGCATCATCATTCATTATTTTCTCAATGGTCTTTCTCACTAGGCTTTTGCAACAGCCGGTTCGCTGACTTACCAAGCTGGCAAGCGTCTCGATACCTGCGTCCAGTCAACTTGATAGCAAGGCTGTGCATGTTTTTCAATAATCGTACGAAAGTGCGATCGAGGTATCTCACAAACCCCCAGCGTTTGTAAATGACTGTTGTCCAGTTGGCAATCAATCATGGGGCAATCAAAAGATTGCATCAGACGTGTCAAATGGGCGAGGGCGACTTTTGATGCGTCTGTCACCACATGGAACATCGATTCACCGAAAAATAGATTGCCCAGCCCTATGCCATACAGGCCCCCGGCCAGCTTATCGCCTTGATAGCATTCAATGGAGTGCGCATAACCTTGCTCATGCAGCCGAATATATGCAGCTTGCATCTCCTCGGTGATCCAGGTGGCGTCAGCATAGCTGCGCGGCTCACTGCAGGCCCGAATAACCGCTGGAAAGTCTCTATTTACGTGTACGCTAAACGTCTGCCGCGTCAGAACCTTGCGCAGACTGCGGCTGATCTTCAGGTCATTTGGGTACAGCACACCGCGGTGCCCTGGAGACCACCAAAGAATCGGCTGATCGTCGCTGTACCAAGGGAAAATACCGCTTTGATACGCCAACAAAAGCCGTTGCACTGAAAGATCGCCGCCAGCAGCTAAGAGGCCGTCTGGGTTTTCCAGCGCCGCTTCAATGTCAGGGAAGGTCATTTGCTGATCTTCCAGCCAGGGTACCGTGGCCATCGTTAAGTCTCAGGCTTGGTCGTGAAGGTCGTCGAGGTATTTCTCAGCATCCAGTGCTGCCATACAACCAAAGCCTGCCGACGTGACCGCTTGGCGATAAATTTGGTCAGCGACGTCACCAGCCGCAAAGACGCCCGGTCTGCTGGTCGCGGTGGCATTACCGCCGATGCCGGCGTTAATGACAATATACCCATTAACCATATTTAGCTGGCCATCAAAAATGGCGGTGTTTGGCGTATGACCAATGGCAATAAATACGCCGTGGAGATCAAACTCTGTGTTGTCCTTCGTGTTTCTGTTGGTAATACGCATGCCAGTGACGCCCATGTCATCACCGATGACTTCCGCCAGTTCGGAATTCCACTGCACTTGGATATTGGCCTTTTCCATAACTTTATTCTGGAGGATTTTCTCGCCCCGAAATTTGTCACGGCGATGGACCATGATGACCTCAGAGGCAATGTTCGATAGATACAGTGCCTCCTCAAGGGCGGTGTTGCCCCCGCCAATCACAGCGACTTTTTTCTTCTTGTAGAAAAAGCCATCGCAGGTCGCGCAGGCGCTGACGCCTCGGCCTTTGTAAGCTTCTTCTGAATCGAGCCCCAAATACTGGGCCGAGGCTCCCGTCGTGATGATGAGAGCGTCACAGGTGTAGACTGCCTTATCGCCTTGCAAGCGAAATGGCGGCGTCTGCAGTGCGGTGCTGTTAATGTTGTCGTAGACGATTTCGGTTTCGAAGCGCTCAGCGTGACGCTGCATGCGGTCCATTAAGTCAGGGCCCTGCAGTCCCTCGACGTCACCGGGCCAGTTGTCGACATCCGTCGTTGTTGTCAGCTGACCACCGACCTCAACACCCGTGATCAAAACGGGGTTAAGGTTTGCTCTGGCAGCATATACGGCGGCGGAGAAGCCAGCTGGACCGGAGCCAAGAATAATGAGTTGATGATGAATTTCTTGCATAGTAAATGTAGCCAAATAGGTGGAAAACTAATAAAAGAGAGGTGCTGCTTTTCGTCACAAATGAATCTGCGGTGGCAAAATTCAATTTAAGACCTTGTTAAAGAACAAGAACGCTATTGAATCGCTCGCCGTATCTCAATAAAATCAGCGCCTTGGCGATGATCAGCAACGATATCCCAGAGACTTTTGCCGGATTTATCAGTGGCATCGGGATTGCGACCTGCCTCAATAAAAAAATCGAGGAAGCGTTTGAAATCGCCTGGACGCATGCCGCGGTAAGCTTTCAAGAGTATATGAAAGTCTTCTGACTGGTCGCCATAGGCCTGCATGTTCAGGAAACTTTTAACGCGAGCGTCATCCCAGACTTCGTCTGTGACTTGGGGTTGTGAGGGGCCAGCCATATGCTTAGGATCTGCGTCAGAATGTAGGTGAAATGATACAGTAGAGCGCCACCGGGGCATAGTCGATCAGTTCACCCGCTTAGAATAAAAGGATGTAACATAGGTACTTTGCACTATATGATAAAATCATGACCTAACAGTCTGATTCGTATAGAAAATTATTTTGTTTGTGGCGGCTATAAGCTTATACACGGCACGCATGAACAGGTTCGCAGACAAAAGGACGCTGCCTTGGCAGATTCAAAATCAAAGTCACATACATCCGCAGAGGTCATGGACCATCTCCAGCCACGTTTGCGTGAAGGCGCGTTGATCGGGTTGGTAGCCCTGTGCCTGTATTTATGTCTGGCGCTGTTTAGCTTCGATGCGACAGATCCGGGATGGAGCTATACCGGTGTCGACAGTGAGGTGAGTAACCTTGTGGGCGCCAGTGGTGCTTGGTTAGCCGATGTCCTGTTCTTTGTGTTTGGTTACCTGGCCTTTATTTTCCCCATGATGTTGGGCTACCAGGCTTGGCTTATCTTTCGTGAGCGGCGGCGAGAGTTTGAGTTTAACTGGCCCCTCTTTAGCTTTCGCGTACTCGGTTTGGTATTGACGCTGGCGGCGGGCGCGGGTATCGCGAACTTGCATTTTTATACCGTGGGTTTGGGCCTGCGGGAAAGCGCCGGCGGCGTGCTTGGGAGTCAGTTAGCGCTGTGGTTGGTGCCATCGTTTAGTTATGTTGGTGCGACGCTGATTCTATTAGCGAGTTTCTTATTTGGTTTGACGGCGTTTATTGATATTTCTTGGATAAAGGTTATGGATCAAACCGGAAACTGGTGTCTGCTAGCCGCCGATAAAAGCCAGAATGCTTGGTTCCTCTGGCGCACGCGCTGGCAAGAACGAGCTCAGGTAAAACAGGTGACGGTGAAACGTCATGAAGCGCTGGCGCGGGATGTTGAGAAGAACCTGCTTCGGGAACCTGTGAAAATTCAGGTCCCGGCACCCAAGAAGCCCGAGGTCAGTGCCAGAGTAGCGCGCGAGAAGCAGGGCAACCTGTTCAAGGTAGCCGCCGTTGATGGCTTGCCAGCATTGCATTTGCTTGATGCAGCGGTATCAGACGATTCTCGAGGTTACTCACCGGACGACCTAGAAGCCATGTCTCGCCTGCTGGAGTTAAAGTTACTTGATTATGGCATTGAGGCGGTTGTAGAAGCCGTATTCCCTGGCCCAGTGATCACGCGATTTGAGATCAAACCTTCACCGGGCGTCAAAGTCAGTAAGATCACCGGCTTGGTGAAAGACTTAGCGCGGTCGCTAGCCGTGATCAGTGTCCGTGTTGTTGAGGTGATTCCAGGCAAATCCGTGGTGGGTATCGAAATACCTAACGTTGACCGAGAAATCGTCAAACTCAGTGAGGTGTTGAGTTCCAATGCCTATGATGAGGCTACTTCACCCTTAAGTCTGGCGCTGGGCCACGACATTGCCGGCGAGCCGGTGGTGGTGGATCTTGGCAAGATGCCGCACTTGTTGGTGGCGGGCACCACGGGTTCCGGTAAGTCTGTTGGTATCAATGCGATGATCATCTCCTTGTTGTTCAAGGCTTCGCCGCAAGAAGTTCGGCTCATCATGGTCGACCCGAAGATGCTTGAGTTGGCAGTCTACGAGGGTATTCCGCATCTGCTGACGCCAGTTGTCACCGATATGAAAGATGCGGCTAACGCCCTGCGTTGGTGTGTTGCAGAGATGGAGCGCCGCTATCGGCTAATGGCGGCGATGGGGGTGCGTAACGTGGGTGGTTTCAACCGTAAGGTCAAAGATGCTGAGAAGGCGGGTGAACCCCTGAAAGATCCGCTGTGGGAACCATCGCCGTTGGAAGGTATGGAAGACTCGGCGCCAGATCTCAACACGTTGCCTTTTATTGTTGTGGTGATCGATGAGTTCGCCGACATGATGATGATTGTTGGCAAGAAGGTTGAAGAACTGATTGCGCGTATTGCGCAGAAAGCCCGTGCAGCTGGCATTCATTTGATCTTGGCGACCCAGCGACCTTCGGTGGATGTCATCACGGGCTTAATCAAGGCAAATGTTCCGACACGTATTGCCTTTCAGGTGTCTTCCAAAATTGACTCTCGAACTATTCTCGACCAGGGCGGCGCTGAGCAGCTGCTCGGCCACGGTGACATGTTGTATCTGCCTGCAGGTTCGGCATTACCCATTCGTGTGCACGGCGCCTTTGTTGATGATGATGAAGTGCACCGAGTAGTCGAGAGCTGGAAGGAACTGGGGGCGCCGAATTACCTCGATGAAATTCTTGAAGGACGCAGTGACAATGAGTTGTTGCCGGGCGTTGCCGGGGGTCAGGAGGCTGATACCGAAGGCGAGCAAGACTTACTTTATGACGAGGCTGTGCAGTATGTCATGGAGTCCCGGCGGGCCTCCATTTCATCTGTTCAACGTAAACTGCGCATCGGTTATAACCGGGCGGCAAGAATGATTGAAACCATGGAGCAAGCAGGTCTGATCAGTGAAATGAACTCCAATGGATCCCGAGAGGTGTTAGTCAATGCGCCGCCCCAATAGCCCCCAACGGAAATGGCACCTTGGATTGTGTTGCTTGTTGTCTGCCATTTTACGGGTAACGACCATTTTACTGGTGCCAACCATGTCGGTTGAAGCCGCTGTTAACGGCACTGAAGCGGCAGTAATCGACGGTGAGATTGACCATACTGATGCGTTAGTACAGCTGCTGAGCTCGATTCAGTCAGTGACGGCAAATTACGCACAGATCACGCTGGATAAAGATTCTCGGGTCGTGCAGCAGCTAGACGGCAACTTGTCAGTAAATGGACCCGGACGTTTCAGATTAGAGTCGCTGGCGCCTAGCGCCCAAACCTTGGTATCTGACGGTGATAGCTTTTGGTCTTATGATAGCGACCTGGAGCAGGTGATCATAACGCCACTACAACGCGACATTACGCAGGTGCCGATCTTGTTACTGGGAGGCGATGCAAGTGCTATTGCTGCTTCTTATCAAGTAGCGTACGACCAGCAAGCCGGCCGAGACCTCTACCGGTTAACGCCGCTGGACACTAGTAGCTTGTTCGACTCTTTGACCCTAGCGTTTGTCGCAGGTGAGCCGCGCGCCATCATCTTGCGAGACAGCCTAGGTCAGCAGACTCAAATAGAGATGACTCGAGTGGTTCTGAATCAGCCCATCTCGGAAGATACTTTTATCTTTACACCACCTGCCGGGGTGGATGTCATTGATGATCGCTAGTCTTGAATTAGGCGAACCCACATGAGCCTGTTTGACGAACAAACCGTTTATCAACCGTTGGCAGCGAAGATGCGGCCGCGTAACTTGGATGAGTTTGTCGGCCAGACGCATTTATTGGGTTCGGGCAAACCCTTGCGCTTGGCTATCGAAACCTCAAGTCTGCATTCTATGGTCCTTTGGGGTCCGCCCGGGGTAGGTAAGACGACAATCGCGCGAATGATTGCGGTTGTATGTGATGTTGAGTTTCAGGCGATTTCAGCCGTGCTGGCAGGGGTGAAGGAGATTCGCGAAGCTATTCTGGTGGCAAAACAGAACCAGTCGCGCTCGGGTCGTAAGACCCTGTTGTTTGTCGACGAGGTTCACCGCTTTAACAAAGCTCAGCAAGACGCGTTCTTACCTTATGTTGAGGACGGCACCGTGATCTTTGTCGGCGCCACCACAGAGAACCCTTCTTTCGAGCTCAACAATGCCTTGCTCTCTCGAGCACGTATATATCGGCTTAAGTCATTACATACTGACGATCTGGTGGCCTTGCTTGCACGGGCGTTGAGTGACGTCGAGCGAGGCCTTGGTCAGCGTCATGTCACGGCTTCTGCAGACATGTTACTGATACTCGCGCGCGCGGCTGATGGTGACGCCCGGCGTAGTCTCAACTTATTGGAGATCGCCACCGACCTTGCGGTTAACGATGAAATCAGTGAGGCGGTCCTGACGGAAGTGCTGGGTACTGACTTGCGACGTTTCGACAAAGGCGGCGATATTTTCTACGAACAGATCTCGGCCTTACACAAAGCGGTGCGCGGTAGTTCTGTTGATGGCGCCTTGTATTGGCTGGCCCGTATGATCGACGGAGGCTGCGATCCGTTTTACATCGCAAGGCGAGTGGTGCGTATGGCGAGCGAAGATATAGGC
This sequence comes from Candidatus Azotimanducaceae bacterium, assembly GCA_047630175.1. Classification (GTDB taxonomy): domain Bacteria; phylum Pseudomonadota; class Gammaproteobacteria; order Pseudomonadales; family Azotimanducaceae; genus UBA4582. The sequence goes on from JBLHVI010000109.1 coordinate 7,373, forward strand.
AACGCGGACCCGCGAGCGCTTCAACTTGCACTCCACGCCTGGGCCGTGCAAGAACGCCTAGGCAGTCCAGAAGGTGAGTTGGCGATAGCGCAAGCGGTGGTCTATCTGGCCGCCGCGGCAAAAAGTAACGCTGTTTATACCGCGTACAAGCTGGCCCTCGCAGATGTCAGGTCGTCACCGTCGCATGATGTGCCCATGCACTTGCGTAATGCGCCAACCGGCATGATGAAGGACATGGGCTATGGTGATGACTACCGCTATGCTCATGAATTTGATGATGCTTTCGTCGCCGGTGAGTCATATTTGCCCGAGGACATCGCTGACCATCAATACTATGCGCCGGTGGATCGCGGCTTAGAGATTCAAATACGTGAAAAGCTCAATCGGCTCCATCACCAGAATCAGCAAAGCGAGTTTCAGCGTTATCCTGCGCGCCAGTCTCGCGCGCAATCGGATAAAAATGAGGAAAGTAAGTGATGCTAGAGCTGGTAGCGATTGCCTTTGGTGGTGCGGCGGGTGCGGTATCGCGGTTCGGACTGACCCAATGGGCCAATAGTGTGTTTGGGGTTGCGTATCCTTACAGCACATTGATCATTAATATCCTTGGATCGTTTGCCATTGGCCTGTTGTTTATCCTATTGCTAGAGCGCAGCCTGCTGGCGCCGGTATGGCGCTCGGCATTAATGGTAGGTTTTCTGGGCGCGTTTACGACATTCTCGGCATTTTCCCTGCAAGCCCTAGGATTGCTCGAGGAAGGCCGCGTCATCGCCGCATTGAGCTATATCATTGGTAGCGTGGTCATGTGCATCCTAGCGGTCGCAGCAGGTATGTTTATAGCACGACAAATACCATGACGCGGGATGAGTTTCTGATAGACTGGCGGCCCTTATTCATCGTCCAAAAGCACTTTTACAATGCATAATTCAAATAATGCTTGATTTAAAACTACTGCGCAAAGACATCGCCGCTGTTGCCGCCCGCCTCAAGACCAAGAATTTTGATCTTGATATAGCCACCTTCGAGCGCTTAGACGAGTCCCGCAAGTCGCTGCAGATTGAATCTGAGAACCTGCAGTCCGAGCGCAATACCAAATCTAAGGCTATCGGCCATGCGAAAGGCAAGGGCGAGGATATCGTCCCATTGCTGGCGGAGGTATCTCACCTAGGTGATCGAATGGGTGAGTTGAAGGTCGCGCTGGACCAGGTGCAGTTTGATCTCGATGCTTGGTTGATGACTATCCCAAACGTACCTGACGAGACGGTACCGCCGGGAAATTCCGAGGAAGATAATCAAGAGTTACGTCGCTGGGGCGATACGCCAACCTTTGATTTTACACCAATGGACCATGTGGATTTGGCGAATAGAAACGGGATGCTAGATTTCGAGTCCGCGGCAAAGATCTCTGGATCGCGCTTCATGGTCCTGCGGGGACCGCTGGCACGTCTGCACCGCGCGCTGTCACAATTCATGATCGATTTGCATACCGATGTGCACGGCTATGAAGAAATCTATGTGCCCTATCTGGTGAACGCAGATTCACTGCGGGGTACAGGCCAATTACCAAAATTTGAGGCCGACTT
>JBLHVI010000110.1:0-8922 GCA_047630175.1 Candidatus Azotimanducaceae bacterium
ACCATTCATGTCTGGAAATAAAAGTTCAACATGGTCGGACAAAGGATCGGGCAAAGCAGACATAAATGTTTCCTGATGATTAGGGATTTATACTAAAACGCTGTCGCAGAACATTGTATCGGGGTGCAGTAGCACACTGATAACGAGATCGATCGCACTACTTGCCTGCTTGATTATGACCAGCGTCGCTTTTCGTTTTACACCTTCTTGATAAAAAATATCGATAGGAAATGTTCGTAACGCCTTGGCCTAGACAACATTTCACTCACTAACATAGTCTTTAACCGCTGCGCCATAAGCCGCAAAAATAGTGCTCGATTGCGGATTTTCTGTACCCCCAATTCTGGGTACTATTGCGCGCCCCAAAAACCGCCCGTCAATAGCAACTGGCGCAATCACAGCGTCACGTGAACCAGTACCTGCCGTTAAGCCTACCACCCAAGGCCACGTTGAGATCAGTTGCTGCAACGTCCGCGCGCTCAATGGCCTCGCCGATCGACGGCAGCCGCAATAGCTGCAGGTGCGCTTCGTGTGCCACTGCGTTTATAGTTTTCTTACTGACAATGAAAATGCGGCCCGTCAACGGGCTTGACATCAGCAGGCGCCAGCACAAAAGGTCTCATGCGTCATTGACGCCGTAGTGATGAGCCGTCTCATCTAGCGCCTTCGACAACGCGTCAATCAGCATATCAATCTCGGCTTTGGAGCAAACATACGGCGGCGAGCAAATCATCGAATCATGTACCGCGCGCACCATCAGGCCATGGTACATTGCCCGATTACGGCAATACACGGCACCGGCTTCTTTTGGTGCCAGCCGCTGCTTACTTGACTTGTTTTTCACTAATTCAATCGCGCCCAGCATACCTTGAGCGCGCGCTTCACCCACTATAGGGTGAGCTCCCAAACTACGCCAGCGCTCACCAAAGTAAGCAGACAAGTCGGTTGTCATGGATTCGAAGATGCCAGACTCACGATAAATTTGCAGCGTTGCTAAGCCAGCGGCACAGGCTACCGGATGCCCCGAATAGGTAAAGCCATGGTTAAACTCGACATTCTCAGACTGCAACACATCGACAATCTTGTCTGACACGGCGACACCACCCAACGGTTGAAAACCGTTGGTGACGCCTTTAGCAAACGTCAGCAGGTCAGGGCTAAAGCCAAAGGTTTGACAGCCAAACCACTGCCCGGTACGACCAAAGCCGCAAATGACCTCGTCGCTGATAATCAATACATCGCGTTCACGACATATTTTCTCCACAGCCGGCCAATAAGAAGCGGGCGGAATGATAACGCCACCGGCGCCTTGGATGGGTTCTGCGATAAATGCGGCTACCGTTTCGGCACCTAGCTCATCAATCTTGTCAGCAACAGCTTGGGCCGCCTTAAGGCCAAATGCATGGACATCAAGGTCACCACCTTGCTCAAACCAGTATGGCTGCTGCACGTGGTGCACATATGGCAGCCCCGTGTACTGCTCGTGCATATAACTCATTCCGCCGAGACTAGCAGACGCAATGGTGCTGCCGTGATAAGCATTTTCACGACTGATAATGTGCTTTTTGGCATGCTTGCCCAGCGCATCAAAGTAACGGTGGACCAAGCGAATATTAGTGTCATTCGCCTCGCTGCCGGAATTAGTGAAAAATATATGGTTCAAATCGCCCGGCATAATTTCAACCAACGCACTCGCCATGCTGATCGCCGCGTCGTTACTGCAGTTGAAAAAACTGTTGTAGTAAGGCAGGCGCTCTAGCTGTTCCATAATTGCTTGGTTAATCAGCGGCTGAGTGTAGCCGAGACCGCAACACCACAAACCCGACATGCCATCGAGCAACCGCTTGTTGTCAGAATCAGTGATGTAAATATGTTCAGCATGGGTCACTACCCGCCCGCCGTTTTCAGCATACTCCTTATAGTCTGTAAACGGATGCAGATGTGCACGCCGATCCATCTGCTTGAGCTCAGCACTGGAATATTCTTTTCTGTTGGCTATTCTATTACGATCAACTTGCGGACTCATAGTGCCTGCCTCCCAGCGTGCATCAAGACGAACCGTGGCGAATATCAGACTATCGTGAACAAATTTGTCTGATCAAAATCAAACATGACATGACATTATGCATCGTTCTAACAATGTTTAGTCAACGACTACTACCCATCACGGTTCTGGCGTAGCGTTGAATAAGCACTCCAGCGCTGCATACTCCACCACGCCAGAAAAGACCCTGCTAATATCAAGGCAACAAAGAGCGTCGCCAGCGCATTAATCTTCGGGCTCACCCCTAACCGGACGCTAGAATAAATAACCATAGGCAACGTACTAGACCCCGGCCCGGAGACAAAACTGGCGATCACCAGGTCGTCCAAAGACAGCGTGAAGGCTAGCAACCACCCCGATATCAGTGCCGGCATAATCAGTGGTAGAGTGATCACGAAAAAGACCTTGAGCGGCGGCGCACCGAGATCCATCGCTGCCTCTTCCAGCGAGCCGTCCATCTCTCGCAAACGCGAGCTGATCAGTATCGTCACAAACGCCACGCTAAAAGTAACATGCGCGATCCAGATAGTGACTGCGCCCCTAGACGAGGGCCAGCCCAACACATCGTTGAGCCCGACGAACAACAACAACAGCGACAGGCCAGTGATCACCTCGGGCATCACCAGTGGCGCGACAATCATACTGCTAAACAGTGCTTGCCCCGGAAAACGTCCGAACTTCACCAGTATGTAAGCTGCCACAGTGCCCAGCACTAAGGCCATACACGCTGTCATACTGGCTATTTTAACACTCAAATAAAACGCGTTCATGAGTTGCTCATCTTTGAACAACTCGACGTACCACTTCACCGAAAACTCGGTCCAGATGGTGACCAAGCGCGACTCATTAAACGAGTAAATGACTAGGATCAGCAGCGGCAGGTACAAAAACACCAACCCCGCGATTAACCATCCACGTAAGGCGCTCACGCGTCCACCGCTATTTGCTTCATCTCTAAGCGCCGGTAAAAGTATAGCGGGATGATTAAGAACGCCAGCATCACTACCGCAATAGCTGACGCCACAGGCCAGTCGCGATTGACAAAGAACTCCTGCCACAGCACCTTGCCTATCATTAACGTGTTTGGCCCACCCAGCAAGTCGGGAATAATGAACTCACCGACAGCCGGAATAAACACCAAGAAGCAACCCGCCACTACCCCGCCCATGGACAGCGGCAGAATGATAGACACAAAGACCTTCCAAGGCCGCGCGCCGAGATCATAGCCCGCCTCAATCAACGAAGGATCAAGCTTTAACAGATTGGTATAAATAGGCAACACCATAAACGGCAAGTAGCCATAAACGATACCCAAAAATATAGCAAAATCGGAATGCAACATAACGATAGGCGAGTCAATGAGCCCGGCTGACAAAAGCATATGATTTATCAGTCCGTTATTCTTCAGTAAGCCGATCCATGCATAAATGCGAATCAAGAACGACGTCCACGAGGGCAATATTACCAACAATAAAAACAAGCTGCGATAAGGGTCTTGCATACGTGCGATGGCATAAGCCATGGGATAGGCAACAAACAAACAAATGACAGTGGAGATAGCCGCCAGCCTCAAAGAGTTTATGTAGGCCACGTAATACAATTCATCCTCGATCAAAAACGCATAGTTATCAAACGAGCCAAGCCAGACGGGACCGTCGGCTGTCCAAGACCATATTTCACTATAGGGCGGCATCGCTATCTGCGCCTCAGCAAAGCTGATTTTGAGAATGAACAAAAATGGCAATGCAAAAAAAACGAACAACCAAATATACGGTGGCGCGATAGCCCAAAAACGACCAGTAAAGAACCCCTTCATGTTGGGTCACCGGGAATCAGCACCACCGCCTCGCGATCCCAAGACAACACAACCGACTGCTCCAAATTGAGCGCCTGAGCGGCTTGCCGAGTCAAGTTGCTGGCATGTACCAGAACGACCTTAGGCGCTGTGGCTTCTAAGCCGTCATCTGTCAATACCCCATCTAAACGAACATGAATGACATTATGACTACCCAGATAGGCTATATCCTCGATCATGCCAGTGGCGCAGTTTTCGATCAGCTGTTGGCTGTCAACAATATCGGTTGCGGCTGCCAGCCTTATCTTCTCCGGGCGCAAAGCAACAAAACAAGCGCCTTCAAAGCGTCGATCCGTCTCGGTAGATACCACCTCCGCCGCGAGATGTTCACACCGCAGGTAACACGCGTCTGCTTCAAAACGCGCCTGCGCAGGGAACAAATTAATAGAGCCTATAAACTCCGCCGTCAACCGGCTGTTAGGAAATTCATAAATCTCTTGGGGCTGACCGACCTGCATGATCTTGCCCTGGTCCATCACCGCAATGCGATTGGCCATAGTCATTGCTTCTTCTTGGTCGTGTGTAACCATCACGCAGGTGACGCCAACAGTTTCGATAATGTTGACTAACTCCAACTGCATCTGCATGCGCAGTTTTTTATCTAACGCTCCCATGGGCTCATCTAGCAGCAGCAAGGCCGGTTTTTTTGCCAAACTACGGGCCAACGCTACCCGTTGTTGCTGCCCACCAGATAACTGCCCGGGCTTGCGATGACGATATTTTGTCATCTGCACCAACTCCAGCACCTCGGTGACCCGAGCCACCAAGGCGCCCTTTGGCATCCTGTCTTGCTTCAAGCCAAACGCAACATTCTGCGCCACCGTCATATGGGGAAATAATGCGTAGGACTGAAACATCATATTCACAGGCCGTTTATACGCAGGGTGGTCTATCACTGATACACCGTTGATGCGGATATCACCGTGACTCGGCTTATCAAAGCCCGCCAACATTCGTAGCAACGTCGTCTTGCCGCAGCCCGAACCACCTAACAGCGCGAAGATTTCGCCTTTCTCGATCGCCAGACTGACATCATCCACCGCCACCACATCGTCGAATAGTTTTGTGACGTTGTCCACTTCAAGCGCATAGCGCGAATCGTGTGCTGCGGTTTTTTTACCGTTCAAGACTGTTTCGCGTTCAAGACTGTTTACCGTTCAAGACTGTTTATCGTTCAAGACTGTTTACCAACTTGGCACATAGAAAATTTCTCGGGTTGTTTATAAGCCAGTCTTGATTTTGGTCCATGCGCGCAAACCTTTTCGGTCTACTCGCGGCGGATATGGCGGCAGGGTAAAATTACGCGCGCTAGCAGCAGCGGTGGGATAGATGCCTTGGTTATTCAGTACGTCGGCATCGACAAAAGCATTAGCGCCATCATTGGCGTTGGCATAGCGCACTTGGTTACTGACGGCGGCAATCACCTCAGGCTCCATGAGGAAGTTGATAAACGCGTGCGCATTCTCTGGATGAGGGGCGTCGACCGGCACCGCCAGCATGTCGAACCAAAGCACGGTACCCTCTTGGGGCATATGATATTCAACAGTGAAGGGCTGATTCGCCTCACTCGCCCTGTCACTGGCCTGCAAAATGTCACCTGACCAGCCGAGGGCCACGCAAATATCACCACTGGCAAGATCGTTAATATATTTTGAGGAATGGAAGTAAGTGACATAAGGGCTCACTGACTCCAGCATCGGCACCACAGCCGACTCAAACAACGCTGCATCTTGCGAGCGCGGATCTAAGCCCTTATAAGCCAGCACCGCTGGAAACACCTCATCAAATGCATCTAAAAATGACACGCCACAGGTTTCTAGCTTCGCCATATTCGCTGGGTTGAATATCAGCTCCCAACTGTCTATCGGCGCATCGGGCCCGAGCGCTTTCACCACCGCCTCTCGGTTGATACCTATACCTGTGGTGCCCCACAAATAAGGCACCCCGTATTGGTTATCAGGGTCCAAGGTTTGCAACTTTTGCATCAACGCTGGGTTCATATACTTCAGATTAGGCAGCTTGGCATGATCTAACCGTTGAAAGACCTTGGCGCCAATCAATCGAGCGTGAAAACCCGAAGTCGGGACCACGACATCAAATCCAGAACTACCGGCCAGCAACTTGCCTTGCAGGACGTCATTGCTGTCATACACGTCATAAGTGACCTTGATGCCCGTCCGAGCCTCAAACTGCGCCAGAGTGTCGGGGCCGATATAATCCACCCAGTTATAAACGTTGAGAACCTTATCTTCCGCCGCCAGCGCTGATTGCGCCATCGCTGAACTTAAGAACAGGCCAACAAGCAATTGCATACAGCAATTCCGTACTTGCGCTATTAACATCAAGATCTACTCACCCGGCTCGTAAGCCCATGAAACACTGGATTCAAGGCAAAAATTAACACCGACAGACTACACCATTTCGGCGCAATCTCAAGAGATTAGCGAGGTTTGAAAGAGACTATTTTTCGTTTGCCCAGCACCATAGTTAACCACGACCACTGACTGTTGGAATAAGTGAGGACTTGCTTACTCTCGCTCTCAAGGCCAGCGTTAGCAAGTTTATTGAAGCTACCGGGGAATGCGACTTGACTACCTGCCCCCGCTTCGGTCTAATACGCCTTCGTTGTTACTTGGCCAGATAGCTCAGTCGGTAGAGCAAGGGATTGAAAATCCCTGTGTCGGTGGTTCGATTCCACCTCTGGCCACCAACGATTTCTGCAGATTCTGCGCTTCTTAGCAAACTCCCGATCTATTCCTAATATTTGCTCTAGGCAGATATGTTGTGACAATCCCGTGGTCCACCTCTGAGACCACATAGCCTACGCCTGGCGAGAATTGACGAGCGTTAAGGAATCTCTGCATCGTTAAACGACAGAAATACTGCGGATACTGCGCCACCTCTTGTTGCAGTCTTTTCAAACGTAATTGAACCATCCCTAGTCCTAAATACTGTGGTACCCATGGTACGGTACATCTTACCTTTCAAGGTTAGTAAAAATGACAAACCAATACTGGCGACGTCAAAGCTAGCCACGGCATCCGAATGGCACCTAACACAAATATTGCAGCCGCCAAAGAGCTCGAAGCAATAGAAAAAAGACTCTCTCAACTAGACCGAGAGCCCGACTCTTAACTCAGGGCGCGCCCACTGTTGATCTGGCGCGTGTGGAGACACCGTGGGTTACTGATCGAGGAGGTGCAGCGGCGGGTTTTGGTGAGCAGCCGGACGCCGCAGACACAATGTTTTGGATTGACCCAAAGTAAGAACTTATTGGGATTTTGATGGTGCAAATGAAGTCTAATCCCCATGATTTACGATCAGAGTTTAAAGTGTCAACAGATCAAGCGATTATTGATTAGACAAACTCCATCTGTTAGGTCATGAATCAAAGGCGCTATTTTCTTTGAGCTTGCTTTCACTATTATGGTTCACTATCAGACGCGTCGTCAGCATTAACCAGATGGCGAGTACAAGATGAAAGGCGTGCCAGCTAACTACAGGATCAAGCCAAGGTGCTTTACGTATAAGCAGCAGGTTGGCAAGAAATATTCCATACACGGCAGCAGGTCCAAGCTGTTGCCAACTATTTTTTTCTTCCAGTAAAAACACACTGAGTATGCCGATCAGTGACAGAATAATCACAAATATCGGCGAAAACCTCGGTAGTACAAAGGCAGTAATAGTAAATAGCGCTGTTACAAGCCCTATAATTTCTGGGACTGGCTTGTTCAAAGGCCCAAGGCTTGAGAGACGAAAAAAACAAATAGCGAACAAACCCAAGCCAATTATTCCTCCGAATTGCGATATAGTTTGGTGGAAGGTAGCCAGTTGCGTCACAGCACCCGTGGCAAAACGCCAGGTTCCAATCGCTGCTGCAAGACCAAACAAAAAGGCAGCAGCCGCAGCGGTAAACTGAGACTTGCGACATAGTTTCATAGTTGCCCAGCAGGCAATAGCTAACAACACCGCTTCACTTAATGCGTAGTTAGTACCCATCATAGAGCGGGCTTACTAAGGAGCTCAGCATCCATCATCGAAGCTTGAGCTTTAAGTTCATCAGATGACATTCGTGAACCATCGTGACTCCAACCCGGTGGCGCTAACAAATACAGTAGGCGCGACTTCAAAGAAATATTACTCATCTTAAAGTCATTGAAAATTGAAATATATTCATGGAAAGCAATTCTCAAAGGATTATAAGTATTGATATTGGTGACCAATCCATATTCTGGCCGATCATCCATGTCTTCTTCTACCAAAGTGCCAAAAATCCTGTCCCATATAATGAAAGTCCCACCGTAATTAGCATCAAGATACTTAGGGTTTCGACCATGATGGACACGGTGATGCGAGGGCGTATTAAAAATGGCTTCAAACCAAGCGGGCATTTTTTGTATCACTTCCGTATGGATCCAAAATTGATAGAAGCCAATCAAAAATCCACAAAAGATAACAAGAATAGGGTCAAATCCCATCAAGACCAAAGGCACCTTTAGCACGATGATGCCTTTGAAATGTTTGGTCCAGGCTTGCCTAAAAGCGACAGAAAGAGAATATTGCTGACTGGAATGATGCACTACATGCATGGCCCAAAACCAACGGCATCGATGTGCAAAGCGGTGATGCCAGTAGTATCGAAAATCATCGAGAATAAAACACAAAACGATGGCACCGACACTTAAGGGGATTTGGTAGATCTGAAATTGCGCTACCCAAAACAATAAGCCCAGTGAAATGAAAGCCGCAGCTCCATTAATAAACGTACTGGATATCCCCATGAACAAGCAGGTCAAGCTGTCCTTAAGGTCGTTCTCACCCGTGGTAACAAGATAACGAACAGCCACAGCTTCTAGCAAAATGAGTGAAAAGAATAATGGCAGTGCGATTTCAGTCGCATTTATCTTGATAAATTCTTCGAGGGGCATCTTGATCGTCCTGTTGTCTGTGAAATAGAGAAAACAAACTGTTAATACCTATTTGACCCATATGAACTAATGAAAACAATTGATTAATAAGACCT
>JBLHVI010000111.1:0-8601 GCA_047630175.1 Candidatus Azotimanducaceae bacterium
GCTTGGTTGCCTGCTTCAAGATTACTCTCTACCATCAAACCAACGATGGAGCGGTTACCCTCCACGATTTGATTCGCCACATTTTCCATAACAAGTGGTTGCAGCGCATAGTTTTTAGATGAATTGGCGTGACTGCAGTCGATCATAATATTGGCATCGATACCGGCTTTTTCTAGCGCCTGTTCACACAGGGCAACGTTAACCGAGTCGTAGTTGGTCTGGCCGCCACCACCACGTAAGACAATATGTGCATGCTGATTGCCGCGCGTATGAATCACAGCAACCTGCCCCTCATGATTGATTCCAAGAAAGCGGTGCGGTGCAGAAACCGACTGTAGGGCGTTAATCGCTACCCCAAGGCCACCATCAGTACCATTTTTAAAGCCCACGGCAGATGATAAGCCGCTGGCCATTTCTCGGTGGGTCTGCGATTCGGTTGTTCGTGCACCGATAGCACTCCAGCTGATCATATCCTGCAAGTATTGCGGTGAAACAGGATCTAGCGCTTCTGTCGATGTGGCAATACCCATTTCAGCAAGATCGATAAGCAGCTTACGCGCCAGCTTCAAGCCATCTTCGATAGCAAACGAGTCGTTCATGTAAGGATCGTTGATATAACCTTTCCAACCGACTGTCGTTCTGGGCTTCTCGAAATAGACGCGCATTACGAGCAGCAGGCTATCGGACACCTCATCGGCCAGTGCCTTAAGGCGGCGCGCGTATTCCAACGCAGCATCTGTATCGTGAATAGAGCAAGGGCCGACGATCAAAAACAGCCGCGGATCGCGGTGCTCAAGGATGTTCTTGATTGCTAACCGGCCTTTGGACACGTTCTCAAGGGCAAGATCTGACGCTGGAACCAACTGTTTTAGTTGGTTAGGCGTCATTAATGTTTGTTCGCTTAACACGTTAAGATCGTCCACTTTCAATTGGTTCATGTTGTCTTCCTGATGCCTCATCTGTTCGGTTTGTGCGGGTCGGCGAATAAGTACAAGCCGCTGACCAAAAAAAACCCCGATTGACTTGCGCCTATCGGGGTTTCCTCAAAGGCGATCAAGACCGCCTAATCTCCATCATCAAGCGCTCGTCAGGGGCTAGAAAAATAATAAAAGCTCAGCCAAACACCCAGCAATGTGCAGAGCAATAATGAATTGGCGGATGACGTTTGGATTTTTTGCATAGTCCGCATATTAGCCATCGCAACGATGGTTGCAAGTGTTTTCTGGCAACCATCGTTATAGTATGGCGCTTTCGCTGCGGTCGCGCTTAATAAGGTCTGGCTTTTCAGTCAGCGGCGACGCAAAGGACATAGTAATTTTGTCATCGGATTAGGGCTTGGGCATAGAACCTGTCCAATGGTTAACGCTAGCCACCTTGATACGCTGCGTTGCAAAGGCTGTCTGAAATAACGATATCGTCGAACTTCTGTCGTTCTATAAAGGAATACAAGCTCATGTTAGTTAAGTTGGTGTTAGTCGCAGTGGCGATGTATCTCGGCGCAGAATCAAGTCAAGCGGAACCGCTGCAGGGCCCGCCCATTCAAGTAAAAATGGCGGCGTTAAATGAGATCAGTGGTATTGTCAAAAGCCGCCGCTTTGCAGACGTCTACTGGGTACACAACGACAGCGGTGACGAAGCGCGGCTGTTTGCCTTAAATCGTAGCGGCGAGATTGTCTTTCCAGCTTTTCTGCGCAATACGTTTCGCGGCGCCGCTGATGCGCGCAAAGCTGAAGCAGAGCCTACTATAAGCAAGGTCCCCTGGCCGGGGCACAGAGTTGGTGTTGCCACCAATATCGATTGGGAAGATATCGCCATCGACAACGATATGATCTACGTCGCTGACATGGGCAATAACGGCAACGCGCGGCGTGACTTAGGGATCTATGTGATTCCTGAGCCCAATCCTCGCGCCGTTGAAGCAACTCGACCGATTAAATACCTGCCCGTGGTCTATCCTGAGCAGAAGCAATATCCCGCTAATCAGTGGCATTTCGACGCTGAGTCACTGTTCGTTGACAACGGCACGCTGTATGTCATCAGTAAGCATCGCCAAGCCGGGCAGATATTAAAATTTGAAGCGGGTGCCAATCTTTACCGGCTCGATACGCAATACACAGACCGGCAGAACAGCCTTGTTAAAATAGACCAACATCCTGCTCTGGCTGTCGCAACTGGGGCTGATCTATCGCCAGACGGACGCTGGTTAGCTGTCGTGTCCTACACAGGTCTGTGGTTGTTTGAACGACCGGCACAGGGCGATAAATGGTTCACCGGTAAAGCCTTCAAAAAAACGTTGGACCGGAGCCAAGTGAAGACCATGGAAGCCGTTGCTTGGGTAGACAATAACAACCTAATCGTTGCCAATGAGGAAGGTGAGATTTATCCGGTCACCCGTGACAGCATTGCGCCTTACGTTGTGGACTAGCGTCGGCCATTGACATTCAGTCACCCGCGCATACCATGCGCGTTGTTACTCTTAACAAAGTTAAATGACATTGGAAGCATCTCTAAACATCACTGGTATAGCCGCACTGCTGATAGCAGGCCTGATAGGCGGCTTTATCAATACGCTAGCAGGCGGCGGTTCAATGCTCACCCTGCCAGCATTAATGATGCTTGGCATGCCTGCAGATGTGGCTAACGCCACGAACCGAGTGGGAGTGCTGCTGCAATCGTTAGCGGGGGTCAAAGGCTTTCGCGACAAAGGACGCCTCGACACAAGTGCCATTGGACCCGTTCTGATTCCGACGTTAGCGGGCGCATTAGTGGGGTCGCTGTTTGCCTCTTTCATGCCGGTGACCCTGCTTAAGCCCACTCTGTTAGTCGTGATGGTTGGGATGGCACTGGTAATGCTAATCCGTCCCGGCGCTGTTATTCCGCCGGCAGACACGGTCCCCTACAAGGTGTTTGAAAAGCCCACCGCCGTACTAGCACTGTTTGGTGCTGGTGTTTACGGAGGATTTGTCCAAGCCGGCGTTGGTTTTATTTTGATTGCTGCTCTGGCAGGCGGCTTGCGCTATGACTTAGTGCGCACCAATGCACTAAAAATGGTTTGCACTGCGGCATTTAGCTTAGTGGCACTCGTGGTGTTTGTTGCGCGTGACCAAGTTTTATGGGCACCCGGGCTAATTCTGGCTGCAGGCATGGTGGTTGGTACGAGCCTGAGTGTAAAGTTTGCCATCAGCGTGCCGCAAAATACGCTAAAGTGGTTTTTGTTTATTATGGTCACGTTGACCTGTGTCGGCGCATTGCTATATAGCTAATTGCTAGCCAGCTGAACACCCCTAAAATTATCCGTCCTTAACCGGCAAAGCGAAGTTTACATGACTGACATCATTGAGAAATACCCGCCAAACTTTATCCGCACCATTATTGAGAAAGACATGGCCGCCGGTAAAAATGGCGGCCGGGTGATCACTCGATTTCCGCCTGAACCGAATGGCTATTTACATATTGGGCACGCCAAGGCTATTTGCCTTAGCTTTGGGATTGCCAAAGAATTTGGTGGCTCCACGTTTTTACGTTTTGACGATACTAACCCGCTGAAAGAAAATATCGAGTTTATGGAATCCATGAAAACCGATATCAGCTGGCTAGGTTTTGCATGGAGCGAAATTCGCAACGCGTCAGACTACTTTGAAGAACTGTATCAATTCGCTGAACAATTAATCGATAGCGGCAAAGCTTATGTCGACTCGCTCAGCGCTGAACAAATTCGTGAATATCGAGGCACTCTAACGTCGCCAGGGAAAAACAGTCCGCACCGCGATCGCAGCGTCGAGGAAAATCTGGACGTTTTCCGCCGCATGCGCGCTGGTGAATTTGCTGACGGTGAGCATGTACTGCGGCTAAAAATCGACATGGCATCACCCAATATGAACCTCCGCGATCCGGCTATTTACCGCATTCGCCACGTTCATCATCACCAAACCGGTGATCGATGGTGCATCTATCCCTTATACGACTACACCCACTGTATTTCTGATTCAATGGAGGGTATCACTCATTCCTTGTGTGACCTTGGTTTTGAAGCGCACCGGCCTTTGTACGACTGGGTGCTGAACAATACCAACGTAGATTGTCACCCACAGCAAATCGAGTTTTCGCGCCTGAACCTGCAATACACTGTGATGAGCAAACGCAAACTCAAGCAACTCGTTGAAGAAAACCTAGTAGACGGCTGGGATGACCCGCGCCTGCCGACAATTGCCGGACTTCGGCGACGTGGCTACACGGCTGCTTCAATCCGCGACTTCTGTCGACGTATTGGCGTCACCAAGAGCGACAACAATGTCGAGTTGGCGATGCTTCAGAGCGTCATTCGAGAGGACTTAGAAGACATTGCACCAAGAGTAATGGGTGTGCTGCAGCCTTTGAAGGTTGTCATTGAAAATTATCCGGTAGGGCAGGTCGAACAACTACGCGTGGCGAATCACCCAAAGATCGACGCTCTTGGTACGCGTGACCTGCCGTTCACGCGTGAAATTTATATCGACAGAGATGACTTTCGCGAAGAAGCCAATCGTAAATACAAGCGCCTAGTTACCGACGGCGAGGTACGCCTTCGGTATGGCTATGTAATCAAAGCCAACCAAGTGATCAAGGATGAATCTGGGGAGATCATCGAACTACATTGTACCTACGATCCCGAAACTCTGGGTGAAAACCCGGTTGGTCGCAAAGTACGTGGAGTGATTCATTGGGTTTCGGCAGAACAAAACCACGCGGCAGAAATTCGTCTCTACGAGCCCTTATTTAAGGTCGACTTCCCAGACACGTCTGATAAGGATTACAGGGAGTTGTTGAATGCTGATTCATTAACGCGGGTGCAGGGATTCGTCGAGGCCAGTTTGGGAGAGGCGACGGCCGAACAGCGATTCCAGTTTGAACGGGAAGGCTATTTTTGCGCAGACAACAAGGATTCACGCCCAGACCATTTGGTTTTTAATCGGATTGTGGGGCTACGTGACAGCTGGGCTAAGATCGATAAAAAAGAAAACGTCTAATTGACAACCGTCAGCTAAAGACTTGCCGCCTGCACCAAGGGCACATAGCATTTATTACGCAACCACCAACCTGGACAGGAGTCGTCCTTGTGAGTATTACGATTAACGATCTTCGTCAAGCGCATACGCTGATTAGAGACGGGATTCATAAAACGGCTGTCATGCAAAGTGCATCACTCAATGAATTGACAGGAGCCACACTGTATTTTAAGTGTGAGCACTTGCAGAAAACTGGCTCTTTTAAGGCCCGCGGCGCGCTTCATGCAGTAAGATGCCTTGACGCCAAACAGGCGAATAAAGGTGTAGCAACACATTCCTCAGGTAATCACGGTGCGGCCTTGGCTCGGGCCGCGGCATTGCAAGATATAGCTGCATACATCGTTGTACCAAAAAATGCTCCTCCCGTAAAAAAAGCCAATATAGCCCTTCATAACGCCCAGATTATCGAATGTGAGTCGACGTTAGCCGCGCGCGAAGCCACCTTGGCAGAAGTCGTTGAAAGGACCGGCGCCAGTTATATACCACCTTACGACGATCCGAGAATAATTGCGGGGCAGGGCACTGCTGCCATTGAGTTCATGGACGAAATTTCAGGACTCGACGTGATGGTTATTCCTGTCGGTGGTGGTGGCCTGCTCGCCGGTTCACTCATTGCCAGTGACGGCAGAATTCAGGTATTTGGCGCCGAACCAGCAATGGCTGACGATGCCTATCGCTCGTTTACGACTGGCGTTAGGGTCACAAGTCATACGCCAAAAACCATGGCAGACGGTTTGCAAACAACATTAGGCGTACAGAATTTTGCGATTATCCGCGAACAGTGTCAGGGCATCCTGCTGGTGTCAGAAGCGGAGATAGGCTCGGCTATGCAACTGGTGTGGTCACGTTTAAAACAGCTAATAGAACCGTCCTCGGCGGTGACGCTAGCGGCCGTGCTACGCTATCCGCAGCATTTTCGACAAAAACGCGTAGGGTTGATGCTGACCGGCGGCAATTATTCCGTCACCGATTTTACGCCTACTCCATAGTTTGCGTAGGGCATCAACACAAACAAGGCCCTGGCCCGTCAGCCAGATCTGACTGACTATCCTACAACGCAACAAGCCATATCAAAGCGCCGATGCCATAACCGATAGCCTGCCCACGGTCACCAGACCCATTGCTCTCACCTTTGTTAAGTTCAGCCTCTGGTTCGCCGCCGTTCATAACGCCTAGCATAATGGGTACCTCGAACATCAACACGCTGATGCCCCGAGCCACCGCCACCGCAAACAGCATAATTCGCCCCGCATTGTCCAAGGGGATACACGTGGCAACGATAAGCACTAACAACCAGTTAGCAACCGAGCCACCGATGCTCATGGCGAGAAATTGGTGGCGAGTGTTTTTCGCAAAATTAAAACCAAAAATGAATGTCCCGCGCGGGTCAGGAACCATCGGTGAGTAAGATTTAGCTAGGCGAGCGCCGATAAAATGACCCCATTCGTGGAAAATCGTCGCCGCGATAGTCATGGCAGCGAACGCGTTAAGAACCGCAAGGCTAGAGGCCAGCAGCAGGTTGCTTTGCAGTAGCCAGGCGTCTGCGGCAGCCCACAGCGTCACAGCAGCCAGCAGTGCAAGACCGTGATTTCGAACCGCCAGTTTCAGACGTTGTCCGTCGGTCAGTTTTTTCAAATGCGTGGTAAGAATGGTATCTGTGGGTATCGCCTGGCTTGCATCTGTCATGATAGTGGGTATCCGTGATCTGGCCGCGGTCTTGCCGCCGCTTTAGGGGTAACTACGAGCCACATTCTGGCACAGTCAACCGAGTCTGCCTATCCAATGTGGCCGTCTAGACTACACATTAATCCGTTATGATCGAGCGAATCTATCAATATTTTTGGTTTGCTTTCAACATGGTCGCGGTTAGTATCTTCTGCGACTTTCTACTAAAGCCAAGGAAGATGACCAGCCCGCGCGCGGTGTGCTCCATGCCTTGTGTAACAATCCCCATCCAACAAACGCCTGGAGTTAAACGAATCATGGTGCCATTTTCTGTCTTAGCACTGATTCGCCACGGTGACTACCAGCAACCCACTGGCGTCCCTAGCGCATTGTTACCGTATCCTCTGACCCCCGAAGGTATGGAACAGGCTGCAGCATGTGCCCGATTGCTGCAAAACTACGCCTCAGACAACAACCTCAATTTTCACCCACAGGTCGACTGCTCCCGCCAACTGCGCGCCTACCAGACTGCCGGCACTATTATAGCGGGTCTCAGTATGCCTGAGCTAAGGATCTGCGAACATGAAGCTCTCGCGGAGCGGAGTGTTGGCGCGATGGCTAATCTAGATCTGCAGCAAATTGAAGCCATTGTCGAGGCAGATCCGCGCTATGAGCCTTTGCCACACGGCTGGAAATCCAGTAGCGACTATTGTTTACCCTACCAAGGCGCGGAGTCATTACGCCATGCCGGTGCGCGTGTAGCACAACACATACAATCAGTTTGGCAGACAATAGCGCCCCAACAACTCAAGATTATCGTTGGTCATGGCGCATCTATCCGTCATGCGGCAGCGTGTTTAGGTATGATAAATGAAGCCGAAATATCGGCCTTATCCATGTATCATGCGAGCCCGATTTTTATCCGACAGGACAGGGCAGGCGCCTGGCAACGGCTAGAAGGTGAGTGGAAGATACGCCAAAAAGCGGGGGATGAATTTGGCGAGTAGCGACTTCGAATTCTGCATTCAACAACGCAAACACTGTTTATGGCCAGACGCTTACAACTGATGTAGATTCATGTGCTCAAACGTTGATGGTTTCTATGTAATGCAAGCCGTAAAGTGCCGTGAAAACAACGTGTCTTGAATTTAGCAACGAACGGATCTGATCGCATGAAAAACATCAGCCTTGAGCTTGAGCAAGCACTGCGGGACATTGTTCCGGATCGCATGAGTTGCCACCAAGGGCTCTTGGATCAACATGGCAAGGACGAGTCATTCCATACACCACACTCGCCGGATGTCGTGGTTTATCCTGCTAACAACGAAGAGGTCAGTCAAATAGTAAAGTTATGCGCCCGCACGGGTACAGCGCTGATACCATTTGGTGCCGGCACTTCCCTTGAAGGCCATATAGCTGCAGTCAGGGGCGGCGTTTGTCTGAATATGTCGCAGATGAACCAGATCCTTGAAGTCAATGCCTCAGACCTCGATTGCCGAGTACAAGCAGGTGTCACCCGCAAACAACTTAATGCAGACTTGCTGCGCTTTGGGCAATTCTTCCCCGTTGACCCTGGCGCTGATGCCACCCTCGGCGGCATGACGTCGACCCGCGCTTCAGGAACTAATGCTGTACGTTATGGCACAATGAAAGACAACGTGCTGGGACTCACAGTAGTGATGCCTGATGGCGAGATTGTCCGCACCGGAAGTCGCGCGCGTAAATCTGCTGCTGGTTATGACCTAACGCGTTTGCTCTGCGGTGCCGAGGGCACGTTAGGCGTGATTACTGAGGTTCAGTTGCGCTGCTTTGGTCTGCCAGAAGCGCATGCTGTCGGCGTATGTTCGTTTCCCGGCGTTAAGGCCGCCGTGCAAACTGTGATTGAAGTGAT
>JBLHVI010000112.1:0-8558 GCA_047630175.1 Candidatus Azotimanducaceae bacterium
TACTCGGTCGGCTTGGTCGTCGGCGATCATGGATTTTGTTGGCGCAGTTAGGTATCGCGTTAGGTTTGATAGGTATGTCGCTGACCGGCGCCGGGAATCTGATGGTACTCTCAGTGTGTGCAGTACTCGTGGCATTTTCGTCATCAACTCAGGATATTGCGATCGATGCCTATCGCATTGAAGCACTCGATGAGCGCTACCAAGGAGCCATGTCGGCCTCCTACATTTTTGGCTATCGAGTGGCACTGCTGGTAGCTGGGGCCGGAGCGTTCTATCTCGCGGAATATCTAGGATGGGTTCAGGCCTATCAGGTCATGGCGGCAATGATGGGTATAGGTATCATCACGGTGTTGTTGATAGCGGAACCTGTGGCATCCAGTGCTGCGAAGGTACGTGATGCTGACGACGAGGTTGTTAGGCAAATCCTCGCCAGACATTCCCACTTGCCGCCACGTGTGCAACAAACATTGACCTGGTTTGTCGCTGCCATTGTCTTCCCGTTTGTTGACTTTTTTAAACGCAACGGGCGCTTCGGGCTGGTGCTACTGCTGTTTATTTCTGTGTTCCGCTTGAGCGACATAGCGATGGGCATCATGGCCAATCCGTTTTACTTAGACATGGGATACAGCAAAACTGATATCGCCAGTGTTGCTAAAGTGTTCGGTTTCTTTATGACCATCGCTGGCTCAATGATCTGCGGTATTCTTGTGGTCAAGTGGGGAATACTGCGGCCTTTGTTGTTGGGTGCCATTGCTGTGGCGTCAACCAACCTGTTGTTCGCGTTGCTGTCGACCCTCGAGCCGGAACTCGCCTGGTTGGCGATCGTGATCAGTGCCGACAACATAAGTGGTGGCTTTGCTGCCACCGCTTTTATTGCCTACTTGTCCAGCTTGACCAATCGGTCTTATACAGCAACGCAATATGCACTGTTCAGCTCATTGATGACGTTACCCGGGAAATTCATTAGTGGCTTCTCGGGAGTGATTGTCGATGGCTGGGGCTACTTACCTTTTTTTGTATTTGCTAGCGTCATCGGTATTCCTGCCGTTTTGCTGGTCATCGTGTTGTTACGTCGCGAGAAAATGACCATGAGTAGATCCAGCGTTTAGTCCCTAACCCGTGATTGTTTGTGGCTGTAGTTGTGGCTGTAGTTGTCGTTTTAGTCATCGTTACAATCATCGTCACAATTATGGTGACCACTGATAAGTCCGTAGTCTTACACGCTGCGATTTGACCTCAATCCCGTCTTGCACGAGCAGTTGTTGCTGGCGGTCCAGGTTGGGGTTCGAAATTTTTCCCTGAGCGTTAATCACACGATACCAAGGTAGGCGAGTGTCAGTCGGCAATCGGCTAAGAATACGGCCCACTAGCCTTGATTGTTGGGGTGCGCCAGCAAGCGTCGCTATCTGCCCGTAGGTTGCCACACGCCCGCTGGGAATGGTGGCTACCAGTTGCCAGACGCTTTCTCGGAATTCTTGCAGTGCGCCGCTGCGCGCTTGAGCAGTGTTCGGCTTGATATCACCCATACTTGCTACCACCTATGCTGAAAATACCTAGGAAAGATGCCCTGCAGACGCCTGATTACGCTTCATTGAAAATATTTTCGGTTTGTCGGGTTGACTCTCAACATTTCGCCCATATTATTAGCACTCCAAAAGGGAGAGTGCTAAAAAATCGCTCTAGGCCGCAGAAATAGCGGCTCCGTTTAGCTCGCTCAAGGTCTTCAAAGGTGACGACCGAGACGGCGGCAGGCGAAGAGGTGATGATTTGGTCATTTTATACTGTTACACAGATGCTCGCGCCAGTAGGTAGTGAGACATTTGATCCAGAAATGGGAGAAATGAATGAATATCCGTCCATTGCAAGATCGCGTGGTTGTACGCCGCAAGGAAGAAGAAACAAAATCAGCTGGCGGGATAGTACTGCCTGGTTCTGCTGCAGAAAAGCCATCTCGTGGTGAAGTTCTTGCAGTTGGTCCTGGCAAGAAGAAAGAAGATGGTGGTCTCATGCCCGTCGACCTGAAAGTGGGCGACAACGTCCTCTTTGGTCAGTACTCCGGCAGCACCGTGAAGTTGGATGGGGAAGAGCTCCTCATCATGAGCGAAAGCGAAGTTTTTGGCGTTATTGAGTAAGACGACCAGTATTAACCATCCAAGATATTGAGGAAAATTTATTATGACAGCAAAAGACGTAAAATTCGGTAATTCTGCGCGTCAACGCATGTTGGCTGGTGTGAACTTACTGGCCGACGCGGTAAAAGTGACTTTGGGCCCCAAGGGCCGCAACGTCGTTCTTGATAAATCATTCGGCTCGCCGACTGTAACCAAGGACGGTGTTTCCGTTGCTAAAGAAATTGAATTGAAAGACAAGTTTGAAAACATGGGCGCACAGATGGTCAAGGAAGTTGCTTCACAGACTTCTGACGTCGCAGGCGACGGCACGACTACAGCAACGGTTCTGGCTCAGGCGATTCTAAACGAAGGCCTCAAAGCTGTGGCTGCCGGCATGAATCCTATGGATCTCAAGCGTGGCATCGACAAGGCTGTGGCAGTTGCCGTAGCTGAAGTGAAGAAGCTAGCTGTGCCTTGCTCAGACAGCAAGACCATCGCTCAGGTCGGTAGTGTTTCTGCCAACAGTGATACCGCCGTTGGCGACATCATTGCTGAAGCCATGGATAAGGTTGGTAAGGAAGGTGTTATCACTGTTGAAGAAGGCAGTGGTCTGGAAAATGAGCTCGACGTAGTTGAAGGTATGCAGTTTGACCGTGGCTACCTGTCGCCTTACTTCATCAACAATCAGGAAAGCATGAGCGCTGAGCTCGAAGATCCATACATCCTGTTGTTCGACAAAAAGATCTCTAACATCCGCGACATGCTGCCGATCCTCGAAGCCGTCGCTAAAGCAGGTAAGCCCTTATTAGTGATTGCTGAAGACGTAGAGGGCGAAGCCCTAGCGACGCTAGTTGTAAACAACATGCGTGGCATCGTCAAAGTCGCTGCTGCTAAGGCGCCAGGCTTTGGTGATCGTCGTAAGGAAATGCTGCAGGACATCGCCATTTTGACCGGTGGTACCGTGATCTCTGAAGAAGTGGGTCTGTCACTGGATACCGCGACTATCGACGATCTTGGCCAGGCCAAGCGCATCAGCCTGACTAAGGAAGCCACAACAATCGTTGACGGCGCAGGCGTTTCCGCTGATATCGAAGCACGTGTTAACCAGATCCGTACTCAAATCGAAGATACGTCGTCTGACTATGACCGTGAAAAGCTGCAAGAGCGTGTTGCTAAATTGGCGGGCGGTGTTGCTGTCATCAAGGTTGGCGCTGCGACTGAAGTAGAAATGAAAGAGAAGAAGGCTCGCGTTGAAGACGCGCTGCACTCAACCCGTGCTGCTGTTGAAGAAGGCATTGTACCAGGTGGTGGTGTTGCGTTGATTCGTGCTCTGCAGGCGCTTGATGGTTTGAAAGGCGACAACGAAGACCAAAACGTCGGTATTAACTTGCTGCGTCGTGCGATGGAAGCGCCTATGCGTCAAATCGTAACCAACGCGGGTGCTGAAGCATCTGTCGTGGTTGACAAAGTCAAGGCCCTCAAAGGCGCTGAAGGCTACAACGCGGCGACTGGCGAATATGGCGACATGATCAAGTTTGGTCTGCCAGACCCCGCTAAAGTGACACGTACTGCGCTGCAGGCTGCTGCTTCGGTTGCTGGTTTGATGATCACGACTGAGTGCATGATCACTGATATCGTCGAAGAAGGCGGTGCTGGTGGTGGTGGTATGCCAGACATGGGTGGCATGGGTGGTATGGGTGGTATGGGCGGCATGATGTAGGATTGCGCCATTAGTCAATTACTTCGGTAACTGACAACCCTGTAAAAAGCCTCGCAAGTGCGGGGCTTTTTTTTGTCCTAGTTTTGCCTATCTAAATGCTAAGCGACCCATATTCATGCCGATAGGCAAGATATCCGAGTGTAAAGTCCCGCGCTGTGCGCGTGTCAATGATGTCCCACTTATGCGTGGTCATTTCTGGTGCGGTGTAGCAATGCAAATTGGGCATGCTTAGTTTAGACTCTTGGCTTCGATTTTAACCCCAGACCGGAGAAGCAATGAAAGGTACAGTCCACTACGAAACCCGCGGCCCCATCGCGCTGCTGAGTATTGATAACCCACCCGTTAATCCGTTGAGTTCTGGCGTGCGTCAGGGATTGTTTGATGGCGTCGGTAAGGCACTTGGCGATGACACCGTTAAGGCCATCGTCATCACTGGTTTAAACCGCGCTTTTATTGCCGGTGCCGATATCAGTGAGTTTGGCGCAGCCGCAAGCGAAGGCGTAGGTCTGCACGACGCGATGGCAATAATGGAAGGTAGCGTCAAACCAATTATTGCTGCGATTAATGGCACGGCGTTCGGTGGTGGACTTGAAGTCGCATTATGTTGTGACTACCGTATTGCTGCGCCTACCGCGCCTGTTGGTTTGCCGGAAGTGAAGCTCGGCCTGTTGCCCGGCGCTGGTGGTACTCAGCGTCTGCCCCGTCTCATTGGTGCTGAAGCTGCTATTGCTGCCATTGTGTCGGGTAACCCTATTATGGCGCCACAGGCACAAAAACTCGGTATTATTGACCGCGTTGCGGAAGGCGATATTGTTGATGCCGGTATTAAATATGCCGAGGAAATCATTGCCGCAGGTAGTAAGACTCGTAAGATCCGTGAACTTGAAGATGTGATTGCTAAAGACCGGGGTAATGCAGAAGTCTTCGCTAAAGCGCGTGCCCAGCTGAGCAAGACTAACCGTAATCAATTTGCGCCAGAGCAGATTGTCAAGTGTGTTGAAGCGGCTGTGAACTCCGCTACTTTCGACGAAGGTATGGACGCCGAGCGCCGATTGTTTGCCGAATGCATGCAGGATCCGCAGCGTGAGGCTTTGATCCACATCTTCTTTGCTGAGCGCGCGGCTAACAAGATCCCTGGCCTGTCGAAAGAAATGCCCCTGATTGAGATTAACAAGGGTTCCGTAATCGGCGCCGGCACTATGGGTGGCGGCATCGTCATGTGCTTCGCTAACGCCGGTATCCCCGTGCGTATGTACGACAATGATGCTGACAACTTGGCGCGGGGCATGAAAGTCATTGAAGGTAACTATGCCAGGACTGTGGCCAAAGGTCGCCTGAAGCAGGCAGATATGGACAAGCGTATAGCCCTGATCGAGCCGACGACAGATTTCGATGCGCTGGGTGATGGCGATATTGTGATCGAGGCTGTGTACGAAAATCTTGACCTGAAGAAAGAGATCTTCACGCGTCTCGATAAGGTCATGAAGCCGGGTGCCATTCTTGCGACTAACACGTCAGCGCTTGATGTCGACGCTATTGCGGCTGTCACAAGTCGTCCAGACTTTGTTTGTGGGATGCACTTCTTTAGTCCAGCTAACGTTATGCGTTTGTTGGAAGTTGTTCGTGGTAAGGATTCTTCACCTACCGTACTTGGCACTGCTATGGCACTGGGTAAGCGTCTTGGTAAAGTATCGGTTGTTGCTGGCAACTGCCCGGGCTTCATTGGTAATCGCATGTTGGGCGGCTACACGCGCCAAGCGAGTATGATGATTCTTGAGGGTGCGACACCGGCTCAGGTTGATAAAGTTATTTTTGATTTTGGTTTGGCCATGGGGCCTTTCACCATGAACGACATGGTCGGTCTGGATCTTGGCTGGCGTGCACGCAAGATGGTGGGCGGTAGTAATGAAGTCACTGCTCGTATCCCCGATGCCCTATGTGAACTGGGCCGTTATGGCCAGAAGAATGGAAAAGGCTACTACGTGTATGCGGAAGGTGACCGAACTCCACGTCCTGATCCGGAAGCTGATGCAGTGATTAAGAAAGTTGCAGAGGATCTGGGTTATCCGGCCAAAACATTTACGGATGAAGAAATCCTCAAGCGTTGCATGTACCCGTTGATTAACATTGGCGCAAAATTGCTGGAAGAGGGCCATGCCCTGCGCGCCAGTGATATAGACACGGTTTATGTTAATGGTTACGGCTTTCCGACATATGTGGGCGGTCCTATGTGGTTTGCTGACTCGCAAGGTCTGGCAGAAGTTTTGGCAGACATTAAGCGTTTCCATGCGGAAACAGGTGATGATGTCTGGAAGCCTGCTGGGCTGTTGGAAAAGCTGGTCGCAGAGGGCAAGACGTTTGCTCAGTATGATGCTGCTGCTTGATTGATCTGGCCCCTGCATAGCGGGGGTCATTTTTTATCTGCGGTTAGTTAATGTTGATTCTTGGGTTGTAGCCCGCAATGGTCATTACTTAAGCCGCTTGCCCTTAATTTTCCTACCGAGGGTCGTATGGAGCCGCTAGGTAGCAGGTCATAGAATCTTGCTCACTCGGACGCGTGTTTTGCAGTGTGCCAATTGTAGACACTAGCTGTTGCGCGGCCTGTCCGGGCCCGTCAGTTCCACTGTGCTTCCCTCGCAGCCTCTTAAGCACCAAAGCGGTCCGTCGTTGTGCTGCATGCTTTGCAAATGCGCGCCATCTTGTGCCATGCACTGATGCTTGCAATCCTTGAGGATGTGCGCCACGTCAACTGAATAGTCCTTGGGTAATGTTTATTTCGCTGGCGGCGTGTCTGTCGATCCCTTTGTTGGCTGCTGTGTCGACCGTCGTCGTGGGTCAATCGCGTGCTCGAATTTGTCTCATCAATTGATTATGCTCTGGTAAGGTGGCTCCGTTTGTGGCGACTTCAACTCAATTGCGCTGCCAGTCAACTAGTTGAGTCACGAATCGAACCACCTAGGCGAACCATTGGGTATTGGCCCGCACGCATTAAGGGCCCGATCTACCCAAACTAGTTGTCCAAAGAATCTATCCATACATCTATCATCAAGAATAGTAGGAGAGAGACCATGGCTTATGTTGAGAATGCGACGGTGCATGATGCTGATTCCCATGTAATGGAATTGCCAGGCACTATCAATGACTACATTGCGGCTGCTTACCGTGAGCGTTTTATGGCAGTGACACGCCATGGTACCGAGGTTGAGGCATGGGTGGTTGATGCCGTCGAACAACAAGGCAATGCTGAGTTTCGTGCGACGGCGCCTGACAATATTTTGTTGCGCAAGAATTATCAGGCTATGGGTTCGTTTTTGAATCAGGACCGCCCAGCGGCGTTAGACCTGCTAGGGTTTACATCACAGCTAGTGTTTACAACGACGGCCCTGAGCAATTACGGGCTGGAGTACGGCGATGATCCCGATCTCGCTATTGCCTCAGCTCGGGCCCACAACCGGATGATGGCTGACTTTTGTGCGGTAGATAAACGCTTGCTGGCTACGGGTTATGTACCGCTGGTCGACTTGTCTCGAGCCGCAGAGGTTGCCCGTGAAGCGCTGCAGTTGGGCTGTAAAGGACTGGTTATTGCATCGCGTTGTCCTGCGGCGCATTCACCTAGTCATGTGGGCTTAGACAATCTATGGTCGCTAGCGCAAGAGGCGGGGGTGCCTATCCTGTTCCATGTGGGTGGTGAAGAGAAGATGGCGCCAGCGTATTTTGAAAATGGCTTGCCCAAGGTTAAAGACTTCCACGGAGGCGACGAGAACTTCACTTCTGCCAGCTTTATGACTATTCCTGTTGCGCTTTGGCAGACTATGTCGATGTTGATTCTTGATGGTGTCTGCGATCGTTTTCCGCGGCTGAAGTTCGGTGCTATTGAACTCGGGGCGTCATGGCTACCTAGTTGGATGCGTTTTCTGGATGCTGGCTTTGATGCCTTCCGTAAAGGCGAGACTCGCCTACAAAACTTGAGCGCGCGACCTAGCGAGATTGCCCAGCGGCAATTCCGTGTAACACCCTACCCGCATGAAGATACCGACTGGATCATCAAGAATTCAAGTGATGATATGTGCCTTTTCTCGTCAGACTTTCCACATGTCGAGGGTGGACGTAATCCTCTCAAACGATTCAATGATGCCTTGGTAGATGCCTCGCTCGAGACGCGAGGTAAGTTCTATCGTGATAATTTTATAGATCTGATGGGGCAGGGTTTGGAGAAGAGCCTGCATGATCATCCGAGCATGTCACCGTAACAGTGTCAGGCTCTCCGTGTGATCATTCTATGAAGGCTATTCCCCGAGGGTTTACAGCACCGGGGACTTAAAACCATCTGGCTTCAACGTCAAGACAGAGCAATTGGCACGGTACAAAACTTTCTCTGCGGTATTACCTATCAAAAGGCCGGGAATACCCCCGCGCGACATAGTGCCCATTACCAACAGGTCAATCTCGTTGCTGTTCACTAGTCCAATGATTGCGTCCTCGGCCTTGCCGTCGACGAGATATTCTGCCGGCGTTGCGGGTGCAGCGTGGGCTGCCAACGTGTGTAGCTGTTCGGTGCTGGTATCTTTGATTGCCTGCATCATTTCGTCAAACGCTTTACCCTCGAGACGGCTGCTAAAGTGAGGCATCGAAGGTGGCTGCCAGGCGTTCATGACAAGTAGTTGCGCGTTTTCCTGTGCGGCGACGTTTGCGGCAAGTTCGACTACTTGGCACGCTAGCTGCCGTGT
>JBLHVI010000113.1:0-8516 GCA_047630175.1 Candidatus Azotimanducaceae bacterium
GCAACTCGGCGCCTCACAGAATTGGTTCCACGCGGCGCGTGGGCAGGGTAGTTTGTCGCCCGTACACACCCGTTCCACAGTAACGGCGGATGGCCCTTGTTAAAGGCCCAGCCCTCGCCGCAAGACATTAACGTCGATTCGCTTAGCGCAGAAACGCGCCTCTAAAATACCGATGGCTTTCTCGGGTTGTGCATCACCACACATAAACAGATCAAACGCCGCAAAGCCTTTCTCGGGCCACGTGTGAACGCTGATATGGGACTCGGCAAGCACCGCAACGCCAGTCACTCCGTCATTCGGCGTGAAGTGATTAAGATGAATGTGCAACAAGGTCGCACCGCATTCAACCACGCACTCTCGCATCACTTTTTCAATAAGACCGATATTATCAAGCTCAACCGCCCCATATAGATCGACTGTGACATGCAGCCCCGCAAAGCTAGCGCCGTCTCGGGTCATTAAAGCATCAGGGCTTAATTTGGTGGATGGCTGGTGCACGGCTATACCTCAAGACCAGCAAGGTCTATATCTAAAAGTCTTGCGGGGGCTGCATAGAACAGTGCCATGCCCGACTTGACGGTAAAAACAAGGTCAGGGTTGAGCGTCAACTGGCTATCCTTAACCGCAAGTACCGTAGCGCCGTACTTTTTCTTCATCCCTATAAATACCGTTAGATAATCAACCGCGACATTACCCGGGGGAATATCAAACCGATAAAGGTTTTCACCGTCAAGGTTACGAATAAGCTGTTGAACCACACTACTAGATTCACGGTCTTGAAGCTCCTGAGCCATTAAGTAATCACTGGTGGGCAATATCACGTTATTAAGCGCAGCATGCAACGCAGGCAATCGCGCAATTTTTTCGACATGATCTTCGTTATTCAGATAACAAACCATCTGCGCGCTGGTGTTGACGGACCTAAATGCATAGGCCGTGATAAATGTCTCATTATCACTTGCCCCCCATATGATGATGTTTTTTGCCGCTACCGCGTTCGATCGTTGCAACACGTCTTCGGAGGCTAATTCGCCCATAACAAAATCCACACCCCCAAACCGAATTGGGTTTTCTTTTTGACCAAAAGAACAAAGAATCAGCTTCTCTGAAGGATTATTACTCAGCAGTTCCGCAATGACTTTCTCAGTACGTCCCTGTCGGTAGCCCATGATAATAGTATGTTTTTCATGATCCATCTTCCTCAAACCTTTCCTGTTTTTATTCGCAAAATCAATAACCGACTCAGCCGCCTTACCAATAACCAGGCCCACTGTACCGATGCCAATGAACATGATGAACCCAGCACAGATGCGTCCATAGGTTGTTAATGGCGAATAATCGCCGTAACCAACGGTCGTTATGGTGACCGAAAACCACCAACTGTAATTTTCAAGAATCTCATCTTCGCCCGCATACAACATGACGAAATAACCAAAAACATACAGTAGCGCGATTGAAGCAAACAAGGTAACCCAGGCATATTCATGCACCCGAGAAAGCACTTTCTTATATTGGCGCAGCAACAAGCTAAATATCATTCTAGCAACCAACTCCTGTCCAAATAATGTGTCAACAGGCAGGGTTGCATGAGCGTATTCACACAGGGTGTATCAGCCACCAATTCGCCTTTGCCAAAAGCAAAGGACGCCGCCAACAATTCGGGCGTTATAAAATCCGTCTCAACCTTGAATCCAGTCAAGGAGGAAAGTTGTAATTTAACCGCCTCTGAACTCCGAGCACCGATCCACGCAAGGTAATAGCCCCAATCACCGAAGGACGGTATGTTCTGCCTGTAGGGCAAAACCCTGAACCCTGCCGCCTTTAGTGTTTCACCAATTGACAGGTAGGCCTCTTTTGCGTGATAGGGAGACGTTGACTGGATAGCCACGTAGGCATCCGCTGTTAAGTAACGCCGCAATGACTGGTAAAACTGCTTGCTATAAAGTTTGCTCAACTCAATCGAAGATGGGTCCGGCAGGTCTATCACCACCGCATCCCATTTTTGCTCAGGCTGCTTTTTTAAAAACTGGTCAGCATCGATATTAAACACATCGACACTAGCCACCCACTCTGGCTCGCCTGTTTTGTGGCCCGCCTCACGCATATAAATGGCTTGTTTTGAACCTGCGATATAAGTGTTGATCGCCGCTACATTAACTTTAGCATGCTGAAAAGAATGGTTATTTAAGCCGGTTAATATCTGATTATTCGTCGCGATATTGATCATTTCAGGATCAAGGTCCACCAGCGTTACCGACTCTATCTCTGCGTATTTGATAATTTCTCGCAGCGCAAGTCCGTCACCACCACCTAACACCAACACGTGATTTATGGAGGGCGCGATAGTCATTACTGGATGAACAAGAAAATCATGGTAGCGCTCCTCATCTAAGGAAGAAAACTGAGTATTGCCATTGATATACAAACGCGTGTCGTCGATTTTCGAATTATGTGTCATCACAAGATGTTGATATCTTGTAGTCTTCTTGTAAACGATAGGGTCATCGTAAAATTTTTGCTCTAACAACGCACTAAAATCCCTGTTATTAGCCCAACCAAACAATAGTGCGACGGCCGTCAAGAGCAACACTAATAGTTGCATAACAGGGCGATCAATCACCTTAACGTACAGGAAATACACAATTGTAATGGCCGCAACAATGAAATTAAATCCGGCAACTATGAAGCTAATTTCAGACAGTGGGAAATTCTTCAGCAGATAATTCACCCAAATAAGTGCGCCAACAAATGCGCCGACATAATCCATTGCATAGACGATAGTCAGATTCGTTTTCAGCGGAATATTTTGTTTCTCAATAATTCGCATCACTAGAGGGATTTCAAAACCGATCAGAAAACCGATGGATAAAACAAAACCGTAGTGAACGATCGTGAAGTAGTGCTCCAAATACCCATAAGACGCATATATCGCCAGCGGCGCAAAGCCACCCAGCAACGCCATCAACACTTCTACTGTAATGAATTTTTGCAACAGATTCCGATCTGTCATTTTGCTTTGAACAAAACCGGAAACACCCATCATGAGCATCATGCTCGCGATCACTAGCGAAAATTGCTCGATAGAATTACCGAGAATATAGGTAGTAATCGTTGCTAATAGATATTCGCTGACCAGGCCACTAGCGCCTGTTGAGAACATGCAGAAGGCGAGCAGCACCGGCAACAGCCTGGCCGTTTTCATACATCAACCCTAGTTGCTATCACGCAAATCGGCTTAGAGTATGGCATTGCTTAAAATTAACGCGATACCAATTTTTGCCGAAGCCAACTGCACTGCTGGAACGACACTATCTTTGCCAAGCATTGATGATAAATTTGCTGAAGTGACGATCAAGCGGTCAAGAATATACTCAAATAGATACAAAAAAATCATGCCCAGCGCCGCTAAAGCAAAAAATTCAAGGGCCAAGTCGACCGGTTGACTACGCGTTTCATTGCCCGCAATGGCACTCTTTAAAATCAAAGCGTAAGCGATCATTTTCCCGCCCAGATAAATGCCCGAGGCAATATTATTTTTCCCTACGGCTTCGACGATATCAAAATTTCTGATGAATACTTTCTCGTAAACAACGACGAGTGCAACCAACGTAATTTGACCGGCAATAAAATATAAAAGGCTCGACAATATTCCGCCACCTTCACCCGCCATGCTCGAATAGGCAATAATGCCTGTTGCCACCAACACCCCAAGCTCGACGAAGCCTACTGCTACGTTGCCCTGCTTCAGCGCCTGTTGATTATTAATTCCCGGCAACACTAACCGATCAGTGATGAACAATGAACTCAACATAAAAACAACGGCGATGACACCATACAACGCTGTGCTGAACAAATCCGCCAACAAATTCCCAGCGCTGCCACCACTAAGCACACCCATAACAGCGATGGCTAATCCAAACTGCGCTCCGGTCCTGCGCAAGCCTACTGCCAGATTACCGCCGACCATCTGCTCATCCGCGTTGTAGTCTGACAAAGACTTTAAGTTCAGCGCGTACTTCAACACAACTGCCAGCGCCACATAAATGAGCGTATATAAAATGTAAATACCGTACCGTTCTATATTCATTAAATCACCTATGTACTTTTATTTGCCGGAACCTGAAGGGCCCTTACCTCGACCTAAAGGCCCTGCACCTCGTATTGAGCTTCCTATTCCAGAGCTCCCACTGCTTACAGAACCACTTAAAACAGATGGATTTCTTCTTCCAAAGTTACTGTTTGCGTACTTCGACCCACTATAAGTCGCTGAGCCATAGGTACCGTACTGCCGGTTACTGCCATAAAATGCTGACGAGTGACCATTGGCGTTATATTGCCGCCAATCATTATGCGAATAGCGTCGTTGATAGCCAAAGTTGGAGTACAACCGGTACATTCCATAGAAGTAGAAAAATGAACCCCCGCTGTCTTGGCGCCATTCACCTTGCTGATTTGATCCCGTTGGAACGCCATTAACCATGGTCGGCGGCGCAATGCTCGCCATCCCCACAGGCTCGGCCGTATCGATTAACTCTGACGCATAAAAGCCGAAAGGCTTTGTCTCAATCGCCATGCCAAGGTGCTCATAGTGCTTCCAAAACACAGCTTCACTAACGGGCTCCCAGTCTTGCTCTTTGACTTCGCCGCTGGCATCTTGCCCTGCGTTAGCGGTAGCGCTATCGGCTTCTATAAACGCATATTTGTGCAGCGTCTTGATAACGGCTGAATCAACCCAGTACTCGGCAATAGGCTCACGACGATCCCAACGGTATTGATAATCAATGCCCAGCGCATCCCAGCGTTGCTGAGGAACTAACAGTGATAATCGACCACTACCAGTAAAACTTGCGGAATGCCGCGCTATTATCGAGACATCGTCGCTCTCAAAAAATTCGAAGGTATCTGCGTCAACTTTGACCGCAGAGTATTTCATTTCGGACCCCGCACCGCAGTACTCGCCATCACACCAACTCGCTCGAGCGATCACGAGGTAATAGTCAATCTGCTGATCAGCCAAAATTTTCACATAGCTTCTATCTAGCTGTGCCAGTAAGGCGGCGTTTTCGTCGGCGAAGCCTACCGCGTTTTGATGCGCGGTTTTGAAAGCGGCGTAACTATCGATGAAAAGCGCATAATTAATTGCGTCTGATTGATATTCTGCACGCATTGCACCGAACGCAGATCTGCCAGCATCTAGTAATTCAAGAAACGCCGTCGCCTTTTCTTTAAAATCATCACTTTTAGCAGGATGTGCAGCTAACGAAAGATCAAGTTTTGCCTCGAACGTGGCTGCCAACCGATTATTTGCATCCATCAACACTTCGGCGCCTCGAAAAAACTCAGCTTTACGCTCCACAGCGTCGAGAATAAGTTCGGCCCGCTGCAAGGGATAAGCTGAGGCCAATTTTGCCGAGCGAATGAGCCCTATGGCTTTGGCTATGCCCGCGGCTAGCGCAGCAACGTCGTCTTCGTTATCGCGTTCTAAAATAGGCGTAACAACGTCAGATCTTATCTTTTCAGCTGCCGCAAGATCAGCCTCAGCAGCGGTAAATTTCGCAGTCCAATTACCCGTTTCAGCATAGGTGCGAAGCAAGACCCAAGCATCGGACTGCGTCAATTCAGAAAATTTATCTTGATCATCGACGAGTGATTTCTGCTGTCGATCCAACGCTTGAATAAACGACTGGGCATCTTCGACATTTTTAGCCGGTATCTGCGTCAACAACTTGTAACTGTAATAACCCACGCACAGTACAGCGAACAGAATAGCTGCTGGTTTTAAATATCTCATTAACTTACCTCGCTAGCGATCCCTGCCTGCAACACTGTCACAGCGGACGGCTTAAGGACTTCGCTCAAAAAGGCCTCCTTGTCGGGTTTAGCACCTTCATCTGTCCAAAGCTCAACGGTGAGACTTGTTTTACCACCATCACTGAACTCCATCATGCGAACCTGCGAATGATCGGGGGTATTGTCTTCATAAAAAAGCGCGGCCCAGGTGTCATCTTCCTCGTAATGAAATTTGGTGCCGTCGAAGCTGATGACCCCCTCTTCCTCCTCGGCGATGTCCTCCAAGTCGGAATACTTGAGACGTTTACCCTGAAAACTAAGATCAAACAACGGCAGTCTTTGCGTCGTCACACTGAGCTCCAGTTCGTCATCGACTTCCCACTCGATGGTTGCAGATGCGCCTGTCAAAAGGTTAAACATCAGCAACTCTGTGACCCAGTAGTCTTTTTTCAATTTCGAGAAGTCTTCCCATTTCACTTCAAGGTAGCGATTGATTTTCACAATTTGAAAAGTATCGCCGCCAAATTCTATATAGCCGCCTTGTTTGACGGCCCTGATATCAACCTTCGGTTGGTCGCCAACAGCCTGCACTGACAACCCCCGAATAGCATCAAACCGTTGTTTGTAATCAGTCATTGCCACCTCTAACAGCTGGCTCATCCGTACCATTCTCCAATGACAGAACAGGCGCTTGCTCAGCGCCTTCGGCACGGGCGTCGCGCATACCAGCCGCTACCGGCTCAAGTTCCGCCGTCATTTGGGCTAGGCGGTCGCTGGTTTCTCGCGCTTTGATCGTACTGGTGGCTATGGTCGCATTGGCCGTGTTGACCGCCTGCATTAATTGGTCGAAACCCTCCTCGAGCTTC
Source organism: Candidatus Azotimanducaceae bacterium (assembly GCA_047630175.1). Lineage (GTDB taxonomy): Bacteria > Pseudomonadota > Gammaproteobacteria > Pseudomonadales > Azotimanducaceae > UBA4582. Next base: position 6,657 of record JBLHVI010000113.1, read on the forward strand.
TCAAGGCCAATCACTGGGTTGTTATACATATCGCCGATTTTCTGCGCGGCTTGATTAACCGCAGCGGCGTTTTGGGCCATCATATCGCCCATTGCGTTCTGCACACTCTCGACCGCCTCGCGGACGCTGTCTTGTTGCGCCAAGGCTGCTTGGATGCGCAACGCGTTACTCATAACCATTGGCCCAACAACTAAGGCACTATCAATTTGCTCACCTAACAGACTGTTAGTTGCTACCGTTTGATCGATGCTGATAAAAAACTGCACTGCAGCCTGCTCCATCGTTCGAATATCTCGAATACGGCGCATGGCTTGATTTTTGACAGCGCCTAACTTCTGCAGCTCGCGAGGGTCTGTGTCGATGACAGCCTCGAGCTCTTCCACTTGCTTTATAAATAGTTCGCCGACGTATATTTCCGCTTCCATTTCTTTCTTGGCTGCCGCTATTTCGTCGTACTGCTCTTCTAAGGCAATGCTGGTTTCCAGCAATTCATCTTTGCCATTGCGCAAACCATCAAAAATCCCATTCAAGTGGGCCTGCATCGGCTGATAGCGATTAATAAACCGAGAAATGGCTTTACGCTTGATACCTTTTGGCATCCAGGCAAACCACCAAGAGTTGCTCAGCGAGTGAGGATTCAAATCGTCCATCGCCGAACGAAGTTCTAGCAGCTTTTCACCCGTTGGCGATTTACCATCAAGTCCTTTCAGCAAAGTGCCAACGCTGCCAGCCATCAGATCATTGGCAGAGGACATTTTCTTCTGCGACGCCTCGCCAATACCGGCAACGATACGACTCAGCGCTGGGCCTGATTTTTCTTTGGTTGACTGAATTAAGGTCAATGTACGATCTTTCAACGATGACAAATCTTTTTCTAAAGCCCACTTAGGTGGTGTTACTTCAGTAGTCATTGGTTAGGCTCCTGTGTTGTCAAAACGATTTTTTAAAAATTTCGCCTTAGCATTGAACTGTTGAATATCACGACTGACGACCATCGCTTTGACGGCGACGAGCTCATCTTTGAGCGCACCAATGCTGTCTGTATAAGAGGCTACGATGGTCGCATCATGTTGAGAGTTTTTATCAAGCTTGATGAAGGGGTAGACACATTTATTCGGTAAATATTCACTAGCGATACGGTTAACAGTCCACGTCAATTCGCCAGAAGCTGATGCCTGCTCTCGCACCAATGGAATTAGATCCACTATCAGATCGATCAACTCTTCGGTGGTTTCTACCAAGTTTGCAGCCATAAAGGATTTACGAATGTCTAAGTTGAGGCTCAATAGGTCGTCAACGGGGTCAGGCCCAACCGCCGCGTCTACTGGCTCAGCACTTGGCTTTTTTGCCTTCATCTTGTAAAACACAAAAAATGCGACAATCGCCACCAAAATAGCGATGAAAAAAATTCCAAACTCCATTCTTCTGCCTTCAATTGGGTTAAAAAAGAATTACGCGCGACGTAGAACCTCGACCGTAAAATTCTAAACTGGGTGTGCGTCTCGCACAGCAGTGCGCTGTCCCTGCACAGTCCCTACACAGTCCTGGATTGTCTAAGTCATAAACCTTGCCGCGGATAGCATTTGTCACCGTCGTTCTGGGTGCCAGCTTAACATCTTTAGCAAGCGCCCCCTAACTTGGAAGCCCATAGATAGCAACCCGATGGGCGCTAGGTTCTGAATTTAGCAGTTTTGCACACCTGCGAGGGTTGACCTCCGCACATCGCTGACAATCGTCGAGCAGGGATTCGGTAAAATTCAGTCCAGTCATAGCCCCCAATACTACCGAACAGCCGTGAGGTCATCCCGAAGCACAGTGCAAGCGACACCAACAGCCCGATTTGACCAACGATTTCCTACG
>JBLHVI010000114.1:0-8490 GCA_047630175.1 Candidatus Azotimanducaceae bacterium
GTTGGCTGCAGCCTTTTACTGACGAGGCAATGAAGGAATTACCCGCGAAGGGCAAAAAAAATGTGGCCGTCGTTTGTCCTTCCTTCGTGGCCGATTGTTTAGAGACGCTCGAAGAAGTCAGCCTTCGTGCCCATGAAGATTTCGTCGAAGCCGGTGGGGAGCAGTTCACTTATATTCCTTGCCTGAATGACGATAGTCGCTGGATAGACTACCTCACTGATTTATTAGTACCCGACGACCAGCGTGTGGCGTAACGCATGAGCGAAACCTCTACAGCGCCACGCAACAACGGCAAGTCATTGCGTCCTCTGAGAATGCTCGGGCCGTTTATTGCACCTTACAAAGGGACTTTGGCGCTGGCGCTAGTAGCACTACTTGTTTCATCAACCGCATTGCTAGCCATGCCCGTGGCCGTTCGGAATGTCATAGATCATGGCTTTTCGTCTGCAGATGCCTCGAATGTAGACCGATACTTTTTTGCGCTATTAGTGTTCGCGCTAGTCATCGGCTTTTTTGGTGCAGCGCGTGCCTATTTCGTGAATTGGCTGGGTGAGCGTGTTGTCGCAGACCTCCGAGATCAAGTGTTTCGTCATGTGATTTGCATGGATCCAACGTTTTTTGAAGAGACTCGGGTAGGCGAGGTGCTGTCCCGCCTGACAGCAGATACGACGCTGATCCAATCGATATCAGGCGTGGGTATCTCCATCGTACTGCGCTCATCAATTCAGTTTGTCGGTGCCCTAATTCTGTTAGCTTTTACCAACCTGCAATTAACAGGTTTGTTGGTGGTAGTGCTACCCGCTGTCATTATCCCAATTCTGCTGATCGGTCGCTGGGTTCGGCGCTTATCGAAAGACACGCAGGATAGAGTTGCCGACGCCAGCGGCCACGCCGAAGAAATTCTTAATGCTGTCGAAATTGTTCAGGCGTTTACTGCCGAGGAACTTGAGATAAAGCGTTTTGGGGGTGCCGTAAGCACCAGTTTTCACACCGCGATCCGTCGTATTCAAGTACGCGCATTGTTGACGACTGTTGCTACCAGCGGTGTATTTGGCGCCTTGATTTTCGTACTGTGGGTGGGCGCGCAGTCAGTACTTAGCGGTGAAATGAGTGCAGGTCAATTAGGTCAGTTTGTTCTTTACGCAGTCTTCGTGGGCGCCTCGGCTGCAGCGTTAAGCGAGTTTTGGGGTGAGGTACAACGCGCATCCGGTGCTATGGAGCGGATCGCTGAGCTGCTGCAGATTGAGCCGGCCATCCAAACGCCTGACAATCCAGTTCTGCTGCCAGCAAACTGTATTGGTCGTGTACGATTTGATAACGTATCGTTTTCTTATCCTTCACGCCCGGATGTACTGGCGTTGAAGAACTTCAGTCTGGATATTCAAGCGGGTGAACACGTCGCTTTTGTTGGCCCGTCCGGTGCGGGTAAAAGTACGCTGTTTCAGTTGTTGTTACGGTTTTACAACACGGGCTCCGGCAGTATTCTGGTGGATGATATCGATATTGCGCTGGCTGATCCCGCCGACGTTCGTGGCCGTCTTGGCATCGTACCTCAGGAGACTACAATTTTTGGTGCTAGCGCCGCAGAAAATATACGCTTTGGCCGGCCAGGAGCCAGCCTTGACGATATAAAGGCTGCCGCCGAAGCAGCTTCGGCCTATGAGTTTATTGAAAATTTACCCGACGGTTTCGATACCTTTCTAGGCCAGAAGGGCGCTCGCTTGTCAGGTGGTCAACGACAGCGGATAGCCATCGCGCGCGCGGTTCTGCGTGATCCGAAAATCTTACTCCTCGACGAGGCGACGAGTTCCCTGGATGCTGCCAGCGAGCGATTGGTGCAACATGCACTGGATAAGTTGCAGAAAGATAGAACCACACTTGTCATTGCCCATCGACTAGCAACTGTTATACAAGCCGACAGGATTGTGGTCATGGATGGCGGTGAGATACAGGATGTAGGTACCCACCAGGCATTGTTGGGCCGTAATGCGTTGTATGCACGCATGGTTGAATTACAGTTCGGTGAAGCAGCGTGAGTGTTAGCAGGTCCAAAATGTCGCGTCGGGCTGTGGCCGGGTATTCTGCAGTTCACTCATGATCTTGGTCCTGTGGGGCGTCAGCGGTAGTGGTAAAAGCCATATTGGTAAAATGCTGGCAGAGCAACTCGATTGGCGGTTCATTGACGCTGATGATTTTCATTCGTACGAAAATATCCACAAGATGCAGCAAGGCGCACCCCTAAACGACGCCGACCGATTGCCTTGGCTAGCCACATTGGCGGCGGAAGTCAGCAACCTACTTGCGAATGATAGCCAAGCAATATTGGCTTGCTCAGCATTGAGAAAGTCATATCGCGAACTGCTTGGTGTTAATAATAAGTCTGTAGTCGCGGTGTTACTCACGGGGCCTACCGAATTAATTGAGCAACGACTTAAGCAGCGTCAACACGCGTTTATGTCAAATAATCTGCTACAGAGTCAACTGGCGGCCCTTGAGCTACCTGAACAAGGTCTGGTCATCGACATCGCCCAGACGCCTGAAGAAGTCAGTTTACAGATCATTCATGCTTTAGGTCTTGGGTCTAGGCGTTAGTCCGTCGCAGCACCAATCAACCCAGTACCTATGAAAAGTACCTATAAAAAGTACTTATTGGTCTAGCAACACGTGGGCTGCCAACCTTAGCTACCTTGGTTGCCAGTACTCACCATTAAATGACCAACTGCTGCACAGGGGCAAGTCAACGCAAGAAAAGCCAACCTGCAGGTCATACTTGCACGCTTCAAGCTCCCAATCTGCCGCACTTTCAGCATAAAATGCCAAGCATTCGTCTTCTATCAGTAGCACTAGCGTTGCCTGCTCCAGTGGTGCCAACTCTACGCGTCCAAAACCTTTGAGCGCTCTAGGGGCGCGTAGCACCTTTGAGTTAGGACAACTAACATATAGCTGCACTACCGTAGCACCGGCCATGGCACCCATGTTGGTAACATCGACACTGACCCGTAGTCCCGTGTCAGTGGTCTGAACCGTCATGCTTTCTAATACAAACGTCGTATATGACAAACCAAACCCAAACGGATACTCAGGCTCGGTTTGGTTTGCATGCATATACGCGTAACCTTGCAGGTAACCATGGGGTACTTGTAACGATGTAATATCCCAAGGCACATGTTGGTCTATGTTTCGGGGGATACTCACGGGCAAATGCCCCGATGGGTTGATCGTGCCAAACAGAATACCCGCGATAGCATGACCACCCTCACAGCCTGGGTACCAAGCCATTAAAAGGGCCTGTACTTGATCGACCCAAGCGCGCATTTCGATAGCACTGCCTCCCTCCAAAACCACAATGGTCTGCCGCGCCTGGGCACTCACGCGTTCAATGAGTGCCTGCTGCATAGGGGGCAGCGTTAGCAGCTCGCGATCGCCGCCCCGCGCCAGTTCATCACCTCCAGCTTCTTGTTGTTGGGTGGGGATAAATTCGCCTTCATCGACGAAATCAAGTCCGACGACGACAATCGCGGCATCAAAATCTACCAGTGGTGACAAGTCAGCTTTCGAATCAAAGTAGGTGACTGCAGCGGACTGCACAAAGTCACGAATTCCCTCAAGCGGAGAAACGCCATGCGTGGGCGTAACAAAGCTACTGCCTCGATCACCAAGGTTAGCCAGATCGGCCATATCGCCCACCACCGCATAACGTTTCCCCGCCGCATCAGACAGTGGCAATAAGTGATGCTGATTTTTCAGCAGGACGATGGACTTTTCAGCAACCTCACGGGCCAGAGCGAGGTGTGTCGCCGACTCAACAACACTCGGGTCGGGTGCTACTTGATGCAACAGATCCCAGCCAATTTTGGCATACAAACATCGGCCAGCGGCCTGCCGAATCGTCGCCTGCGTAAGGCTGCCGGCCTGTATAGCAGCATGGATTTTCTCGTCCGAAAAGCGATAGCCCGCGGGCATTTCAATATCGAGCCCGGCGTTCAAAGCCTCGCTGGTAGAACGCGTTCCCAAAAACCAATCAGATTCAACAAATCCCTTGAAGCCCCAGTCATCCCTTAGTATTGCCGTCAACAGGTCGGGGTGCTCACCACAATAGGTGCCATTAAGCTTGTTGTAAGCACTCATTACCGACGCCGCACCGGCTTCGACAACGCAGCGTTTAAAATGCGGCAGGTAGACCTCATGCAACACGCGCGGCGACACATCACTGGTCATCTCAAAGCGGGTATTCTCGACATTATTGACGGCAAAATGTTTGGGGCTTGCCATCACATAATTTTGCGCCCCACTGATAAACGCCGCACCCATGGCACCCATATGAAAGGAGTCTTCTGAATAGGTTTCCTGAGCGCGTCCCCACCCCGGGTGACGCAATAGATTGATGGTTGGTGCTAACAAGACATTGCCGCCGCGAGCAGCGACTTCCAGGCCAATGGCCAAACCGACACGTCGCTCGAGATAGACATCAAAGGTCGCGCCACGCGCCATAGCGACCGGAAAGGCCGTCGCCTTACCTGTACGGGCACCCCGAGGGCCATCAACCATTTTAAATGCTGGAATCTGTAAATCAGTATCGCCACCGGCATAATATAGGCCGTCGATGGCATGGCTTTGCAGGCCACGAATTTCGTTAAGTAGTTGGGACAGGCTCATCTGTTCGAGTAGGGCGTTAACTTGTTCAGTGACCTCGTCGTGATTGATGCCCAAGCCCCTATTGCCCGCGTGAATGAGGTCGTGATCGAAGGCTAATACTTCGCGGGTCATAAGCGTTGTCTCAAGAGTGTGACAAAAGAATATCAATGCTATCGACAAGTCCGATCGCTGGAAAATGCAATATAAATCTCGCGCTTTGATTGAATCATGAATAGCCGTGCTTTTCTATGGATGGGTACGCTGTAAGGCGTCGGCCGAATAATCTCATCAAGGGGCTTGGCAAGCGCGCTTGCGCACGTTATAAAAACAGCATGATATCCTTCCGTATTACCTTATTACTTGTCCTCGGCATGTTAAACGCATGTGCAAAGCCTCCGGCCGTATCAAAAGCCGATGCAGAGACTTATGCAATAGCATTTCGTCAAGCAGTCGTGACGAACACCGTCCAACAAAAGTGGGCGCGTAGCTGTGCTCTTTGTCATGTCAATGGTGAAGGTGGTGCGCCTAAAATGGGGGACATTGAGGCATGGGCAGAACGACGTAAAGCAGGCGATGCCGTGTTAATGAAGCACACACTAGAGGGCTTAAATCGAATGCCAGCACTGGGGTATTGCATGGACTGTGAGTTGGTAGATTTTGCCGCCATGATCAATATGATGGCAGGGCAACCATGATCAGCCGTCGCAGGTTTACGGCAAACACAGTGCTTACTGCCCTGTGGTCTTCATTGCCGTCAATGGCCAAGGCTGCGTCAACGCCGGCGCTAGCAAACGCCCCCTGGCGTAACTGGTCAGGTCATTTGACAGCCAATCCCTTGGGGCGCATTGCACCTAATAACGAAGACGAATTGGTATCAGCGTTACGGCGCACCAACGGCGCAATACGCCCGGTAGGCTCGGGGCATTCCTTTTCACCTTTGGTGCCCACCGATGGCCACTTGCTAGTGCTAGATAACCTAACGGGGCTGGTGAGCCATGATGCCGACAAAATGACCGCCGAATTGTTCGCAGGCACCCGTTTGTCTGACGCAGGCAGACTGCTGAATAGCATCGGTCAGGCGATGTTTAACTTGCCAGACATTGATCGCCAGACACTCGCTGGAGCGATATCAACGGCAACTCACGGTACTGGCCGTGACTTAAAATCACTCTCGGGTTATGTCCAAAGTTTACGGTTGGTAACGCCATCTGGTGATGTCCTCGACCTAGATGCTGAGAACGACAGCGATCTATTTCACGCCGCGCGTGTTTCACTAGGGTCCCTCGGTATTATCACCAGAGTTGGCTTTAGGAACCGCAAGCCGTTCAAGCTACGTAGCCGTACTTGGACCGAAAAAACTGACGCTGTACTTGATCAGTGGAGTGCATTGACAACGCAATGGCAGCACTTTGAAATCATGCCGCTGCTGCACTCAGATTACTCGTTCATCATTGCTCACCAAGAAACTGACGCGCCCATTTCACCAATGATCGAAGAGGACGATAACGGTGAGTTACTGGCATTGTTCGATGCAACGCCAGTGGCATTGCGCGGCGCGCTAATCAATCTGCTTGCAGAAAATATTGAACCGAATGAGGGTGTTGATGCTTCTCACAAATCGCTCACCAACTTGCGTTTCGATCGTTTCAACGAGATGGAGTATTCTGTGCCCGCAGCAGTGGGTCACGCATGTTTAAGAGAAATTCTACAGATTGTTAAACAGCAAAATATAGATGTATCGATCCCTCTTGAATATCGCGTGATCGATGAGGATGACGCATGGCTAAGTATGTTCAACGACGGACCGCGCGTATCAATCTCATTGCATCGCTTGGCTCAGTATGACTACGCGCCGCTGTTTAACGCAGTTGAGCCAATTTTCTGGCGGTATAAGGGCCGACCGCATTGGGGCAAAGTGCATAGCTTGGGTTACGCGCAGTTACGATTGTTGTATCCCAAGCTAGAAGCGTTCGTTGCAATGCAGAAAAAACTGGACCCCCAAGGCCGTATGCTTAATCCGCACTTACAAAAATTACTTGGGCGCTAGGCAAGGCTGTCCTCGGCAATAAAGTAGCGAGGATCTTCAATCACGTTCACTTCCACCAGATTGCCTGCCTTGCGCAGCAATGATCGACATTCAGCATTGAGATGTACTAAATGTAATACCTTGCCTGCATTCAGATAGCGCTCTGCCAGAGTATCAATAGCCTCTAAGCCAGAATGGTCACAGACGCGAGAATCTGCAAAGTCGACAATGACATCATCAAGCGCTGTGGATGGATCGAACTGGTCAAGAAATGAAGTCACCGAGCCGAAAAATAGGGGCCCGCTGACGCCGTAGACAGTAGAGTTTTTATGGTCATCCCGACGCACGACGTTGATGTGTTTAGCGTGCTCCCAGGCAAATACCAGCGCTGAGACAATCACGCCGGCAATGACCGCTACGGCTAGATCGGTGACAACGGTGATGGACGAGACTAAGACTAAAATTATCGCATCACTACGAGGCACCTTGCGAAGAATACGAAAGCTACTCCACTCGAATGTGCCGATGACAACGATGAACATCACGCCGATAAGTGCTGCCAACGGAATCTGTTCGATCAGCGGCGAGGCGAAAAGGATAAATATCAGCAAAAACATAGCGGCCGCTATGCCAGACAATCGACCTCGACCACCAGAATTCACGTTGATCATGCTTTGGCCAATCATAGCGCAACCACCCATACCACCAAACATGCCCGTCACTGTGTTAGCGATACCCTGACCCACACACTCTTTATTGCCGCGGCCACGAGACTCAGTAATCTCATCGACGAGACGCAACGTTAACAAAGATTCGATCAAGCCGATGGCGGCAAGTATCATCGCATAGGGGAAGATGATAACGAGTGTTTCAAAGTTCAGCGGTACTGAGGGGATATGGAAGGTAGGCAAACCACCCGCGATAGACGCCACGTCGCCAACCACTCGAGTGTCGAGGTTCAAGCCGAAGACGAGCAGGCTGACCACACCAATGGCGACCAAGGAAGAAGGTATCGCTTCGGTTAGTTTAGGCAATAAATGGATGATAGCCATCGTTAAGAGTACGAGGCCAACGAGCATATACAGAGCTTCGCCACTGAGCCAAGCCACATCGAGAATCGAGTCTTGCATCATAGTACCGTGTAACCAACCCGGTGCGCCGGCCTCACCAAACTGACTAAGCTGGGCAAGAAAGATGACAATCGCCAAGCCGTTGACGAAGCCCAGCATGACAGGATAAGGCACCATACGAATAAATTTGCCGAGCCGCAGCACGCCAGCGCTAATCTGCAAGATACCCATTAGCACCACCGTTGCAAACAGATATTCAACACCGTGATCTGCCACCAAAGCCACCATAACAACGGCGAGTGCGCCCGTGGCGCCCGAAATCATACCCGGTCTGCCGCCGATGCAGGCAGTAATCAATCCCACCATAAAAGCTGCGTACAAACCCACAAGGGGACCAACACCCGCAACAAAGGCAAACGCGATGGCTTCTGGCACCAAAGCTAAGGCCACTGTCAGGCCAGAAAGTACATCATTTTTAATGGTTGTAACGCGTGCAGGGTGAAACTCAAACATTGGGTAATCTCAGGGTACTGATACAAGGCAAACAATAGGCGAATAACAAGAGTGTAGCCCGCAGGATTGATGCAGAGAATTGCGCCAATACGACCGACGAGCGAAAAACTACAAAGGTCGCAATGTTATAACGCAATTAGACGACAGAAAGACGGCGAAGTTTAACGGATGCGGCGGTGCAACACAAACCACCGCGGGCGGGTCTACCTTGCTACCTAGCTGGTGCTATCTATCTTCTCCAGACCG
>JBLHVI010000115.1:0-8370 GCA_047630175.1 Candidatus Azotimanducaceae bacterium
ACTGCGCGAGACTTTTATAGGGCCGATGATCTCGGAGAAAGAGGCAGCTCGCCTGCATAGCTGGATAGAAGCCGCTGCAGCGGCTGGCGGCAAGATCCTTTGCGGCGGCACGCGCAACGGTGCGATGCTAGATGCAACCTTAATGGAGAATGTTCCGCTGGATCAGGCGCTCTGTGTAGAAGAGGCATTTGGTCCTGCTGCGGTTCTCCAAAAGTTCTCAACGTGGAATGATGCTATCTCGATGGTAAATGACAGTAAGTTTGGTTTACAGGCCGGCATCTTTACCCGCGACTTCTACAAAGTGCAGCAGGCATGGGACGAAATGGAAGTTGGCGGCGTCGTGGTCGGCGATGTGCCTTCTTACCGTGTTGACAACATGCCTTATGGCGGCGTGAAAGACTCAGGGATCGGCAGAGAAGGTATTCGCTTTGCTATGGAAGATATGACTGAAATCCGCAATCTGGTCATCCGCACACCGCCGGAGTAATCTGCCGGGACTCTTGTGCCAATTAAGCTTTCCCTGGCCACTTAGAATGCTTTTTGCTTGGGAGCCGAAAGTATTGGGGGAATGTCTCGGTATTATTTATCGAGCCATTGAAACTGACCTCATTAAACGGGCGGGACTTACAGTCGCGCATCCGGGGCCAAGGTCGCTTAGCTTTTGTCTTTTGCAGGTACATCATAATGCGCAGCGTCATGAAACAGGGCCAATGACGGCCCCACTTCATATCGTTGAATGGCGCTTTCGATCTAGCCACGGTAAAAATTTAGGACACCCACAAAAATTTAGGACACCCACCAGACTGTCTGGTTTTACGTGGTGCTTATCCGGTGTACGCTCGCCTCCATCCCTATTATTGGTGTCCTAGGTTTGTTTAGTGTTGAATGCCGCGCAGTAAATGCAGGGGACACTGGTCAGATAATGATTTAACAAAAATTTCCCAGTAAAACGTATCTGTAACCACGCTAAAGCAGAATCTCAGGCGAAGGTGGGTGGTGGGCAGTGCAATGGGTGAGTTTTGACTTCTGAATCTGGCGAGTAAAAATTTGATTTTTGAATGCGGGATCTATTGGGCTCAATCAATCGGATAGCGGCTGCTAACTCGATAGAGGACCAGTGTCTCCTAGCCCCTGAATATGGCATCGCTTAATGACGACAAAGGGTCGTGACTCGTGTTGATTGAGGCGTCTTGTCATCTCCTCTTCTGCAAGCTGCAGACTTGCAGACTTGCAGACTTGCAGCTGGCTGCTTGCTGGTAGACTTCAACGATGCCCGACCCTGAGGCGGACTTCCTTGGTAAACCCTTTTTAGAAACTCTCGCAAGTGTTCTTCCTTGCCGGTGAGTTCAAGCACTTTCCCTTTCTGAGTTAATGATACTCTGCGACTATTAGCGAACGAACGTGCCAGCGTTTGAATCGCTAAGTGATTGGGACGATCGGTATGGTTATAGAATCTAAGTATTTGTTGATTAGGCGGCTGGGGCAATACGTTCAATTCAAGCGGTTGATCGGTTAATAACCGCAAATAGGTGTGCACAGTATCAATTCCCGAGACTAATTTAGTGAAACGAAAAAAGTCGGCTCCGAGTCGGTTCGCTGTATCTATCGTGTAAGCGATACCGTCTTTGAACTTAAGCTCCAAATGAAACGCACCAGACTGGAAGTCACATGCCGCAAGGGCAGCGTGTGTTTCACGCAATATCTCTGACTCAAGATCTGACGGGGCCCTAGGTGCGTGCAAGTACCATGAGGGGCGGTTAAAATTAGGCATATCATCGGCATAGCTTTCTTCGGTCACGAGATGCACGTGCGCGGTTCCATCCTGAATGACACCTTCAATGTCGAACTGGCGATCAGGCAAAAACTCCTCGTAGAGGCAGCTGTCTTGGTCTAATTCACGCTGGATAAAGGCCCTAGCCGCCCTGGCCGCAGCTAGTGTTTCCACATAGGCAACGCCGCTTGAACCTTGTCCGTAGCGAGGCTTAATGATGGCCGGCAAAGGAAGGTCGTCAAGATCATCATCGTTCTTAACAATAGACCACCTTGGTACAGACAGTCCGGCGTCGGCGAGTCGTCTTCGCATGACCTCTTTGTTAGTGCTTGCCGCTACAGCAACGTCAGAGAACCGCGCATTAGTGTCGAGCCGGTTGTTTACCGCAGCAAAAGTTGGGATCAAGAAGTCGTCAGACTGCTGTAATACTGCTTTGCAGCCAAGACGGCGCGCTATATTTACGATGTCAGAAATATTTGCTGAATCGTAGACGTCAACTGTCTTTGTACCCGAGGCGAACTTCCAGTTGTTGCGCTCCGGGGTCGCATCAAGGAGAAATACCTTGTAGCCCGCTGCAGCCAAATCCTCTACGACTATCCGACAATGCGTCCCTCCTAAAACCAGCACCCATCCTTGACGTGCACGGACTCGGTTCAAGAGCAGGAAAAAGGGAAGAATGGCGGGACGCACTTGGTTGATAACTTTCGAAAATGCCTCGCTAAGATAGACGCGTAAGTGAGAAGCGAGAGACTGAAAATTCATAATGACACTCCATAACGTAACATCGGTATTGACGGGATCTCTCGACAAATTGACTGCCAAATATCGAAGCTTCGATGGCCTCAAAACCTAGCATTTAAGCGTAATCTGGCAATGTTTTTGGACGTGTTTGTTGGTTCGTCTTCGTGCCTTTTTCATGTGGTAGTTTGTCACCCTCAAAAGACACTAGGGCCCATCAGCGTTTGAGGGAATTGCGCACGTAGCTAACTAAGTGCTTCCCCTTTATAAGGCCTACATATAGTTCGTGACCCAACGAAGTACGCCCTGCTTTTAAGAAAACACTTTTGTAACGGGTGGCACCTAATGCGCCTTTTGGCCCTTGGGGTTCGCCTGACCCACGTCCCAAATTCATTACTTCAGCGCCCGCTTCTATAGCGGCGTCGACCCAGGCCTCCATCGCGATATGTCCTGCGCCGCGCAGAACAGAACCGGGATATACTGCCGGCGTGTGGAAAAGCGCTCCACGGCCGGCAATCATGCCAAGTACTGATGCAATCAATTTTCCATTTTCGGTTACTTCAACGATACGTACCTCACCACGTCGCGCCATATTTGCTAGCACTTCGCGATGCCAGTCCTTGTAAAACTCGCTGGCTGAGAACCGGGAAATATCGCTGCGTCCTTCCCAGCGGCTCCGATGTAAAATAAAAAGTCGTTCCAGTGCGAGCTGGATGCCGTGCTCGTCGGCATGGACGGCGACGTCAATCGACACGCCGTCTTTAATTGCCCGCTTTAGGCGCGTTAGGTTTTTCTTTTTGAGCTTTTGTAACTTTGGGGCTGGTAGTTCTACCATCCACCCTTCCGCTGCGGGTGCTTCAAATACTTTAGGTAATTGACTTTTTAAGACTTGCCCCGCAATGCCTTCCGACTGGCTAGGGCCGAGGGTGATCACGTGCGACTCAAGGCGTAATCGCGATATGATCATATCGCCAGCTTCTGCATAATCTGGATGTACCAATATATCAGGTGTAATTGAAGGGCGACCGCTACCACCGAGCCATCGAGCGGTACGGATTCCAGCCAAGGTCGAGACACTGAACGCACCGCCAGCGATAAGCTCGTCGCCGATTTTAGCGACAATAACCAGAGGCTCACCCTGTTGAAGTCTGGTCGATGCCAACAGCCAAGCGGCACAGCAGACCGGGTTAGGGATCCGTTGCTTGTGCAGTAATTCGTCCCACCGACTGTCGAAAATACTATCTACATCAGACCCCGTAGCGACCTGCACTTGGATTTTTTTGTCGATTTTTTGAGCGCGCGTATCGGGGGCTATGAGAGGACGAATCCTGCTGATAGTTCCCGAAAAATCCCGTCGGCGATATGGACGTAAAGAAAAATCAAGTGACTCTGTATGCATGTGTTGAAGCTTCTTGTTAGCGGTCGTAATACCTAAGGCATATTCCATGCCAAGCGTGTAGGGCGTGGGAACGCTTGTCAGCCTAACAACGGCCCGCTGCAGGCTTGCAACATGCAACGCAGAATCATATTTTCATCGCAAATCGCAATAGTGTTGAGTGCCGGCCTGACCTATCCTAATGGGCCTCTTTGCCGTAACGGTACAAGTTGCCCGCGCGCTTCGAGAATTCAGGACACCTTTCAGATCGTTTTGTTTATGTGGTGCTTGTCCTGTGTTGTGTCGCCTTCATTCGGCTGATGGGTGCCCTGGGTTTTATACTGCCGAGCTCAGAACAAGCCTTGTAGCTAAGTGAAAGACTCAGAAAGCCTTAGAAAAGATAGTTATTTTGCTGGGGTTTTTTGACAAAACATCCTCGCCAGTCGCTCTCGCCGCCGCCCAAGGTGAGTAGGTAGCCATGTCTGGGTATAGAGGATAGTAAATTCAAACTGCATCTACCTCTGATTTCAAAAGCATTCAGTAAAACAGAATGCTGCAACCAAATTACGTAACAAACTAGAAGTCTCGGGTAAACGAAGAATGAGTGCTATTGTTAGTGAAGTCGATACTGTCGACCACGCGAGTGGAATGACCACGGAATCAGCAAGCCTAGTCAGCGTGGCACTTGGCTACCTGACATGTAAGTCAGGTTGAAATATGGGCTACTAATTTACAGAAAACTGAGGATCTATCATGAAAATCCAACTCTCTCATTCTACTGCGGTTTGCTTATTGGGCTTGCTGCTTGCTTTCTCATCGAGCTATGCCCAAGAAGCGGTGCAGTTCAAGGTTAGCTTTGATGCTGAAACTTTAAATGTCGAGCAAGACGGCAGGCTGTTACTTATTTTGGCCACTCATGATGAAAAAGAACCGCGTTTTCTCGTGAATAATTCAGCTCAAACACAGTTGATTTTCGGTGTGGGAGTAGAAGATTGGGCCGCAGAAAGTGAACTCGTAATCGATCAGCAAGCGATTGGTTTTCCGCTCAAAGACTTATCCGTTGTGCCGCCCGGTACTTATTTTGCCCAAGCTTTACTCAACCGCTATAAAGACTTCAATTTGAGTAATGGAATAACAGTGAGCTTGCCGGCTGATCAGGGCGAGGGGCAACAATGGAATCGCAAGCCAGGTAATTTATACTCGGCGCCCATAAAAATAGAAATTACAGACGCTGGTGCTAACAGTTTCTCACTCATCCTTGACCAGGTTATTCCTGCAATTGCCGCGCCAGTCGACACCAAATACATAAAGCACATAACTATGCGCAGCGAGCTTCTATCAGAGTTTTGGGGCGAAGACGTCATGGTAGGCGCGCACATATTACTGCCTGAAGGTTTTGATGAGCACCCAAATGCGCAGTATCCCCTGATGGTCTTTCATGGTCATTTCCCAAGCGATTTTGGTGGTTTTCGCACAACTCCGCCAGACCCTACGCTTGAACCTAGCTACAGCGCCCGATTTGATTTACAAGGCTATAACATCATTCAGCAGCAAGAAGCCTATGATTTTTATGAGGCGTGGAGCGGCAAAGATTTCCCCCGCTTCATTGCCATACAAATACAGCACCCAACACCTTATTACGACGATTCATACGCGGTAAACTCAGCCAGTCAAGGTCCCTATGGTGACGCCCTTACCTATGAACTGATACCTCATATTGAGAAAATGTTTCGCGGTATTGGCGAAGGCTGGGCTAGATTTACCTATGGTGGATCTACTGGCGGCTGGGAAGCTATGGCCGTACAAACCTTCTATCCGGACGAATACAATGGCGCGTTCATCGCCTGTCCAGACCCGATAGATTTCAGAGCCTATATGACGGTTAACTTGTACGAAGATAGCAACGGCTACTTCTACGATAGCCAGTTTCAAAAGTTGCCCCGCCCGGGACATAGAGACTACTTAGGTAATGTTCACGCCAGCCAATACGACTACAACCGCCTAGAGGCAGTTTTGGGCGACAAAGGCCGTTCGGGTCAACAATACGACATTTGGGAAGCTACTTTTTCACCCATGGGCGATGACGGTTATCCGGTAAGGCTCTGGGACAAGGAAACGGGTGTTATTGACAAAAAGGTCGCCGAGTACTGGCGCGATAATTATGACCTTGTTCATATTTTGAAACGGGACTGGCCTACACTAGGTCCTAAGCTAGAAGGGAAGCTTCATATTTACGCCGGTGACATGGACAACTACTATCTCAATAATGCGGTCTATCTGGCCGAAGAGTTTTTGGAAAGCACAACCAGCCCCTATTATGGTGGGGTCGTTGAGTATGGTGATCGCGCTGAACACTGCTGGAATGGCGATCACAAAAATAGTAATGCTATTTCAAGACTGCGCTATAACACCATGTACTTACCCAGAATTATGCAACGGATCGAAGAAACTGCGCCTGAAGGAGCAGATCTAACGAGCTGGCGCTACTGATGTATCATCTTAGTTTGCTGACGTGTACTAGTTGAGTGCGTTGAGGGCATCTGCTCGCGCAATCGATCTGTACCAAAGGCCTACCCAGTGTTTGCGCAAGGGTGGATGTTTGTCATCATTTCAATTTCTAGCGTCGTATTAGATGGCTGTTGGTATGCAGGTTGGCGCTCTGCGGCATTTACGCCCAGTTCTTCATACAATGGATGGGCGCCCACATGCTGGGTTTGATTCCAAATGTGTGGGCACGATAATGAGGCCGACGATAGTCGCTTGAATCTTTGATGATTCTAGTGAGGATCAGATTGAGCTCGATATAGCGTTAGCCGCGGAGTAGATATTGAGATTTCTGTATGACACACGATTCGTATCTCCCTTAAAATCGTCTGCCAAATCGGTGATAGTCACTGTCAAAGTAACACACATACAATCGCCCTAAGTGCTGCGCTAATGGTGTGATGCTGAGCTCGGTTTGGGGTGTCATGAGGCAATGAAAGTGACGCATCATCAATATCTAATCAATCAACGTAGGCGACCATGTATGGCCCTAAAGGGCTGGCTCTTTCTCGCGCAACGGCGGCAAAGACGTTACTCACATTCAGTTCAAAAGAATAGTAAAATAGGTTATGAAAATTATCTTGCTAACACATCAGCGCGAGCGCTTTAAAAAAACGAATACAGGTTCGCTGGTAGTTGAAGTGTTAGGGGATGATGCGCGCGTCATCGTTTGGGACAGAGTGGCACCTGACCCTGATCTAGTGAAGACGATTGGTGAGGGTTCGATCGCTTTGCTGTATCCGTCCGCAGATAGCCAGTTTGTATCTTATGTAAGTGATTATCAAAATTACATTATTATTGACGGTACATGGCAAGAGGCACAGAAAGTATACAATCGAAGCCCTTATTTGAAAGCTTTGCCAGCAGTCAAAATCCCAACCGATAAACCCTCTGCTTATAATTTGAGGCGTAATCAAAGAGCGGGCGGATTGTGTACTGCTGAGTGTGCAATTGAGATTCTAGCGACTAGAGGCTATTCAACGTTAGCAAATGACTTGCGAATGGTTTTCTCAAAACGTATGACTTCATAAAGTTAATCGTTTTAGAAAGTCACTACGTTTTGAGGTTTCGGTGGCCCAGTAGATTGAATTCTTGTCGCTGAAGCGGGCAATCGGGCGGGTTAGATAGACGGTTAGCTACCCGTCCAACTGGGGGCTCGTTTCTCCGCAAAGGCTCTTGGGCCTTCCTTGGCATCATTTGAAGCAAATACCTTCTTTTGAAGCGGTATCTGCATTTTCCACAAAGTTTCTTCGTCGATGCCTTGTGCCGCGGCACGCACTAAGGTCTTCGAGGCCGCTACCGCTAGCGGTGCGTTTTCAGCGATACGCTCCGCTAAGGCGATTGCCGCATCAAGTGCGCCACCTTTTTCGGTAAGCTCGCTCAGCATACCGCACTCAAGTGCTTTTTCGGCAATAATGGGTTCGCCTGTGAGGGCCATTTCCATTGCTGTGGCGTAGCCGACTCTTGCGGGTAAGCGAAATACACCGCCAGCGGCTGCAAACAACCCAACCTTGACTTCTCTAATGCCGATTTTTGCGCCTTTCGATGCGACCAACAGGTCGCAGGTCAGTGCAATTTCACACCCCCCTGCGATGGCAAATCCTTCAATGGCGGCAATCAGTGGCTTGCTACATCCGGAACGGATGAAAGTTGTTAGTGGACCAATATCTTCACCGCGGGAAAATGCTTTCAGATCCATGCCTGAACAAAAACCGCGCCCATTTCCTGTGATCACGCCAGCCGTCAACGAATCGTCTGCATCAAGTTCCTGCACGGCGTTCAGTAGCCCGTGAGAGAGTGCGCCATTTATAGCGTTCATTGCATCAGGACGATTGAGGGTAATCACCATGACTCGCCCTCGACGCTCGACCAGCACTGCTTCTTCGTTGGAATCTGTCATTTTTTTCTCCACGTTTTTTGATGAGTAGTTTTTTGATGAGTA
>JBLHVI010000116.1:0-8316 GCA_047630175.1 Candidatus Azotimanducaceae bacterium
CGGAATTTTATTAAACGCGATACCCTTGTCAGCCCGCAACTCCTCCGGCAGACCCAACACACGTTCAGCAATAATATTCCGCAGAATTTGGTCCGTACCGCCTTCTATTCTCACCGCAGGCGAACGCATTAGCATCGCCTGCAAACGTGCCGAATCCCTTGCCAGCACCGGATCAACAATCACGCCGCCCATGCCTTGCAAATCCAGCGCGAATTTCGCGACATCCTGCATCATACCGCCCGCCACCAGCTTGCCAATGGAGTTCTCAGGCCCTGGTATTTCACCCTTAGACAGGGCTGTCATGGCGCGCGCAGCCGTGTTTTTCAGACCTGCGCTCTTGGCGTACCAGTCGGCGAGCTTAGCGCGCACAGCGGGGTCATCAATGGCTTTACCCGAAGGCAGCTCAAGGTCGTCCACCAGCATTTTGATTTCTGGAAAGCCTGTCGCAATACTACCGCCGATAGCCAGGCGCTCGTTCATCAGCGTCGTCAAAGACACCTGCCAACCACCACCCACTTCACCCAGGCGCTGGGCATCAGGGACTCTGACATTATCAAAATACACTTCATTAAAACCGCTCTCACCGTTGGCCTGCTTGATCGGCTTGATGTCAACGCCGGGAGACTTCATATCCAGAAAAAACATCGTTAAGCCACGATGCTTTGCTACGTCTGGGTCGGTACGGGTGATCAATATGCCAAAGTCACTGTAGTGGGCCCCGGAGGTCCAAATCTTCTGACCGTTGATAACCCAGTCATTGCCGTCCTTTTCTGCTCGTGTCCGCAAGCCTGCCAGATCAGAGCCGCTGCCGGGTTCAGAGAACAGCTGACACCAGACCTCTTCGCCGCTTGCCAACTTCGGCAGGTAGTGCTTTTTCTGCTCGTCACTGGCATAGGCCATCATCGTAGGGGCGCACATGCCTTGGCCAATGATGAAGGTACTGGTTAGCTTGCCGTAAACGCCCTCTTCTTGATTCCAAATAACACTTTGCATGGGGGTCGCGCCCTGCCCGCCAAATTCCACCGGCCATTGAATACAGGCCCAACCGGCTGCAGCTTTCTTTTGCTGCCACTTTTTGGCTTCCGCCAGCGGATCGTACTCACCGGTTTTCGTCCCACCAAAACCACTCGTCGCAAGACCATCATACAAGTAGGTCGGTGCCTGCTCGCCAATCCACTGGCGCGCATTCTGCCTGAATGTTGCTTCTTCTGCTGTGTCACTAAAGTCCATAATATTGTCCTCTTCAAACTGGTATGCGTAGATAGTCACTTAATCGCAAACTATGTTGTGCGTTCAGACGCTAATTAACAGCATCAAGCAACCGCCTTCGGCAAACTATCAACCAGCTTACCTTCCCACTCCGACAAGCCCCCTAGTTGGAGCGTTAGATAATTAGATCGTCGATAATACAGGTGGCAATCAAACTCCCACGTAAAACCCATACCCCCATGCACCTGAATATTGTCGCGGGCGCACAGCTGAAAGGCCTGTGTCGCTGAGACTCTTGCGGTGGCCGCCGCCAAAGGCAGATCATCAGCATTGGTCGACAGCGCCCACGCGGCGTAGTAGCAATTTGACTCTGCCAGCTTCAACGCCACATACATGTCTGCCATCATGTGCTTGAGCCCCTGAAAGGAACCAATAGGGCGACCAAACGCAAACCGCTGCTTGGCATAGTTCACCGCCATGTCCAACGCACTTTGAGCACCGCCGAGTTGCTCGAAAGCAAATAGGATGGCAGCGCGATCATAGACCTGTTGGAGTCGCGCCCAACCATCATGCGCCTCACCTAACAGGGTAGCGGGGGTCTCGTTAAAAACGATTGAGGTGGAATTTCTACTGGGGTCGATAGTTGCGACCTCGACTTGGCTGACGCTGCCTTGCTTAAGATCGGTAATGTACAGCGCAGTGTCGCCGCTAACGTCGCGGGCCAGCACCACCGCAAAGTCGGCGGTGCCCCCATCTGCAACAATGAGTTTTTTACCGGTTAGATTGCCACCCGAGAATTTAACAGAAATCGACGCCTCGGTGGTTTGTGCAATGCGCTCTACCACCGCCATGGTGCCCGTCACCTCACCCGTCGCGAGCTTCGGTAACCAGTGTTCTTTTTGCGCCTCGGTACCGACGAGCATGATAGCCTCGGTCGCTAGATAAACAGACGATGAAAACGGTGTGGGCGCCAAATGTGCGCCCAGTTGCTCGGCCACTAAACACAAGCTCGGATAACCCGCACCGACACCCCCATAAATCTCGGGAATCGCCGTACCGGTTAGCCCCATCGAAACCAGGCCATCCCAGACAGCGCTAGCATAGGGCGCAGGGCCTTCAACCACACGACGCAAGACCTTACTGTCGCAAGTGCCCTTTAAAAACCGAGAGACCTGGTCTTTCACCAGTTTTTCGTCGGCAGAGAAATCAAAATTCATGCGGCGTCCTCATTTTTTAGAGCATAAGCTACCGCGTCAGCCTGACCCAGTCAACACAGCGCGGCAACGTCACCCGCACGCAACTGGGCTCGCAAGTCATCAATGCCACCACGCGACTAATCGTGTATTCTCGAAATCGTACATCCTCAAACAAAATCCCAAACAGCCACAGACCAACAATTAAGGAGAGTCGCATGAGCGACCAGACGCACAACGATTCGGCGACAAACCACGTTAACAACTATCAAACTATCAAAATTGAAAAGCAGGGCCAGGTGGACTGGCTGACACTGAATAGGCCCGAAGCGCTAAATGCCATCGACACGCCCATGGTCACCGAACTAAGGGACTATTTCGAAGGCTTAAGGGAAGACAAACATACGCGCATAGTGGTCATGCGCGGCGCCGGCCGCGCTTTTTGTGCCGGCCTTGACATCAAGGCCTCACAGTCGCGCACCCATGCCCAACCGTTTAGTGCCGGCATGGGCTTTCAGGGCTATCTCGCCGAGGTCTATATTCGCATGCGCCGCTGCCCCCAGCCTATTATCTCCCTCATTCATGGGCCGGCCTGCGGTGGTGGCTTTGCCTTTGCGCTAGCGTCTGATATTCGTATCGCCGGTGACAGTGCGCGCATGAATGCGGCCTTTATTCGCGTTGGTTTATCAGCCTGCGACATGGGCGCCAGCTACTTTTTACCCCGCCTGATCGGCACCTCTATCGCCTCAGAACTTATGCTAACAGGGCGCTTCATTAACGCCGAGCGCGCCCTACGCACCAATCTTGTATCAGAGGTCGTTGCCGATGAAGACCTTGCCAACGCTGCGCAATCCTATATCGACGACATGCTGAGCACGTCACCCATGGGGCTACGAATGACGAAGGAAGGCTTGAATATTGCCATTGACGCCGCCGGCCTTGAGGCAGCTATGGCCATTGAGAATCGAAACCAATTAATGTGTTCAAGAACGCAAGATGCTCAGGAAGGCATGCGCGCCTTTTTAGAAAAAAGACCTCCTGTTTATACTGACAGCTGAGGCGCACCTATAGTGGCGACTGAGGCTCACCGCGGGTCTTAGTCAGCATTAGCCGCCGTCTGCGCTCCCATCCAAAGCAGCGAGGCGGCGTCTTGCAATGAGGTTTTGGGAGACGACCCTCAATCGTGGCATAATCCGCACGAAGGCAACGACCCGACGGCACTATTCTAGGAAAATACAATCAAACAGTATCCCTAAGACGCATCAGTACATGACCCCAGAAAATTTGCGGGTACTTTACGTGGTAATCAAGCTAAGACTCAAACTGAAAGCCCAGCGGATCATTGAAGAAGCTTTGTAACAAAGCCCGATGCCTACCCAATTTAAATGCCAGTGGAAACTTATATGAACACGAATCATCGTAAACCCTTACCGGGCACGTCACACGACTACTTCGACACCCGCGCTGCGGTGGATGCCATCGCACCTGGTGCCTATGCAAAGCTACCGTATACCTCCCGCGTTTTTGCCGAGAACCTAGTACGGCGCTGTGATCCTGCAGACTTAGTTGACGCGCTCAAACAACTTATTGAGCGCAAGCAAGAACTCGACTTCCCCTGGTATCCGGCACGCGTCGTATGTCATGACATTCTTGGCCAAACGGCCTTGGTTGACCTCGCAGGACTGCGTGATGCCATTGCCTTGAAAGGCGGCGATCCTGCTCAGGTCAATCCAGTTGTACCCACCCAACTCATTGTCGATCATTCGTTAGCCGTGGAGCATGCCGGCTTCGAGGAAGATGCCTTCGAGCAGAATCGCGCTATCGAAGATCGTCGCAACGAAGATCGCTTTCATTTTATCAATTGGACCAAAACGGCGTTTGAAAATGTCGATGTAATCCCACCGGGCAACGGCATCATGCACCAGATAAACCTAGAGCGGATGTCACCGGTGGTACAGGTCCGCGATGGCGTGGCCTTCCCCGACACCCTGGTAGGCACCGACAGCCACACACCGATGGTCGATGCATTGGGCGTAATCGCGGTGGGCGTTGGCGGTCTAGAAGCTGAGAGCGTGATGCTCGGCCGCGCATCTTACATGCGCCTACCCGAAATTATTGGCGTTGAACTAGCCGGACATCGGCAGCCTGGCATCACCGCGACAGATATCGTGCTCGCCCTTACCGAATTCTTGCGAGATTCAAAAGTAGTATCATCTTATTTGGAATTTTTTGGCGCCGGCGCAGCTGCCCTGACACTGGGAGACCGCGCTACTATCTCAAATATGACGCCGGAATTTGGCGCCACGGCCGCTATGTTTTACATCGACAAGCAGACCATCGAATACTTAACCCTCACCGGCCGTGAAGCAGAGCAAGTCAAGCTGGTTGAAAGCTACGCCAAACACACCGGCCTGTGGGCTGATGATCTGGTCACGGCAGAATACGAACGGGTACTGACATTCGATTTATCGACAGTCGGCCGCAATATTGCCGGCCCGTCTAATCCCCATCGCCGCGTAGCGACTAAAGATCTCGCCGCCAAAGGTATTAGCGGCGTGGTAGAAAACGTCGACGGCCAAATGCCTGACGGCGCGGTCATCATTGCGGCGATTACCAGCTGCACCAACACCAGCAACCCGCGCAACGTGATTGCCGCCGCGCTGCTGGCACGCAACGCTAACGCCGCAGGACTGACGCGCAAGCCTTGGGTGAAAACGTCGCTCGCACCCGGCTCTAAAACCGTCCAGCTGTATCTTGAAGAAGCCAACCTGCTGACCGAACTGGAACAAATGGGCTTTGGCATAGTTGGCTTTGCCTGCACCACCTGTAACGGCATGAGTGGCGCCCTAGATCCGATTATTCAAAAGGAAGTTATCGATCGCGACCTGTACGCCACCGCTGTGTTGTCGGGCAACCGTAACTTCGACGGCCGCATACACCCCTATGCCAAGCAGGCTTTTCTGGCCTCGCCGCCCTTAGTCGTCGCTTACGCTATTGCCGGCACGATTCGTTTTGACATAGAAAAAGACGTGCTGGGTACAGACAAACAAGGCAATCCCGTTACGCTTAAAGATTTGTGGCCGTCGGATGAAGAGATCGACGCCATCGTCAAGCAGTGCGTTAAACCTGAGCAGTACAACACGGTTTATATCCCCATGTTTGACATTACCCATGCGGATGCTTCATCCGTCAGCCCGCTTTATGATTGGCGCCCACAAAGCACCTACATTCGTCGTCCGCCTTATTGGGAAGGCGCGCTGGCCGGTGAACGTAAACTCAAGGGTATGCGTCCACTCGCCGTACTGGGCGACAATATCACCACCGATCACCTGTCACCGTCGAATGCCATCATGCTCGACAGTGCAGCTGGCGAATATCTGGACAAAATGGGCTTGCCGGAAGCCGATTTTAACTCTTACGCCACCCATCGCGGTGATCACCTCACTGCCCAGCGTGCGACGTTTGCCAACCCGAAACTACTCAATGAAATGGTCATAGAGGACGGTAAGGTCAAGCAGGGTTCACTCACCCGCCTCGAGCCAGAAGGCACCAACAGCCGCATGTGGGAGGCGATTGAAGTTTATATGGCGCGCAAGCAACCCCTCATCATTATCGCTGGCGCTGACTACGGTCAGGGCTCGTCGCGCGACTGGGCTGCCAAAGGTGTTCGCTTAGCGGGTGTTGAAGTAATCGTCGCTGAGGGCTTCGAGCGCATCCACCGCACCAATTTGGTGGGCATGGGCGTATTACCGCTGCAATTTATGACCGGTGAAAATCGCCACACCTACAGCATCGACGGCAGCGAGACATTTGACGTCGTCGGCGAGCACACGCCCAGAGCCACATTGAAGGTGGTCATGACCCGCAAGAATGGCGAGACGCTAGACATTCCAGTCACGTGTCGTGTTGACACCCAAGAGGAATTATCGATCTACGAAGCCGGTGGCGTATTGCAACGCTTTGCCCAAGACTTCCTGGAATCCGTAGGAGCCGCTTAATGCCACATGCGCCGCAAATCAAAATTGCCGCCACCTACATGCGTGGCGGCACCAGCAAGGGGGTGTTCTTCAACCTCACCGACCTGCCCACCGCCGCACAAACGCCAGGCGCTGCCAGAGACGCGCTGCTATTGCGCGTTATCGGTAGCCCTGATCCGTACGGTAAGCAGACAGACGGCATGGGTGGCGCCACGTCTAGCACCAGCAAGACAGTTATTTTGGCCAGCAGCAGTCAGCCTGATCACGACGTGGACTACCTGTTTGGCCAGGTTGCTATCGACAAAGCCTTCGTTGATTGGAGCGGCAACTGCGGCAACCTAAGCGCCGCTGTAGGCGCGTTTGCCATCAGCAGCGGCCTGGTCGATGCAAGTCGAATACCCGCTGACGGCATCGCTGTTGTGCGTATCTGGCAGGCAAATATCAGCAAGACCATCATTGCTAAAGTGCCTATGACTAACGGCGCCGTGCAAGAAACTGGTGACTTTGAACTTGATGGCGTGACCTTCCCCGCCGCTGAGGTACAACTCGACTTCATGAACCCTGCTGACGATGATGACGGCGGCGCTATGTTTCCGACGGGCAATGTGGTTGATAAATTGGACGTACCGGGGGTAGGTACTTTTACCGCTACGATGATCAACGCCGGCATTCCGACGATCTTTGTGAACGCCGCAGACATTGGTTACACCGGCACAGAATTGCAAGACGACATCAACAGCAGTGCCAACATATTAGCGATGTTCGAGACAATACGCGCTTACGGCGCCGTACGCATGGGCTTGATTCAACATATTGACGAAGCCGCAGACCGTCAGCATACGCCGAAGGTAGCTTTTGTCGCACCGCCAGCAAACTATGTGTCGTCAAGCGGCAAACAGGTGTCATCAAACGACATCGATCTACTCGTACGGGCCTTATCCATGGGCAAACTACACCATGCCATGATGGGCACCGCAGCTGTCGCCATCGGCACAGCCGCCGCCATTCCCGGCACGTTGGTGAATATCGCCGCTGGCGGCGGTGAGCGCGACGCCGTGAACTTTGGTCACCCTTCCGGCACCTTGCGTGTCGGCGCTCAGGCGCAGCAGGTTGACGGCGAGTGGCAGGTACTCAAGGCCAGCATGAGTCGCAGTGCGCGGGTATTGATGGAAGGCTGGGTACGTGTCCCTGGCGCATAGCTTGTGAAACATGGCGTCTAAAACACAGCGCCTAAATGTTTTACGCCACCGTGGGTTTGTCTCGCGCTTGCGTCAGATGGTTGCGAACGGCGCGTTCAAACTCCGGCACAAGGTAGGCAGACACGGCGTCAAATATTTGAGCGACGCCGTGATGCATGTCCGCCCGCGTCGCTTCACCATCAGCATTCCTTGATTCTGCAAAGGGAATCCAGCTGTTCCATATCAGCCACGTATTGACGGCGATTGACCGGTATCCCGCAGCGCCGCGCGGCGCCACCAAGTTACCCTGGTCAGCCACCTGTCGAACGATACTCTCCAGCTGATCCAAGGCCCAGTCCTGCAAAGCGCGATAGTCTTTCGCCAACAGCGGATCACGCCGCAACAGATGGGGTAAATCGCTAAAGAAAAACTTGTGTCGCCACGCGATCTCGAGGGTTTGTAGGTAGTACTGGCAATAATCTAACGGGGATACTTTTGAGGATTTAGGCCCTCCAAACGTTAGCCTAAACTCCACATCCATTTCGTCAAATAGCGCGCGGATAATTTCCTCTTTATTACGGAAGTGATAATACAAATTTCCGGGGCTGATACTCAGGCTGTCGCACAGTTGCGCGGTACCAATAGTATGCGCACCCGATTGATTCATCTGCTGCCGACACACTTCAATAATTCGTTCGCGGTTTCCCATAGTTTCCTCTATCCGTGTGATGGCTCACTTGACCCCTAACTTGACCCCTA
>JBLHVI010000117.1:0-8293 GCA_047630175.1 Candidatus Azotimanducaceae bacterium
GGATTGCAGGCAGGCAGGTTATAACTGGGGCTATTTTTAATGGCAAGGTCGACGGCACATCCGCAGAGAGGATGCCGTCTGTGGTCGACGCTGAACACCGAATTAGCTTCGCTAACTTCAACGATATTATGAGTCTAAACTCTTTCGAGTAAGCTAGTTCGAGTAAGCTAGTTCGAGTACGCTAGTTCGAGTACGCTAGTTCGAGTACGCTAGTTCGAGTACGCTAGTTCGAGTACGCTAGTTCGAGTACGCTAGTTCGAGTACGCGTGTTACCACGGCCTATTTTGAACCCATTGTTTACTCAAACCAAACTCTATTAAATACTCAGCCAGGCACCCAAAGGCCCTCTGAAAGAGGGCCTTTGGCTACATCACGTCGCTATACTGCCTTCTTCTTTGCTGCGACTTTCTTTGCTGCTTTTTTTACAACTGGCTTCTTTACTGCAATTTTCTTCGCCGCAACTTTCTTAGCAACCAGCTTTTTCTTTGCCGGGGCCTTTTTAGCAACTTTCTTTACAGCTTTCTTCGCCGTTACTTTCTTTTTAGTCGCCACTTTTTTCTTTACAGCCACTTTTTTCTTCGCGACAACTTTCTTTTTCGCGACAACTTTCTTTTTAGTCGCTACTTTCTTCTTCGCCGCAACCTTCTTTTTAACAGCGACTTTTTTCTTGGTAGCTACTTTTTTCTTAACGGCAACTTTCTTCTTAGCCGCTACTTTTTTCTTTGCCGCTGGCTTTTTCGCAACAGCCTGCTTTTTTGCTGCTACTTTTTTGACAACTTTCTTTTTCGCAACAGTCTTTTTAGCAACAACTTTCTTTTTGGCAGCTGGACTTTTTTTCGCTGCGACCTTTTTCTTCAACACTGCTTTCTTTTTCGCAACCACGTTTCCACTCCTGTCTTACTAATGAAAGTTCACTCGTTTTGTTACAACAGTCTCATGCCTCGAGGTCATGTCTAACTCTTTCAACATGACTTTTGAGCCTGAAATTTTCAATGTTTTGCTGATTGTAAAATTACAAATTAACATCACTTTGAAAATCATTAATCAGCAAACACGTTGCCACACAATCGAAGGAACTATGTATACAGCTGTCTAACACAATGAAGTTTAGAAAAAAATGGTTAAGTTTGCGAACTTTTTTTGAATAAAACGCAAAACATTCAGTATTTAAAAAATACATACTAAGTTTTCTAACGTTTTTTCTCTACCAAACTATTCGTTGAACTCTCTCTCAATCGAATATTTAAACTGATATTCGACACACAATATGCACCTGAACTAGGTCGTTTGTTTGTCAATAATGTCGGATATTTTAAACTTTATATCCGATGTGTCACCTTGGCCATCGATCGCATAGAGTTTTAATGATCTTGTTGTCGAAGCCGCCAAATCCTTGTAAAACTTAACCAATGGTTCGGTTTGATCGCGATAGATTTTCAATCGCTCGAGCACTGTATCCTCTTGATCATCATCTCTTTGCACCAAGTTATCGCCAGTTTCATCGTCTTTTCCAGCAGTTTTAGGCGGATTATGAATAACGTGGTAAATCCGACCAGACTCAGAATGCACCCGTCGACCACTCAGTCGGCTGACAATCTCCTCGTCAGGAACACGGATTTCAATAACACAGTCGATATCGATTTTCTGATCCTGCAATGCCTGCGCCTGTGGAATAGTTCGCGGAAAACCATCAAACAAAAACCCGCTGGCACAATCAGGTTGTGCGACTCGTTCTTTCACTAGATCGATAATAATATCGTCTGTAACCAACGCACCAGCCTCCATAACTCCTTTGACTTTAAGCCCAAGTGGAGAACCTGCCTGAATCGCTTCCCTAAGCATATCTCCGGTAGAAATTTGCGGAATGCCGCACTTCTCACGAATAAATTGAGCCTGAGTACCCTTGCCCACACCTGGTGCGCCTAAAAGAATCATCTTCACGCAACAATCTCCCATCTATTTCTATTAACTGAAAATAGTCAAACCCGCTCAATAATTAGTGAGCAACTGTCCGACGTGCTGTAATTACATTCGATAGCTGTTCTATCTGCTCTATGGTCTTGAGTAACCGATTAATACCACTGACCTCTATAACGATAGACATCAACACACGGTTATTCGGTTTGTCAGTTTGCGAATTCATCGCAATCACGTTGGTTTCTTCGCGCATGAACACGCCGGTAATATCATGTAGCAGGCCGTGCCGGTCGTACGCGGTTATCTCGACGGTGACAGGAAAGGTAGCGGCATTCCCTGCCCGCCAATCCAACCGCATGAGCCTACCATAACTATCGGCCTGCAGCGCCTGCAAACAGTCCTGACAATGCACATCGACCGTGTTCTGGTCGGTGATAATACCGACAATGCTTTCGCCTGAAACAGGATTGCAACAAGCGGCAAGACTATAAAGCAAGCCACCCAAGCCGGTAACCAACATTTCGCTGTTTTCTGCGCGATTTTCATCGCTAAGCAACAAGCTTAGCTGTTGATCTTTTACGTCGAGCTCCACCATATGAACTGCAGCTTCGACAACATCAATCACGCTGATATCACCCGCACCCACTGCCGCATACAGATCAACCGCTTTCTTATGATTCAACATCCCCGTCAGCTGGCCTATATTTACGTGCTCGACGCTGAGACGCCGCAACTCATGCTCTAGAAGCTGCTTACCTTCTTCGATATTTTTACGCTTTGTTCGCTGACCAAACCAATTTTGTACCTTAGCCCGCGCCCTTGATGTAGAAAGGTAACCCAGATGAGCATGCAACCATTCCCGTCGAGGCTCAATTTCATCACCGGTAATAATTTCTATCTGGTCACCCGACTTGAGCCGCGTATTCAGCGGTACTACCTTGCCATTGATCTTCGCGCCTCGACACTTATGCCCAACTTCGGTATGCACTCGATAGGCAAAATCGACGGGGGTCGCGTTCGGTGTCATATCAACAACGTGGCCATCCGGCGTGAAGACATAGATTCGATCGAGTCCGATTTCATCAAGCAGCTCTTTAGAAATACCTGCTACATCCCCAAGTTCCTCACGCCAGTCCAGAATTTGTCGTAACCACTCTATTTTCTCACGGTAGGCGACGGGCTCTTCTATCTGATCAACCGCTTTGTACTGCCAGTGAGAACAAACACCGAGTTCGGCTTTTTCATGCATCTCGTGCGTGCGAATCTGAATTTCTAAGACTTTATTTTCAGGTCCAATCACCGCCGTGTGCAACGAGCGATAGCCGTTCTCCTTCGGAGAAGCAACGTAGTCATCGAATTCGTACGGCAAATTACGCCACAAATTATGCACAATGCCTAAAACGCGATAGCAATCGTTATCTTCTGGCACCAATATCCGCACCGCACGCACATCGTAGACCTGAGAAAAAGTAATGCTCTTATTACGCATCTTTCGCCAGATACTGTAAATATGCTTGGCTCTACCATCAAGTTCAGCGTCGACGTTAATCATCGCCAACTTATCATTCAAAGTAGCAATCACACGATCAATATAGTTCTGTCGATCAGTACGCTTTTCATCCAACAAACTGGCAATTCGCTTGTAAGCTAGTGGTTCAGTGTACCGAAAGGCTAAGTCTTCTAACTCCCACTTGATTTGGCCAATACCGAGTCGATGCGCCAGTGGTGCATAAATATCCATAACTTCACGTGCTAAGCGCACCTGACGTTCAGGTTTATCACGGCCTATTTCGCGCACTGCACAGGTGCGTTCGGCAAGCTTTATCAACGCGACGCGCACATCATCGACGATCGCGACCAATAAGCGCTTCGCCTGTTCAAGCTGGTCTTTATGCTCGCCCAACACCGATTCGTCTGAAATTCGGATATTACTGATCGCCGCCATCCGTAATACACCCTCGACCAACGTCGCCACATTGTCGCCGAACTGTTTGCGGACATGATTGAGGGTAATCTGGTTCTCACGCACGGCTCGGTAAATGATCGCCGCGACAATCCCATCCTCATCCATACGAAGTTCGCTGAGGATATCGGCCATGTCCAGGCCGGTTCGATAACTGCTTCTGCCTGACGCCCATAACGTGTTAGTGAGCGCAGCCCTTTCCTCAGCTTTCTCCGACAAATCGCAGGCAAGCTCAAGTCTTTTCAGATCAAAACCGGGGTTTTTTTCTTGCAGCTGTGTTAACCAGAGGGCCAGATTAACCCGACCGTCAACGTGCAGCGGCTGCTCCTTTCTGACTTTTACCATAGAGTGTGACGTTCAATATGCGTAAGTGAGTGGCCTACAGTCATGCGCGAGTAAAACAGGCTATTGATTCAACATGGGTAGTATGAGGAAACATATCAATGACACCTGCCGACTCGAATTGATACCCGCCTGCCACTAATATTTCAGCGTCCCGCGCCAGTGTGACGGGATTACAGGAGACGTACACTACCCTTTCCGCGTGATGGGTTGCAAGTACTTTGCAGACCTCTAGCGCACCACTTCGAGGCGGGTCTAATAGAACCTTGTTATAGCCCTCAAATGCCGTTTTATCCTGATTTTCGGCAAACAAATCCCCGGCGCTAAACTCAACATTATCTATTTGATTGAGGACGGCGTTTTCATTAGCGCGCTGCACACAGGTTTGAGATAGCTCAATCCCCATTACATACCCCGCCGATCGTGCCAGCGGTAGGCTAAAGTTGCCAATACCACAAAACCCATCAAACACTCGATCAGTGTCTTTCAACGCTAGCAAATCAATCGCTCGACGAATCATTTTTTGATTTATCTGGTGATTCACTTGAGTGAAATCCATGGGATGAAAGGCATAAGTTAAATTGAATTCCGGCAAGCTGTAACTTAGACGCTCAACACCGTCAGCGGGAAAAATCTTGTGTACTGTCGATTCATTACCCGGTTGCAGATAGATCGAGAACTGCAACTGTCGGCCGAATTCGCTTAATTGACTAACATCAGCCGACGACATATCACTAAGATGACGAATAACCAGTGCAGTTTCTGTATCACCAACGGCAACTTCAATTTGTGGAATGCTACGAGGGTCACTTAATTCACCGATCACTTGCGCTAGGGCTAAAAGATTTTCGCCCACAGACGCGCGCAAAACGTAACAACGGTCTATTTCGGCAACATAGGGCTTCATTTTTTCGCGAAAACCAACTAAAACGCGGCCCTTTTTCTCAACAAATTTGACGCCCAATCGCGCCTTGCTGCGATAGTCATTGGTCGGGCCGGTGATGGGCTCCATAAAGTGCAATGGCTGAGTATCTGCCAATGTTTGACGCAAATTATCTGCTTTGAATCTAATCTGCGCCACCGATTCAAAGTGCTGAAAGCTACATCCACCACAGTCATTGGCTGCAGGGCATATCGGCGTAACTCTATCGGCTGATGCCTGCAGTACAGTGACCGTTTTAAAAAAGTGTTTCTTGCGCTTACGCGCCCAAGGTACAGCGATAAGTGTCTCACCAGCTAACGCACCAATAACGGCTTGTTTACCATCGGCACTCAAGGCATAACCCGCCGGGTCCAATTGATCTGTCGTTATCGTTACGGGATCATAGTTTTTCACAAGCGGCTTTCCACAATAGGTTTCAATTGATTTAGAGTGACTTTATCAGGCGTGGCTTTGTCAGGCGTGGCTTTGGCGGGCGTCACTTCGTTAGTATTCGCTAGGTTAAGAGCGTTGCGAGGAGGCTGGTAAGGCTGCTACCCGTTCAAGCGCGGGATAATGTACCACGCATCGTCCTGACATGCCGAACTCACCAACAGATTTAGCTTAGAAAGACTCAGTTACGCTCAAAAACACCCGTAGAGAGGTATCTGTCGCCTCGATCGCAGATTATGGCAACGATCACCGCGTTACTAACTTCCTGACTGATTTGCAGCGCTGCTGCTACAGATCCGCCCGACGACACGCCGCAGAAAATACCTTCTTCGGTAGCCAATCGACGCATGGTTTGCTCCGCTAGCTCCTGATTCATATCGACAATCCTGTCAACCAACGCACCATCATAGACCTGTGGCATATACGCCGCAGGCCAGCGTCTGATACCAGGAATACTGGCACCATCGATGGGCTGTAAACCAACGATTTGGACTTCAGGCTTCGTCTCTCGAAAAAATCGGGAAACACCCATAATCGTTCCAGTAGTACCCATAGATGCGATAAAATGCGTGACGGAGCCCCCGGTCTGACGATAAATTTCAGGACCGGTGCCAGCAAAATGGGCATGCGGATTATCGGGATTAGCGAACTGGTCAAGTACCCGGCCGCGACCCTCGCTCTGCATTTGTTTAGCCAAATCACGCGCACCTTCCATGCCCTCGTCTTTTGAGACGAGTATTAATTCGGCGCCATAGGCAGACATCGCAGCCTTACGCTCGTTACTCATGTGGGCTGGCATAATCAAGATCATGCGATAGCCTTTAATCGCCGCAGCCATGGCTAAAGCAATACCTGTGTTACCGCTAGTTGCCTCAATGAGCGTATCACCAGGCGCTATCTCACCGCGCGCTTCTGCCGCTTGAATCATGTTTATAGCCGGCCGGTCTTTGACCGATCCAGCGGGATTATTACCCTCCAGCTTGGCGAGTATCGTATTGCTGGTCTTACCGGGCATGCGCTGCAGCCGCACTAGCGGGGTCCCGCCGATACAGGCTTCAATGGTGGGGTATTCAATTGGGCTCATAACAACGTACTTTCTTGGTTAAAGACGATCTCAATCATAAGGGACTATGCCGGTTTCGGTTAATATTTGCTTATTCTATCGAAATTCAATTAAGTCATAGATGCTCATTGAACCATTCATTTAGCCGCCTATTCAATCATTCGTCCAACCGTTCGCCCAATAGAGGCACTGACAGGTAAAATGCAGGCTTCAAAACTACCAACTCAAGTCTACCTTGCAGTCATGTCCCTGCTGCCAGCCACATGTTTTGTCGGCCTGCAGTGGCTCGCCACTACGTTACAGTTACCGGCCCTATGGCACATGCTCGTGCCATGGCTCGGCGCCGCACTGACCCTTGGCGGCCTGTGGCGATATGCCTGTTATTATATAGATAGTAAGCTCAACCAACCTCTTTTTGAGCAATATAGCCTCGTTACTGAACTGAAAGACGATCTGAAGATGGCGCGAGCACGCCGCGCGGCTGCACACCATTACGTCGACAGGCTAAACGTTCACCTAGAGCAAGCAAGAGCCAATAGCATAGCGCTTTCACAATCCCTTGATGAAGGTCTACAACGACAACTAGTTTTCCAGCAAATCCACCAACGCTTGGCGTTAATTGCGCTAGAACACCAACAGACTGTTAGCGGCCATCTACTCAAATTAGGTGGTGATGCAGATAAGCGCAGCCAAGGAAACACAAATGCAGCAGAATTTCACTACCTCCAATCAGCACACGAGGTTGTCGGCTTCTATTTGACAGAACTGGATATACTTGCAAAAAATCTGCTTTCAACAACAGCAAGCCATACGCCTCAAACCCTGCAGTCAAAGTCGACAACAGTGCCAGCACAAGATTCAACCTATGACTTGCGTGCCTGCGTGCATGATGCAATCACCTTACTGCAGCCTTATTTAGCAGCGCCAAGCAGCAAAACACAGCACGAGATCTGGCCTGATTACGCGCCCTCTTGCCCCGTGAAATTTCACGGTGACAAGGCGCTAGTCTGTCGCGCTGTTTTTCACTACCTGCTCGCATTGCTAGACGACTTTGAGTCTCCAGCACGTGCGTACTGGATACTAAGTATTACGTTTAGACAAACAGCAAATGCCGCGTCAGAAATTGCGTTTCAGCTTAGCGTTAATGGTGTTTCGAACTCATCTGACCGTCAGAAAAAATATCGCTCGGATCAGCAACCAGCGCTTTTGCAATTGTTATCAAACTGCGGCGGCCACCTCTCTGACAACGGATTTTATCTTCCTGTGCAACCCATAAATACGGTGGCCGAACACGGCCACGATATGACAGCACAAATTCATCCTTGCAATGAGCAGCAGCGTATCGGTTTGCAGTCTTGCCTAAGAGGGCTCGACATTAACATCACGCAACATCGAACGGCGGACCTTTGCATCATCGGGATAACGTCAGCCAGCGCAATCAAACACATTACTGATCAGCTCGATCTGACAACAACCGTCATCTTGCTAAACAGCCCACATGTTTACCTAAAGGCTAGCTGGCATGTGCTACCGACTCCGCTTCACCACCAAGCACTCATTGACTGCGTTCATCTGCATTCAATACGACAACATCAGGCTAATATTCTGGTCGTCGACGATGACAAAAACGCCCGCC
>JBLHVI010000118.1:0-8211 GCA_047630175.1 Candidatus Azotimanducaceae bacterium
ATTAATTGCAGCGACGCTGAAACTCTGGCCATTGGTAACACCCATCAAGCACAATGGAAATCAGTGTTATTTGAGTTAGCATCTCAGCACTACATCGCGGCGATACATGAAACAGTTTTTGAGTAATCGCTATCGCGGTTAAATATGGCGCGGAACAGAGCACGAGATATGGATAGTCTTCAGATTACGGGGTTTAGGCTTATGGCACTTCTATTTTCAAAGGTGGTTAGTCTTGCCGAAAAACCCCTCACGCAGCCAGTGTTAAACGGCGTAACAGATATTATGTTTTTTGGCTTTGGAACCACGCTCGCCACGTTTGAGTCACGTTAATCTTAAGCATCGACTATCCTCTCAACGCCCAATCATAAATCACGGTATCAATTCCATGCAGCCACCCCCAACCCAGTACATTGCGCAGACCACCGACACCTACGTCAAACTCGGCTTTAAACCCTATCAATGGTTTGAAGCAAGCAGTGAACCGGATTTCGCGCTTTTAACAAAACCGCTGTCCGAATCCAAAGTGGCGGTGATTTCAACGGCAGGCACGTACGTTCAGGGTCAGGTCGCTTACCACTACAAAGACGACACCAGCATTCGCGCTATTCCCAGCAATTCCCCAACCGATAAAATCCGTTTTTCGCACATCATGGAAAACTACTTGATTGAAGCTCGCCAAGACCCGTTGACAGTGTTTCCACTAGAGGCGCTGCAAAGGCTCAAAAATGAGCGCATAGTCGGTGAACTGACCGAAAACTTCCTGTCATGCATGGGTGGTATTTACTCGAAAAATCGTGTGATGACAGAACTGATCCCTAATCTCGAAGCGGCGCTCGAACGTGAACTGCCAGATGTCCTACTGCTAGTACCTTTGTGACCGGTCTGCCACCAGACCGTGTGTCTGATCGCTAGGTACTTCGAAGCCAAGGGGCTGCCAACCATGATACTCGGCAGTGCCCTGGATATTCTGCAAGCAGGCAAGCCACCACGGGCAACATTTGTTAACTACCCGCTGGGATTTGAATCTGGTCGATTCAAGGACAAACACAATCAGTATGAGGTCGTGGCTAGCGCACTGCAGGGTTTAATGACCATGAAAACCCCAAAGATCGAGGTTTTACCCTTCGAGTGGCAGGCTGGCTGGGCGATGCTTAATGCCAGAGAGGAGGGTGAAAATGATCAACGCAGCGAACGTGATGCAACACCGCAATATCAAACTGAAGAAGATCGCGCTGCCGCCGAGCAGCCACCCAGCGGCCTAGACTTCTAGCAGCTGCACCGTGTTAACAAGCCGCGAGCAAGACGTTGCCGCGGCACGACGCTTATTACTGCCGAGTTAGACTCAGCATTTCGTCACGCGTAGGGCCTCGCTGATTGCGTGCCAAAGCATTACGACTGCGTCCCCGCAGCATGTAGAACATAACAATCAATCGTGTCCGCCGGTCCTGCAAAAACTCACCCGGCTTTTCCAACAGATTAACAGTACGCATAAAACCGCGATTGACCCGCAAATTATAGCGGGCGGCCGCCATCAAGGCATCGCCGAATGCCAAACCAAATTTCTGTTTGAAATTCTTAGGCTTTTCATGCAAACGTCCCTCGGCGCTGGCCAGAGACCGACGAATGCCATTCTTGTCTTCCGTTAGGCTGGCTTCAAAGATGGGCCTGATAGCCTCTTCACTGCGGCCGCTGAAAGCCAGCGCACGCGCCACGGGATCCTGAATTTCGGACACGGTGTCGGCAAGAATATGCGCATGCAGTATGCCTGTGCTGCAACCCCTGCCGTAAAGTGGATTGGTGCGAATGGCCGCGTCACCAACAGCGAAGATATTTTGGGCAATGGGTTTACCATCAACCACATAATGCCGCCAAACGGCACGAATATCAGCCATACCGAAGGAGTCAGTGGTGGCATCCACCTGCCCTGGCGTCAGCCAAGGCGTTAAGCCAGGAATGCTTCGACAAACCGCGTCGAACGTATCGCTGTCTTTAATGGCCTCGTGCAAATCTTTCTCCACCTTGTGCAAGCAGACAATAATTGCAAAACTTGCATTATCACCGGGAAATACGCCGTATTTAATGTAGCCTAAGTCACCGCTGCTGCGATCTTCGGCATGGCGCGATGGCTCACTGAAGCCCGGGCGAAATTTATAATGGCGGGTGTAATAAATGATCTCGGCATTATCATTTTCTTCGATGATCGATGGGCCAGCTGCGGCTAACCAGCGGGGAAAGTGCGTATTGCGGCCACTAGCATCAACGATGATATCACCTAGGATCTCAGCGCCATGCACATCGACGCAGTCTCTGCGTACTTTCAGCCCACGAACTGCGAGCCCCGTGTTGGTATGCTCAGTCACTAACCCATCGATGGAAATATTGTTCACAAAGGTGATATTCGGTAGCCCTGCCACAAAGCGACGCATCACCGTTTCAATGGTGGCGCGTCGACACATCAGCACGAACAATTTCTCGTCACCTGGCGCTGGCTCATACTTGTCTTCGAGTTCGGCCGGCAGCATTTCCCTGTAGTCGACTCGGCGCGCGCCAGCCGCATAAAAAGCTTCTAACAGATCTGGATAATTGTCCTGTAGCAGGTTGCACATTAAACCTAAAAACGCGTGCGGATGGCGGAACTGCGAAGCACCGCGCCTTGGCCATTCAAAGAATGCTTTTTCAGCGTCCCCTTCGGGTGGTTCCGAGTCACGTTCCAGCACTGTCACCGACATGTTTTTACGAGCCATGGCCAAGGCCGTGCACATACCGGCAATACCGCTGCCGACAACGACGACTTTTTCTGAATTATCCATCGTACTTAACCACCCGCTATTGATGAAAGAAACCGCAGTACTGCCGCGTTGACAGCCTCAGGCGCTTCCTGTTGAGTCCAATGACCTGCGCCAGGGATTCGCTCATTGATGCGCAGGTCCGTGACATGCTCGGGCATTGACTTCAAGGCCTCGGCTGCCATTAACAAAACGCCGTCCTGGTCGCCGGCAACGAACATGGCCGGCTGATGAACCTGAGTAGGAGAGTCTTTTGTCAGCGCCCAGGTAAGATCATGATTACGATAGTAGTTCAACGGTCCACGGAAACCTGATTTCGCAAACTCTGCGGTGTAAAACGCTAGATCCTCCTCTGACAGCCAACTCGGCAGTGTTGCAGGTAGCGGGACACTGCTAAACATATCATCGTCCGGCCCCTTAGGCGTCAACTCGGTCAGGTCGGTTTCACCTCCGGCTAAGACTAGAAACTTCTTCAGACAGCCGTGGATATCCCCCTCAAATTCAGCTTCCGCGATACCCTCATCAAAAAAATACAACTGGTAGAAGAACTGATCCTTGAAAATCTGTCGTAGCATGGGCATGGGCTCCACCGGCGATCGCGGTGAAAAGGGTACTGACAAAGCACCAACAGCGCTGACTTGGTCTGGGAAGTCACGGGCACAAGCCCAGGCCGTGGGCGCGCCCCAGTCGTGACCGATGACTATGGCCGTTTTATGGCCAAGGGCAGGAATCAACCCAATGATGTCGTTCACCACCTCGACCTGCGTATAGGCTGCGATCTCATGGGGCATATCACTCTTACCATAGCCACGCATATCTGGTGCCACGACGTGATAACCAGCGGCAGCAAGGGGCGCCATCTGGTGACGCCAGGAGTACCACGATTCAGGAAAACCATGTAACAACAATACAAGGGGGCCCTCGCCCTGCTCAGCCACATTAAGGCTGATGCCATTGGTGGGCACGCGACGCTGGGTAATTCCGGCGATGTCAAAGGGCTTACTCGCGGCAGAGCTCACAACCTTGCCCCCGGCAATACCTTACCGCGCGCCGATGCAGAATAACCGTCGGCCGCTGACCATGCGACAGCGCCGCCGACCAGCACAGTATCCATGCCGATGGCGTCCCGCACATAGCGACTGCCATCGCCGGGCACATCCTGCGTGAAATACTCGGCACCACGATCTATTTTTGCAGGATCGAAAATAGCAATGTCAGCAACGTAGCCTGATTGTAAAAGGCCACGCTCAGCAATACCCCAGATAGAAGCTGTGTCGCTGGTGATTTTCTTAATGGCTTGCTCAAGGCCCAATAGCGCCTTGTCGCGTACAAAATGACCCAACAAATATCCCGTGTCGCCGTAGGTCGAGAACGACAAAATATGTGCACCACCGTCGCTGGCACCAATATGAACTCGCGGATGGTTGAGTAGTCGGCTCACTTCAGCGTCATCGTTATGCCCCATATCTTCAGACAAGAAATGCGCCTCTAAATTTTCCTCAATCGACACGTCGATCATGGCATCGACCGGCGAACACCCACGAATCTCCGCGATCTCACCAAGGGTCTTACCAACCAGTGACTGGTTTGCCTGAGTATTCACCTGGCGAAGCTTCAGTCGTGGCCAGAGTCCGGCAACTGCACTGGCCTCAGACACATACTTCGCGCGTTTCTCTGGGTCTTGCAGGCCAGCCATGATCTCATCCACCGTGCCGAAACGAATCAGCCGATACCAGGTCCGAAAGCGCATGAACAGCAGGCTGGGCACCGCCAAACTAAAGCTGATATCGATGGGTCGGGTTTGCACCTGCGGCCACACCCTGGCGCCGTTATCGAACTGCGTGTCAACCCGCGCCATTACCCGGTTAACGGCGTCAACATTGTCGTGACTCACAAATAGCGGTGAGAAAGTGGTGGGAATAGCATATTTCAATGATAGCGCGGCCAGCTGATCTACCCGCGCAATGGTCAAGTCAGCGTCATAGAATTCCGGCACAATTTGCAACATACGGCCATAATCGCCCAACACTTGCGCCAGAGCGTCAAGCTCATTGGTGTCGGCATAGCGACTGGGCACGGGCTGCAAGTTCTCATCCATATCGACAAAGCTAGTAGACAAGCCAACAGCGCCGGCGTCGAGACATTGACGCAACAGATCTTGCATCGCCTTGGTTTCGTCCAACGTGGCAGTGCGCTGCATGGCAGCCTCATCCATGACCCAAAGGCGCAGCACACTGTGGCCGACCAATGGCGCAACATTAATGGCTAGGTCCTGCTCAATGCGCTTGATATATTCCTCAAACGTCACCCAGTTCCATTCAACACCCTCGGCAAACGCTTTGAAGGGCATTTCTTCGATTTGATTAAACATGCCAACAAGCTTCATCCGATGCTTTTCTTGCAGGGGCGCCAAAGACAGTGAGCAGTTGCCTGGAACGATCGTGGTAACCCCATGCGCTAGCGCGGGTTTAGCACTACCATCCCAAAGCAACTGAGCATCGAAGTGTGTGTGGGGGTCAATAAAACCCGGTGCCACCACCTGCCCCTTAGCATCGATGGTTTGCAGCGCGTCTTCAGTAATGCGACCGACGCGCACGATGCGGCCATTGGTGATAGCGACATCAGCGGCATAGGCGGGTAAGCCTGAGCCATCGATCACGAGACCATTTCGAATAATGAGATCAAGCATGGTAGATTCCCTCAGTTTTATTATTAGGCGGGCTTGTTCAGCAGCGCTACGAGCTGTGGCGCGTTAGCTTCAGGCTTTCATAAGAATCGGTTCATGGACACCGCTAAGGCATCCCTTACCGTATGCCAGCCTTGACCCTGCAGTTGTTCCGCGTCAACGACCTGACAAATATCTAGCAATGCCGCCGTCGCGACCTGGTCTAAGCTGACTTCTGAAAGGCCACCATTAGCGTGCTCCAAAGTCACCACCAGCTCAGCAATCCCCTCATGAGCAGCCGCTACTCGAGCTTCTTTAATAAATGCTTCACGCATGCCGGTAGGGCTCAATGACCGGCAGGCGGTTCAAGAAAAATAACGTCGCTCGGAAGAATAGGATTGCCTTCCCGGGGCGACCCCACCGGTGCGGCAGCGCGAGCAAAAACGTGCAAGTTCCAGCTCTGTAGCAGGCCAATATTGTCTTCCGCTGCACCACCTAATTCACGCTCAGCGATAGAGGCCCACGTGTCAGCCTCCTGTGGAAACAGCGATCGACGCACTACCTTGGCAGTATTTTTTGTCATGCAGTGTTCTCCTTATTATTTTTAGTCACCGGAGTGGCTTGAATACTAGGAATGGTTTGCAGCATCGGGCTCATCTGGCGTAGTTGGTCTGCCAGTATCTCCTGAGTTTCTGCGTCTAAAGGCCCTTCCTTCATACGGACCATTAATGCGCTGTGCCACAGGGACTTCAGGTCAGCTTCTGCTTGCGCCAAATGATCGCGTAATATCTGACGACTTGCGTCTGTTGCAATCGCGAGCAAATTCAAAGCAACGCCGTAACGCATACGTGCCTCCATCTCTGGCAGGTTCAGGTAGCCCTGTACCCATTCTCGGGTTGTAGCGAACATTAGCTGAGTAACGGTGATTGTGAACGGGTCAAGATCGACAGTATTGCTGAGACTGCCCTTGTGCACGGCTTCTCGCAGTAATCGCTTCCACAGTAGATAAGGAGGACCGAGGATCATATTGCGCACTGCAGGCCGAGCATCAAGCGTTACTTCGGCCATAGCTCCCCGATAATAACTGGGATCTTGCTTGAGATTTTCGGTCGTCAGCCGCACAGCTTCAAACATCACATCTATGCTGCCGGCCGATAGCTGACTCAGGGATTCTTGAAACTTCTCAAAATCCGAATTTAGCAACGCCACAAGAATCGCTTGCTTGGAGCCAAACAAATTATAGGGCGTGGCGAGACTAACCCCGGCCTGCTCCGCCAGCGAACGCATAGAGAAACCGGTATTACCCGAGTCATGCATCAGCTGCCTGGCAGCGTCGAGGATAGCAACTCGGCGTTGAGATTTGTTGCGTTCGCGAAGGTTCATGGGCGCCTCAGTCGTGTTATCGCAGATTTAGAACGCGTTATAAATATAATATATAACGCGTTATAAGAACCTTAGCAAGTCTTTTGTGGTGGAAAACGTTCACTGCTACGGTCGGATATGTCTTG
Source organism: Candidatus Azotimanducaceae bacterium (assembly GCA_047630175.1). Taxonomy (GTDB): domain Bacteria; phylum Pseudomonadota; class Gammaproteobacteria; order Pseudomonadales; family Azotimanducaceae; genus UBA4582. Next base: position 6,960 of record JBLHVI010000118.1, read on the forward strand.
GTCTTTGCGCGTGCCCCGGCAAAAATAGCCACGTATAAACCTGACGATTAAGAGAACTCTACCGACGCCAAAAAACGCTGCGCAACCTTACACCTGCAAATGACGCATGGGGTTCTGCTTGCTGGGGCTTGTCTAATCACAATTTGTGCGACCGCAATCGACGAACCACACCGAGAACTCACGGCTTAGACCTAGCATACTAAGGCTAACTGTTAGGGTTGCACAATTTCTTAACTTCACAACCTGCGTGGCTATGTAGCAGGGCATCGAGCGAGTGTATGAGGTCGAAGTAGTCTGGCTTAGTATTGGATACCACATAGAACGCTTCGACGGACAGATCAGCAACAAACATGGTGTGTTCCGCCGACAAGATCGATGACATTGTTGTCACACAAGGTTGTCACACAAGGTTGTCACACCGGTGCTTGACAACTCGGGCACCAATACAGTCGTCTGCTTCCTACTGGCGTGTTAACGATGGTCTGATGGCACGTGTAACACGGCAATGACTCTCGATTGAAAACCAGAAACCGCCGATCTTCGAAGCGATAGCCGGCGCTTTTCAGTGCTTTTTCGCGCTTGAGCGTATTTGTAATGCCTTTGGTGCGATAGCTTTGAGTGCTAATGTTAATGCTGGCTTTCGCTAGGCGCCCGGCCGCGCTTTTACCGATTACCGAGGGCTTTTGCCATGGGTTAACCTTCGCAACGAAGAGGATTTCGCTTCTGAGATAGTTGCCAATACCGGCAAGATAGCTCTGATCAAGATACAGCGCGGCCAACGATCGGGCACTAAATCGGGCGCTTAATAGACGATCACGAAGCAGCGGCCAACGTAGTTCGGCATCTAACACGTCGGGACCTAACTTTTTCAGGAATGGGTGCTCTACAAGGTTTTCGGTTGGCCAAACGCTAATATCGGAGGCGCTATAAAGCAGCGCGCTATGAGTAGTGGTGTGCAACGCAAGTCGAAGAGAGCGTTTGGTTCTGGGCAATTGGCCGCGTCTAACAATCTTCCAAACACCGTAGAGTTGATTGTGGGAATAAATGCTTATGCCGTTTTCGAAATGGGTAAGCATCGCCTTGCCGTGATTAGTCACACGACTAATAGTTTGACCTGCGAGCTCCGATTCGTACTTTTTTAATGGCGCTTGTCCAAACTCAATTTCTTCCACGATTTGGTCATTGAGCACTGCCGCTAGCGCGTCGGCGGCTAGCCGTATTTCTGGGCCTTCGGGCATAATATTCTGCTGCA
>JBLHVI010000119.1:0-8050 GCA_047630175.1 Candidatus Azotimanducaceae bacterium
AGAGCCTCTATGGCTATTATTTGCAACGCCCACGGTGGCGTCGCAGACGTATAAAACGACGCGTTTGCGATCTTTTCTCTAAGGCTGTTTGACGATGACGATGACGATGACGATGACGATGACGATGACGATGACGATGTGGCAAAATTTTTTTATACAAGTTGCTCATTACGCCCAATCTAGAACCAATTATTCAGGCATAGTTCCTCACGCGCAGACTCAGTAAACGGCGGCGAAGTGGCTTATTGTTGATGTAAACCATTTGGTTAAAAATGTCTCGAATAGATTCCGATGGTCTTGGGTAACCGATATAAACCTTTTGCATCGACAACGTTTGACAGTTCTGTTGGTGTTGCACGTGCTCCCGGGCGCGCAGTTATTCGCCGGTGATGAAGTGGGCCAGACACTGGGCGCGTCACGTGATGCCCAGGCGAGTATCAATAATATCCGCGGTGACGTCGTCATAGAGGCTTGGGAGCGAGCTGAAGTTGAGATTAGCGGTGAGCTTGACGATCCTGCCGAGGGGCTTGTTTTTAGCGTCGAAGTTCGCCAGATCACTATCGACTGACGATGCAGCTTACCTGTCGGTTGACTACCCGCAGGCCATTCAACAACGGGACAAGATCAAGGGCTCAACGACAGCTCAACATCAACCTAATAAAGACTTAGTAGACGGTGTGATGCTTGGCGTTGCATTTGCGCAGGTCGCGCCTAGCCTCGCGAAACAGGTGTCTGGCGCCAATCCCACGGATGCGTTCGTCTGGTATCCTTGCGCGATGTTTCATGCGATGAATGGCAGCCACAGCTGTCGCTTCGGAGCCTGCAACGGGCACTAGATGAGGGCTGGTTCTACAACCGGCAGCCGCAGATAGAGCCTGCCCTGCAAAACCTGCGTCGGTAACCGGACATGGTGACTATGTTGGTAGGTCTGCAGACTCGATTGAATCTTAGCCGTGAGCAGTGCGGGTTTGACAAGGCTGTTGCGGCAACGTCGTCATAGGGCCAACCTGATGCCTGATTGCGTATCGACATTTTGATTCCACCACATTGATGTTGCTCTATCGCCATAAGCTTGGTCAAATATCTCTCTAGCTGGTGAGATTCGCGACTAAGTGCAGGCTTTTGGCGGTTGGTGAATTTTAAGTCTATATATTTCAATTGCTTAGGGCTTTGGCGTGAACATTGCTCTATTTGTAGAGGCAGCGGTCAATTTACTGTTGGATATATTGTTAATACAGCCCTTGAGGCGCTATGAGGAGAACGTATGAATAATGAAATGAAGTCATCGCTGACAGCAGCGGATACCTGGACACGGGGTCTGTTTATGTTGCTGTTCGTGGTTATCTATTCGATCGCTGAGTTTGTGCTTGGTGCAGTCGTGTTTTTCCAATTTATACATGTATTGGCGACGCGTGAAATCAACGAGCGTTTGCGCGCGTTCACGACTGATGTCAGTGTTTTTATTTATCAGACATTGCAGTTCTTGACCTTTAACTCAGAGGTGAAGCCGTACCCCTTCGCGCCGTGGCCTGATGGACCGGCGGATCTTGAGAGTCTGGATATGCTCGACAACATTCAAACGGCGGACGAAACAGGTGTTGTCGTCGATACAGACGTAAAGAGCGAGCCTGAGAGTGAAGCCGAACCTGCGGCTGAACAAAAGCCGGTGACCGCGAGCAAAAGTAAGCCTGATCCCGCCGACTAGGCAGCTTTGGGCCGGTGACTGCGATACGCTAGCGCCGGCACTTACTTTCGCCCGCTCCGCTCAATGACGCTAGAGTGCGCCACGTAGTCGTTGCTGCGACATCACACCCTCTGTTATAGCCTTCTGCACATTCTGTGTGCTACGTATGCGCTCGTTTGTCGGGCCGCGCCCTGCGGTTACTTATGTAAGCTCGCTAACTGGTTGATACTGGTTGCCAATCTGGCGGATAACATTTGTCACAGCGACAAGATCAGCTATGTGGTCGTCAATGGATGGGTGTAGCAGAGCGCAGGATTGCAGAAGGTACTAACCGGTAACAAGCCATTGCAGCCACTTCGATGGCAGAACCCAGCCGCAGGTGCCGATCTAATCATGTTGTATGCGCTAATTTGTGCGTGCAAACTGCTTGCTTATTGCCGCCAGCGCCGGCTGTTAGAGCCGATGTGCAATTTGAGGACGCGTTTGACTGTGACGCTTGTGTTCGATGAGTTCTGAGGAGATACCCCGGGCCAAAAGAAACCGTTGGCGTCGCTCAGCATTGGATATCTGACTGAAGATACCGAGTGAAATACGCTTGTTATAGCTTTGGCGTTTAAGGAGTACATAGTCCTGATCTTGCAGTTCCGCCAGTTTTGCCATCACCGTTGAATTATCGCCTAACGCGGCGACCATGTAGGCTATTGGCTGTTGCGGTTGCGGAGGCACTACCCGGGGTTGGGGTGTTGAGCGCTTATATTTACGCTCAATGAGCTCCGAGGCGATACCTTGTGATGCGAGCGTTTCTTGGCGTCGCTTGGCATTTTCGGTTTGACCGAAGATCCCCAGTGAAATGCGATTTTTGTAGTCACTGCTTTTCAATAACCTGTGGTCTTTGTCGTCGATAGTTGCGAGCTGTGTCATGACCTGTTTATTGTCGCCCAGCGCGGTCACCATATAGAGCGTATTAATGTTGGCGTCGTCAATAAAGGGGGCTGGCGGCTGTACGGGTTTTGTGACCGACGGCGCTGGTCGCGGTGACGCTTCTGGTGACGAGCGTGCGGTGGCAGATGCTACCTTGGGCGCTATGCCGACAAAGGAAGGGGCGACCGTTGTCTCAACCGCTACAGGATCAGAATCTTCAGTGGAATTTTTTCCGGCATTGCTTTTGCTGACAGCAGAGACTGCTACGGTTTCTGACGCGTCGTTGGTGAAGTTGATCAATCGGCGTTTAGGTTTTGTGCGGCGATTGATAGGTTCAAAGGCCGTGGGCACTTTTCCCGGCGCCAATGCCAACATGTCAGATTTGGCCCCGCAGTGCATCATTCGGTGGTCTTGCCTGTAGACCCACCGGCATACCTGCGGTTCAGCATAAATGCGGTCAGCAGGCGATTCCGCTACTGCGACGCCAGACACACACAGCGTGCATGCCACAGCTAGACTGAGGATTAGTGTTTTGTTTGGCAATACACGCGTCGACACAAAAAACTCCATAGTTGCAAACAGTATAGTCACAATATGGCCTGCGTGCCCATAGAATGTTACGGAAACATCGCTTACTTAGGGGTTGTTGTGTGTCAGTGCTGCCGACATAGTGAGTCAGGCTACTGAGGTTCCGCATTCTTTTTGGCCGCGCCCACCGCAGGCATCGACTGCCACACACGCTCGTGGGCGTAGTAAATGAAGAACTTTAAAAAGAACTCAATGCTGCCAATAGCGACTGCCGTATTAACTTCGCCGGTGATGCCGTAGGCGACAATCGCTGTGGTCAGGGTCGCCAAGATGCGCCAAGACAAAGCCTTGAGTAGACTTCGCAGGCGGGTTTCGATCACAACATACTCGGTCATAACAAGTCTCGGTGAATGGCGTGGCCATTCGGGTAAAAACGTAGCGGTCTTAGCGATTGGACTGTTCTATGTGAACAGCTTGAGCACCACCTCGACACATTCCTCGATAGATTGCTCGGCGGTATTGACGGTCAAATCTGGCATTTCGGGCGCCTCGTAGGGACTGTCGATTCCCGTAAAATTCGGCAGTTCGCCACGCCGCGCCTTCTTGTACAGGCCTTTGGGGTCACGTTCTTCGGCAGTCGCCAGTGGCGTGTCGACGTGCACTTCAACGAATTCACCGTCTGCAAATAACGACCGAGCTATGTCTCGCTCTGAACGGAAGGGTGATATAAAAGCGGTCATAACGACCAGACCGGCATCCACCATGAGTTTCGCCACCTCAGCAATTCGGCGAATATTTTCTACCCGGTCTGCATCAGTGAACCCGAGGTCTTTGTTGAGCCCCTGACGGACGTTGTCTCCATCAAGAATATAAGTGTGCACACCCCGCTGGAACAGTGCTTGCTCGGTGGCATTGGCGATAGTGGACTTGCCTGAGCCGCTTAAACCGGTGAACCAAATGACTTTGCCCGCGTGGCCGTTCATCTGCGCGCGCGCGGCTTTATCCACTGTCAGTGCCTGGGTGTGGACATTGCTGGCGCGACGCAGGGCAAATGTAATCATGCCAGCACTGACCGTGGCGTGGCTGTATCGATCAATCAACACAAAGGCTCCCATGGCCATGCATTCGCGATAGGCCTCGAAGGGAATGGGCTGGTCTAATTTGAGCGTCGCGACACCAATCTCGTTCAGGTGCAGGCTCTTCGTAGACAATTCATCTAAATTGTTAACGTCGTACTTATACTTGATGTCAGTGATGCTGGCGTTGACCCGCAGGTTGCCGATTTTGAGCCAGTAAGAGCGGCCCACAAAGCCCTCCTCAGTTGCCATCCACACCAGTTTGACCTCGAATTGATCCGACACTTCGCAGGGCGAATTGCTGGCGACCAACACATCGCCCCGAGAGACATCAATTTCACGGTCTAGCGTGATTGTCACCGCCTGGTCGGCGACGCAGGTAGCTAGCTGGTCGGTATGCAAAATAATCTCACGAATATTGGCTATTTCACCGGACGGTAAAACCCTCACTGCATCACCACGGCTGGCGCTGCCCGCGACGACAGTACCTGCAAAGCCGCGGAAATCTGCGTTTGGCCGATTTACCCACTGCACCGGAAAGCGAAAAGGATGATCGATTTGAGCCTGACGCACGTCAACGGTTTCTAGGTAGCCCAGTAACGTCGGACCGCGGTACCAGTCTGTATGCCTTGAGCGCTCGATAACGTTGTCGCCTTTTAGCGCTGACAACGGAATCGCTGTGATGGTTTGGAAATCGAGCAGCTTGGAGAATTTGTGGTAATCCGCTAGTAGTGTGTCGTAAACCGACTGTTTAAAGTCCACCAAGTCCATCTTGTTGACGGCCAGCACGACATGTTTGATGCCCAGTAGTGACGCGATAAACGAGTGGCGGCGAGTTTGGCTTAAGACACCCTGCGAGGCATCGACCAAAATCACTGCGACGTCCGCCGTCGATGCACCGGTGACCATGTTGCGGGTGTATTGTTCATGCCCTGGTGTGTCGGCGACAATGAACTTGCGTCGGTCGGTGTTGAAAAAGCGATAGGCGACGTCGATCGTGATGCCTTGCTCGCGCTCTGCTGCCAGACCGTCTACGAGTAGGGCGAAATCAATGTCGCCACCTTGAGTACCGGCCCGCTTTGAATCATTACGCAGGCTGGTGACCTGGTCTTCAAAGATCATTTGCGCTTCATACAGCATGCGACCGATTAGCGTACTTTTCCCGTCGTCGACGCTGCCGCAGGTAATAAACCGCAGTAAATCGAGGGACGACTGGGTTTCAATGTACGCGTCTACTTTTTTGATCAAGGCACGTTCTTTGGTGAGTGCAACTTGTTGGGCCGAGTTTTTCTGTGCAGCGCTGTTTTTTGCAATGCTTTGGCTAGAGACCGTCATTAGAAATACCCCTCAACTTTCTTTTTCTCCATAGAGCCGCTCGAATCGCTGTCGATGGCGCGACCCTGACGCTCGCTAGTTTTGCTTTGCAGTAGCTCCAGAACGATGGCTGATAAATTGTCGGCATCAGACTCAAATGCCCCCGTTAACGGATAGCAGCCTAATGTGCGGAATCGAACCCGCTTGATATCAATCTTTTGCTCGGGCAGCAGGCGCACTCGATCATCGTCGGCCATGATGAGCATGCCATCATGGGCTACTACCGGGCGTTCAGCGGCAAAGTACAGCGGTACGATAGGTATCGACTCACGGTAAATATATTGCCAGATGTCCAGTTCCGTCCAGTTTGAGATGGGAAACACGCGGATACTTTCGTCCTTGCGTTTGTAGCCGTTATATAGATTCCACAATTCAGGGCGTTGGTTTTTCGGGTCCCAGCGATGCGTGTTGGTACGGAACGAAAAGACCCGCTCCTTAGCGCGAGTTTTTTCTTCGTCTCGGCGTGCACCGCCGAAAGCGACGTCGAACTTGTGGTGGTCCAGTGCTTGCTTCAAGCCATCCGTCTTCATGACATCCGTATGGATGGCGCTACCATGGTCATAGGGGTTCATATCTTTCGCGACACCGTCAGGATTAATATGCACAATGAGGTCCATGCCCGCGTCTTTGGCCACCTGGTCGCGAAAATCGTACATAGCGGTAAATTTCCAGCGGGTATCAACATGCAATAACGGAAAGGGTGGTGGGCTCGGATAGAACGCTTTTTTAGCCAAGTGCAGCATGACCGAAGAGTCTTTGCCAACGGAATACATCATTACTGGATTCTCGGCTTGGGCAACCACTTCGCGCATAATGTGGATGCTCTCGGCTTCAAGTCGATCGAGGTGGGACATGGCCGTCGGCGTTAAGATCTCATCAGTAGCCCGCCGAGTAGGCCCGAAGACGCCGGCCGGTTCGTGATAGACCAGGCAGGCTAGCAGTGCCGAGCCACCCGTTGTTAACTTCAGGTTATGTCCGCCATTATCGGTGACTAGGATACGGCAGGTCGCCGTTATTGACCCGGTTGGCCAGATGACAGCGTTCTTGCCACCCACCAGCGCGTCAAGCGCGTCGGCAAGGATGTCAGTGTTTAGCCCGTTGAGGAATACCCAACGCCGGCCGCCTCGCGCATCATTGGCAAACAGAAGCAGGCCTGCTTCTGCAGTCTCATGCAATTGCACAATTAACGACAGCTGGCGCTTGCGCTTGGCATCGTCGCGCAGTTGGTTCAGGACAGGGGTGACGGGCGCGCGGCCGAACTCATCCGTGATGTTTTCGAGCTCCATCGCTGCGGGTAGCAGCGTCATCTGCTCTAGCGCCCGCTCGGTGGAGCGCAAGGCCTGATCAACGCCTGCAGCTAGTACCGCGTCATGCACAGCCGCCGTGTCCCAATAGAGCAGGGCGCCGTCGGCATCAACGCGATTCGTAAAGATTTCAGTCGGCAGGGGTTGGTTATCAGTCATTGTCGTGGTCTGCATTTATTGTTTGCTTGAAATGTATTATACATACAATTTTGATTCATATTGGGAAAATATTAAAATAGCTGCGTAATGCGACAAATTGAGGCTAAACCCTTTACCGCTATTTTTTCTATCATCTGTCGCGTGATCGATTATGTAGTGCGGGTGAAGCGCAATTGGTGAGTGGGGCGGGGCTTCCGCCTTGCAACCGCAGGCGACACTAAAGATTGCAGGTATCAGTGCACTGCAAAGTCTCAATTATCGTTGGAACCCGCAAGCACACATCAAGTCCCCATGTGCGCTAATTTGTGGCATGGACTCGCTCGGTGGCCCCGAAGACCTTCACTGAAAGAACTTGCCTGGCTCGCTGGCCCTACAAGTTCTGCTTTCTCTGGAGCGTCGATCTCGTCGAGTCTGACGCCGAGCTTCTTACGCGTAACCAGCAGGACTCGCGTATCGCCATCGGTGATCGATACGACGACGCCTGGCAGGCTTTCAGCGAGGGTGGGATTGCTGGATATGCCCCAAACAAAAAAGACTAAGGAGATGGTTCTTCTGAACAGAAGTTCTTTGTTGTGCTTTGTATTTATCGATACGCGGGTTGTTGGTAACCAATCGGCGCTACGAACGGGCTTTTCTAGGCATTACGGGTCGGCAAGCCTTGATCTGCGTAGTAGTCAACGGGGTTCGAGGGTTGCAGATGAATAGTGAGCGTGGTCGGCGCGGTAGCTGTAAACCGATGCTACGGGCCGTCAAGACCGCCAACATAAACGCTGTTCAGTAGCTTGCCAAGTACCTGCAGGTTACGTTCTATGTATGCGCCTGGGTGGCATCTGCGTTATGTAAGCTCACTTGAAGGTCAAACCCAAAAGGTCTAACGACAACAAAGTGGCTCCCCGACTTGGACTCGAACCAAGGACCCAATGATTAACAGTCATTTGCTCTACCAACTGAGCTATCGGGGAATAACGAAGGCGAGATTGTATAGAGGCTTCCGGTGTCGGTCA
>JBLHVI010000120.1:0-8023 GCA_047630175.1 Candidatus Azotimanducaceae bacterium
CCAGTGGTGTTCGCGATGATAGTGACACCGCAACGATGGGTTCCGCATTGAAGGTGTGGCAATTGCGCCAATACAAAGACTATGACCCGGATGTTGAGCTGGGCACGCGTAACATGAAGATGGCGTTGCGACGCTTACGTAAATTTGCGCGTACGGCGGTTGATCTAGAGTTGGATCTAGCCGGCACGATTCACGCGACAGCGAATAACGGCGGCTTTCTGCAGATCAAGGAAGTGCAGGAGCGGCGTAATTCCGTGAAAGTCTTGCTGTTGCTAGATGTGGGTGGCTCGATGGATGAGCACGTGGAGCGCTGCGAGCAATTGTTCTCGGCAGCACGGTCTGAATTTAAGTATATGCAGTCTTTTTACTTTCACAATTGCATTTATGAGTCGCTATGGCTTGATAACGCGCGTCGTCCGGAGGACCGTGTTAAAACTCTAGACGTGTTAAGAAAATTTGGTTCGGACTACAAGATCATCGTTGTGGGAGATGCCAGTATGGGGCGCCAAGAAGTTGTTGAAAAGGGCGGCGGCGTCGAGCATTACAACGCGGAGTCAGGTGAAGTATGGCTTGATCGGCTGCAGCAGCACTTCCGCAAAGTGATCTGGTTGAATCCGATGGCGCCGCAGCAATGGTGTGACAGTCAGACTGTTACATTGCTACAGGGGTTGATGGCCAAGCAGATGTATCACCTGAGTGTTGAGGGTATAGAGCAGGCGATGAAAGTGTTGGTGCGCTAGTGGTGGGTGTTGTGGCACTAAGCACGCTACTCCTTTTTGGCTGGGTACAAAGGGCGCGCTATGACACTTGGCGGATGGGGTGGTTGTTGAGGAAGGCTTTGATATTTTCTTGCAACTGCACGACTAAGCGCTGACGTGATTCTCGGGCCGCCCACGCGATATGGGGTGTCACGATGAGATTGTCGAGTTGAGCGTTAAGTAATGGGTCGTGGCTGTCAGGGGGTTCTGTAGGTAGAACATCCACGGCGGCGCCGGCGATAATGCCGTGTTGTAATGCATGCACAAGCGCCTCTGAATTGATGAGACCGCCACGGGCGGTATTAACCAGTAATGCAGACGGCTTCATCATGGCGAGTCTGGGCTGGTTGATTAAATGATGGGTTAGAGGCGTTAATGGACAATGCAGGCTGACCACGTCTGCGTTGGATAGTACGTCTTCAATTGACAAGCTTGGCGCGTTATCAGGTGCCGCGAGCGGAGCCTCGGTTGGCCGTACGCCAGGACGTCTGGCTGTGACGATCTCCATGCCAAGGCTGCGTGCCACGCTAGCAACGTTGCGCCCGAGCTCACCATAGCCAACGATCCCAAGTGTTTTACCACTGAGCTCAAAAATAGGGTGGTCGAGCAAGCAGAATACTGAGCTTTGTTGCCAATCACCGTGTTCTACGTCGCTAACGTAATTGGTAAGGCGTGTCGTCAGAGCAAGTATTAAGGCCATAGTGTGTTGTACTACAGAGGCTGTGGCATAGCCGACGGCGTTACAAACTAGTATTTTTTGACTGTGAGCAGCTGCCAGATCGATGTTGTTAGTGCCCGTTGCCATCACGCAGATCAGCTTGAGATTAGTTGTCTGCTGGATGTCATTCGCAGAGAGTGTAACTTTGTTGCTCAGAACGATATCAGCGCCCCTAATCCTTTCAGCCACTTGTGTGGCATTGGTCGAAGGATACATCTGCCAGTCGCTAACGACATTTACGAGTGGGGACAGATCTATGTCCTGTCCTAGGCTGGCTGTGTCTAGTATGACGCCCTTCATCGGCTTTGCTCATATCTCGGTGAGGCAATACTAACACTGCACTATCAGGTCGTGGTAGGGACGTATGGAAAGTTTAATGTTGTTATCAATTTCAACTATCGTGCGCTGTCATAGACTGACGCTGTCATAGACCGACAAGGGTGAATCGTCGAAGTGGTCGGCGTCAGCGTCGACCTTGTTGTTGGCGACACTACTGAATGGCGTGTAAAAGTAGGCCTTTTCGGCGGTTGTGTCGCGTTTCGTAGGCCTTCAATCGTAGAGCAGTATTTAGCAAAGACGCAGAAAAAGGCTGCATGCTGTCGGCATAGCGGGTGTCGAAAAAGGGTTGTCGATTTTTTGAGGGGTTCTGCGACCGATACAGTAAGCGGACGAGGGTCGCAGCGTTAGCGCTGCAGCCCTCGTTAGAGAATTACTGGCCGATGGTATCGGACCGACGTAATTTGACCTAACTTACTAGGCAGCGTTTATCAAACCCAGTTTATTGGGCGAGGTCAGGAAAGCTCTTTGCCAAGGTATCATTCCAAGTTTGTACACGATCTTTCTGCGATTCCAGTAAAGCATCAGCATCACCGCTGATGGTGACTTTAATAATTTTATCGCCTTGAACAATCGCATTCACCACGTCTTGATCGGCGCTAGACGCCACCTGACCAAAGATGGCATGGGCGCCGTCAAGGTGAGGGGTTGGAACGTGAGTGATGAAGAACTGGCTGCCATTGGTGCGTGGTCCAGCATTGGCCATGGATAGCTTGCCCGGTGCGTCGTGGCGTAGGCTCGCAACGAACTCGTCCTCGAACTTGTAACCTGGGTCGCCGGTGCCGGTACCGGTGGGGCAACCGCCCTGAACCATGAACGAGTTGATTACACGGTGAAAGTTCAGGTCATCGTAGTAGCCTTTTTGGGCTAGATTAACGAAGTTGGCGACGGTTAGCGGTGCCTCGTCAGCGAAGAACTCGATATTGATCGTACCTTGGGTTGTTTCCATTTGTGCTGAAATATTCACGATGTAAATCCTGTCGGTAATGATTGAATTAGCACAACCTTAAGCTGTGCCACGTGTCATACGGTGTGGTTGAGCCGCTGTATTACCCTGGCTGTTGAAGCGACGGTGTCACGCCTAGCGCGTTTCCAAAGACGCGTAGTCTCGTTGATGCTCTCCTAGGTATAGCTGGCGAGGGCGCGCTATCTTATAAGGAGCGGCGAGCATTTCGTTCCAATGGCTAACCCAGCCTGGCATTCTACCGAGTGTGAAGATCACTGTGAACAGCTCAACGGGTATGCCGACAGCCTTCAATGTGATGCCGGAGTAAAAGTCGATATTTGGATAGAGCTTGCGAGAGATGAAGTAGTCATCTTCGCGGGCAATCTTTTCTAGCTGCTTGGCGATCTTCAGCAACGGATCTGCTTCTAGACCCAACTCGGCCAATACCGCGGCGCAAGATTCTTCCATGACCTTGGCACGTGGGTCAAAATTCTTGTAGACGCGATGGCCAAAACCCATCAGCTTGAAAGGGTCATCTTTGTCCTTCGCTTTGGCGACATACTCAGCGACCCGTGACTCATCGCCTATCTCTGTTAGCATATCGAGTACGGCTTCATTTGCACCGCCATGGGCTGGTCCCCATAGTGCTGAAACGCCTGCTGAGATCGCCGCGTAAGGATTACAGTCTGTAGAGCCGGCCATTCGTACCGTGGATGTCGAGGCATTTTGCTCGTGATCGGCATGTAAAATAAAGATTTTATCCATCGCCGCAGCAATCGTCGGGCTAATAGTTGATGCTTTTCCCGTCTCGCCAAAGCACATGTTCATGAAGTTTTCGGCATATCCGAGGCTTGTGTCAGGGGCGACGAAGGTCTCGCCGCGACCGTGTTTGTAAGCCATGGCGGCCAAGGTCGGGATCATAGCAATCAGGCGGTGCGCAGTTGTCATGCGGTTATCGGCGTTTTTGATATCTGTTTCTTCGTGATAAAGAGACGCGAGCCCAGAAATTGCGGCGCCAACCATCGACATGGGGTGAGCACCGCGAGCGAAACCGTTGAATATCTGTTGGAACTGCTTATCAATGGTCTGCTTGTCCTTAACGCTGACCTCAAATGCCTGCAGCTGGTCCTTGCTGGGCAGTTCACCATTTAATAATAAATAGCACACCTCCATATGGCTTGAACCACTGGCGAGTTGTTCAATAGGATAGCCGCGGTAGAGAAGAATTCCTGCATCACCATCGATATAAGTGATAGTAGAATCACAGCTGGCGGTGGATAAAAAGCCGGGATCATACGTAAAAACACCCTCGGCAATTAGGCCTCTAACGTCTACGACATTGGTGCCCTCTGTGGCCTCCAATACATTGAGATCAATGGTCTTGCCATCAATCGTAATCTCTACCTTTTGGGTCATGATCGTGCGTCTCCGGATAAACCAATAGCGCCGCAAACTCGAGCGGCTTTGTGTCTGTGAATAGTTCGATGAGTAGGATATTAGTCGTTTTGCATTGTTCTGCTGCTCTTTGAGCTACTCTTAACTCTTATAGTTCGATTTTTATTGAGATAATTTTTGGTGTGAAGACGGCCAAATTTTAAAAGCATGCGTATCCTATCCCGGGATGGCATGATTTCAAAACCAACGCTGCTTGTAAAGCTTAGATGTTGGTGAACTGGCGGTGAGTAGGTTTGTCTTTTGCCTGCAAACTCACTATCATTGCCACCGAAAAATTCCAAAAGCCAACGTCTTTACTGGCCGGCCGGAGGGCACATGAGCAGCGACGCTAGGTGCTTGCCGAGGCGGTAAAGACGAAACTGAGTAATTATTTGTGAAACATGATAAGCGCCCCATAAATGTTGATCCTTCAGATCTCATGGCATTTGCCTGGCCTCTGTCAGCACTTGCCTCCATCACACACCGCATAGCTGGCGTTATATTGTTTGTAGGCATCGCCTTCGGACTCTACGCGTTAGACATGTCATTGAGTTCCGCGGCAGGTTTCGACGCCCTTAAAGGCATGCTCAAATCACCCTTTGGCATGTTAGTAACGTGGGGACTGCTATCGGCATTGGCCTATCATTTTGTGGCTGGTATCAAGCACTTGCTGCTGGATATGGAAGTGGCCGATACGCTGGAAGGTAGTAATTTTGCTGCCAAAGTAACGATATTAGTCTCGGCCGTGTTGATATTTCTCGCCGGCGTTTGGGTCATTCAGGGATAAAGGAGTCATTATGGTTACGCAGGTCACTAGTTTTTCTCGCAACGGGCTATCAGATTTTATTGTTCAGCGGGTCACCGCCTATATTCTCGCCACTTACACGGTGTTTCTGGTGGGCTATCTGCTCATCAGCGGAGATCAGAGCTACGCGGAATGGCAAAATCTATTTTCTCAGACGTGGATGCAGATCTTCACGCTGCTGGCACTCGTATCAACATGTTCTCACGCTTGGATAGGTATGTGGACGATAGGCACCGACTACATTCGTGAGCATTATTTTGGCCCAAGCGCCGACAGTATCCGTTTGATTTATCAAGTTATTTGCGTTTTGGCTTTGGCCATTTACCTGATCTGGGGCGTTAAGATCCTTTGGGGGAATTAGTACATGGGTGAGTTACCTACATTAGAATTTGACGCCATTATTATTGGCGGTGGCGGGGCTGGTATGCGAGCAGCGCTGCAGTTGGCAGAATCTGGCCGTAAAACAGCTGTCATATCCAAGGTCTTTCCAACGCGGTCGCACACCGTGTCTGCGCAGGGTGGCATTACCTGCGCTATTGCCAGCGATGACCCGAATGATGATTGGCGCTGGCATATGTATGACACCATTAAAGGCTCCGACTATATCGGTGACCAAGACGCCATTCAGTATATGTGTAGTGTAGGCCCGCAAGCTGTCTACGAACTAGACCATATGGGCCTACCGTTTTCACGCAATGACAATGGTCGAATCTACCAGCGACCTTTCGGCGGTCAGTCCAAAGCTTTCGGCAAGGGCGGCCAAGCAGCTCGCACATGTGCGGCGGCTGACCGTACGGGTCACGCGCTGTTGCACGCATTATACCAAGGCAACACCAAAGCAGGATCTGTGTTCCTCTCAGAGTGGTTTGCTGTAGACATAGTGAAGAATGCACATGGCGCCGTCGTTGGCGTTGTCGCTATCTGTATGGAGACCGGTGAGACGCATTACATCAAAGCCGCCGCCACGGTGCTTGCTACCGGCGGTGCGGGTCGTATCTATCAGTCGACAACTAACGCACTTATGTGCACAGGTGACGGCACAGCCATGGCAATGCGTGCGGGCTTCGGCTTGCAAGACATGGAAATGTGGCAGTTTCATCCCACGGGAATCGCGGGAGCCGGCACGCTGGTAACAGAAGGTTGTCGTGGAGAGGGTGGCTATCTTATCAATAAGGATGGCGAGCGTTTCATGGAGCGTTATGCCCCTTCGGTTAAAGACCTTGCTGGTCGCGATGTTGTTGCACGCAGCATGATTTTGGAGATTCTCGAAGGTCGCGGTGGTGGTGAAAACGGCGATCATGTGTTCCTAAAGCTCGATCATTTGGGTGAAGAGATCCTACATTCCCGACTACCCGGTATTGTTGAGCTCTCCAAGACGTTTGCCCACGTAGATCCGGTCAAAGAGCCAATCCCTGTTGTACCCACCTGTCACTACATGATGGGCGGTATCCCAACGAATATTCACGGGCAGGCTATCGGACGCAATGCGGCCGGCGAAGACGAGATTATTAATGGGCTTTACTCGGTCGGCGAAGCGGCATGTGTATCGGTTCATGGCGCCAACCGCTTGGGTGGCAACTCACTGCTCGACTTGGTGGTCTTTGGTCGCGCGGCTGGTCTGCACATCACTGATGCGCTGAACACTGGCATGGACTCAGGCGTAGCCTCGGCATCAGACATTGAGGCTGCTACATCACGCCTAAACCGTTGGAATGAGTCTAGCAGTGGTGAGAGCGTCGCTAGCCTAAAGCGTGAGCTACAGTCCTGTATGCAGCTGAACTTCGGCGTGTTTCGTCGCGAGGACAATATGCAAGCTGGAATGAAAACGTTGAGTGACCTGCGCGGGCGGATCGGTGAGGCCGTTATGAAAGACAAGAGCAATGCGTTCAACACTGCGCGGTTAGAGGCTCTGGAACTGGACAATCTGCTGGAAATAGCGGAGGCCACCGCGATTTCTGCGGAGGCCCGCAAAGAAAGCCGTGGTGCTCATGCCCGTGACGACTACACCGTACGCGATGATGAGAACTGGTTGTGCCACTCTTGGTTTGACCCCACCACCAAAACACTGAGCAAGCGTGCGGTCAATCGTTCGCCCAGCTTACTTGAAACAGACAAAGACCTGCCGGAAGGCGTGTTCGAACCGAAAGAGAGGGTTTACTAAATGCAAGTCAGTGTGTACCGCTATGACCCCGATAAAGATAGTGCACCTTATATGCAAGACTTTGATGTCGAATTACCTCAGGGTAAAGACATCATGGTCTTGGAGTTGCTGACGATACTCAAAGAGCAGGACGAAACGGTCACTTTCAGACGTTCTTGCCGAGAAGGTGTCTGCGGTTCTGATGGTATGAGCATGAACGGCAAAAACGGCCTCGCTTGTATGACGCCTGTGTCGAAGGTCGCCAAAGGCGGAAAGTTGCAGGTCAAACCGCTTCCCGGTCTGCCAGTGATTCGAGATCTGGTTGTCGATATGGAGCAGTTTTACGCGCAATATCGTAAAATCTCGCCGTTCTTGATCAACAACGAACCAGCGCCGAGCAAGGAGCGTCTGCAATCGCCAGAAGATCGCGCTAAGCTCGACGGGTTGTACGAATGCATTTTGTGTGCGTGTTGCTCATCATCGTGTCCTTCGTTTTGGTGGAACCCTGACAAGTTCATTGGCCCAGCCGGTTTGTTGCAGGCCTATCGCTTCCTCGCTGACAGTCGCGACACGGCTACCGAAGAACGCCTCGGTAATTTGGAGGATCCTTTCAGCGTGTTTCGTTGCCGGGGCATCATGAATTGCGTGAACGTCTGTCCCAAGGGTCTAAACCCTACCCGGGCCATCGGCCACATCCGCAACATGTTAATCAAAAGAGCAGTCTAACGACTGCTCTTTTTTTTAAACGTCATATTCTCCTTTAATCTCAGTCAGCCTGAGCTAAACTGATCAGCATTAACCGGTGGTAAGGTCCGGCAGGCTAAAATTTCTCAAAATACGGTGGGGACATGCAAGAAAGTAAAATGGAACAGCTATGGCGTAGTGG
>JBLHVI010000121.1:0-7929 GCA_047630175.1 Candidatus Azotimanducaceae bacterium
GTAAGCCCTTATTACCCCAGGCAATATTATCCGCGCTGACGTCTGTCGGAAATTGGCTCATAAGCGAAAGGTGGCTGGCGCCGGCTATGTTGTACAAGAGGTCAGAATATAGCGTTAGCCTCAGTGAAATGAAAGATTATTGGTGAAAGATTGAGGTTGTAACCTGATGGGCGCTACGAAGTGGTAGCATGGGAGACGACGGTAATTATTGCGCATTGAACGCGGAGATTTGAATGACCGGTCAAATTACCCTAGTCTGTTGCTAGGTAGATTTTTAGTTAATCTTTGTGAGCCAGTAATGTTGAATACTAGGGAGGGTGTTAAATGACATCGAAAAAGGACCCGAAATCAGCCGTGCCTGATGAACGCCGCAAACAAAACGTCGAGCGACGCGAGGTACGCAGCGATCGACGTGATGCAGATCGAGTCGATGTGGAAACCGCAGAGCGCCGCAAGCATCCAGAGCGCCGCGGCGGCGCCTGAAGGTCTCTAAAGTCGCTCTGATAGCCCGCTTACAATGTCTTACAAGCCCGCGCGGACGCCAACATAAACAGAGATAGGCTGACCCACAAAGTAGCGATCGTTACCAAAGGCAAAATCGGCGCGTTCAGCGTATGCCGTGTTTGTCAGGTTCATGACACGACCGAATAACTGCCAGTCCTCGTTAACATCAACGCTGAAGCGCAGGTTGATGAGATCATGTCCTGAGTAGGTGTGGTTATTCGCCGGGTCTTGGAAGTACTCACCCATGTGCACCCACTCAAGCTCGACCTGGCTTGCAGCGTTCATGCGCCATTGAATATTGCCCGACCCCATGTTTCTTGGCGCCGTGTCAATATCGTTGCCATCGATCAGACTCGACGCTAGGGCAGGATTGTTAGCGTACTGATGGCGCGCATAACTCCAAAACAAGTTCGCGCTTATGTCGTCAGTCAACGCGTAACCGACGGTCGCCTCGATACCACGGTGCGTGGTTTCGCCGTTGTCGACGTTATTACGATCGTTGTCTCGAAAAATAAAGTTATCTTTCTGCATGGCGTACAGGCTGACATCAAACGACCAGTCACCGGGGTTGGCGCGCAGCCCGACTTCGATGCTGTCGAGTTGCTCGACATCAATGTCAGCGACTTGTTGGCTGTTTTGCAAGCGATACAGTTCTGTCGCTTGAGGTGCACGAAAGCCCCGCGCTAGGTTGACATAGAGCTGCTGGTTGCCTGCTAGACGATGTGTCAGACCTAATTGCGACGACAGCTGCGAGAATGTGTCTTTACGGTCTGCCGGGCGGCTGAATCGACAGCCACCAAAGCCGCAAGCAGTGCCATCGTCACGGTTGCGACCAGCTTGCAATTTATTGTCGTAGTCGTAGCTGACGCGCTCCCAGCGTGCCCCAGCAGTGATCACTGTCGCGTCTCCCAAAGGTAATTGATAACGGCCGTAGAGGGCTTGTGTGCTGGCGTCTACATCGTAGTCATAATGTTCGCCGGCCGGAATAGTCTCCACTAAAAAAGCGCTGCCGGATATAGTCGGTCCCGGCTGGAACTCGCGTAGATAAGCGCCAGTCGTTTCTAGGTCCACACCTACTAGCCAGTTATCTTGATGCCAGGCACTTTGCAGGCCGAAGCTTTGTTGGCCGTTTTCCTCAATGGCCTGACCCGGCAGAAAATGTTGCAAGAAAGTCATCTCTGTATCCCGAGCATAAGGGGTAAGAACGAGCGTGCCAGCACTGAATGTACGTTCAACGCGCGCATGTATTCGAGCGCTCTTACTGTCGCGGTATGCCTCCGGATTGGGGTTTTCAGTGGCACGGTCGCTGTCTTTATAAATTTCCGGTCCCTGAATAAAACCGGCTGTTTCTTGGTTAAGGTTAGTCAGGCTTAAGCCGCCCGTAATACTGAATCCTTGCCAATCACTCTGGGTCTTGATGGACAGTTTCTGCTGGTCGAAACCTGAGTCATCTTTATAGCCGCCATCAGTGGTGCCATTAAAGTCAGCGCGCCATTTGTCACCGCCGTAGGCAACATTAGTGCGGTAGTAGTCGTCGGGTCCTGCCTCGAGGCTAACGCCCCGTGGCGCCTCAATGGCTGGCGTTATTATGTTGATCAGGCCGTGCATGGCGTTGGCACCGTAAACAACACCAGCGGGTCCCTTAATAACTTCGATACCACCCGCTTGTTCTGAATGGGAGTCAAACAATTCGTTGACGTTACAAAACCCGCTGGCGCGCAGTGGAATACCGTCTTGGGCTGTTAGGAAGGCGCCGCAGCCGCCGGCGCCGGTTAGTACAGGCGAGCGTAGCGCAGTGAGGTTCTCTTGACCGTTGCCACGACTGATCCAAGCACCGGCAACACGTTGCATCGCTTCATTAATATGCGTGGCATTAATACGTGTCAGGGTCTCGCCGTCTATGCGGGTGATGTTAGAGTTCACGGATGCCAGCGGTTGGTTAATTCTGCTGGCAGTGACCACAAGTTCCTCCAGATTTGTGGCTGACGACAGTGTAGGTGTTAACAACGCGGGTGCTAATGCAGTCAAGCAGATAAGGTGTGTCAGGCGGTTCAACGGTCGGCGCACGATAGTGATCCATTTTGAATGATGCGCGAGTATAACGTGATTAGGACGGGCCGCGCGAGTGATCAACCCAGATTGATGCCGGTGGCGAGGCTTTTATGACCGTGAGTCAGGAAAGATTGCAAAGTTTTTCGATAACGGTGAACATAACCTTTTAGTGTTAATTAAGAGCGCCGAACACATGGCAGACGAAACTGTACTCAAAGGCCCTGCTGGCGAGCATTACGGTCACGCGGTGGAGTACATCACCACCTATAGACCGTCCTTATTGGCGTCAGTGCCTCGTCAACAAAACCGACAAACACTGGGTATCACACCAGAAGCGTTGCCTTTTCGGGGTGTTGATGTTTGGAACGCCTATGAGTTTACGTGGCTGAATACACGTGGGCGACCAGAAGTAGCACTAGCGCAATTACAGATTCCTGCCCAGTCGTTGAATATCGTTGAATCAAAGTCCCTCAAGTTGTACTTAGGCTCCTACAGCGGCACCCGATTCGGACGGCGTGCGGAAGTCATCAATACCCTTGAGTCAGATTTGACCTTGGCAGCTCGCGGGCCAGTTAACGTAACGTTGCTGTCGCCGGAGCAGGTGCAGCAGAATGGCATCGGTACGCTCGTTGGTCAGAGTCTGGATAACTTAGATATTGAGATGGACGAGTTCTTTTGGAACCCCGATCATTTGCAGATAGAAAGCAGCACAATTATCCGTGAGTCGTTACACACGCATCTGTTCAAGGCAGTATGTCCGATGACCGGGCAACCTGATTTTGCGAGTGTCTTGATCCAATACAAAGGCCAGAGTATCGATAATCAGGGCCTACTTAAATATTTGTTGTCGTACCGTGATCACCCTGAGTTTGCCGAACAGGTCTGCGAGCGTATTTTTACGGACATCATGACGCGTTGTGACCCAGAGCGTCTGACGGTACAGGCTCGTTTCAGTCGTCGAGGCGGTATTGATATCAATCCCTTCCGCTCCCATGAAGACATACTCACTTCAGATGTTCGGGTTTGGCGTCAGTAACACTGACGATTAGTGGCGTTTAATCTCCTTGGCGTGGCCGCAACTTAACCCGTAGCCAGTGCCACAACGTATTATTTGTTAGGCAATAGCGGTCGATCTGGTCGTTACGATGATTTAACTCGGCAAGGTCGGCAAAGATACTGGCGCGCGTCACTAATGTTCTTGCTGGGTCTAGCGCTTTGACAACTTTGGCCGGGTTGCCGGCGGCAATCACATTAGCGGGGATATCTTGAGTGACCACTGAACCCGCGCCGATCACGCTGTTGGCACCAATTGACACGCCTTTACAGACAATTGCGCCATCACCTACCCAGACATTGTCGGCCAGCACTATGGGATCGGTCTTGCCCACCGTGCGGGTACGATCGTAGATATCGTGCCAGTCTGCATCGGTCAGGTAACTGCCGGCTGCGAGCATGCAATTATTACCGATGCTGATATGCGATGCCGAGTCGATTCTGACCCCGGGGCATAATAAACAGTGATCACCGATGTCGATATGGCCCTGATGCTCCTCAAAGTGCCAGGTAGACAGCGCGACCTGACGATCGCTGGCAGTGACAATATGGAGATTCTCACCCATCACAATGTGCGCGCCGTGAAGCCGAATGTTCCAAGGCTTCATTAAATGATAGCCGTCGCCCAGACTCGTCAGTTGCGGTGCGATAAAATGCTGGGCGTAACGACGCTCAAGGCGCAGGTAAAGTTTTTTCAGCCAGTAGGGGCGGTGATCGGAAATCATGGCAGGGCTTATTACCAAAAAATAATAATAACAGCTTATCAGGTTTTTACTGATTCAGTGGTGACTGTAAATGCGCGATCACCAGCCTAGGACCGTCGATGCAGGTCATCATTTTGCTGTCCTCTTGAATGAAACATCGAACCCAAGCTTGCATTTCTTCAGCGTCTTGGTCTTGGTCTTGGTGCGATGTTGCATGCCCTGCTAACAAGCCAAGCGTTGCCCGGGCGGACATTGGCGAGGCCCTCTGAAAGGTCTGCCTCTAGGACATTATTCATCCTATTGCGACCGGGCAAATGAACGTGTTAGATAGTTAATAAGATAGCCATCGACGGGAAAATAACGAGGTCTTCAATCGCGCCGCAAATAATAAAGCCAGAAACAGCGTGCATCGCGTTACACCAGTTTTCTTAGGCGTTGTCTTCAAGTATGGTACAACTCAGTCATTCCACCCCTATTGGATCGCAGCGAGACCGTCTCGACAAGCTACCTTAACAAGTGACCGCAATTGTCACGGGGCTTGTAAACGGTCGCTGAGAAAGTAGGCATAACAGTTAATGGACAAAGAAATGGATGCGTTACAGGCTTTACAACAACGAGTGTCGGTTGCTCGCCTCACGGGACCAGTACCCGACCAACAGACACAGGACAATCTATTTAAAGCAGCATTGCGGGCGCCTGACCATTGCATGTTGCGGCCCTGGCGTTTCTTGACCATCAGCGGTGACGCGCGCGAGGCACTAGGTGAGCTGTTTGTCATTGCACAGCAGGTCGATAGCCCCGACATGACAGCGGTTCAGCAGCAACGTATGCTTGCTAAACCGATGCGAGCGCCCTTGATTGTTGTCGTGATTGCCGTGCTAACCGAGCATGCGAAGGTACCTGAACTCGAACAGTTATTGTCCGCCGGTGCTGCGGCTCAGAATATGCTGGTAGCGGCTCATGCCATGGGGCTTGGTGCAATCTGGCGCACAGGTGGTATGTCGTATCACCCAGCAGTACGGCAGGGTCTGGGACTTGATGAGCACGAGCGGTTACTGGGGTTTTTGTACATTGGTCAGATTGAAGGCAAGACTCGCCTAATACCGAGCCTGCCGATAGAAACATTCGTCACGGCTTGGGCGTCACCATCGTTAACATGATATGCACCGTACACCGTTGTCTAGCACGTTACCTTAAGAGTGACAGTGAATTCAAAATAGGCGCTTAAGAAAGGTAGATTGATGGGCAAGAAATTAAAAACCCGTACAAACGTCGCTACTAACACGCGCACACAAGACCGCCTGATTGATGAGCTCATTGGGATTTGCCGTGGGGTCATCGCGGACGACGTTGTGGACGAGAGTGAAGTTATTTTTTTGGGCCAATGGATCGAAAATCACCGTCATATTGCCGCACTGTGGCCGGTCAATGTACTTTATGCGCGTATTACTGAAATGTTGCTCGACGGTGTGCTGTCGACGACAGAGCAGCGAGAGTTGCTGATTACGTTGAAAGAGCTGACGGGCGAAAGCTCAGCATTTCAGGAACCTAATCGCTCAACCTTGCTTCCCATCGATAAACCGGCACCGGCTATTGTCTATGCAGACAAGTCGTTTTGCCTGACGGGTCGCTTCGTGTTTGCCTCGGTGCTGGAGTGCGAAGAGACCATTGCCGAGATGGGCGGTGCAATCGATGAGGTGCCCAGTCATGAGACTGATTATCTGGTGATCGGTGAGATGTGCAGTCCAGATTGGGTGCACACGACTTTTGGCCGAAGTATTGAAGCTGCGGTTGAGCTTCGGGTCCAAGGTCACGGGATAAAAATTGTGTCTGAGGAACACTGGGTCAATAGTTTAGAATAGTCGGCTCGTATCAATGTGGTGTCAATGATGATTTCTTCTGCTCAAAAAAGGCGCCCAATGGGCGCCTTTTTTGTTTGGCGGAGAGACGGATTCGAACCGTTAAAATCGTAAGTGCATGTATTTATTGCTTTATGTGCCTTGTTAGCCCTTATTTGTAAGAGCTAGAAAAGCCCGTCATATATGGTTGCGCTTGTTTAACTAAGATTGTTTTGTCCCCGTGGGGACAATTTATCGGTTCGTTTTTGCGTAGAGTGTCGTCCATATCGCGTGATGCAGTGCTCATGAACGAAGGCTACTACTACCCTGGATGCAACACTTATGGACTGTGCTTCGATTTAAGCACTATGGTGGGTTGACGATGTTGAATTGTTTAGCGCTAAGATATTGGAACGACAGAACATAGCAACATTAGCCCGTTCAGCTGGCGTAATATCTGGACCGAAGACTAGCGGCGGATACTTCTGGCAGGGGCTCAAGTTATAAGACTGATGACGAGTCGATAAGCTCAAACTAATTCTGCAACGGCTACAACACCTGTCTCTTTATCGACCCATTCTAAAAATAGATTTTTTATCAGTCTTGAATCAGTGAGCTATGGAAGATTCCTTGAAGATCTGGCGAAAAAAGTGCTGGTTAAACCTCTCATTCAGCAAGCGCAATCAGCATTGCTTGGCGAGCAATATCGTTGATAAACGATTTGCTGTTGCCCCGGGTCACCTGGCCCGGTGCGCCGTCAATGAGTGCTGTAATTATCATCGCTCTTCGTAGGTATTGAGCTTGCGAGTCGCCTGGGTTAAGGGACTTCAGAATTGGGACGAGTGCATCGTAAAAATTTTGATAGACGGTTTTGTATATTTCAGTAAATACCGGATTCTCGTTAGCAAGAAATGTCATCAACGCAAAAACTCTACCGCTTTCACCTCGCCAACGCGTGATGATAGTTTCACAAAAGCAGGAGATCTGCTCATCTGGGCTCGTTTGTTCCGCAACTGCATGCATCAGTAAAGACAGATCAATTTCGGCCTCCGCGCGGATCACGGCTTCCAGTAGTGACTCTTTGCTAGGAAAGTAGTACTGCAAATTCCCCAGTTTCATGCGAGCGCGAGTAGCAATATTCCTGAGGGCAAATACTTCGTAGCCTTCAGTTGTAAGAACTTTTCGTGCCAGTTCAATAATTTCAATGCGTCGTCGTTCGCCCTTTGACAGTGTTTTGCGGGGTGTGGTGCCGTTTGTCATTGGCTTTGGCTCCAGAGTATAAAATAGGTCATTGACATAAATAGGTCTTAGACCTATTGTGCCTGAAAAGTAAATATAGGAACACAGCAATGATGAACTCACTTCGAGAACTGATGAGTCAGCTAGCGCAGTACCAAAATCAGGAGATTGGGGAGGCGAGGGCATTGCCTTTGTCTCACTACACCTCACCTGAATTATTCGATCTTGAAAGAGAAGCACTTTTTTAAAAGGAATGGCTTTGTGTAGGTCGCCTAGAGCAGGTAAGCGAGATAGGTGACTTCTTCACCCGAGAGATTTTAGGCGAACCGATTGTCATCGTCAGAGGTCGTGACAAGCAGGTTCGAGCACTGAGTGCAGTTTGCCGTCATAGGTACTTCACAGTAGCGGAGGGCGCCGGCAATACCAGTCGATTTACCTGTCGTTATCATCGTTGGGTGTATGAGTTGGATGGGAAGCTCCGTGGTGCACCGCATATGGATAGTTTGAATGACGTCGATGGCAATCGATGTCGATTGCCA
>JBLHVI010000122.1:0-7920 GCA_047630175.1 Candidatus Azotimanducaceae bacterium
ATGGATGAGATTGCAACCCGCGCACAACTGAGCCGTGGTTTGCTCTACGTATACTTCAAAGACAAAGATGCCATCATGCGCGGCATCATGTTGCGTTCGACAAAGTCGTTAAAACAACGTTTTGCTGACGCCTTGCATACAGGTGAAAATGGCGCGGCGCAAATCAGCTCCATCGGCATGGCTTTCTATGATTTTTCTCGCGAAGAGTCCGACTATTTTGATGTGCTGCCAAATTTGGGCATATCCGCTGAAGCTGACAAATTCGGTGAGGTAGAACAAGCGATTCTTTCCAGTCGTAGTGAAATCAAACAGATTATGGTGCAAGCGCTCGAAAATGGTATCAACGATAAAACGTTGGATGCTAACAAGATCGTTGATCCCGTATTGACTGCTTATTGCCTGCAAGGCGCAATGCATGGCGTGATAATGTTAAGCAGAAATCGCGGCGAACACATCGATGATCTTCCAGAGCCGGAAGTTATGGTCAGACACACGATTAAAATGCTCAACCTGCTTTACACCTAATATCTACCTATGGTTTTTAATAACGGCTTTAGTCAAAGCGCCCGACAAAACTGCCATTACGCACGTCAGCATCTAACAAGCCGCGAGTGATCCCTGCTTGGGGCCCATACAGTCAGGCTTCACCCGGCAGGTCTCCCAATAAGTACCTTGGTCCCGCTCCCCGCGCAGCAACTCGGTCTTCAGGGTTGTACAGGGAACATTTTTTCAACGATAAGCAACCACAGCCGATGCATCCGTCGAGCCGTTCGACCGTCAAACTTAACAGTTTGATGCGCTGCTCCAGTTGCGTCCTGAACTGTTGACTGATGCGCGTCCAATCACGCTGATTGGGCGGTCTTCCCGAAGGCAGACTGGCAAGTTTTTCACGAATGTCTTCCAGACTAAAACCTAACTGCTGGGCAATCATGATAAATGACAACCGGCGCAAGTCTGCCCGTGGATACCGCCGCTGCCCACCTGTATTTCTGCCGGGGGAAACCAGTCCCGCCTCCTCGTAGAAACGCAACGCTGAAACCGACAATCCGGTACGCTCAGCCACCTGACCAATTGACAACGTTTTTGCTGCTAGCTTCATTGTCTTCCTCGAATCTTCCACAAACCACTAGCCTACCTCAAATAAAAGCTTGACCTCAAGTTAACTTGAGGTTTTAGCATGGACCCTCAACGCATGCATTAAACCCACAAGGGGAACGCGCCATGAACACCTTAGAGCACGTCAACTATACCGTCACTAATGTAGAAACAACCGCTAACATGCTACAGGAGATCTTTAGCTGGACGATTCGCTGGGCTGGACCGTCAAAGGCCGGTGGCAACACGATTCATATTGGTGGCGACAATCAATATCTCGCCTTGTATAGCCGCAGCGATCTGCCTAGCAGAGGCTCAGAACAGCATGCCGTCGGTAATCTCAACCATGTCGGCGTTATCGTCGATGATCTAGACGGCATTGAGCAGCGAGTAC
This sequence comes from Candidatus Azotimanducaceae bacterium, assembly GCA_047630175.1. Taxonomy (GTDB): domain Bacteria; phylum Pseudomonadota; class Gammaproteobacteria; order Pseudomonadales; family Azotimanducaceae; genus UBA4582. The sequence goes on from JBLHVI010000122.1 coordinate 1,490, forward strand.
GTCAAGCAGGATACACGCCTTTCAACTTTGGTGAATACGAACCTGGACGCCGCTTCTACTTTATCGACAACGATAAAATTGAGTACGAGGTGGTCAGCTACTCATAGCGAGTAGCCCCCGCGAGATTCGGAAACTCTTGCCGCACGCCATTCGACATGCTTAAGTTGCCACCGGAAAAAGACACTTAGACAGATAGATACCAAGGCGCTAGCGAGCGAGTCGTTCAATCAAGGACAATCAACGTCAATGCTTGAACGACTCACCCGCCAGCGCTGAAATTAAGCAGGCACGAAACTTTGCCGAGGGATTACGAGACATGTCCAAACAAATATTAAGCACTGACTACCTGATCGTTGGCAGCGGCGCAGTTGGTATGGCCTTTGCCGACACACTGGTACATGAGTCGGATGCCGACATAATTATCGTTGACATGCACGGCCAACCCGGCGGCCACTGGAATGACGCGTACCCCTTTGTCACGCTGCATCAACCATCGTCTTTCTATGGCGTCGGCTCAATGCCTTTGGGACATGACCGTCTCGACCAATTTGGGCTCAACGAAGGCCTCGGCGAGTTAGCTACTGGCGCAGAAGTAAACGCTTACTACGAACAGGTTATGCATACAAAACTAATACCGTCAGGACGGGTACGCTACTTCCCTAAATGCCGTTATACCGGCAACGGTGAATTTGAATCGATGCTGACTGGTGAGAAGCACCACGTTTCAGTAGCACGGCGCACGGTTGATACCACCTACCTGAATACAGCCGTGCCTTCGACCCACACACCCGCGTTCAGCATTACTGATGGCGTGCGCTTTATACCTCTCAATGGCTTGCCCAAGGTCAATACCCCACCCGCCGGTTACGTCGTGGTTGGCGCGGGCAAGACCGGCGCCGATGCATGCCTATGGCTGCTTGAACATGGCGTCGACGCAGATCTTATTCAATGGATTGTGCCGAGAGACGCGTGGCTGACAAATCGTGCAAAAATTCAGCCCAAAGATGAATTTTTCTTCGATACGTTCAACGCTCAGTCTGCCCAGTTTGAGGCTGCGGCACAGGCGACTAGCATCGATGATCTATATGAACGGCTAGAAGCCTGCGGCATGTTAGTGCGGCTTGACCCTAACGTGCGGCCTACCATGTTTCATGCAGCAGTCATCAGTCCCAAAGAGCTTGCAGCATTGCGCAGCATTCGCAATATCATAAGGTTAGGGCGAGTCACGAACATAGGACTCAATGAGATCACGCTCCAGCATGGCAGCGTGCCAACAACGCCAGAACATCTGTTTGTTGATTGCTCCGCGAGCGCCATCCTCGGTCCATCCATGGCAGCCATCAAACCCATCTTTCAGGACAAGCTGGTATTGCCCCAGACTATCCGCTCCTATCAGCCGGCGTTTAGTGCGGCGGTGATTGCCCACATCGAATTGGCTTACGATAACGACACCATTAAAAACGAACTGTGCCAGGTCGTGCCACTGCCAAATCACGCCAAAGATTGGGTCCCTATGACACTGGTAAACATGATGAACTTGAAGCGTTGGTCAGAGGAGCCGGCGCTCATGAGCTGGCAGTCAACCAATCGGCTGAATGGGTTTTCTGCACTGTCGGCCAGTGCACAGAATGATCCGGCGCGCATGGCGGTCATGAAGAAATTGCGAGCTAACTTGATGCCTGCCGCCATTAATTTGATGAAACTGATGGAAACTTCAGCTGCTGACGGCTGACACATCAGTCGGTCTGCGAGCTAGCAACGTCACTTCCGCTGCCGCAGAAATGGCTAGCAAACAGATCTACAATTGCCGCTAAACGCGCCTTGCCTTCAACAGCTTATCAAGTGCATCGGCTAATTGCTTTTCGGTGAAAGGCTTGGCTAACAGCTGGGTAACACCCAGCGAGTAAAGCTCGGCGGCGACCTCGTCATCCATACGCCCGCTAGTAACCAGTAGCGGCATCTCTGGTCGCTCTCGGCGCAATGCTTGCGCCATAGCCAGCCCGTCCATGTTCGGCATATGCATATCAGTAACCACGGCGGCAATGTCGTTATGCACGTTAAGTGCCTGCGCCAAGCCGTCTGCACCATCGACGCAAGTCAAGATCTGATAGTTCAGCCGCAACAGCCCCCTCGTCATCACTTCTCGTATGGCTGCCTCATCCTCGATGAACAGAATGCGTTCTCCGTGCCCCTGCGGCAACTGTTCTTGCGTGACCACGCTGGGCGGAACTCGAACATCATCTTTGGTGGGTAAGAAAACTGTAAAGGTGGTTCCCTGGCCTGGCTGCGACTGAACCTTGATAAAACCATAGTGACCTTTAATAATCCCCAAGGCAGTCGCAAGACCAAGCCCCGTGCCTTTGTGAACATCCTTGGTTGTAAAAAACGGATCAAAAATATGTTCAACAACATCGAGTGGCACGCCTACGCCGGTATCGCTCACCGTCACCACGATATAATCTCCCGGTAACGCTGGCGTCACAGTATCTGTCGGCGGCACCAGAAATCTCTGGTACTTCGCGTCGATGGTCAAAGTACCACCATCCGGCATAGCATCACGCGCATTGACGCATAGATTAAGCAGCACTTGGTGCAACTGCGTCGCATCACCTAGCACAATGGGTAGCATCGGCTCACACACAACTCGCAGGTTAATGTTCTTGGGGAAGGTCCCCTGCATTAAATTCTGCATTTCAACGACCAACAACCCGACCCCCACCTCAGTGCGCTCACTGCTTACACCCCTCGGAAATGTTAACAACTGCCGCACCATATTTGCAGCACGTAAACCGTTTGCCTCAACAAGGTCGATCAATGCGGTTTCGTTCGGGTAATCCATGCGCAGCATTTCAATACTCATCAGTATCGGCGTCAGGGCATTATTTAGGTCATGAGCAACACCACCGGCTAGCGTCCCAAGGCTTTCCAAACGTTGGGATCGGAACGACTGCTTATCAGCATTTTTTCGGTCTGTTAGGTCCAAATGGGCGCCGACTAGCCGCAGTGGTAACCCTTGCGCATCATAGATCACCAAAGACCGGCTGTGCATCCACCGGTACGATCCATCCTTATGGCGAAGCCGGAAATCACTTTGACGATTCAGCAACGGATTTACGCGCGCGGCCGCAACCATCTCCAAAATACGGTGCCTGTCTTTCGGGTGTAGGCGCGATTCAAACTCACTAAACTGACTACTCATCTCATCGTCAGCAAACCCTAACTGCGCTTTCCATTCAGCCGAAAGATTGACATCCCCTGAGACAAAATCCCAATCCCACGAACCAATCTCCGCGACTTGTATCGCCAATTCTAAGCGCGCCTGATTTTCTCGCGCCGCAGCTTCTGCCAGCTTGCGATCGGTAATATTTCGAAAAATGCCTGCCGCGCCGATTACTTGCCCATCGGCATCCTTGATGGGTGAAATCGTCGCAGACACCTGAACTAGGCGACCGTCTTTATTGAGCCGAGTAGTCTCGAAGTGCCTGTCAGTCTCGCCGGCATCCATGCGCGCCAAAATTGCCCGCTCTTTGGCATGCACATCATCTGGAATTAAGCCGGCAACGGGCGTGCCGACGATTTCCTCAGCCGAGTAGCCAAGCAATTTTTCAGCACCCGCATTCCAACTCGTCACGCGGCCATCGAGCGTCTTACCAATGATCGCATATTCTGAGTAGTCGACGATCGCGGCCAGAAGTTCATGCTCCTCCTGCATCTTGCGCCGCTGAGTAATATTATGGCCAATGCTGATGATGTGGGTTAACACACTTTTTTTATCGAAGCGAAACGTTAACGACAAAATAAACTGACGCACCTGGCCGTCCCGATGCACAAATCGCACGTCGAGCGCGTCTTGGGCCCCACCCGCAGCAAGACTGTCAGCAAACCATTGCAGTGCCGGCACACGGTCGCCTGGATGAACAAGGTCAAACAACGTTTGACCAATGAGGTCAACGAGCGCTAATCCCGTAATGCGCACTGCTTCATTGTTGGCATAGGTCAACTTACCCGCCGCATCAACGATAGTGACTAAATCGCTGGTGCCATCGACTAACAGCCTGAATCGATCCTCGCTCTCGCGATAGGCGTTCGCTGCTAGTTTGCGCGCGGTAATATCCTGAAAAATGCCGGTTAATTTGACCGGTTGCCCGTTGGACATTGTTACAGCACAAGTAACACGGACATTTATAAGTCGGCCCTTGGTGGTGAGGGCCTCTACTTCTAGGTCGTAACCTGTGCCACGGGTCATGGCCGCATCGAATGCAGCACTAAGAAGCCGCCCAGAGTCAGGCAAACAAAAGCCGATGACGGTATCCACAGAAGGATTGAAGGCCGCCGGCGAAGTCTCAAGTATGCGATAAGCTTCATGAGTCCAGAATAACTGCTCACTCGCTATATCGAGCGCCCAACCACCAACGCTAGCGACGGATTGTGTGGTCTCCAGCAATTGAGTGGTCGTAAGCTGCATCCCCTCCGCATTTTTCTGCGCGGTTACATCCATAAGAATGCCATGCCGCCTAACGACAATGCCGCGTTGATCAACCTCTGCCCGGCCCCGAGATCGCAGCCACCGCATCTCTCCACTGACATGGAGTACGCGAAAATCTGCCTTATAGAGATCCGTCGAGACGTGCGCCTCGGCTAGGCCGCGTACAACCGCCACACGATCCTCCGCCAACACCGCATGAAAAAACATTTCGAGAATCATGCCATTCTGCGCTGTGTCTGGGTCGATAGAGAGCAGTTGAGCGGTAAATTCATCGCAGATAACCCGTTGCGTCTCGAGTTCCCACTTCCAGAGGCCAATATCGCCTGCTGCCAGCGCTAAACTGAGCCAAGCGCCAGCAGCAGATGTAGACTCTGCGGAGTGTGGGGCGCCATTGCTTGAATCCGATGTAGCCATGAAACTCTCATAGAGAGTGATTACGCCAGCATTTTTAGCACACCAAATAGTTTATGCCCAGCGCCGATCCGTATACAGATAGCCGCTACACTTTTTTCAAACTTAATAATTTTTCAAGCGCTACGGCCAATAGTTTGCCGGTGAACGGCTTGTCGAGCAGCGGCAGCCGGGGCAACTCCACGGACGGCAGAAAATTATCATTCGATTCAGATTTAGTCATGAAACAACATTGCACGTGGATGCGCTTTATTATCAGCACGCCACTCAATGTCTAACCAGTATCAAACCACATATGACTAATCGATAAGCACCCACTGATGGTCATCGCCAACCATCGCTTACCCCGCAGACAGACTAACCTTGTCAGGCGACTCACCTGACAACCCTGTTAATCAGCGCGTAATATAGGTTATAACGGCACTGGCTTGGAAAGTTCGCCACAATCCGGCGAATACTCAGGCCCCGCGATCAACGGAGTTAACCATGCAAAGTTTAGCCATATTAATCACCGGCGGCAGCCGAGGCATCGGCCGTGCATTGGCCATCCATCTTGCGGCCCTCGGCCATCGCATTGCGATTACCGGCCGCGACCGCGTTGCTCTAACGGCCACCCACCGCGAATTACCTGAAGGCAGCTTAATGCTCACTGGCGATGCCACCGACGAGGCTGCCAGCGCTGACGCTGTTATGCAGGTCATGAATATCTGGGGGCGAGTAGACGTATTAATCAATAACGCCGGAACCTACGGCGAAGGGACAGGCTTTTTGAGCGCTTCCAGTCATGCTTGGTGGCGCGTCCTTGAAACTAATCTTAAAGGACCGATGCTGTTTATGGCGCAGGCTTTACCGCATATGCTGCACCAAGACAGCGGCATTATTATCAATATCGGCAGCTATGCCGCTATTCACCCTTTACCTGGCAATTCAGCCTATAGCGCCAGCAAGGCAGCCCTCGCACGACTCACTGATTCCGTCGCCGAGGAAGTCCGTGACAGCAACGTGCAACTATTCTGTGTCAGCCCCGGACTCGTAGAAACAGACATGACGCGCGGCAAACCCGCCTTTGAGAATGTCCCCATCGATGCCTGGAGCATGCCAGACGATATATGCGCAACAGTACAACGTCTACTTGTCGGTGATTGCCGCGCCCTTAACGGGCGCTTTTTGCATGTCATTGATGATGTCGATGCACTGCTAGCAAGCGCGCAAAAAATTACTGAAGAGGGTCTGTTCCGCCTCCAACTCAGAAAACTGGATGGCACGATTGGTTGAGCCCGCAGCGCCCTCAAGTCGACGCCAATCCTGCCGATACAACGACGACAGACACAACGTTTTTTAATGTCTACCGGCAACGGATTGCTACGTAACCTTTTTCACTGTAGGGGACAAAACGTGCCAAACAACATGCCCGCGAACCCGCTCAATCGCCAGCTAACCGCCACTTACTTTGCCGCCAGCTCGCGCTTAACTGCCAGCACAGACGGGGCTAGCGCTAGGCTCACGCGTCCTAGCAACGTGACAAGCAACGTGA
>JBLHVI010000123.1:0-7867 GCA_047630175.1 Candidatus Azotimanducaceae bacterium
AAAACAGATATTCAAGTGCTTTTTCGTGCTTTAAAAAAGCGGTTTATAATATCTGCTTTCATACTATGGATTTGGTGTACTCTATTTGAGCGTCCGAACGATCAACCCATTTCACATAGGATACACATCATGTCTCATGATCTCGTCATACGCGGCGGCCTAATCGTAGACGGCACCGGCTCAGAACCCTACATCGGTGATGTTGCCATCAACAAAGACACTATCGTCGCATTGGGTAAGGTCGAAGACAGTGGCATTAGAGAGATCGATGCCAACGGGCATGCCGTAACACCAGGCTTTGTTGACCTTCACACTCACCTCGACGCGCAAGCGGGATGGGATCCAGACCTCACGCCCATAGTCTGGCATGGTGTGACCACAGCATTGATCGGTAACTGCGGAGTAACCTTCGCCCCTTGTAAACCACAAGATCGGGCCTACCTAGCAGGGATGATGGAATCGGTAGAAGACATTCCGAGTGCCGTTATTCTTAACGGCCTACCGTGGGACTGGGAAAGCTATGGTGAATATCTCGATTCTCTTGAGAGGTTGAACCCTGCCATCAACCTTGTGGGTATGGTGGGTCATTGCGCCATTAGGACCTACGTGATGGGTGAACGCGGCGTTGACGATGAACCCACCACTGATGAGATTGCGCAGATGGCGGCCTTGGCAGGAAAGTCTGTTGCGGAGGGTGCGATAGGTTTTTCGAGTAGTCGCCTAGTCGCGCATAAAATGCCGGACGGTCGCAGTATTCCTGGCACCTTTGCCAAAACCGAAGAGATGGTCGCGATTGCCAAAGCCGTGGGAGAGAACAACGGTCTGGTCCAAAACGTCTTGGAATATTCGCGGCTCGACACTGAGTTGGCCATCTTGCGCGAGCAAGGGTTAGCCGCCCAAACACGCGTTATCTTTACTGCGCCCCATATTCCGGGTGGCCCTGGCAAGGCCAATGCCTACCATGACACAATAGAATCAATGCTCGCTGAAGGCATCGACATAACGGGGCTTGCTTTGCCTAGGTCGTTTGGATTCCTGTCTGGTCTTAAGACCAACATCATGTTCATGTCCCCGGCATGGTCGGAGCTTGTCAGTCTCGATTTCGCCGCCCGCCTTGCCGCTATTCAGGATGCTGATACTCGCGCTAAGCTGATCAAAGAAGCGAGTGAGATGGGTGCCGATAACAACTCGCCGCCGCTTAATGTGTGGGTTAGCAATTTCTATTCTCTCGGTGACGGTGAATCACCTGAATATACGAAGGGCGCAGATGAAAGCCTACCCGCTATCGCTAAAGCGGCCGGCGAGCATCCTGCCGAGACTTGGTTACGGATTATGCTTGAGAGTAATGGCGAAGCGCTGTTCCATGTTAGGTTCGGCAACCATGACTATGCTGCTATGGAAGAATTTCTCAAAAACGATTGGATACTACCAAGCCTGGGTGACACCGGTGCCCACCTGACCCAAATTATAGACGCTGGGTGGGCAACTTTTATGCTCTCACACTGGCATAGAGAAAAAGGCACCTTCACGCTTGCGGAAACGATTCGAATGCTCACCAGCGCTCAGGCGCGCATCCTTGGTTTTGCTGACCGTGGAACGCTTGCTGTCGGTATGCGCGCAGATGTGAATATCATTGACGTCGACAAGGTGATTGAAGGTCAGCCCACGTTGATTCGTGACTTTCCTGGCGACACCCCTCGTTTGACACAAAAAGCTAAAGGCTATTTGGCGACTATCTGTAATGGCAATGTCATTGTAGAAAATGGTGAGTTAACGGGTCTTCGATCCGGTCGAATATTACGCAACCAACCGAATACTGTCGCAGCAGGGTAGATAGATTTTGGTCACCTTGGAAGGGTGAGTTGATGACATTTGAGCCGAGTCCTAGATCTATAGAGTTCCCGAGTTGTGACTTTGAACCCAGCATTTATGATGCTAATCAAGCTCACTGACGAGCAAACTCTATTCGCTTTTCTAACAGCACGGCGCCCTGTGCATTTTTTACAGAAAGGGTAATAACTGGGTGTTTTTCGGGGGATTACCGATCGCGTACAATTTATGATGATCTTCAGCGGCGTGAATAGAATTTTGGAGGACGCTTTTCTGCAGTATAAAGCCGGCAGAATGGATGAATATATTTGGAAGCCCTATATATCTACAATGCTCGTTGTCACAGACACGTCCGGCGTACGCGTGTATTTTGAAACTCGCAGCGATCAACACACTAAGGATTACGTTGATATGGCTAACGGCCTTTCCGTTGAAGCATCTTATATCACCGTAAAGGCGTAGCCTTAATGTCTCGCGCTATACCAAAATCGCAACGATTTATTCTGGCGCTATTACGTGGTGCTTTGCTTTATTGCTCACTTCTACCGCCTCCGATGAGCGCAGTTATCTTGCCCAGGTTGCACGCAGCCACACTCTATCGGCGCCGTTGAACTGACCTATCAGGCCGTCGACATCACCCCAGATAAGGTCGACGCCAGTCTCTAGGCGCAACGCATCGTTGACCTGCCAAGTGAGACCAGGGCGAAAAGTGCCATCGCCGTCAGCCAGATTGCTAAGTATTTCAGCCGAGGCTCGCAGCGTGGCATTGGCGAATGATTTCTGCAGGCGCAGTGTTGTGATCACATCCGTATCTGGCCGCACAGCACCCTCGCCACTGATGCTGTCTACCCCTAGCTGGAGATTAAGGAAAACGCTGTCGGGCAGGTCCCAGTCGAGGCCAACACCTGCCAGCAGGCGCTCACGCGCTTCGGTAACGGGTGTCGGGCTAAAAAGATTTACCCGTTGATCTGGAATGAAAGCCGCCTCAAGCCGCCAGACTCGGTTGCCCTCACCCCGCTGCCAAGTCATTCCGAACAGCGTACGGCTCGGATAAGCCAGCGTGAGTTGCCCGTTCTCAATCACAATCACAGGCTCTGTATCCGGCCCCCGTATGGCAAGCAGGCTGACATCCGCCGTACCAAGGCGGCGCTGTGCGCGCAGCCCAGCGGTAGCCTTAGTGGACAGTGCAACGCCTAAGTCTGGCTGGGTCGCAGCGGCTGGCAGCCCGGCGCGCAGACGCGGGGCTCGCACTGCAAAAACGTCCCCGGGCTCAGCGAACTGATCACCCGTACCGTCGAACATAACGGCGGCGTCCCATTGTGTGTCCGCCCAATTAGTTTCCAGGCGCATGCCCCAGCGGGAAATCCTTTCCGGTCTGTTCGGTGTGAAGACGCCCTCTCTCCGGCGCACGGCATCGAAGCGGTCGGTGACCTGAAGGCCGTCCAGCACCCCCCATGCCAGCGTCTGTTTTCCAAGCGTTACCCGGCTGGCACGCTTGCGCCATTTTATCACGGCTGTGTCTATTTCTATGCGCGCATTGGGCCCGAGTTCGGTCGGTTGGGACAGGTCATCATAGGTGCTAAGGATCCCAAGGCCGGTATCGCTGCCGGCAGCCTCGACCCGCAAACCCAGTTCGGCGGACCAATTCCGTTTCCAACGCAGGCGAGCTTCCGGCAACACAGTAAGCCGAACCTGCTCCAGATCCGTCGTGTCCAGTCCAACCGCAAGCATCTGCTCAACGCTTAGCCCAACATCGAATTTTAGGTTCTGAGCAGCAGCGAAAGGGGCCAGCACGAGAAGAGCCGACAGACTCGCTGTTCGCATCATTTGTTGACTAGGGGACATCAGGAATACCGTAGGACAGCGCATTCGAATCGAACATACTTTCATCGAGGTCCGGTACGGATTTGATCTCAGTGTAGCGAATTTCAGTGCGGTGACCAGTCTGCAAGTTTTCGAATGTGAAATGGGCGGCCATCTTCGCCCCACCTACTTGCTCGATCGCCAGCACTTCGACTTCTTTTAGCGGCGCCAGATCAACGTCGGAATATGTCGTCAGTATGGGGAAAAAGTTCTCTGGATCGATACGCGACCTAAAATGCCCGTAGCCCATTTCTTTGGCGATCTCCGGCGTCTTAGCAGTGCCCTCGAGCACTTGAAAAGTAATTCCATCTACGACTTCCTCGGCGCCGAGCTTAAATACATAGTCATCAAGGCCAAATGTGAAGTTGTCCTGAAGGTCGCCGAAGCTCATATCGGTACCCATAAAAGGGTCGCCCCGGTTGGCGTCGGGCAAGCGTCGAACCCGGCCAGTGGCCGGCAGATACAGCCAGCTTTCATCCTCCACCTCCATGGCGACATGATTGATACTCAGAAACGCCGTCTCTTCAATCATGGCGGGTTCGGTGAAGTAAATCGCAATGCGCTCCACACCCTCGCTCGTAGAAGAAAGCAATTGTGCTTGGCGCTCACGCACACTTCCCGACTTGTTCTGCATACGGAAATTCATCAGCGCGGTACGCCCTTCATTTGGGGGTCGCTGCACCACAAACCCAGCGAGTTGTTCCGCCGTGAGCGATGCGGCGACAACGTTTGTGGCAGATAGGAGCAGTGTTATTGCGGTGACTAATGCTTTAGGTAGAAACGACATTCGGAGACCTCCTTGCTGTGATGATGTTGTAGTAGACAGACCAAATCGCAGGAACGATTAGCAGCGCGCCAAGCAATGAACCCATTGCGCCAATGGACACTAACATCCCGAACCAGCGCAGGGGTGGCGCGGAAGAGATACAGATAACAGCCAACGCAAAGCCCAATGCAACGGCAGAATAAAAGCAGGCCCGCGCAACAACCGTGTACTGCCCAGAGAACGCCTCAAGACCGATCGAACCCTGCGCATTTTTGCGCTGAAGATGGGAAATGAGATGTATACCAAAGTCTATGCCGAGACCTGTTGCGATCGCTGCAGTCATTGAAGTCGCCGGAGCGATAGCGATATCCAGAGCGCCCATGGAGGCGTAGACAGCGGCAACCCCTACCAGTAGGGGTACCGTCGACAGCAAGCTAAACGCGAGCGAGCGAAATACCAAAAGCGTCGCTAGGAACACTAAGCTCAATGCCATGCCAAGACTGCTGTAATGATTTTCAGCCAGTTTGTCCATCCAACCAACATTCACTGCCACGCGGCCACTTATCTCCGCCTTCAACCCAGAACTGGCACTCCAGTTTTCGACGAGATTCTCCAACGCTCTTAACGTCGGTGCTGTACTCGCATAATTGTCTGTGGAAAGCTGGGCGCGAATTAACGCACGGCTGTAGTCGTAGTCGATCTCTTGCTTGAAGTCCTCTGGCGCACCGGAGGTCTCATAAAGAAACATATACTGTGCTGGAGCCCTTTCCCGATCTGGCAGGCTGCCTGGTTCTGCGTCAGTCAGCACTTCATGCATCAGCGAAATATATTCGTCGATACCGCCCACATTCGTCACTAAAGGCAAGTCTGCCATCTCGGCTCGCAGCGCTTGCATGCTAGACATCGCGCTGGTTGTCATGATACCACCGGGTTCCTTGGCGGTAACGATGACGTCCAGAAAATTGACTCCGCCGAGTCGTCTATTAATCTCTTGGTCGGCGATACGCACGGGGTCAGTGGCGGTGAAGTAGTCCTGACGTTCATAGTCGAACTGTGCCTGCATGCCGAAAGCCACGAACAAGCTGATCGTTATTAGCACGCATAGTATGGCGACGCCCGGTCGGTTAAAGCTCCACGTGGTGAGAGCGCTAACCACGCGGTCAACGCGTCCTTCGCTTGCGATCGAGTCGGAGCTTGCGGATGGCTTTAAGTCAGTCAGGATAAGAATCGCTGGCAGCGCCGTGAGACTAAGAATCCAGGCCACAGTTACACCAAGGGCGGCAAAGATGCCAAATTCACTGATCGGTTGCATCGCGGCGCCGAAGGACATCCCAGAAAATGCCGCAACTGTCGTCACACTGGTCAGGGTGACGGGACGCCACGCGCTGTGGAGGGCCTCGGACGCTGCATCCCGCGCTGAAAAAGACGTATTCAGCGCGCGTGCGCGCAGGTAATAGGTACAGATGTGCAGTGAGTCCGCCACAGCGATGGCCATGATCACGACGGGCAGCGCCGTCGTTAGCAGGTAGTACTTCGCTCCGACCCAGCCCATTACGCCAATGGCGACACCGGCCGCCCCGGCGATCACGAATAAGGGTCCGAGTAGTGCTTTAAATCGGCGCAGGGCGACAAAGAGTATCATCAGTACGGTTAGAATTGCTGCCGGTACGAATATCCGCGTATCGCTACTGACCATAGTAGCAAGGCGCGCATTCATGGTAGCAACGCCCGCAACATGTACGCCCAAGTGCCCCTCTGCTTCCGTAGACGCCAGTTGTTTGATGGCCTGAACTATTCCCTGAGCATTGTCAGGAGTCTCGACGGGTACTATGAGCACGAGCATGTCACCACGCTCTGAGGCTAGCAGATCGGTGAGCATCGGCATGGCTCGGAATCTCTCCCATGCCTGATCTGCCATCGCATTTGTTAATTGTGAGTCTTCGATAATCGGCTGCACGTCGAGGTCACCGCCGGAGCCTAAGATGGCATTCTCACTGGCGAGACTGACTACATCGTTCTTTTTGACACCTTCGATACCGCGAACACCCTGATCAATACGACGAAGAGCTTCTAGCCGTGCTGGCGTAAAAGCGCTTTCCCCAGCTGGGGCGGTGAGACCGATAACAACGGGATCCTCAAGGCCAAACACGTCACGAGCCATGTCGCGCGCTAACGCTGCCGGATGGTCACTAGGAACAAAGGCATCAACGGACGGGTCTTTCTCGACGCTACCCAGCCCGAGCAACCCAGCCAATACCAAGACGAACGCGCCCGTCAGTAATGCCCCTGGACGAGCAAGTATCAAGGGAATTATCGGCTTTTTCACGCCAACGATTTTTTCAGCCATCGTAGAATTCCCTTTTTTTATGTCTTGTCAGTTTAGGCGCTTTAACGTGTTACCTGGCGCTGTTGGCAGATGACGAATATGCAGACGAGGAACGCCGCATACAGGTATTGCTGCCTTACCACTATGTCCCCGACATCCAATTTCAAGCACTCAGAAATCAGTGCTTTGTCGTGCGGAAGTAGGAACAGATTCTAAAGACATACGTTTGAGAGACCATAGGCTATTGGTATGCAGTGAATACCGACTAAAGTCGGTATCGCCAATGATCCGATGGCCAACATAAGCTGCGGCCATAGGTGCTTAGTTCCAACTAAGCAGGTAAATTGCGGCACATGAAGATTCTGTTAGTTGACAATCATGTTTTGTTTCGCGAAGCAGTATGCCTGCTGCTGAGAGGGCTGTCTAATGATGTTTGTGCTACTGAGGCTAGAGATTCTCTTACCGCCTTCTCGGCGCTAGCCGAACATGACGACCTGGACTTGCTGTTGCTGGACCTCAATATACCGGGCGCAGACGGGTTCTCTATCCTCGAGTCTGATGCCAAACAATACCTTACCGTGCTCGCATCAACGTAACATCAGCAAAGCGTCGCAAGGGCAGTAGTGCCAAGAAAATCGCCTCGAACAACAATCAAAAACCATCAACCGAAAGCCACAAGTCACTTACATGGGCAGAAAGGCTCAAGCGAGTCTTCAAAATTGATGTTTCAGTCTGTAGCCATTGTGGTGGGGAGGTCATCATCACAGCCTGCATAGAAGACCCTGAAATAATTGAGAAGATCCTGACACACCTGGATGCTAAATTTGACGCGCCTGCCCATTACCTACCGAAATCCGGGCACCGCCGCAGGGGTTGCTATCTATCAATGAGTAATCACCAAGCTGATAAGGTCGGAGAAGCGCGATCGGTTTAGCTTTTATTGTGAGCGAATATCAGCCGAATTTTGACCAAAAACTCATCAAAAGCATGTAACCTCGCTCCTAATGCCTAAAAGTGCTCCAGAAAATAACCCTTAGTCGTCATTTCGTGCGTTTGAATTTGCAGAAAAAGGGCGTTAATCC
>JBLHVI010000124.1:0-7705 GCA_047630175.1 Candidatus Azotimanducaceae bacterium
CCGCCAGTGGCGCCCATGTAGTAGGTGTTACGGTCGGTCGGGACACCCGCAACGGCGTCCGCCCGGCCACCTCGGTAGGGGCCTACTTCGCGCCAGTCTAGCGAGCGCAGTTCGGCGGGAAAACTATCTGCGTCGATGTCGGCGTTTGCCGCCAGTGTGCTCATGAACAGCACGGGTGTCAGCAATGCGGCGAGGGTGAGTGGCAAAAACTTCATGTGAATGTCTCTGTGGATCAATGTGTCAGCGCTTGCACATCAGCGCTTTCGTGTCGTTGTCGATGCCTAGCTAGGCTTCCTTGCGCATGGCTTCATCTAAATCAAGATGTTCTGACGTCGGTAGAACCGTCTGCCGCATGCGTGGCGAACACGGCAAACGGTGGCTTTTCAATGTATCGTTTGATGGATTGCGCCAACACGCGGCTGCTTATTGCAACAACAAGTTCGTGAACAGGACCGCCGATGAATTTGCTTCGCTGTCTTTCTATCGTGATTTGATGATCTATGGCTATTCTTCCTTCTTAGTTTTTTAGGCGTGGTTAGCGTGAACTTCATTCACAAAAATTCAGCATATCGCCAACGAGAGTATATGGATTAAGAAGTCTTTAGAAGGAGTTTTTAGCGTGCTTGGTCTACCACAGTGTCCTCAACCGTGATTGTTGCTTGGCTTTTCATATGCTGGATCATGTTATTTGCCGTGGTGGGCAATATTGCTGCAGGAATGTTGTGGCCATGCTGTCGATGGGGATGAACTTAGAACCTTTGATTAGTTCTGCCGTGTATTCGCTATGCGCGATCGGGATCAGACTATGGTCTTTACCATCGACCACGAGCGTTGGTGCACTGATGGTTTGCACTTCTTCGTTACGCTCGCTGGGAGGTGGTAAGTTATGCGCGAATAAACCGAGACTCGATATGATCGACGCCAAACGGATGACTCGCTCAGGGTGTTGGGCGGCGACAACCGATACAATCATACCGTCCATGGATGCGCCAACATGATGTGCTCGCTGTAGCTGTATTTCATTCAGCAAACCAATGCGATCGTTTGCCATGTCCTTCAAATCGTAAGGCGCTTTCACTTTGACGTCCATGCGGGATTTGACGCATTCCCACCAGACGGCTGGATTGCCATTTTTGTTCAGCCGCTGTGATTGCCCACGTCTCGATTGTCGAACAGCACCGCTTAGTAGCCAGCCTCAACAAGCCAGTTAGGTAAATCTTCTGCCTCAAGATATGGCAGACGCCAGGGCCCATAATCGCGAGTATTGCAGGGTCCTCACTATTGCTGAGCACTTTGTAGGCAATGTCAATGTTGTTGACCTGCGCACGTATTGGCTCAGTGTGGCCTGATCTTTTACCATTTTTCCGCCACGAAATTGTGCGAAGTTTGAGCGCTTCGCGGTTTTCGCACTCAAGAATGACATTTTCCACGAGTCCGGTGATCGAAATCGTGGTCTCGGGGAGGCTGGTACGCTAATTGCAGAGGGTTGGGTAACCACAACCAATGAGCCTATTTAGGAATGTTTACTGCCTCGAGCGCACTGGAACATAGCGTTTGGCATGTTTGCTTCCATGAGAGCCTGCATATGTTAATGCCCAAGCAAAGATTTCTAGTCCTAGCGTCAACACTTATGTTGATAGCCGCTAACGCGCAGAGTGAGATGCACTCGAGTCTGCGCGAAGCTGTCGATCAAGTGAGTGCTTTTTATGGTCAGGCTCATCCTGAACTCTACGCGCCTTTGCAGCAGCTAGGTCTTGCCTTACAACGAGATGGTCGACACGCTGCAGCCATTGATTCTTTCAGACGCATGCAATCTTTGGTGCATCGTGAGGCGGGCGTCTATTCGACGCTACAAGCGCAGAGTATTGAACACATAATCCGTTCGCAAGTCGCCCAACAACAGTTTGTGGCTGCAGATCAGCAACAGAAGTTTCTCTACAGCATTATGTCGCGAGAACATGCTAGTGCTGACCCAGAGATGTCTGCTGCTCGGCGACGGCTGGCCGACTGGTACCGAAATACCTATCGTTACGACGAGGCGCTAAAGCTCTACGAAGAGTCTCATCACTACTTGAGCCTACAAGACGACAAGACGTTAGCTCACACCAGTTTGTTTCTTGCTGAAGCCGAAACGCTACACCTGAGTAGCCGATGCTGCGCTTCGGGAGCGCTTAAGCAAGCGATTGAGCACGTCACTGCAACAACAGACTATGAGAGTAAACGTCGACTGCGCCTAGACTACGCGGATGCACTGATGTTAGAGAGTGACACCCAAGCGGCCCTTCAGGCATATAAACAAGTGGTTAGCGCGTCAAAACCGCTGTTATTGGGCCTGCGTAACGCTAACGAGATAGACGAGGTTCGAAAAAAATCGCGGCCCGGTTACAATCCGGCAACAGAGGTATTCCAGCCACCACTTAATGAAAATGAGTGGGTAAACCACAAAGGCCAGCAATTGCCTGCAACGGTGGGGTCGCCCGTGACGCTGTGTGCTTCAGAGTTCGCGGCGATTTACGATAAAGGTGACTTTGCCAATTATGTGCTCGATGTACAGGTTCTTGTCGATAAGAGCGGGCGGGCGCAGCAAGTGAATGTGCAGGGAAATGCGCCCAATTCGTTAAGACGCTATGTCAGCGCCGTGGCGAAACGAAGTCGTTATAGACCCGGATTTAGTGAGGATGGTACCTCCGAGCCAGCGACAGTCATTTTTCAACAAACCTTTCCTGACGATAATGAACAGACGCTGACTGATGATCTTAGCGGCTGGAATAGTCTGTTAGTGAGGCGGACCTGTGCGCTCGTAGATCGACCTATGTTAACCGCAAGCAATTAGCTCAATCCAGCCTGTCGGGCTGGGCTTACGTATCGGTTGTTGTCGCTGCGCATAGGCTATTGCGAAGACGCTGGCATGGCTGAGCATGCAGGTTCAACCGAGCATGCGAAGAATTAAGGACTTAAGCATGTTTTTCACGTTACTATCGGCGATAAAGCTTCCGATCAGTTACGAGGAAAAACGTTATGTCACTTAGCACCGCGGACCAAAAAGCTTGGCTTGACCAAGTCGTTGAAACAACAATTGACCCAGCACGCGAGATTATAGACCCTCACCATCACATGTGGCGTGGCGTCCCTGGGGGCAGTTTGCCCGCGTTTTTGCTTGAAGATCTGTGGAACGACACCGAGTCAGGACATAACATCAAGAAGACTGTGTTTATGGAGTGCGGTACCGAGTACCGTACCACAGGGCCCGCGCATTTGTTGCCGGTTGGCGAAACCGAGTTCGTCACGGCGGCGGCTCAGGCCAGTCGCTCGCAGGGTAAGGCTGAGATTGCTGCGCTTGTTGCCCACACAGATCTAACCCAAGACCCGGCGCTGATTCGTGAGGTGTTGGACGCTCATGAACTGGCTGGGCAAGGATTGTTTCGTGGCATCCGCCATGGCGGCGCCCACGACGCTGACCAAGTCACCGGTTGGCTGAATGCGACACACATGCCAGATTTGTATGAGCAGGCTGAATTTCGCCGTGGAGTGGCGTTGCTAGGTGAGTTAGGGCTAACCTATGACACTTGGCATTATCACTTTCAAAATGCCGATTATCTTGCCCTTGCACAGGCCGTCCCGAACACCGTGATGGTGCTTGACCACTTTGGGTCACCGGTGCGCGTTGGCCCCTTTGCAGACAAACAAGATGAAGTCTTCGAGCAATGGAAGAAAGATATCAAAGCCATATCTCAGTGCGACAATGTTGTTGCGAAGATTGGCGGGCTGGCAATGCCGTGTAACGGGTATGGCTGGGCGGAGCGTGCAACACCACCGACGTCGGATGAAGTGGTAGAGGCTCAACGAGATTACTATCTTTATGCTATTGAATGCTTCGGTCCAGATCGGTGTATGTTTGAGAGTAATTTTCCTGTCGATAAGCTATCCCTGTCCTATCATATCTATTGGAATGCGATGAAAAAAATAACCGTTGATTTTTCCGAAGCAGACAAACAGGCATTGTTCAGTGGCACCGCTGCTCGTGTTTATAAGCTCTAACGCGAAAAAAGCAGTCGAAACTTACCTGTGGAATGTAGGTATTGCCTGTTGGCAAAATTCGTGACGGTTATCTAACGCGAAGTTAATGCGATGTTATTAGAATATTATATTATTCATAGCGTAGAAAAGACGGTGCGGGGCGCTAAGAATGGGCGGGCTTCCCACTCGAATTTGAAGATAGGATCGACAATAAGTAATGATAAGAGAGCATAGCTATGAGCGCCGACGCGATATTTCTAATTTGTAACTATGGCGTGCTGCCAGCTTGGTTGTTGCTGGTAGTGCTACCCCACCACAAGACAACACAGTTGGTAGTCCACGCCATCTGGATTCCCTGTCTTTTGGCAATCGCCTATATCTGGGCTTTTGCTACCGGTCCGACTGCGGCTGAAGGGGCTGGCTTTGGCTCGCTTCAAGGCGTGATGTTGTTGTTCCAAAGCCCAATGGCAGTATTGGCCGGCTGGGTGCACTATCTTGCCTTTGACCTGTTCGTCGGCGCCTGGCAAGTGCGTGACGCCAAACGCCAGGGCATTCATCATGGTCTGGTAATACCCTGTTTAGTGGCGACGCTGATGCTCGGTCCCATCGGTTTGATGATGTATGCGTTACTGCGTCTAGCACTCAAGCGTGTCACGACGTTGAATGAGCAGCCGGAGGTTTCTTCCGCATAGCGCCAGGTACAATCCGTAGAATAGTGACGTCAAATGCAGGATCTCAGAACGGAAATGTTCGGCTACATAAGATGCTCAGCGCTGTGCTGCAAGATTCCCTAACATGGTAATAACGACTCGGGCTGAATTGTCGGCGGCGTCCTGAGCAAAACTTGCGTAGGACTCATGGGCCTTTCCATCGGCCTTGTCAGAGAGGGTGCGAATGGCGATAACGGGCACGCCAAACTCATGAGCGATTAGTGCGACGGGTCCTCCTTCGCTTTCCACCGCATAGGCGTCAAATCGATCACGTAGAAAATCAACGTAGCGCTGACTGGCAATGAATGCCTCGCCGCTGACAATTCTCCCTTCAAATACGTGTTCGTGGCCGACGACCTGTTTTGCTGCCGAGCTTGCAACTTTTCGAAGGTAGGGGTCTGCAGGAATAGTCCCGTCTGCGTTAATACCGCAATCAGGCTTCCAGACGAAGCCTTCATCTGTCTCCGTACCGCAGTCGTGAATTATAAAGTCTGTTGAGATAATAACATCTAGTACCTTGGTGTGGTCCGCAACACCGCCGGCGATGCCGGTAAATATAATTTGGCCGACGCCGAATTCATGAATCAGGATGCTTGTTGTCGCACTTGGTAGGGAACCAAAAGCGCCGGCACGCGCAAGTACCACGTCGACTGAATTTAGCCTAGCAAGATGATAGTCGACGCCACCGATAGTAATTTTTTCTGCCGTCTCGGCCTGAGCGATCAGTAGATCGAGTTCGATATCGAGGGCCGTCAGTATACCGATGGGTTTAGCGCTTTCTGCCTGAGCGTATGAAGCGTTCATGATGATAACGAGCAACAGACAGATAGATAGAGCGTGCGATTTTGCGAAGGTATACATTTTAGACTGACTCCGGCATTGAACAACAAGATTGATTAGCTACAAATAGTACATCACAACACCAGTGCATGCACCGGCTAGGTCTGGGACGAATGATCACGCAGATTGCATTTATCTCGTGGTATACAAATTACTGAATGTAGCAATAGTAGTGGGCATGTTGCATGCCATGCATGCATGGAAAGCATAAGTATTGAGGGCCGGCGGGTCCAACGCTAGCGCTGGGTAAGAAGAGGGTCGTGAGAGTTTGCGAATTAACAAGCCGAGTGCCCAGAATTCAGGGTAGCGACAGTTGTCCGTAAAACCGCTGGCATTGGCCATTGAATCCAAGAGCAAGTTCGCAAACTACAAAGCCTTTGGCAGTCGCCGAGTAATGCCTACGATGGGAAATTCGACAGGGTCATTCGTTGGTCTGTCAAATGATGTCGCGAGAGGCGCGGTGACTGTCTGGACCCCGGGCGGGCAGGGCCGTGGTTTTCTACTTCATCGATAAGTTACACTACTACAATTGCCAATGTTGGGTCAGGCTTAAAAGCGTGCTGCTGGTTACTGCTGATGAAGCACTTTATGGTGAAGTCGTACCAGTGGATAATCGTTCTGATGTGGCGCTTACAGGAGAGCAAGCGGCAACAGATTTCCCCCTTTGCGTATCAGCCAAAGGCGCGACAGTTGGCTCGCAATTTTATGTGATAGGGACCGCCGACTGAAGTCCTGAGATTTACCGTGACGCGCGGCATTTTTTCACTGCCGCCCAAGGATTGCGACTTCTGAGTCGTCTAATCAAATAGTTCTCTCATAGGATGCGCCGGATGATGCCCGGATGACCACAGAAGCAAGCGCCGAGTCGGCTGACGACACGACAACACAGGCACAAATACGCGCCATACAGGCAGGTGACCGCGATGCGTTTGCGGCGCTGGTGGAACAACACTACGCGCTGATATTGCGTGTTGCCCTTCGCGCCACGGCGAATCAGCGCGACGCAGAAGATGTCACTCAGCAGGCTTGCATCAAATTGGGCCGTTCCATTAACACCTTTCGGTTCGAATCTATGTTTAGTACCTGGCTGTATCGGCTGGTGATTAACTGCGCCCACGATTGGCGAAAATCGCAGGTCCGCCACCAACACGACACAGCCGAGCAAGAAATCTCGGAAGCAGGTGTTGAGTTGTCAGCGGATGCGGGCATTCGTCTTGGCCAGGTGATGCACGCCATTGAAGCGCTAGGCCAGCACTTTGTAGACACGGTGGTATTGGTGATTGGCGAAGGGCTTACCCATCGAGAAGCAGCGGATGCGCTGGATGTTAAGGAATCGACCATTTCATGGCGACTGCATGAAATTCGGAAACGATTGAGCGGATACTAGGCTATGGATGATCAATTACTGAAAGATTTGTTTGCGCTAAACGATGCGCCTATTGATGCAACGCAGCGTGCAAAGGCCGTGGCTGCTGCCGTGGCTGCATTTGATGGGACACAACTAACGAAAAATGACGTGGCCGCCCAAGGATTGTCAGGAACTGAGCGTCCAATAGATAACGTTACCGAGATCACAAGGAGATCCGCTATGTCCGTTATCACAACACGTCCTTGGTACACGGGTGTTGCCGCCGCTGCTGGCCTTATGCTAGCCGTGAATTTAGTTTTTTTCCAACCACGCGTAACCACGCTAGATCTCCGCGAGATTCCTGCCAAGCAAGAAGCCGTAGCGATTGATGATAATAAAATCACGCAAAATCCGACTGAAAATATTTCAGTCGAAGCCACTATGTCTGAGCAATTAGTGGCACGACCTGCGCGCACTGAGAGTGATGCGGTGCCTGCTACAAAGCGTGCCCCGATGATGAGGATGCGTCAAGGGACAGCGCCGTCAATAGCATGGGAGCCATTGTCACCGCCCCCACAAGCACTAGCCAACCGAGATGAGTTTACGACGTTCGATGATAACTCGGTTAAGCGAGTGAGTGAATCACCTGTTTCGACGTTCTCGGTTGATGTGGATACAGCGTCGTATGGATTTGTCCGTCGCCTATTGAATCGCGGCGTTTTGCCGCCTGCGAATGCTGTCCGCATTGAGGAGTTGGTGAACTACTTTGACTACGCATATCCGCTACCAG
>JBLHVI010000125.1:0-7530 GCA_047630175.1 Candidatus Azotimanducaceae bacterium
TTATTCGACCGACCTTATTCGACCGACCTTATTCGACCGCTTTTATTTGACTGTTAATGATAAAAATCTCTGCTCAGGTTATACCCTCAGACGGCGCCGATATTCAGGTTCTCGTCATGAATCCCGCCTGCGGCGGTTGTCGGGCGGGTTGCTCTGGCCCCGGAACGCGGCTGGTCTTGCCAAGATCGAGTACGCAAAACTCGCCTCTGCTGGGTCAAATAGCAGCGGGTCAACAGCTGCTCCTTGGTCTGCAGGAACGAGACCGGCAAAGCTTGCTTTGGCATTCTTTATTGCTGCCCCTAGGGGGTATGCTGACAGGGACAGTGCTGGCAGCAGTGGTCAATCCTGGTGATCTCGTCGTACTAGTGGGGGCAATATTAGGTTTTTGCCTCGGACTGGTGGCCTGTAAACCTTACGCGTCCAACACACTACATATTCAAGAGGTCTGATGTTCATGATCAGTCAACAACGTATTGCTGCGTTAACTGTTTTCATTTTGGCGACACTGTCTTTGGGCGTCAATGCCGCGCTACCTGAGTTCACCAAGCTCGTGAAGCAGGCATCGCCTGCAGTGGTCAATATCACTGCCACGCGCACGGCAACAAGCCGGCAGCGCGCATTAGATGATGATAAAGAAGTGCCCGAGTTGTTTCGACGCTTCTTTGGCAATATGCCGCGCGAGAACACACCGCAACCGTCAGCTGGGTCAGGTTTTATAATCTCCGCAGACGGTTATATTTTAACCAACAATCACGTGGTCGAAGGTGCAGACGAGATATTGATCGCGCTAAGTGATCGACGAGAGCGCGTAGCAACCCTCGTGGGCGCTGATAAATTATCCGATCTGGCACTGTTAAAAATTGATGCGAATGACCTGCCGACGGTAAAACTCGGTAGATCGGAATCTCTGGAAGTTGGTGAGTGGGTTGTGGCAATTGGCTCACCCTTTGGTTTCGAGCTATCCGTGACAGCAGGTATCGTTAGTGCCAAGGGGCGCAGTTTGCCTATGCAAGCCGACGGTAATTATGTGCCGTTTATCCAGACCGACGTGGCTATCAATCCTGGCAACTCCGGCGGTCCGCTATTTAATCTAGCGGGTGAAGTCGTTGGTATAAACTCGCAGATATTTACGCGTTCTGGTGGTTTTATGGGGCTCTCGTTTGCTATTCCTATTGATGTCGCTATGGAAGTCGTAGACCAGCTGAAGGACAAGGGCTCAGTATCGAGAGGCTGGCTGGGCGTGTTGATCCAACGGGTCGACCGGGATCTAGCTGAGTCATTCGGGATGGATCGTGCGGCTGGTGCGCTGATCACTCAAGTTTTCGCTGCCAGCCCCGCTGATAACGGCGGCTTACGTGAAGGCGATATTATTGTCGCCTTCAATGGCAAAACGATAGATCTGTCGTCTGATTTGCCCCACGTTGTGGGTCGGACTCGTGCTGAAAGCGAGGTGGAAGTTGAGATCGTTAGAGAGAGCAAGCCGATGACCCTGACCATCGAAGTGGGTCTGCTTGATAGCGCAGTTATAGAGGGGCCCGCGGGCCGAAGCTCTACTGCCATGAACCTGCTAAACCTTGATGTGCGTGAGCTGAGCGCTGAAGAAAAAGCAGCAACGGGCATCAGCAAAGGGGTTTTAGTTACGCGTGTTTTTGACGGACCCGGTCGAATCGCCGGTATAGCAGTAGGCGATGTGATCACGACGCTGAATAGTGAATGGGTCGATGGCAGTAGATTTGTACAAAGGCTGGAGGCATTGCCCCGTGACGTGGCCATTCCTGTCCGGATTGTGCGGGATCAGCGGCCAGAATTTTTAGTGATTAAAATTCCTGGCTAAGCGACGACCGGGCGCTAGCCTACCCGGTACTCATAGCTTACAAGGGGGGAATACATTAGACTTCACCGCTTTGTTTTTGAGGCGGCGCTTTACGCCCGTGGTACGAACTTGCCAGATACGCAACACATAAGAAATTTTTCCATTATTGCCCATATCGATCACGGCAAGTCGACGCTCGCTGACCGTTTTATACAAGTCTGTGGAGGCCTGAGTGAGCGCGATATGGCCGCCCAGGTGCTTGATTCAATGGATATTGAGCGTGAGCGCGGTATCACCATTAAGGCGCAGAGCGTAACCCTGTATTACGATGCCGACAATGGCGAGCAATATCAGCTTAACTTTATCGATACGCCAGGCCACGTAGACTTCAGCTACGAAGTCTCGCGTTCATTGGCCGCCTGCGAAGGCGCCTTGCTAGTGGTCGATGCTGCCCAAGGCGTTGAAGCGCAGTCTGTTGCAAATTGCTACACGGCGATTGAGCAAGGGCTAGAAGTGTTACCCGTATTGAACAAGATTGACTTGCCCCAGGCAGATCCCGAAACGGTGATGCAGGAGATTGAGGAGATCATCGGCATCGATGCTTCAGAGGCGCTGCGGGTTAGTGCGAAGACAGGCGTTGGTATCCATGAATTGCTCGAGGAAATAGTGCGCGTTATTCCGCCTCCCGCCGAAGCGCGGGATTTACCGACCCAGGCCCTGATTATTGACTCTTGGTTCGATAACTACCTAGGTGTAGTGTCTCTGATTCGCGTGATGCAGGGCCAAATAGCGGTTAAAGATAAAATTATTCTCAAGTCTCTAGGCAAGATTCAACAGGTTGATTCTGTCGGCATATTCACGCCGAAGCGCAAAGAAACCAAGGTCTTGCAATCAGGTGAGGTCGGGTTTCTTGTGGCGGGTATTAAGGACGTCAAGGGCGCGCCCGTGGGTGATACTATTACGCTCGCCAGTACGCCGGATGTGCCAGCACTGCCAGGTTTTAAGAAAGTAAAGCCACAGGTCTACGCAGGCATGTTCACGGTCAGTGCCGATGATTTTGAGAGCTTCCGTGATGCCCTAGAGAAGCTAACGCTGAACGATGCCTCGTTGGTTTACGAGCCAGAAAGTTCAGATGCACTGGGTAACGGTTTTCGTCTTGGTTTCTTGGGAATGCTGCACATGGAGATTATTCAGGAGCGGCTCGAGCGAGAGTACGACCTGGATTTGATTACCTCGGCGCCGACCGTTGTTTTTGAAGTGCTGACCAAGGCTGGCAAAGTCAACAAGGTCGACAATCCTGCCCAACTGCCTGACCCGTCCCAAATTGAAGAGATGCGTGAACCAATAGCACGTGTAAATATTCTCGTGCCAGCGGAGTATTTAGGGAACGTCATAAGTTTGTGTATCGAGCGCCGTGGCATTCAAAAAGATATGCAGTTTGTTGGTAAGCAAGTGTCACTCACCTACGACATTCCACTCAATGAAGTGGTGCTCGACTTTTTCGATAGACTGAAATCGGTGAGTCGCGGTTACGCATCTTTAGACTATAGCTTCGAACGATTTGAGGCAGCGCGTCTGGACAGACTGGATGTGCTGATTAATGGTGATAAGGTTGATGCTCTATCTGTGATTGTTCATCGCGATGACGCGCGCGGCAAGGGCTTCATGCTGACCAAGAAGATGAAGGAATTGATTCCGCGGCAGATGTTTGACGTGGCCATTCAGGCCGCCATCGGTGGGCAGATTGTCGCGCGCCAGACCGTCAAAGCGCTGCGTAAAAACGTCACGGCAAAGTGCTATGGTGGGGACATTTCGCGCAAGAAGAAGCTGCTTGAAAAGCAAAAAGCGGGTAAGAAACGCATGAAACAAGTGGGCAATGTAGAGATTCCACAGGAAGCTTTCTTGGCTGTACTGAGAGTTGACAGATGAGCATTAACTTCCCATTATTTTTATTGGTATCGACGTTTATCACGGGTGTTATTTGGTTGATAGACATCTTCGCGCTGCGTCCGAAACGGCGCCAGATGCATGAAAAACTCGAGCGTGAGTCGGCTTCTAACAGCGCGAGTTTAGACCAAGCAGTTCTAGAGAAAGTGCTTAGAGAGCCCGTGGTCGTCGAGTATGCGATATCGTTTTTCCCTGTGCTGTTCGTTGTGCTGATATTGCGGTCATTCTTGATTGAGCCGTTTCAGATACCTACAGGTTCGATGATCCCAACCCTGCAAGTAGGCGATTTTATTGTCGTTAACAAGTTTGCTTATGGTGTCCGCTTGCCAGTGTTTGGTACCAAAGTGTTTGACGTTGATGATCCCGTTAGCGGCGACGTTATGGTGTTCATTCCGCCACATAAGGACGAGTACTATATCAAGCGAGTCATTGGTACACCGGGCGATACCGTCAGGTATGAAAATAAAGTGCTGTATCTTAATGGGGTGGAGCAGGTTCAAGAGTTTGTGGCTCAGATGCCACCGAATCGACCTGAGTATCAGGTCTTCAACGAGGTCATCAGCGGCCAATCGCACATGATCCATCGTAGCCCTTTTCAGGGTGCGGGCGTTCAAGAATGGGTAGTCCCTGAGGGTATGTATTTCATGATGGGTGATAATCGTGATCGTAGCAGCGATAGTCGTTTCTGGGGCTTCGTACCACAGGAAAACATCGTCGGTAAGGCATTTGCGGTTTGGTTCCATTGGGACTCTGGACTACCAGAGTTTTCTCGCAATGGCTGGATCGAGTAATTGACGTATGATGTAAGTATCAATACATAGGATGTTCGAGATGGTTCAGAGTCAGCAACTGAAAAGCAATGTTAAACAATTGCCTTATCAGCAACAGGGTATGGGCCTAACCGGCTGGCTTTTTGTTATCGCAATCTTTGGCTTCGCCTTAACCATCAGCATGAAGACTTTGCCTTTGTATCTTGATCACACGACGATGTTGGGCGTTATGACAGGCATGGCGGAAGAGAAAGGCATGGCCAGTAAATCGTCGGCGCAAATCAGTAAGATATTGGAGCAACGCTTTCGGGTAAACAATATCCTTGAGTTTAACTATAAAGAAAATGTGACGTTAGAACGCAGCGATCGGTCTGTCACTGTGACCCTTAGATACGAAGAACGCGTACCGCTGATTCGAAACCTCGACCTAATTGCGTCCTTCAACGATAGCGTCGAACTTAAGGATTGATGCTTAACGCTGATCCTCGAATATACCGCTAGGAGCCCTGTGGCCGCTCAATCAAAACTCCAGTACCGCTTAGGCTACGAGTTCGTAGATCAGGATTTGCTGACGCGTGCTCTGACTCATCGTAGCCACCACGTCAGTCATCAGCCGAAAGGTGGGCCTGGTAACTATGAGCGCCTCGAGTTTCTGGGCGATTCGATCTTAGGTTTTATTATTGCTGAGTACCTTTATCATCGTTTCCATGCTGCCCGGGAGGGTCAACTAAGTCGTTTGCGGGCACGTATCGTTCGCCGTGAGACGTTAGCAGAGGTTGCGCGGACGTTCGACGTGGGGGATTTTATGATCATGGGTAGCGGCGAACTCAAGAGCGGTGGCTTTGAGCGGGCATCAATCCTGTCTGATGTGCTGGAGGCAATCATTGGTGGGATTTATCTTGAAGCCGGCTTGGAGGTTGTGCGCGAGCGGGTTCTGCATTGGTTTGCGAGTCAACTTGAAGCCCTTACTCTGATGCAGTCTCAGAAAGATCCTAAGTCATTGTTACAGGAATTCTTGCAGTCGCGTCAGCAAGGCCTGCCGATCTATTCTATTGTCGGTGTAGAAGGCAAGTCACATGATCAGATATTCACTGTCGATTGTCGAATAGCGATGCACGATGAGGTTTTACAAGGTGTTGCTACGAGCCGGCGCGATGCAGAGCAAATCGCCGCGACCAAAGCCCTAGATTCTCTGGGCGTCAACTATGAACAGCAGGCGTTAAATCATGACTGATAAGGTCGACGAATTTTTTTCCACATCCTCATCTGCCCCTTCTTCTGCAGTGCCTAGCGCAGAGAAGTGCGGTTATGTGGCCATTGTTGGTCGGCCGAATGTTGGTAAGTCGACCTTGCTTAACTATATTCTCGGCCAAAAGCTCAGCATTACTTCTCGCAAACCGCAGACAACTCAGCACACACTGCACGGTATTAAGACTGGCAAGGGCATTCAGGCGGTCTATGTCGATACGCCGGGCATTCATGGTGAAGCGAAGAAGGCAATCAATCGGCATATGAATCGCAATGCCAGGAACGCGCTGAGAGACGTTGATGTGGTTGTGTTTGTTACGGATCGCACGGACTGGCAGGCTGACGATGAGATCACCGCTGAGGCTGTTAGGCATAGCCGTGCGCCTGTTATCGTTGTGGTCAACAAAGTTGACCTGCTGAAAGACAAAACAGTATTGCTGCCACAGTTAGCCAAACTCCAGGCACTGATGCCCGCGGCTATCATCATTCCTGTCTCTGCCATTGGCGGTGATAATTTAGCGGAATTGGAAAAATTGATCGAAGAGCGGTTGCCAGTGGGTCCTTTCTTGTTTCCCGATGATCAGGTGACCGACCGCAGTGAGCGCTTTTTAGTCGCTGAAATAGTCCGAGAGAAAATCATCCGACAGTTGGGCGAAGAAATCCCCTATGCGGCGACTATCCAGATAGAACGATTTGCGACTCAGGGTAAGGTGCTGCATATCGATGCGTTGATTCTGGTTGAACGCGATGGCCAGAAAGCCATTATTATTGGCAAGTCAGGTGCCAGACTAAAACGTATTGGCACTGACGCTCGTGAAGATATTGAGTCACTGCTCGATCAGAAGGTGATGCTTAAGCTCTGGGTCAAGGTCAAATCGGGCTGGTCTGATGATGAGCGTGCCCTAAAGAGCCTGGGTTATGATGACGTCTGATGAGCTGCAGCCAGCTTATGTACTCCATGCTCGAAAGTATCGTGACACTAGTCTTATTGTTGAATTGCTGACCCGCCATGAAGGGCGCGTCAGTGCTGTAGTGCGCGGTGCCAGAAGCAAACGCGGTCGCCAGCAAGGGACTTGGCAGCCCTTTATGCCCTTATTGGCATCGTGTTTCGGTCAGGGTGATTTACGCACCGTCAAACACGCAGAGTTTCTCCAGACGGCGTTTCATTTAAGTGGCGAGCAGCTGCTACTAGGCCTTTACGCGAATGAGCTGTTGGTGCGCGTGCTGGGTAAATTTGAGGCGGTGCCAGCGGTGTTCGGTCAATATCAATCGTTGTTGGCGGTTTTAGCTGCAGGCTCGGTGGACGCGGCATTAGATCCGCGCGCTGTCAACACTGATGATGCGAGTGAGCCCTTACATCGCCCACTCATGGCTAACCCAGCGAGGGTTGCCCTACGACATTTTGAACTATGTGTGCTAAGTGAGATGGGATACGGCATCAGCTTCGCTCATGAGGCGGCCAGCGATAGAGCCGTGCAAGCATCGCGTCGCTACCAGTTTGTCGCAGGAGAAGGCTTCTATCTGCTGCCTGGTTCTACGGCAGCGGACGCCGAAGGCGGCGGTTACCCAGGTGAGTATTTGTTGGCCATCGCTGCGGGGGAAATCGATTCAACCGCCATTGATCGTTGCGCTCGCGCGGTTATTCGTGTCGCGATAGGTAATTTGCTCGGCGGTCGACCACTTAACAGCCGAGAACTGTTTCAAAGACCTGGTTACACCTCGTCAGGGGTGACCTTGTGATTGTGGGCATCG
>JBLHVI010000126.1:0-7382 GCA_047630175.1 Candidatus Azotimanducaceae bacterium
GAGCAAGCGCTGGCTGAGCAACACGTTGCCGTTAATGTTGTTAGCGACCATGATGATGTTTCCATGATCATGTACACATCCGGCACTACCGGTCACCCTAAAGGCGCCCTGATAACGCACGGTATGACTTTTTTCAATTGCGTGAACTTGGGCATTCCCGCAGGTATTTCCACCAAGGCTGTGCAGTTGGTGGTGTTGCCTTTGTTTCACACGGGAGGTCTCAATTGCTATGCCAATCCGATCTTGCACGCGGGTGGTCAGATCATGCTTATGCGCGACTTTGAGCCAGGTCGTGCTCTGCAAGTGTTGGGGGACAAGCGCTTAGGTGTTACCCACTTTTTCGCTGTTCCGGCACCGTACCAGTTTATGCTCCAGCACGCTGATTTTGAGGCAACGGACTTAAGTCGCTTGGAGGCCGCTGGAGTCGGTGGTGCACCCTGCGCCGAGGCAATATTGTCCGGTTGGATTGGGCGTGGTGTCCCTCTGATTCAAGGCTGGGGAATGACGGAAACCAGCCCCGGTGGGATCGCCCTAGATGCTGAAGATGCGTTGCGGAAAATCGGTTCGACGGGTAAGGCCCTTTTGCACACAGAGATTAAAATTATTGATGACCAAGGCAACGAAGTATCTGCCGGTGAAGTGGGCGAGTTACTGATTCGAGGTCCGAATATTACGCCAGGTTATTGGAATAATCCCGAGGCGACCGCCAAGACATTCACGGATGACTGGTTGATGACGGGCGACGCCGCACGTTGTGATGATGAAGGGTTTGTATTTATTGTCGATCGTTGGAAAGACATGTACATCACTGGTGGTGAGAATGTTTACCCCGCCGAGGTTGAAAATATTCTGTATCAACTGCCGCAGATCGCTGAAGCAGCTATTATCGGTGTGCCGAGCGATCGGTGGGGTGAGACAGGCAAGGCCGTTCTAGTGCTCAAATCAGGAAGTGCGATCAGCTCAGAAGAAGTCATCGCTCACTGCCTAGCAAATCTAGCAAAATTCAAGGTGCCCCAGAGTGTCGAATTTATTGACGCCCTGCCACGTAATGCCACGGGTAAAGTGCTTAAGCGTACCCTGCGCGAGCAGTACGTGGGAAGCCAAGCGCCGGCTATCTCTTGATGGTGGGTTAGTATCAGGTGCCGCAGAAAGTGTTTTTTACTATTTCGTCAGCAGCTGGTGGCTGACTGAATTTGGTGTCACTGTACTGCGCATCATAGGGTTGAGCTAATACGTCTACGAGTGCATGAAAGGCCGAAAAATCATTGCTGTCGGTGGCAGCATTGATCGCCGCCTCAATCAGGTGATTGCGCGGTATGCAAATTGGGTTAGTCATTTGCATCAAGGCATAGTCCGGTTGTTGGGTTTCCCCCGCGCGACATCGCTCTAACCAACGAGTTTTCCAAGGTGCAAGGTTCTCGTCGAGATGTGAATGCTGCTGCGGGTCGCTGAGCTGGCGAAAGGTCAGCGTAAAATCCAGTGATTGCGCCTCCATTAGTCCCAATAAATCGCCAATCAAAACCTCATCGCCGGGCGTGAATTGTCTTAAGCCAATTTTATGCGCCATGCCTGATAAGTAGTCATGATGGTACTGTATTGAGAATGCCTCGAGGGCGCCGCGGGCCAGTTTAACAGCCTGCTCTTGGTCCTGGTGCAGCAGTGGTAGCAGTGACTGTGCCAGCACCATCAAGTTCCAGTGGGCAATATCGGGCTGCTTGTTGTAGGCGTAGCGACCACCTCGGTCAATAGAGCTGTAGACTTGCGCAGGGTTAAACGTATCCATGAAGGCGCAAGGACCATAATCGATGGTTTCAGCCGACAGCAGCATGTTATCAGTATTCAGCACGCCGTGGATAAAGCCCACACACTGCCAGTTGGCTGCTAGCCCAGCGATACGCTTGATCACTGCTTCAAGAAGTCCTAGGTACGGATTTGACGCATCTGCCGTCGCCGGGTAGTGACGCTCAATAACGTGATCTGCCAGAATTTTTAGGGCGTGCTCGTCCTTGCGTACAGCAAAGAATTCAAAAGTGCCGATACGGATGTGGCTGGCGGCGACACGCGTCAAAACGGCCCCCGGCAGTTCAGATTCGCGGTACACTGGCTCGCCCGTGGTGACGGCGGCGAGACTGCGGGTGGTAGCAATACCGAGGGCTGCCATGGCTTCTGAGACGATATACTCGCGCAATATCGGCCCCAACGGTGCGCGTCCGTCACCGCCTCTCGAATAAGGTGTTTGTCCGCTACCTTTGAGCTGAACGTCAAAGCGTGAACCCGCTGGGTCTACAATTTCACCCAGTAGTACAGCACGACCGTCGCCTAATTGGGGGTTCCAGCTACCAAATTGGTGGCCTGCATACACAGTAGCGATTGGTGCGGCTCCTGCTGGGATTCGATTGCCGGCAAGAACACTAATACCCTCTGTTGACGCCAGCCAATCCGGGTCAAGACCCAACTGCTCCGCGAGCCCAGTGTTGATTCGAATCAGCTCCGGTGCTGCCACAGGGGTCGGAAGTTGGGCCTGGTAAAATTTTTCAGGCAGGTGTGCGTACGTATTCTGGAAAGTAGGAGAATTCATGGTCGATCACTTTACCACATTTACTAAGTGCTGGCGGAGAGAGCGTTAGCCGCCTACGCGCTTGCGATAGCTCTCTGCACCGACTTGGTCGGCGCTGATACCATTTCTCTGGCCGATACGCTCGTAAGCTTCGCGTCGACGTTTGTTGATGTCTTCAACCAGAGCGTTAATGTTAGCCGGGGCTTCGGGTGTCACTTTGATATAGCCCGTGGGTACTTCAATCACGTGGCCGGCACGCTTGGCATCATCTAAAGGGGCTGCTGCAGCGTTAAGGCTCAGCGCCAGCAGGGCTGAAAGCAGTAGTGTTTTGATGGTGGTCATCATAGTCATCATAGTCATCATTCCTAAAATATATCGGCTTCGTCAGCAAACAAATCTTCCAAATCTTTCGACACGCGGATGAGGATTTCGTGTTGAATCTTGACGTTAAGATTTATTTCGATGGGCTCTGATGGCGTTTGCACCTGAATCACAGGGGTACAGCCGGCCATCAACAGGGCGGTACTGAGGATCATGTAGCTGTATTTCACTGGGGTTTTACCTCGATAGCTTGCATCGGATTTTGGCGTTTCTGTGATCGATCCTGAATCTTCTTTTCTACATCGTCACTCAGTCTTAAGCTCCGCAGCAACGTGCCGATATTCTGTTCGACAGAGAGATTAAAGCGAATTTCTCGCCCGGCTGCATAAGCTGGGTTCCTTCCTAGCAACGTGGTATTGGCTATCAGATTGCCTGCAGGCGAGTAACTCAGCAACACGGCGAGACTATCGTATTGAAAGTCAGAAAGGGTTTCCAGCACGATCTTGGTTTGCCCCGTTTGCAGCAACATTTCTCGGGTCACTTCATCCGGCCGGTAACGTATGTAACCCCCCGGCGCGATAGCGTTCAGCTGGCCTTGCTGAATGTTGATAATACCGTCTTGAATGTGAACGGGGACTGAACCGGTAAGGCGTCCACTGCTGTCGAAATCGTCCCGCTCAAGTGCCAGTATTTGTTGCAGCGACAGATCGTGCAGGGCGAGTTGAACAAGCCCGGTCTCTGTGACGGGATCAAAACGCCACTGACTTGAGCTGGCGTTGCCCCCGAGCAAGTCGAAAGACAGAGTTTGTCCCGTCAGCATAGTGCTGCCCGAGTCCATATCCATGTCAATGGCAAAATGCGCGTCGATATCCGTCAGCGGTAGACCCACATCTACCTGAGAGATCTGCAATCGGGCGTCAGTCGGGCTAACCATGTGTGGCCAGCCGTCCAAGGCCAGCTGCAGGTTTATGCCAGACAGTTGATAGTCATTATAGGTAAAGTCGACGTTGTGCAATTCATAGCGTGACTCAACCTTTAGTTGGTCAAGGCTTTGCGGCAGCTGCGGCCAGAAGACGCGAGTAGAGCTGGTGAGCTTACCACGCACTTCTTGGAGGCGAGGCAACGTCTGCAGTGGTGGAAGTTTCAACACCTCTGACAGTGTAGTGTCGAGGGAAATTTGTAGCTCACCAGTATCTCGCTGCAGGTCATGATTGAGGGACACGCTTTGCAGGGGTAGTTGGTAGGCGCGCGCGTTGTTGCTGCTTAAGCGAGCGTGAGTGCTGGAGACCATAATTTGACTGTCCATGGACAGCACGCGTTGTTGTTCATCATTAACCAGAACGCGCGCGTTACCGGCGCCAGACCAGTTGCCGGCAGCGCGTTCAACACGGCTATCGGTGATGACAGCATCAATCAGCCAAGTGCCACCATAGCCACCCCTCAAGCTGGCCCGCGGTATTTGGCAGGTAAAGGAGCGGTCGGGTGAGCCGTCACGAAGTGAGCGGTCACTCTGCGAAACGCGACAACGAATATCTGGCGTGAGGTTTATTTCAGCATTGTTCAGGTCGGGATAAATGATCCGAGCGCTCATGGGCGTGTTCAGCGTTAGATCAATATGGTCTCCCTTGCTCGTGAGGCTGAGTGCTAGTGGTGAACTGCTGGTCACTGCGGTCTCGCTCTGCGCTATGCGCCAATTGGCGTTGACCTCGGCGCTGACATGATAATTAGCGGTCCGCTGCAGCGCTGATAGCGCCATTGGACTATCGCTTGGCACCGCTGCTGCAAAGCTTATGCGGCCCATGGCCATGTCCAGATCAAGCTGAATAGGTGCTTGTGACATTTCAGCGAGACTGAATAGCTGGCGCTTGGCGCCGAGCACGAGGCTGCCTTCAATGTCGAGGTCACCGTTAGCGGATCTCTGCAACTGCGCTTCGACGCTGAGTTGCGCTGGCAGGTGTTGCCTCAAGGTCCGTAAAAGACGAGGTTGACGGGCGCTGGCGTTCTGAGCGGCGATAGTGGCGGTGACAGTCGTATCGAGGGCTCTATCGATGACCATTGATACCGTTACTTTGCCCTTGACGCTTCGTACAGCCAACTGCGCGCCGGAGTCAGTCTCTGTGGCATCTATCGTAAGCTGATCGGTATCACGCTGCCAGCTAACTGCGCCAGCCAGGCAGCCGTCGGCGCAATATTCGACATGATCTATGCTGCCTTGCTGGGTAAGCTGTCCAAGGCCTGCCGTAAGCAATTGCCATGCTTGGCCAGCGCTGGGTGTCGCGCGGTCCTCTGCTGCCGAAATGGGGTGGTTGGCGGATACTTGCAATAGACCTACAGCAATGCGCCATTGAAATTGCCAAGGCGCTAGTTGCTGTAGACTAACATAGCGGGCCTGCAGGCTATGAGTGGCGGTCTGTAGCTTGATTTCATCGATAAAGTAGGGAGGGTAAGTCTGCGGCTCGAACGTCAATGTCACCAGTTCCACACCTGTATCGGCTAAAAGCCAGTTTCCGACCAAAGGTAGTAGGCGAGGTAGCTGCTGCCATAACAACCCGCCGCAGACGAGCAGCATCAGCAGGTGTAACAAGACAGCACGCAAGGCAGAGGTAGTGAGGGCGCGGATCAGCATAGTAAAACAGTATCGCAAATTTCGCCGACCGAGTGCGGCTCGATTTAATTATCCATCTATCGTGGCATTCCTCATGCCGCTCTCGGCGGAGTTTTGCATGCAGTGCTTCCTGCTGCTTATAGCTTGGTTGCAGCTGTTGACGTGCAGATTCCTTGATAACTGACCTTGATTGATGGCAATCTGCTCACACCACAGTTAAGTGAGCCCAACGTCATGTCTATAAAATTCACAATAAATGGTCGAGCTATCGAGGTCGATGTGCCTGTCGATACGCCCCTGCTATGGGTCGTTCGTGATGAGCTGGATTTAAAAGGCACCAAATTTGGCTGCGGTATTGGTCTCTGTGGTGCCTGCACTGTGCATGTAGAGGGCAGTGCGCAGCGCTCGTGTATTATTCCTGTATCAGCGGTTGCAGACAAACAGATCACGACGATCGAGGGGCTCGATGCCAAGGGTCAGCACCCCTTGCAGAAAGCCTGGGTCGAGGCTCAGGCCCCCCAGTGTGGCTATTGCCAGTCAGGTCAAATCATGCAGGCGGCAACCCTGTTGGCGCAGAACCCCGATCCTACAGACGCGGAAATCGTTGCGGGAATGAACGGTAATTTGTGCCGTTGCATGACGTACGGACGCATTAAGTCGGCGGTCAAGATCGCGGCTAAAGAGATGCAAGGAGGGCGCGAAAATGTCTAAATTGACTCACCTAATAT
The DNA here is from genome assembly GCA_047630175.1 of Candidatus Azotimanducaceae bacterium. Lineage (GTDB taxonomy): Bacteria > Pseudomonadota > Gammaproteobacteria > Pseudomonadales > Azotimanducaceae > UBA4582. Next base: position 6,212 of record JBLHVI010000126.1, read on the forward strand.
CCAAGACCCGCACGCAAAAACCTGTTAGCCCAGTCGTTTCTCGGCGTGGCTTCATGATTGGCGCATCGGCAGCCGGATTTACGCTGGCCTTCATGCCAATGTCATTGCTACACAGTACACCGGCTCAAGCTATGGCCAGCAACAGCTTTGAACCCACCGTTTGGTACGCGATCAGTGCAACCGGGGAGATCACCGTAAATATCGCTGAGGCCGAAATGGGCCAGCATGTGGGCACGGCGCTAGCGCGTATTGTCGCCGAAGAGCTAGAGGCGAACTGGGATGATGTGCGGCTCAACTATGTGGATACCCAAGCCCAGTATGGTTATCTGGTGACCGGGGGTAGTTGGTCTATCTGGCAGAACTTTGACCTACTGAGCCGAGCCGGCGCCGCCGGTAAATTGGCGTTGCTCGAGGAGGGCGCGAAGTTACTCGGCGTCCCCGTTACCCACTGCATCGCCCGTAATAGTCAGGTTGTGGCGGGCGCGGACGCTATTAGTTATGCAGAAATTGTCCAGCGCGGTGATATTAGCCGTACCTATACCGATGAGCAATTGGCCGCCATGCCCATTAAGGATGCGCAGAGTCGCAAGCTGATTGGTGTTGATACCCAAGCGCTGGATATTCCAGATAAAACGACGGGCTCGGCCATCTATGGTATTGACGCGACCTACCCTGGCATGGTCTACGGCAAACCACTTATCCCGCCGACTCGGTTGGGGTCTAGGATTAAATCGGTGGACGACAGTGCGGCAAAGACGATTGTCGGTTACCAGCAAACGCTGGTGTTGGACGACCCGTCTGGCACCGTGCCCGGCTGGGCTGTCGTCATTGCTGATAGCTTCCACGCTGCCCTGCGTGCGGCGCAGGTTATCAACGTGGATTGGCAGGCGGGAGAAACGGCAACTGTGTCTGAAGCCGATATTCTGGATCGAGGTGCGGCCTTGATCAAATCGTCAGTGGGCTCTTTAGTGGTAGATGATGAGGGTGTTGATGCGATTTACGCGGGCGCCAATAACGTGCTTAAGCGGACCTATACCACCAGTACGGTCCTGCATTTTCAGCTGGAACCGGTCAATGCTATTGCCGTTCAAAAAGATGGTATCTGGGAGCTACATACGGGTAACCAGTGGCAGTCATTGGCCATGCCGACTTATGCGAAAGCGCTGGGTGT
>JBLHVI010000127.1:0-7318 GCA_047630175.1 Candidatus Azotimanducaceae bacterium
CTTTGCTCTATGCGATGAACTTCATGATCGCTGTCATGATATTCATCGAAAAAACGGGAAAAATGCGCGTCACTCATTTTTAGTCGGCGAATTTGCTCTTCATATTCTGGAAACTCATGGTGTAGGTCGTGTTTTTCTAACGTCATAGATTTGTCCTTCGTAATAACTCGATAATTTGGCGGCCTGTCTATCAGCGCGACCGGTACCAACACATTAAATTGTCAGTACCGTAATCGCCGAAAGACCTTTAGCGGTTCTTGGATAGGCTATCAACATCGAAGCGATCAGCATTCATCACTTTGCTCCAGGCGTTAACGAAGTCTTTAACAAATTTCTCTTTCGCATCGTCCTGTGCATAAACCTCAGCATAAGCGCGCAAGACTGAATTAGAACCAAATACCGAATCGACTTTAGTGGCTGTCCACTTCACGGTATTCGTCTTCCGATCGCAGATCTCATATAGGTTATTATCAGTCGCCCTCCAGCGATAATTCATATCTGTCAGATTGACAAAGAAATCATTGCTGAGAACACCCTCTCGGTCAGTCAGTACGCCGTGTTTTGCGTCGCCATGATTAGTGCCCAGTACTCGCATACCGCCGACGAGCACCGTCATTTCGCAGGCCGTCAAACCCATCAGCTGCGTGCGGTCCAGCAGCAGCGCTTCCGGTGACACGCTGTAATCTTGCTTTAGCCAATTGCGAAAGCCATCGTGAACAGGCTCAAGCACTGCAAAGGAATCTGCATCGGTCATTTCATCTGTTGCATCCCCACGACCGGGAAAAAATGGCACGGTCATGTGAACACCAGCATCCTGCGCAGCTTTTTCAACTGCAGCGGTGCCACCCAAAACAATCAAATCAGCCATGCTCACTTTGGTGCTCAACCCCGCTTGAACGCTCTCAATTGCGCCTAGCACCTTAGCTAGCCTGGCAGGCTCGTTACCTTCCCAGTCTTTTTGTGGCGCCAATTTAATTCGGGCGCCATTGGCACCACCGCGATTATCTGATCCACGGAAGGTACGAGCACTATCCCATGCCGTAGTGACTAATTCTGACACCGTCAAACCACAGTCCAGCAATCTCGCCTTAAGGTCTGCTATCTCCGAGGCGCTTAAGCGGTATTCAACAGCCGGAATAGGATCCTGCCATACGAGATCTTCAGCGGGCACATCCGGTCCTAGATACCTGCTTTTGGGTCCTAAGTCCCGGTGGGTTAACTTAAACCACGCACGCGCGAATACTTCTGAGAAATACGCTGGGTCTTTGTGAAAGCCCTCGGAAATTTTCCGGTAGATAGGGTCCTTGATCATGGCCATGTCCGCATCGGTCATGAGGGGAGTGCATTTGATGGAAGGGTCTTCAACATCAGCAGGCTTGTCTTCTTCCTTAATATTGATAGGCTCCCACTGCCACGCACCCGCTGGGCTCTTCTTCGATTCCCAGTCGTAGCTGAATAACATATGAAAGTAGCCGTTATCCCATTGGGTGGGATTCGTAGTCCATGCGCCTTCAAGGCCGCTGCTTACTGTGTCACGACCAACGCCCTTACTCTGTGGGTTGTGCCACCCAAGTCCCTGCTCGGCAGCGTCTGCGCTTTCCGGGCTGGGACCGAGTAAGGATGCATCACCATTACCATGACATTTACCAACCGTGTGACCACCGGCCGTGAGGGCTACGGTTTCTTCGTCGTTCATGGCCATGCGGGCAAACGTCAACCGCACGTCTTTAGCGGTTTCTAGTGGGTCGGGTTCGCCATCAACGCCTTCTGGGTTGACATAGATAAGCCCCATTTGCGCGGCTGCCAGCGGATTATCAAGCGTCTCGGACGTATCGGTGGTGTGACGCTCTGGATCTTTACCGAGCCACTCGCTTTCCGAACCCCAAGAGGTATCTATTTCCGGATGCCAGATGTCTGCACGGCCACCGGCGAACCCGTAGATGTCTAGTCCCATCGATTCGTACGCCATAGTGCCGGCCAGGATAATTAAGTCCGCCCAAGATAGCTTGTTACCGTATTTCCTTTTAATGGGCCAAAGTAAACGTCGCGCCTTATCTAGGCTGACGTTGTCTGGCCAGCTGTTGATCGGCGCAAAGCGCTGGTTACCAGTACCGCCGCCTCCACGACCATCGGCAATGCGATACGTGCCAGCAGAGTGCCAGGCCATACGAATCATCAGACCGCCATAGTGCCCCCAATCAGCTGGCCACCAGTCTTGGCTATCCGTCATGAAGGCATGTAAATCGCTTTTTAGCGCTGCGAAGTCAAGTTTCTCAAATTCCTCTGCATAATCGAAATCGGCACCCAAAGGGTTAGTTTTCGTATCCTGTTGGTGGAGGATGTCGAGATTCAGTGCATCGGGCCACCAATGCGTGCTCGATGATCCAACAGACGTACTGCCACCGTGCATTACCGGGCATTTACCCTGAGCGTGCGTTGCTTCATTATTCATGGTGTTTATTCCTTGATTGAAGTTGATAGAATTAACGCGTGAGTTCAATTCTGTCGCTCTTAAAGAAGAACGAAAACAAGAACAATACGCCAATTTTCAGCTTTAGCAGGTGACTTAGATTCCAATCAAATACATTAATGCTAAGGATGGAAAGCCGCCTGAGTCGCTGTTTGGACTCGCCAGGACGTCGCTGCAATGCGTAAGCCCGAGCACAGCTGCGAAACGTCTATCAGCTAATAATCGCCCTTAGCATCCAAACATTTTCTTCATGCACGCCGATTCGTCTGGTGAACAGGTCAGCGGTTTTCACATCCGACATGCCATTGATTTCTGGCAAAGCGTGCCGCAAAGCCTTGGCGATAAGCTCATTGCCTTCAATCAATCGCTCAATCTGCACTTTGAGGTTATCGCCTTCTTTTGGGCTGTTGAGCGCCGAACCACGCCCGAGCTCTTCGACAGAGTGCGGCGCCATAAACCCGAGGGAGCGAATTCGCTCAGCTAACTTGTCAACGGCCTCGAACATGTCGCGATATTGCGCCTCGGTCAGCTTGTGGATGCTGTAGAACATGGGTCCCTGAACGTTCCAGTGGAGTCCCTGAGTCGCGATCAGCAGATTAAAGGTATCCGCTAAAACTGTTTTGACAGAGCCTGCGGCGGCGGATTTTTCGCCGTCGAGTAGTCCATTTTCCGTATGTAATTCAGTAGTTTTTACCTTGAGCACTGGCTGTGTCATGGTTCCTCCATAACGTGAATGTGAATCTACCGTAACAGCAATGTTGCGCTAACGCAATTATCAGGCTATAAGTACCATCACTCTATCGGGAAAAAGCAATGGACACACCGAACCTACAGGCCTCAGTACGATTATTTGACCGGTTTCTTGTCAACGCCAGAAAAGCCCTAGGGCCAGATGTCACGGCACTGCGGTTGCACATCCTGCTCAATGTCTACTTAAACGAGGGGACCAATCAAAGCAAGCTGCTGACGCTACTCGATGTAACATCCGTTACCGCGTTATCCCGTAACCTAGCGGATATGTCGACGCTAACGTCCTCTAAAAAACCTGGCCCTGGTTTAATCGAGCTTCGATTCGACGTAATGAACCTGAGACAGAAATCCATTCACCTGACCACACTTGGTCGAGAAATTATTGAGACGATACTGGAACAGACTCAGGATCTGAAATGAATGGGGACAGGAATAAGCGCGGTGGGAATAAGGTTGCCTTGGCGTAGCTTCGACTTACGTGGCTAGTCAGGCTATCGATTACCGATGGTTGTCACGCCTGACCCCTTGATCAATTGGCCTGGCAGCGCAGCTTGCACTAACCGCCCGCCTTTGCGCACGAATTCGCCGTTAACCAACACGTAATGAATACCTTTCGACGCTCGCAATGACTGCTGAAACGTCGCCATGTCTGTGATTTTCCCGCAATCGAAGGCCGTTATGTCTACGTCGAAACTTTCGCGTAGGCGGCCCTTATGCGTGAATACGGCGGCAAAACCTGCCATCGGCTTTGCCGGCAACAGCGTCATGCTAGCAAGCGCCGTGACTAGCGCTAGGCCTGCAGGGTCATCAGCGTGAGCGGTATAGTGGCCCAACACCCTGCTGAACGTTTCTATTCCCTTGGAATGAACCCTATCGCCGGTTTTCACCTATGGCATCGAGTCAATCGCCACCATAACACCCGACGCTTGCAGGGCAGCTCGCGTCCGGGTTTCGGTGCGACAATGGTGGATTACCTGTCAGCCAGCAAAGCGCTGGCGATAATCGTCCCACATGCTTTGGGTGAAGCGCTTGCGCGTTATTGATCAACTCAAGAAACGCCTTCACACCGGCCATTGCGCGCACGTTAAGGTGACACATATGCACGGCGGCTTGGTGCCTCGTTACCACGCTAATAACTTCTTCAAGACCTGCAGCAGCACCCGGCAAACCCCGACAAACATGCACAAAAACTGGCACGTCTGCGGCCGCTACAACCCGAAAAACCATGTCGAACTCTGCCCTACTCAACGCTTTTGTAAGGTGATCAAGCAGCAAACCAATGCCCAGGCCACCCTCGTTGATGCCTTGCGTAAGATGCGCTTCAATTGCGCTGCGTTGCTGCACTGACACCGACTAGACAAAAACCGCACCCACCTTCGGCTGAGCAACTAACGCTTAACCATTGGCATTTTACCTGCGTGCTATCACCCAACCTTGCTGTTAAAAACCTCATAACCTGAATCTCCTTCGCTGCTTGCCGTAAACGCGGCTACGATGACCTTTCAGCCTTTGCAGAAGCCAGCAAGGTCTCTTGCTGTATCCCGGCTAATATCAGGGCAGCATATCGGAAATATTTCTGTGCCATGGATCGTACCCATCACCTGCCGGCATCGTGCAGACACGCCGGATGCAAGGAGCAGGCGATAGAAGTTAATGCCTTCGTCTCGCAGCGGGTCACATTCATTCACACTAATGACCGTCGGCGGCAGACCTTTGACATCGTCCCCTGTAGCAAAACCAGGCCACGCTAGAGGATTGCGCAGCTCGAGTTCTGCAATCCCGTACGCCATGGCGCCGTTGTTGTTATGCAAATCAAGCAAAATACCATTGTTCTCGGTCGACGAGGGGTTCGCGTCCAACGGCCAGACACCGGCAATGTAGGGGCACAGCGCATACAAACCTGAAATTATATTGATATCACCTTCTTTAAGTAATTTCAGACCTGTTGCCAACGTCAGATTGCCACCGCCACTTTCGCCCGCCACTATAATCCTGTCACTATCAATATTGAGTTCACCAGCATTATCATGCGCCCACTTAAGCCCTGACACGCAGTCATTAAGACCCGCTGGAAAAGGTTCAACCTCAGGCACTGAAGAGGCCGTTACCGCATTTCTAAAATCAACCATAGCAACGGCAACACCTTGCGCAGCGATCATACGACCCCACGCCCGATAGTTGCCATCATCGCAAGACATGGTTTGCATACCACCACCGTGAATATAGTAAACACAGGGTAATTTTTCGCTGGTATCTGGCCTGATGACACGAATGTTAATGGTGTTGCCATCCGGTTGAGATGTCACTTTATGTTCGCTGATAACCAAACCCGCTGAGGGAGCCACCTCTTGCGTGTCGCACATGGCTAAAAACGCCGTGAGGCCTTCACTTGCAGCAATCGCCTCGTCAGTGTTAGCCCGCACGAGCAATTCTTCGCGATTGGCGACGTCGCGAGTATCACCGCTGAGATCTACCATACCAAAAATGGCTTTGATTCTTGGATCGATACGTGGGTCTTCAGCAATTTTGTTTGTCATGCACGGCTTCCTAAGATACTAAACCTTGAGTAGAAGCTTACGATGTTTAAATAGCAAGCTTGCATCATATTTTCAAACAACAACAAAAAGCAAAAAAGTCGATCAGTCGGCAAACAAGTTCCCGTGCAACGATAAAAACGCTACTGACCTACAACGTAGTCATAACCTAGCATACAGGCCTCTCCTGATTGCAGAACGTCAACGATATGACGACTTATCTCGGCTAAAAGGTAGCGGAACTAAATAGCTATCACTTAAAAAAACTTGCCCACTTTGCACGGTTAGCAGATTTCGCCTGAAGTCGTCCACACTTACACTAAGCAACAATCATGACCTACCAGAAGAGCCGCACGGTCGAGGCTAATGTTGAGATAACACGTCTACTGGCATTTTGCGCGCGAAACGTCGCTTAGCTAACACCCATTAACAGGATGTTGCGCGCTATACACTTTAGATCGGTTCATTGGACCACCAGCACGCGAACGCATACAGGGTTGTCGAGAAAGTGATGGAATGAAAACGCTCCGAGCCTATACTGGCTTGCAATAAAAACAAAAAACGAGCGAGCATCCATGAGTGAAGCTGAAGCAGCGTGGCATCTACGTGGCAACTGGAAACCATTACATGAGGAAGAGAGCCATACCGATTTAGTCATCGAAGGATCGATCCCACCTGAACTCAGCGGCGTGTATATGCGTACCGGGCCAAACCCTGCTGGGGATGCATCACCGCACTGGTTTTTGGGTGATGGAATGGTACACGGCGTACGCCTCGAAAATGGCACGGCACTCTGGCACAAAAACCGATTTATCCAAACACCTAACGTAACAAACCCAGGCAAAAGACCAGATAATCCGTTTGATCTTGGGCACGGCACCGGCAACACCCACATTGTCCAACACGCCGGGAAAATTTTGTGCCTGGAAGAGGCGCATTGGCCCTGGCGCATCGACAATGAACTCAACACTATCGGCGCAGAAAACTTCAGCGACAAGCTCACCTGCTCCATGACAGCACACCCCAAAATATGTCCCATAACCGGTGAACTGATTGCTTTTAGCTATTTCTCGTTTGAGCAACCATATCTCAACTACATACGCATAGGTGCTGACGGCGAAGTCAAACAAATCGAGGGTATCGAACTACCCAACATGGTAATGATGCACGATTTCAATATCACTGAGCATTATGCAATTTTTATGGATTTGCCGCTACTACTCGACCTTGAACTGCTGTCGACAGGCGTGCCGTTTTCCTTCAGAAAAGAAGCCGGCGCACGACTTGGCGTGATGCCAAGAAACGGCAAAGCGAGCGATGTAAGATGGTTCGAAATCGAACCCTGTTATGTCTTTCACCCTGTTAATGCCTTCGACAAAGACGGCATCATCACCCTGTATGTTTCTCGCCAGGAGTCCGCCTTTAGCGGCGGTTCCGATGAATATGCTAGCGTTGGTCGATTATGTCGCTGGCAGATAAATCTAACCAGCGGCACCGTCACCGAAGAGAAAATTGACGACCGCGCTGCAGACTTTGGTCGTATTGACGACCGACTTGTCGGCTT
>JBLHVI010000128.1:0-7100 GCA_047630175.1 Candidatus Azotimanducaceae bacterium
AATTTCGTGACGATCGGTTTATCTTCATGGCGACCGCCAACGGCACCGTCAAGAAGACACCATTGATGGATTTTTCTCGGCGCAGAACCTCCGGCTTGATTGCAATCGAGTTGGAAGATACAAATACTCTGGTGGGCGTAGCTCTGACCATGGGCGACTCCGACGTCATGCTGTTTACCAGTGGTGGCAAGGCAATTCGCTTCAAGGAATCTGATGTGCGTGCCATGGGTCGAACAGCACGTGGTGTGCGCGGTATTAAACTCAAGCAGGGCCAGGCATTGATTTCGTTGATCATTCCGCAGCCCGATGCCGAATTGTTGGTTGCGAGCGAACGCGGTTACGGCAAGCGCACCAGCGTTGAAGAGTTCTCGGTAATTGGTCGCGGTGGCCAAGGCGTAATTAGCATTAAGATTAGCGATCGCAACGGTCCCGTGGTCGGTGTTTTACAGATCCACGGTGGCGATGAGGTGATTTTGATAAGTGATCAGGGTACGCTGGTCAGAATTCGCGGCGATGACGTGTCGACTCAGGGGCGCAATACCCAGGGTGTGCGTTTGATCAATCTAGCGTCAGATGAGCACCTGGTTGGGCTGGCGCGAGTGGCCGAAGCAGATATTGTTGAAATTTTGGATGATAATGAAGACGATGATTCAGTCGACGCGGCGATTAGCCAAGCGATAGACAGCGGATCGTCGGTTGATAGTGGGACGGACACTGACTCTGATCGGACGACTCCTCCAGATGCGCCTGAATAGAGCGCGGTAACCTTAAGACAGCTGTCTGCGCCTCATAGACAGCTGCTTATATGAATAGCTGCTCACATGAATAACTGCTTAGATGAATAACTGCTCACATGAATAACTGCCCCCGATCCGTTTGACCATGACTGATTCCGACGACCAACTCGACCAACTCCGCCAGCGTATTGATAGCCTGGATAGTGAAATTTTGGCGTTGCTGAATGAGCGCGCTCGCTGCGCTTTGTCTGTCGCTGAAGTCAAACAGGCAGCCTCCGGTGATATCGCTCCCGTTTTTTATCGTCCAGAGCGAGAAGCGCAGGTCCTGCGTAATATTGCTGCTAAGAACCCTGGTCCCCTAAGTAATGAAAAAGTCATGCAGGTGTATCGGCAGATTATGTCTGCTTGCCTAGCACTAGAAGAACCGCTCAAAATCGCCTACCTTGGTCCCGAGGGCACGTTTACTCAATTAGCCACGCTCAAGCAATTCGGCCATGCCGTTATCGGTGTGCCGATGATTACGGTCGATGATGTCTTTCGCGAAGTTGCGGCTGAGAATTGTCACTATGGCGTTGTGCCAGTTGAGAACTCTACCGAGGGCGTCGTCAGCCACACGCTAGATAACTTTCTCAGCTCGTCTTTGCGTATTTGCGGTGAGGTTGAGTTGCGCATTCATCACCACCTAATGATTGCGCCAGATGCAGATCCAGCCAAGATCACTAAAATCTATGCGCATCAGCAAACTTTCGGTCAGTGTCGCCGCTGGCTCGACGGTCGTTATCCTAATGTGCCACGCATCACTTCAACCAGCAATGCTGAGGCCGCCAGACACATCCTACAAGAGCCTAATGCAGCCGCTATTGCCGGCGAAATCGCAGCTGAGACCTATGGCCTGTCGATCCTGTCAAAGAAGATTGAAGACAATTCTGACAATACAACGCGCTTTATAGTAGTCGGGCGCGAGGCGGTGGGGCCCAGTGGCAAAGACAAAACCTCAATCATGGTGTCCACCCACAACCAGCCTGGCGCGTTGTATAAACTGCTTGAGCCATTTCACCGCCACGACGTATCACTGACGTCGATTGAAACAAGGCCTTCTCGAACAGGGATGTGGTCGTACGTATTTTTTATTGATTTTGAAGGTCACACACAGGACGAGTTGGTGATGCGAGTGATCGGCGAAATAGACAGCGATGCACTCGAGATCAAGATGCTTGGGTCTTATCCGCGGGCGATTAATGCTGTGTAAGCGCCCAGAAGAACCGCAAGCGCGTCACTGATTATCAACATGGCGTATTAACGTTAAGGAAGTGCCCACTATGCCCTGCGACTTTTTTGAACTGGCTAACCCCGGCGTCCGTGGTCTACAACCCTATCAACCCGGTAAACCTGTTGAAGAGTTGCAGCGCGAACTGGGGCTGACCGATGTTATCAAACTGGCAAGTAATGAAAATCCGCTGGGTCCTAGCCCCGCAGTGATTAACTCGCTGGCGGATGTGATTCCGGAGTTGGCACGCTATCCAGATGGCAGTGCTTATCACCTTAAGCAGACCCTCAGTGGCTTTCTCGAAGTTGACACCCGGATGCTCACCATCGGCAACGGTTCCAACGAAATATTGGAACTACTGGCGCGAGTTTTTCTGCGTCCTGGCCTCGAGGTCATTGTGTCTCAGCATTCGTTCGTGGTTTACCCGCTCGTTACTCGGGCTTTGGGTGCAGACTTGAAGGTCATCCCAGCGAAAGACTATGGTCAAGACCTCGACGCGACTGCCGCTGCCATCACGCCCAATACGCGTATTATATTTATCGCTAACCCGAATAACCCGACCGGCACCTGGGTAGAAGAACTCGACCTAGTGCAGTTTCTCGACAAGGTACCGGCGGAAGTTCTTGTGGTGCTCGACGAGGCCTATTGCGAGTACGTGGACGACCCTGATTACCCGGATGGTATCGCGTTGCTGGCGCGTTACCCGAACCTGGTGATTACCCGGACCTTCTCTAAAGTTTACGGTCTAGCGGCGTTGCGGATCGGCTACAGTGTAAGTCAGCCAGAGATCGCGGATCTTCTTAACCGCGTTCGTCAGCCTTTTAATATCAATACTATGTCGCTGGTCGCGGCTGTGGCAGCGCTGGGCGACCAGGATCACGTGCGCGCAGCCGTGTTGGTCAACAAGCAAGGCATGGAGCACCTAGTGGCGGCGTGTGAGACGCTGGGTTTAGGCTATATTCCTTCGGCAGGTAATTTTTTGACAATTGATATGGGTCAGGACGCGATGCCGATTTATGAAGCGCTACTCCAACTCGGCGTGATCGTGCGTCCCATTGGTGTCTATGAATTGCCGCACCACTTGCGCGTCACGATTGGGTTACCTGATGAAAATACGCGATTTATTAACGCGTTAACCACGGTTCTGGGAGAGCTGTAGTTTGTTTTGCCCTTTTTTGTATGAGCTATTGTGAGCGCGCCTGTATTCCAACGAGTTGCATTGCTGGGGCTGGGCTTAATTGGCGGCTCCATTGCTGCCGCTATCCGGCAGTATGGTTTGGCTGAGTCTGTTAGTGCTTTTGACAGGTCATCTGTGGCGCTGAATAAAGGGTTGTCTCTGGGTTTGATCGATGAGGCGGCAGAAAGTGTGGCGCAGGCGGTAACCGGCGCAGATCTTGTGGTAATTGCTGTCCCTGTGCTGGCTATTGGCGAGATGTTGCGGTCGATAAGCGCATTTGTCAGCCCTGCCGCGATAATCACAGATGTTGGCAGCGTCAAGGCGCCTGTTATTGCGGCGGCACGCGAATTTTTGCCGCGATTTTTGCCGCGTATCGTCCCTGGTCATCCCATTGCTGGCTCTGAGCGTCATGGTGTGGCTGCGGCTGACAGTGAATTGTTTCTGCGTCACAAGTTAATTCTGACACCTGTTGCCGAAACCGACAGTGATGCCATTGAGCGCCTAAGTGCATTCTGGGAAGCCATGGGTGCTGATGTGGTGCAGATGAGCCCCGAACATCATGACGCGGTGCTCGCTCAGACGAGCCACCTACCGCACCTGCTAGCTTATGCCTTAGTCGATACGTTATCCCAGCAGGGCGACTCGCTAGAGATCTTTGACTATGCGGCGGGGGGGCTGCGGGACTTCTCGCGTATTGCTGCTTCAGACCCTGTGATGTGGCGTGACATCTATCAGGCAAACAGTGGTCCAGTGCTTGCGATACTTGATCGTTATACCCAAGAGTTGCTAGCACTTAGAACCATGATCAAAACAGGCCAGTTTGACGCGTTGGAAGAAGTTTTTGGTCGTGCCAAGTTTGCTAGGGATCACTTTTCCAAGGTATTGAGTGAGCGGGCTGAGCAGGCAACGCTAGGAGACGACGCTTGATTGAGACGACAATTGAATCGACCGTTGAACCTGCAACTCAATTGATGGCACAGTCAAAAGATCGGTCGCTTGCCGTAATTACAATCGACGGTCCCAGTGGTTCTGGCAAGGGGTCGATTACACACCGGCTGGCCCAGCACCTAGGGTTTCATATTCTCGATAGTGGTGCACTTTACCGTTTGGTTGGGCTTGCTGCTCGGCAGCATGGTACTGCCTTCGATGACGCGGCGGGCCTGTCCGAGATTGCGACAGGGTTAGACGTAGTCTTTGCGCCCACCCAAGATCTTCAAGAACCTCTACAGATACGTCTTGAAGGGCAGGATGTGACTCGCTTGATTCGCACAGATCAAGCGGGCACTGATGCCTCCCAGGTGGCTAAAGTGTCAGCTGTTCGTGACGCCTTGATCGGGCGTCAGCGCGACTTTGCTCAGGCGCCCGGGCTAGTGGCTGATGGGCGTGATATGGGCACAGTAGTGTTCACCCGTGCAGTGCTCAAGATCTACTTGACTGCGAGTGCTGAGGCGCGTGCGGAGAGACGATATAAGCAGTTGAAAGATAAGGGAATGGGTGTTAGTCTTCACGACCTTTTTCTGAGCATTCAAGCGCGCGATGATCAAGACATGAATCGCACCGTTGCGCCGCTAAAGCCAGCTGCGGATGCGGTGATAGTCGATAGTACAGAGATGTCGCTAGACGCCGTGTTTAAGACGATACTGGATGCTGCGAACGCTGCGTTGAAAGCTAGTTGATTGCGCTGGCGATTGACTGATCGACAGCTGAGAAATAGAACTTAAGTGCGGGCCGATACTGCGGCCAGCAAGAACCAACGATAGTTGAGGCCAGGCTAAAAGCCACCCTCAGCCGTCTAATAGAATAAGCAGCGCGAGCCTAATATGTTGGCTGGCAGTCGCTTTTAACCGGGTCGGAACGAAGAAACCTTCCGAAATTCTCGAAACCGACCCTAATGATGACTAGACCCGCTGAAGTCGGAAGCTTTAGGGAAAGGCGGTAGTACATGAGCCCGTGGGCTCGGGAAAACACATCCATGAGTGAAATGACAGAAATGACAGAAAGTTTTGCAGACTTATTTGAAGAGAGTATGCAAACGATTGATATGCAATCCGGCTCGATTATTTCGGGTCTGGTAGTCGACATCGACAGTGAGTGGGTGACTGTCCACGCCGGTCTGAAATCAGAAGGCGTTATCCCCCGCATCCAGTTTCTTGATGAAGCCGGTAACTTGGAGGTTGCCGTTGGTGATACGGTTCAGGTTGCTATGGAAGCAGTCGATGATGGCTTCGGTGAAACGCGCCTCTCTCGTGAGAAGGCCAAGCGTGCTGAAAGCTGGATGATGCTCGAGAAGGTCTACGAAGATCAGGAAGTCATCAAAGGTATCATTAGTGGTCGCGTTAAGGGTGGTTTCACCGTTGAAATTCGCGACGTACGTGCCTTCCTACCGGGATCACTTGTGGATGTTCGGCCCCTACGAGAAACAGAACATCTCGAAGGCAAGGAACTGGAATTCAAGGTTATTAAACTCGACCAGAAGCGTAACAACGTGGTTGTTTCACGTCGCGCCGTACTCGAAGAAGAGAACAGTGCTGAACGCGAGCAGTTGCTCGAAAGCTTGCAAGAAGGTCAGGAAGTTAAAGGTATCGTCAAAAACCTCACCGACTACGGTGCATTCGTTGACTTGGGCGGCGTAGATGGTCTGTTACACATCACCGATATGGCTTGGAAGCGTATCAAGCACCCAAGCGAGATTGTGGCTGTTGGTGACGAAATCAACGTTAAGGTCCTCAAGTTTGATCGCGAGCGTAATCGTGTGTCATTAGGCCTCAAGCAATTGGGTGAAGATCCATGGGTCTTGATCACCAATCGCTACCCAGAAGGTACGCGAACCAATGCGAAAGTTACCAACCTGACAGACTACGGTTGTTTTGCTGAGCTTGAGGAAGGCGTCGAAGGCTTAGTACACGTGTCTGAAATGGATTGGACTAACCGCAACATTCACCCCAGCAAGGTTGTGCAGGTAGGTGACGAAGTTGAAGTTATGGTACTGGATATCGACGAGGAACGTCGTCGTATTAGCCTAGGTATTAAGCAATGTCAGGGCAATCCTTGGGAGCAGTTCGCTGTTCAGCATCTCAAAGGCGACAACATCAAGGGTTACATCAAGTCCATCACTGACTTCGGTATCTTTATTGGTCTTGAAGGCAACATCGATGGTTTGGTGCACTTGTCAGACATCTCTTGGAACGAGCCAGGTGAGCAAGCCGTTCGTCGCTTCACCAAGGGTGACGAGATTGAGACTGTGATCTTGTCAATCGACGCAGAACGCGAGCGTATATCCTTAGGGCTTAAGCAGTTGGAAGAAGATCCTTTCACCAACTATGTTGCGGTTAATGAACGCGGCCATATCGTTATGGGTAAGGTTAAGGAAGTTGATGCCAAGCAAGCCATTATCGAGATGGCCGATGAAGTCGACGGTATCCTTAAAGCGTCTGAGATTAGTCAAGACCGTGTTGAAGATGCACGTAATGCGCTAAGCGTTGGTGAAGACATCGAGGTGAAGATCATCAGTGTGGATCGTAAGAACCGCATTCTCGGAGTCTCTGTCAAAGCTAAGGACATGGCCGATGAAGAACTGGCTGTGAAAGAGCATCGTGAGAAAGACAACGAAGTCAGCCCGACTACCCTTGGTGACCTGATCAAGCAGCAAATGGATCTGGGTTCTTCCGACGACTAGGTAGAGTAGGAAGTTAGGGATAGTACTAAGGATGACCAAGTCGGAACTGATAGAGAAGATAGCCTCGGTTCAGCATCAGCTGTCCGCCAAAGATGTCGAGTTGGCGGTCAAAATGATGCTGGATCAGATGGCAGAGGCGCTAGCCGGAGGTGATCGAATTGAAATTCGTGGCTTCGGCAGCTTCTCTCTCCACTATCGGCCCCCCCGGCTTGGTCGTAATCCTAAAACAGGCGAAAAAGTTGA
>JBLHVI010000129.1:0-7062 GCA_047630175.1 Candidatus Azotimanducaceae bacterium
ACAGCAACCCCCTGAGCGGCATTCGTGATATTGAGACCCTGCAACAGTTAGCCGCAAAACACGGTCTGACACTTGCACAAGACAGCGCCATGCCAGCAAACAACCAATTACTGGTCTTCGAACGATAAATGACCGTTAAGGGCTAAGCAGCAGCGTTGCTTGCTACCGTCTGCACTTAACTGGGGCGCCGCCGATACAAGGGGCATTGTTTCGTGGCTGACTACCCCACAAGACTAGGCCACCTTAACAAACTAGCGTATTCTCCTGCTCTGAATACGATTATTGGAGCCAACTGACCTATGTACCTAAGATCACTGATTGCTTTGGCAACCTTTGTGTTAATCAACCTGCCCACCCACGCCGCTCACCAATCAGCTGTTAGTAGTGGCGCCGACAAATTTGCGCAGCTCGAACAACTACTACCCACACCGAATGTCTATCGCACAGCATCAGGTGCTCCCGGTCCTGACTACTGGCAGCAGCGTGCCGACTACAAAATCAGCGTCGTCCTTGATGAAGTCAAAAAACGGATCACGGCCAATGCGGTCATCACCTACACCAACCGCTCGCCTCAAGCTTTGAACTACATCTGGCTGCAGCTCGATCAAAACCGCTTTAAAAAAGGTTCACTGCAAGATCGCACAACCACTTTGCGCGGCGCTGAAGACCGCATATCCTTCAGCACTTTACGCCGAGCGCAAGCAGAAGCAGACCGCGACTATGGTGTGCAAGATTTAAAGATCACCGATGGCAGTAACCGTGTGTTACCCACGCAATTGGTCGATACTATGCTTCGTGTTGACTTGCCCAGTCCCCTGAAGCCCAACGCCAAGATAACCCTAAAAATAGACTGGGCCTCTAACATCATTGATCAGGCCGCTATCGGCGGCCGTGGTGGTTTTGAGTATTTCAAAGACAATGACACCAACATCTTTGCTCTGTCACAGTGGTTTCCACGGTTAGCGGCATACACCGATTACACAGGTTGGCAGCACAAGCAGTTCCTGGGTAACGGAGAATTCACCTTAGAATTCGGTGATTACGATGTATCGATCACCGTACCGGCAGGCCACATTGTTTCAGCCACAGGCGAACTGCAAAACCCTAAATCAGTGCTGACAGCAACCCAACAGGAGCGTATGGCAAAGGTCAGCGCCGACGCACCCAGCTTCATCGTCACCCCCGAAGAAGCCCTAGCAAACGAGGAGAGGCGCTTAGACGGCACACGTACCTGGCGCTACAAAGCAACGAATATCCGCGACTTTGCTTGGTCGTCTTCACGTAAGTTCATCTGGGATGCGATGCTGCATGAACAGCCAGGCACAGATCAAGAGAGCGTGCTGGCCATGTCCTTCTATCCTAATGAGGCCGAACCTTTGTGGTCGCAGTATTCTACCCAGTCAGTGATTCATACCCTAGACGTGTACTCACGATTTTCTTTTGCCTACCCATACCCAACGGCTCAGTCTGTGAATGCTTGGAAGCGCGGCGGGATGGAATATCCCATGATCACCTTCAACGGCTATCGCCCCGTGATAAAGGACAAGAACAAAGACGAAGACGAGGACGAGGATGGCGACAAACAAGGGGTTGAATCAAATGATGAAAAAACCGTTGCTGAGAGCGAAGAAGAAATCAAAACCTACGCCCGAGGCGCCAAGTACGGCTTGGTCGGCGTGGTGATCCATGAAATTGGGCACATTTACTTTCCGATGGTCGTCAACTCTGACGAGCGCCAGTGGACATGGATGGACGAGGGGTTGAACACCTTTTTAGAATACGTTGCCGAGCTGGAATGGGAAGAGAAGTTCCCCGCATTTCGCGGCCACACCAACGTGTTAGATTTTATTCCCACCTACATGACGTCGAGCAATCAAGTACCGATCATGACCAATTCTGAGTCAATACTGCAGTTTGGCCCCAACGCTTATAGCAAACCCGCAGCAGCGCTCACCGTGTTGCGCGAAACTGTTATGGGTCGCGAGGCATTCGATTTTGCATTTCGCGAATATGCCCAGCGCTGGAAGTTTAAGCGTCCCACACCCGCCGATTTTTTCCGCACTATGGAAGACGCCTCAGCGGTCGATCTTGACTGGTTCTGGCGGGGCTGGTTTTACTCCACTGACCATGTCGATATCGCCATCACCGATGTGCGCGAATATCGCCTGAAAACCAAGGATCCAGAAGTTGATTTTCCACTGGATAGAATAGAACGGCAAAACGATGAGCCCGCACCCATCATGGAGCAACGCAACCGCGATGCAGGCATGAAGACACGCCTGCAACGTGTGCCCGCACTTAGTGACATGTACAACGATAACGACCCGTACACGGTCAGCAACAAGGATAGAAATGACTACAAAAGTTATATTAAAAAGCTCGAAGACTGGGAGCAAACAGTGCTGGCCCGAGGCTTGGAAGAGCAGCCCTTCGTCTACTTTATTGACTTCACTAACCTAGGCGGCCTAGTTTCGCCGCTACCCCTAGTTGTTAACTACAACGACGGCACCCGTCGCGAACTGATGTTGGCAGCGGAAATTTGGCGCAAGAACGCTAACAGTATTACTCACGTCATGATTGAGTCGAAAGCGGTTAGCAGCATCAGCCTTGATGACCGTCATCAGACCGCTGATGCAGATTTTTCTAACAATCAGTTTCCGCAGCGTATAAGGCGCTCACGACTGGCGTTGTATAAGTCTGACAGTAAGCAACGTAATTTGATGGCTGACATGCTTGTGGAGCTCAAAGGCGGACCAAAAGACACTGAAAATGCTGATGACAAGGCCGTACCACTTGTTCCTGCAACCGCTCCGTGATGCATACCCGCTGGCCGCTGGGCGTATCAGTGATCCTGGCCTTGCTGCTGACTGCAGCAGGCCAGGTGCAAGCCCATCGCCAGCATATAAACTGGACAAGCATCACTTGGAACGCAACCAGCCAGCAATTAGAGATTGAGCATCAACTGCATGAGCACGATGCTCAGCTCGTTCTAGGCGACTTGCAGCAAGAACTGCCAGACTTGCTGCGTACTGCTGACAGAGCCCGGGTAGCGTTATACGTTGCGGAGCACTTTTCCCTGGCACTTGCCGATCAAGACCCCGCTGCGCTGGAGCTGATAGGTGCAGAGCTCAGCGGCAATATGCTTTTCGTTTATCAATCCCTGCCTCTATCTCAGGCTCCCGGTGCTTTAACGATCAGTACCCGCATTTTAATGGATCTTTACCCCGATCAGATCAATAAAGTCAACATCGACATCGCGCCACCCACCCAAACACTGACCTTCAACACGCAGTCGGGCCCAGAGGTTGCGCGTTTCATTTATTGACCGGCGTGCAACGTGAGTTCAAACTCGGCTTCCCCATTTTTACGCAGTTTCTAACATGAGCACTACTGATCCACGAGACCGTTTTATTGATCGCCCCCTTGGCGGCAACACATTCGCTGGCGAATTATCTTTTCTACGCCGCCTGTATACTAAAGACATCGCAGGCGCGGACGTCGTGGTTTCAGGTATTCCGTTCGACTCTGCAACCACCTTCAGACCCGGCGCAAGACTCGGCCCTCAGGCTATTAGAGCGGCGTCAGTGCAGCTGGCCGAGTTGTTGGGGCGGGCATTTCCCTTCGGCATTAACCCCGCGAAAGTACTCGCCATTGCCGACTACGGCGACTGCTATCTTGATTCAGGCTATCCGCAGCATGTGGTCGAAAAGGTAGAAGCACACGCCAAGAAAATTCTGGCCAGCGGCGCCTTGATGGTAACTTTCGGCGGTGACCATTTCGTGACCTACCCAATTTTGCGTGCGCATGCCGAAAAATACGGCCCCGTTGCACTAGTGCATTTTGATGCCCATGTAGATACTTGGGAAGATGATGGTGAACGACTGGACCATGGCTCCATGTTTCTGCGTGCTAAGCGTGAGGGCCTCATTGATGTCAGCCACTCAGTACAAATCGGTATCCGCTCTTACAGCGATGAAACTCATGGTTTTACGGTGATTGATGCGCCTCAGGTACATGTTCAAAGCCAGCAGCAAACTATCCAACAGATTCTTGAAGTGGTGGGCGATCACCCTGCGTACCTGACCTTTGATATTGATTGTCTTGACCCTGCGTTTGCGCCGGGTACGGGTACACCAGTAGCCGGCGGTCTGTCATCCGCGCAGGCCCTAGGGATCATCCGTGGTTTGGGATCATTGAATTTCATTGGAATGGATGTGGTAGAAGTGGCCCCTGCCTATGACCATGCAGAGATCACCGCAATTGCCGCTGCGACAATCGCCCACGATTTTATTGGGTTGTTAGCGCAGAAGAAGCTAGCGCGCGATGGTGCTTAGCATAGCCATTGCTCGAGGTGCTGCACCAGCCTTATAGTCGATCCAGCATGGCATAAAAAAGCATACCCGCTACCAAACCCGGCCAGCGCAACCATCGCCCACCGGGAAATGGCATGTGGCGTATATTAGCGAACAGATCAAACCCTTCAGCCTGCCCAGCTATGGCTTCAGCGACTAACTTACCGCCCATATTCGCCATAGCAATGCCATGTCCTGAATAGCCTTGGGCCCAATAAACGTTGGGACCAAGCCGACCAAAATTCGGCATGCGGCGACGTGTAATTGCCAACGTGCCGCCCCAACCATAGTCAATTTTAACGCCATCAAGCTGCGGGTAGACCTTCAACATATGCTTGCGCACGAAACCCTTTATGTCTTTTGGGAAGAACGGCGTATAGTTTTCACCGCCGCCAAAAATCAGCCGTTTGTCTGCCGAGTTATGAAAGTAGTTCACCACAAACCGAGTATCAACCACGGCCACATTGTCACGGTTTATACTGCGAGCACGCGCGTCACTAAGAGGCTCGGTAGCTAATATAAAATTGTTAATTGGCATTTGGTACTTCGCCGCTGCGGGCTCAAGCTTGCCCAGATAACCATTACAGGCCAAGACTAAAAACCGCGAGTTTACCTGGCCCGTCGCCGTGTTAACCACTAATCGTTCAGTATCTAACTCTTGATAGCTCTCGACCTGAGACTGCTCATAAATAGTGGCGCCTGACTGCACCGCTGCTCGAGCTAGACCTAAAACCAAATTCAGTGGATGTAAATGCCCCGCCTGCCGATCAAGCACACCACCGTAAAAAGAATCAACGCCCAGCATATCTGCAACTTCAGAGCGATCGACCGGGCGCTGCCCGGCATAACCATAGTTGTCAGCTAAGTGACGCTGACGCGTCCATAGGGCCTGCAAGTGTCGGGGTTTGTGAGCGACATGTAATTCGCCGTCAGTCAGATCGCAGTCGATTTGATAGCGATTGACACGATCACGCACCAGCTGATTCGCATCGCAGGCTATTTTCCACATTTGTTTGGCTGCATCGATCCCTAGCATTGCCTCCAGCTCGCCTTGGTCCTTGCGCTGGCCCATACCCAACACGCCACCATTACGCCCTGAAGCGCCAGCACCAATACAGTTACTCTCTAGGAGCGCGACCTTAAAACCCCGCTCAGCAAGCTCAAGGGCTGCTGACAGTCCTGTATAGCCACCACCAACAACACAAACATCAACGTCTATGCTCTCCTGCAACACGGGATGTGCAATTAATCCTTTGGCAGTTGCATAGTACCAAGACTCTTTATACCCACTGTGCGGGTCTCCACCGTCGCGACGACCCAGCATGCCTACAAGGCCTCACACAAGTAGCGTTGTTCCCAGAGGGAGATCTCAGCCTGAAAATGCGCAATCTCCATCGACTTGATCGAGATAAATGAGTCAATAAAGTCGCGACCCATCATGTCAATAACAGGCTCACAGTTTTCCAGCTCAACCAGCGCTGCGCCCAAATCCCGGGGGAATGCCGCCGGCAAACTGTAGGCGCTGCCGTCGACAGGCGCTCTGGGTTGCAACTTTTCGCGTATTCCAATCAAGCCACAGGCGAGCGTAGCGGCGGTAAATAGAAACGGATTAGCGTCAGCACCAGCAATACGATTCTCAACGCGGCCGTTTTCATCCGTGTCGTATGGTACGCGAAAACCGGTTGTCCGATTGTCATAACCCCATTCCAAATTAATCGGTGCAGACAGGTCAGGCACGAAACGCTTGTAGCTATTAATTGTGGGCGAAAAAAGCGCGAAAGCACGAGGCAGATAATATTGCAGGCCCGCTATAAAATGCTTCAACAGCGAAGCTGCCTCACCGTTCTGCAAAGCAAATAGATTAACGCCCTCAGCATTGTTCATTGAGGTATGGATATGCAAACCACTGCCAGCAGCTTCTTCAATCGGCTTTGCCATAAACGTCGCCGTCATACCGCACTTCAAGGCGCACGCCTTAACCGCACGCTTAAGTAAAAACAACTGATCGGCTTTCTCTAGTGCATCTCCATGACCGACATTCAATTCAATTTGACCGGGTCCCATCTCGTGAATCAAACCTTCAATTTGTATATTGGCCTTGGCACAAGTTTGGCGCAATGTTGCAAAGTAGACCTCAAATTTATCTAACGCGTCGATACTGAAAGATTCACCCCCCGTTTCCAATCGTCCGTCCCGACCGGTTGCTGGCTCTAGTGCATCACGCAAGTCATTAACGGGCTTAACCAGATAAAATTCTGCCTCTGGCGCAACAATAGGGAACCAGCCGACATCTGAATATTGTTTGAGAATTTTCATCAAAACATTACGCGTGTCGACGCTGGTGGGTTGACCATCTTTGGTCAGAGACTGGCAGATTACCTGGCTGTGATCATCGCGTTTCCAAGGCGTAGCGCGATAAGTCGACCAGTCTGGCTGCAGCAGCATGTCTTCGTCCTTCGGGTTCAACCGCTCTAGGATCTCGGGGTATTCGCCATTGATTGTCTGAAACAAAACAGACAGCCCCATGTGAGGCTGCGAGTCTGATTTGAGGCTGCGCTTATCAACGACCTTGCCTCGAGGAACACCATTCATGTCTGGAAATAAAAGTTCAACATGGTCGGACAAAGGATCGGGCAAAGCAGACATAAATGTTTCCTGATGATTAGGGATTTATACTAAAACGCTGTCGCAGAACATTGTATCGGGGTGC
>JBLHVI010000130.1:0-6947 GCA_047630175.1 Candidatus Azotimanducaceae bacterium
CGTAAACTACGTGACGCATTCACTCGGGGGTATTCTTGTTCGACAGTTCTACAAAAACCACGCGCCTGTCAACGTCAGTCGAGTGGTTATGCTGGGCCCGCCCAACAACGGCAGTGAAGTGGTTGATAACCTTAAGAACATACCGGGTTACGCGTGGTTCAATGGGCCAGCGGGTATGCAATTAGGCACCGCAGATGCAGATGTGCCAAAGCGCCTAGGGCCGGTGAACTTTGAGCTTGGTGTGATTGCAGGAACGCAGTCTGTCAATTTGATACTTTCTACATTTTTACCTAACCCAGACGATGGTAAGGTTTCTGTTGAAAGTGCAAAAGTAGAAGGAATGTGCGGTTTTATTACGTTGCCGGCAACCCATCCTTTTCTGATGACGAATGATGACGTCGTCACTGAGGTCATTTCTTTTCTTAAGCAGGGGGTGTTCACAACCAAGCCGACACTCTGCGGCTGAATCGGCCGGTTGTGTGCTGCAACCGCCTACTACCAAGGCAGCTCTTCACCATCCCAGTTCCAAAAACGACCACTTTGTTGCTGGTTGAGCTTGTCGATAAGATCGATCAACCCGCCAGCACTCTGTTCAACGCTTAGGTCAGCATTAGCGCCGCCCATGTCTGTTCTCACCCAGCCCGGATGTACTGGGCAGACGATAATGCCGTCATCCGCTAGGTCACACGACATGACCTGCATGACCTTGTTGAGGGCTGCCTTGGAGCTGCGGTATTCGTAGGCGCCACTGCCAGGTCTGCCAATAGAGCCCATGTAGCTGGAAACGCTGATGATGCGCGGCCGCTCAGCGGATTGTAGATTTTTCAGTAAGACTGTGGACAGCCGCAGCGGTGCGATGGTGTTAGTCGCAAAAGTGTCTAACCAGCTACGCGTTTGCACATCCTTGAGGCCTTGTTTAGGGCCGCCAGTGACACCCGCATTGTTGAGCAGTACATCGATGGTCTGGTCTTTCAGCGCGGCGCTGAAGTCATCGATCGATGCTTGATCAGTGACATCGAGCTGACGGATCTGCAGGTTAGGATTAGAGGTCAGCGCCTGCAGGTCGGCTGCTGCATCTGGCTGCCGGCAGGTGGCTATGACCGCGCGATCAGATTGCAGGTACTGACGGGTTAGTTCGAGGCCGATGCCTCGATTGGCGCCGGTAATAATGATAGTTTCCACGATCGTTCTCCTGTCTTTGATGATGCGCTTGGTGGTGAGGCGCTGTAGCGCTTTGCTTTTATACGCAGACCTTTTGTAGCCTGTTGGTTTAAACGGCGTTTACTTTGGGCTCAATCATCACCTTCAATCTTATTCACATGACGCAGCCAGAGCCCACCCCCAGCATGCGGGCGTGGATCATATGAGCGATGGCCCAACAGTCTTTGCACGCGGACTGACTGACGGGCAAGTTCAATGTCTGTGTAGTCCAGCGGACTGCATTCTTCCGGCGTTAGCCAGCCAACCACAAAGCTTAGATGCATCGCGTGGCGCCAGCGATCGTGTGTCTGATTGGCACCACCGCCATGCACCAGCTTGCCGGTATATATCAAGGCGTCGCCGGGCTGCATTTCGGCCGTACAGGTCATGCTGGGGTTGCCATTATCTTTGTAGTTTGGCCAGACGTGGCTGCCAGGAATAACGCGGGTGGCGCCCATTTCATCAGTAATTGTCTCCAAGGCAATCATCGCGCTAAGCGTTACTTCGGGTGAATTAGGCCAGTTTGTTGCAGAGACATGTGGCCAGTTGCCGTCGTCTCGATGTAGCTCTTGGGCCTTAGATCCCGGGCCGATAAGCATGGCTTGGCCCGTGTTGACCCAGTAGGAGCCGCAGTAGGGCAGTAAAACGGCATCGGCTAGGGCTGCGTACAAGGGATTGTCGAGCATTTCGAAATAAGCCGGGGTGATTTTGCCGAGGCTGGAAAAGCGTATGGTTTGTGCGCCAACAAAGCTTTTACCGTCTTCTCCTAGCCCCTGTGTGGCACTGCCGGGCGCAAAGTTTGGTGCGGCGTCGACTATGGCGGCGTGCATGGCCGTGATCAACTCCGTTGCAAACATGCCTTTGATGACAAGTCCGCCATCAGTCTTTAACGCGTCGAGCATTTGTGCCAGCGGCGCGTTTGCAGAGAGCTCTTGTAGTGCCATCAGCGTTTACTCAACGATTGTGAACGTTTTACAGCGACTTACGACGCAGGCGACGCATACCTTGCAGCCATCGATCGACGTCGTCACCTTTGCGGCGCACATAGTCTGCCACTTCAGGATGGGGCAAGACGTGAAATCTTTCTTCATCCATCGTTTGTACCACAGTTTGTGCCAGCGCTTCTGGCTCAATGATACCATCAGTCTGACCGTCGCCGAGACTTCTTGGGGCCATGGCCGTGTTAACCCCTTGGGGGCAGAGAACAGAAACCTTGATGCCGTCATCGAAGTGGGTGATGGACAGGAACTCGGCAAATTTTACTGCCGCAGCCTTGGTCACGGTATAGGGCCCTGAACCAATGGCGGCAAGTAGGCCTGCAGCCGAGGCGGTATTAAGCAGGTAACCTTCACCTTGCGCTATCATCGAGGGTAATACTGCGCGGGCCGCATAGATATGCGACATAACATGTAATTCCCATTGGGACTGCCAGACTTCGTTTGCGGCATCCGTCAATAGTCCCGTGGCACCCGCGCCGGCGTTGGAACAGAACACATCGATACGACCTTCTCTGGCCAGTGTTCGGTCGACCAGCGCAATGACTTGTTGTTCGTCAGTGACATTGCAGACTTCTGCGACGCAACCTATCTCTGCTGCGGCAGCCGTGACGGCGTCTTTGTCGAGGTCCACCAGCGTGACTGAGCGCGCGCCTTCGGCCAGAAATGCTTTCGCCATGGCGCGCCCGATACCGCCGCTGCCGCCGGTAATAACAACAACCTTCTCGCGTAGTTTCATCAAATGACTCCTGCCGTTGTGAGACGCGGTAAAATTGCCGGGCCTACTTGTTGTTATCCTGGTAGCCGTAACTACCAGAGGTTTCTAGTAATCATAAAAGCCTTTGCCGCTCTTGCGGCCTAACCAGCCCGCGCGCACATATTTGCGCAGCAGCGGGTGAGCCCGGTATTTCGAATCGCCAAATTCCTGGTACAACACATCCATAACCGCCAGGCAAACGTCTAAGCCGATGAGGTCGCCTAGCGTCAGGGGTCCCATGGGATGATTGGCGCCAAGCTTCATGGCATCATCGATATCTTGAGCGCTGGCTACGCCGTCGGCGAGAATGCCAACGGCTTCGTTAATCATGGGCACTAAAATTCGGTTAACAACAAAGCCTGGGGCCTCTGCGACCTCAACGGGCTGCTTGTCGATGAGCGTTGCTAAAGCCATGACCGCGTCGACAGAGGCTTGGCTGGTGGCTATTCCTCGAATAATCTCGACTAACTTCATCACGGGGGCAGGGTTAAAAAAGTGCATGCCGATGACCTGGTCTGGGCGCGTTGTCGCGCTAGCAATTTCGGTGATTGATAAGGATGAGGTGTTGGAGGCAAAAATGGTACTGGGCTTACACACGTTATCGAGTTCAGCGAAGATGATTTTTTTGATCTTCATGTCTTCAATGGCGGCTTCAACGATAAGGTCACAATCTGCCAGCGCAGCTACGTCAGTGGTCCCCGCGACACGTTCAACAAGCGCCTGCTTGTCGTCTACTGTGAGCCTACCTTTGGCGACCAGTCGATCCAGATTGCCGTTGATGGTTGCCATGCCCCGCTCAACGAGGCCAGGCTCGATATCCCGCAGCACCACGCTGATGCCAAAACTGGCGAAAGCCTGAGCGATGCCCGCGCCCATGGTGCCCGCGCCGAGTACACCGACGAGATTAATCTGATTTGCCATAACGAGTACTTCTTGTATTTGTTAAAGGAATGGCGGGAATCTAAAGAATATATTGCTCGCTGTCCACTCGCTGTTCACTCGCTGTTCACTCAATGACGCGAGCGACCGTGCTCGTGCGCAATCGCGGTCTAGTCATGGATGAAGCGCTGAATTTGACTAGGCCATGCTGGGTCACGAATCTTTGCCAACAGTTCACGGTTGATAGGTTCACGGAGACTGCTACCGCTAGGCAGTGCAAAGCCGTAGTCTTGGCGCTCAAGTAATGCGGGCAAGACATCAATGTCGTTTCGGTAATTCTTATCAACCCAATACTTAAGCAGCGGCGCGTCATAAACCATGCCTTCTGCTGCGCCATTGGCCACTGCCAGCAGGCCGGCCTCTACCGAGGGATAGTTGATGACGGCGATGTTCATTTGCGTGAGATAGGCTGCGCTGGTGGAGCCAGGTACCGTGGCTATCTGCATTTTCCACAGCGCTTGGCTCTTGATGTCAGGGCTGGTCATCCGATCGACGGTGAGGATGCTCGAGAACGCGGCGATAAAGCTGGCGACGAGCAGTAATGCCGTAAACATCCAGGTCACGCCTAGTGCGCGACCCAGTGGGGTTAGCGGTGTCTTGTCGCCGTAGCCGACCGTGGTCATTGTTGCGGCCGCCCACCAGAAACCTTCCGACACCTTTGAGATGGTATGACTGTCGTTCTTCAACTCGGTTTGGTTATGCTCAATAAACCAGACTAGCCAGCCGACAAACAGTAAGACCAAAATCAACAGGCCAACCATCTGCACGAACCGCCAAGAGAACAGCTGGGTGAGCAAAGCAACGATCATATTGGGTCGCTCGATAGCAGGTATCGCCAGAGACAGGCCCGTGGTGTAGAACGGATGCGTGAAATCTAGGCCCACCTCGCGCTGCTCGGTAATGGTTAATGCCGCGACGGCGACGTCTATTTCGCCCGTTTCTAGTTGTGCTAATAGGGTCTCGATATTGCCTGTGTGCAACTCATAGCGTAGGTCGAGACGTTTGGCGATATGGTCCCAGAGCATGATGCTGACGCCCTCAAAAGAACCGTCGGCGTTTTGAATGATAAAGGGCGGCGAGTGCATGGTGCCGACGTTTAGTATGCGGTCGGGTTGGGAGGCGCGCACCGCCTCTTCAGCCATAACGTGCGCGGGTGTAAGTATCAGGGCAAGTAGCAGGGTGAACAGCAGAGTAAGTAGGCGTGCAGGCTCGCGAGTTGCAAACTTGCGGCAAATATACGACGACCGGGACGTGCTGTCTGTGGACGTTTGCATAGCAAAAAGCCTCTATCGAGTAGCCTACCCCCACTTTAACCCGCGACGTTGTTTAAGGAAGCTTTTCCGCCTGCTTTAAAAATTTCCAGACACCAAAGGCTGCCAATCCAAAGAGAATATGGACGCTGAGTACCGGCGGCCAACCCAGCAGATAAATGACATCGTTGGCGAGGCTTGCCTTGAACGGACCACCGCCAAAAGCCAGCCCCCGAGTGCCGAAAAAGGTGTTGGCCATGGCGGGTAACGTAAACAGCCAAGCGGTGATCAATGCGGTCCAGAACAGCACGTTAAACTGCTTTTTATTGAGCCACATAAACTGCCCGCCAAACGCCAATGACATGAGTAGTAAGCCCTGCGTAATTGCTTCCATGTGTCCCATGCGAAAGGCGCGTGAATCACCGGGGATTTTGACGTCTATTTCAACCGGTAAGGGCCAAAGGACGATGGCTTCCAGCAGATGAAAGAACCAGGCCCAGCCGAATATAATACCGGCGATAAACAAGCCTAAACCGTTGAGAAACAGCAGTGCCTGCAGGCGAACGCTGATGGTGTTTTTGGTGCTAACCGCGTTCACTGGCGAGTCGCTTGAGAGATCTGTTGTCATGGCGATGGGTCCGGATAGGTGGGGGTTGGAAGCGCTATCTGCCAGTGACGCCTATGGCGACACCAAGCATTAGCCATGGCGTCGTTTGCCTAGGACGTGGGTATATCGGCGCTAAGATCCGCGGTATTCAGGTGGGCGACCGCATCGGGACTGCGCTCGAATGACTCGGCCCAGCGCAGACCCCAAGCGGGGTCCTTAACGTGTGTTGGGTGATAGCCGGGCCGCAAAATCCGTAGCCAGCGAGGCGCAATGCTGCCCATGAGCCGGCCCAGTAATTTCAGCAAGGTCCAGCGACTTTCGCGGTCTTGCCATAAGCCGTCTTCCTTGAGCAGAGCGCGATAGCCCTGACCCGTTCGCCAGAAGATATGACCGGACGCGTAAATAAGTCCAACCATGCGCCAGAAGTAGCTGCCATACACGTGGTGGAATACATCGAAGGCGACATTCTTGTGTTCAATTTCCTCGACGAAATGCCACAGTACGAGCGACGCCACGGCGGGGTCGCTATCGCCAAATAAATAGACGCGGTCTTCAATCAGCATCTCGCCAAGTGCCAGCGCCATCGACTCGAAGCCCTCAGCATAGGCAAGGTTGAAGCGCAGCGAGCGGTGTGTTTCTAGGTGGGCGTAGTCTTTGTCGAGGGTTTCTTCCAGGCCGGCAATACAGGCATAGCCCTGGTCTTTCAGGGTGTTGTTGAACTGTCGGTGTTGCTTGTAGTGGGTGGCTTCTTGCTTGATATACAGATCGAGTTCACGTTGCAGCTGTGGGTCACTGATCAGCGGGCGCGCCTCGCGCATGGTGCGAATGAGATAGGGTTCCAGGTAGGGCATGGCTAAGGAGGCTGAGTTCACGACCTGCGAGAATTCCGGTTTGGCAGCGTTCCAGTGGCCCGCACCCGATCGAAAAGCAAAAGGTACTTTTCTGACCGTCATACGGTTCATGGGTACTGCCGGCGACGCGTTTGTAATGGACATCTGTGTGACCTTAGCAACGTTGATTAATTAGAGTATTTACTCTAAATTGGGCCATGTCAAGTTAGGGGTCAAGTTAGTAGGGGTCAAGTTAGGGGTCAAGTGAGCCATCACACGGATAGAGGAAACTATGGGAAACCGCGAACGAATTATTGAAGTGTGTCGGCAGCAGATGAATCAATCGGGTGCGCATACTATTGGTACCGC
>JBLHVI010000131.1:0-6617 GCA_047630175.1 Candidatus Azotimanducaceae bacterium
TGATTTCAATCTGTGATTTCAAGTTGTGGTTTCAAACTGTGCTGTCAAAGACGGCGGTATAGTGTTCTACCGCAGGAAAAGGATCATAAAAATGGTGCAGTAGTTGGCGCCATCGCGCATAGTCAGCAGAGCCACGAAACCCCACCGTATGATCTTCCAACGTCTCCCAGTTCACGAGCAGTAAATACCTGCCTACCTTTTCAAGGCAACCTTGCAGTTGATGCGAGACATAGCCTGGCATGCTGGCAATAATCAGCTGAGCTTGGTCGAAAGCCACCTCGAAATCGGCTTCCTGTCCCGGTCTTACATCTAGCACTGCGACTTCGAGTATCAAATAACGCGCCTATAAATCATCATGACTTATCCATTTAGTGACCTGTGGAGGTTCGTAGTTTGCCATCTGGTCGAGCAGTTGTGATGGGGAGTGTGCGTTGATCAGCATGTCACGATGGCTAGGCTTGATAAACTCCTCCTGCATCGCATGATCGAGGAACTGCGCAAGGCCATCATAGTATTGTTTGATGTTGAGCAGCCCGCATGGCTTGTTGTGAAACCCCAGTTGGGACCAAGTGAGTACCTCAAATAGTTCTTCAAGCGTACCGAGGCCGCCGGGAAGCGCAATAAATCCGTCAGATAGCTCGGCCATTAACGCTTTGCGCGCATGCATAGAATCAACAATATGCAGTCTCGTGAGGCCTTGGTGGCCAACTTCTTTATCGATTAAGGATTGTGGGATTATTCCGGTGACCCTGCCGCCATGAGCGAGCACCTCATTGGCGATTTCCCCCATAAGGCCAACGTCTGCGCCGCCGTAAACTAAGCCGATGTCACGCGCGACCATTGCTGTCGCCAGGGCACGAGCTGCTTTACGATACTCAGGGTTTTTCCCTGAACTTGACCCACAATAAACACAGATTGTTTTCATGATTATGCTCGGCCATGTATGCCGCCCTTATTTTCATCAATTGGGCTTGCTCAAGCGCGGCAAACGGGCGCGCGCTTTCAAGGTTGTCCGAAATAACTAATAGACTTTCGGAATGACCCGCGCTGTTCTTTGCCGGTAGTCGATGTAGTCAGCGCCTAGTGTCGCAGACAAGCCTTTTTCTTCATAGTGAATGCCGAACAGTGTGTAGGCTGTCATGCCTATCGAAAAGACCAGATGGCCTACATTCATAGTCGGTACTGCCCAAAATGCGATGAGCAAGCCAAGCATCATCGGATGACGAATCCAGCGGTAGAACAGGCGCTCCGTAAAACCTACCGATGTGTAAGTCTTTTTGATGAAATGCAGCCAAGTCTGGCGCAGGCCAAACAAATCAAAATGATCCGTAAGGAAGGTGGCAATTAGAACCAGCGTCCAGCCTAGACCGAATAGCGCCCATAAACTAAAGGTCAGCATGTCATTCTCAACGTGCCATACGATGCCCTGAATGGGTTGCCATGCATACATCAACAGGGCAAGCACTACGGTGGAGGCCAGAACATAGGTGCTACGTTCGATGTGATGCGGGATAAAACTGGCTATTGACTGTTTAAACCATTGCCGTGCCATCACAGTGTGTTGAACACCCCATAAGAGCAACAGCGCAAGGTTTATCAGTAACGCTAAGATGATATCCTTTCCTAGCTGCCCGTCGGTAGCAGACGAAAGCGTTTTTGGAACAAGAATTTCGGCGTTGAAAGCGATAAAATAAAGAAAAACACCAAAAAACAAAAGGTAGCTTATTAAGCCGTACAACATCACTATTGTGCGCATAAAATAGACCCTCGCTTGTGTTATTATTATTTTTACAGATTGATCTTCATCTCGATTATGGATTTAACAAAGCCAATTTTCGCGTAAGCGTTAATGGCCGCCTCGTTGCCCATATAAACACCAAGATAAAAATCTTGCACGCCTTTCTCTTTACTCCAGCCGATTAGGCTGTTGATGACCTGTTGGTTTATCCCTAAACCCCGGTACTCTGGTGAGACATACATAAAACCCATATACGCATGCCTGACATGTTTAAGAGACTGCTTAGACGCTCGAATCTGGGCATAGCCGGTAGCGATAATATGTCCTTGGCGCTCAGCGACAACGATATGCGAGTCTTCGTTGGTGAGTAATTGCTCAAGATCATAATAAATTGCGTTTTCGCCTTTTATGGTCGAATTGAAGGGGCGCTCGGCTTCTATTACCTTTTGCTCTAGCGCAAGCAAAGCGCTGTGATCTTTGATGGAGGCTTTTCTAAGGGCTAGATTTTCCAATTTTTCACATCACCTCGTGACTGGGTGTTGATACCCTAAGTGGCCTTGGTTTACTGAGCTGATGGCGCTGCCGAGCTGCCGGCAAGAATCCCGCCATCAACGGTAAGTTCAATGCCGGTCACATACTTTGCTTCATCGGAGGCAAGGTACAGTGCCGCGTAAGCAACATCAGCAGCCTCGCCCATTACGCCCAGTGGTACGCCTGCTGCTGTGTCTCTAATTGCCGCTGTCCTTTGTTCGCCTTCGCCCAACATGGCATCCCACATTGGGGTAAAGATTGCGCCAGGATGAATTGAATTACATCGAATAGGGTACGACTTGTCTGCGCAATACAGGGCGACTGATTTTGTATGGTTACGTACGGCAGCTTTGCTTGATGCATAGGCTGCAGCGGCCGGAATACCAACAATGCCTGACCTGGATGAAATGTTAACGATGCTGGCACTCGTTGCTTTCTTCATAAGCCGAATGCCATATTTACACCCGAGCGCAACGCCATCTAGGTTTGTTTCATGCACTTTATGCCAGCTATCAAGATCAAGATGCTCGGGATCGTGTGGGCCAGGGGTTTCAAGAAAACCGGTCACGCCTGCATTATTAACCAGTATATCGACGCGACCATGCTCACGTTCAATAACGCGCGTGACCCTCTTCCAATCTGACTCTTTCGACACGTCGAGACTGATATAGGACGCGTTGCTACCTATATTCTTTGCTGCACGCTGCCCGAGTTCATCGTTAATATCTGACAAAATGACCGTGGCGCCTTCAGCGGCGAATAGTTCAGCAATCGCTTGCCCTATGCCTCGGGCAGCGCCGGTAACGAGGACTATTTTTTGTGAAAGTCGTGGCACTATATCTCCTTGTATAAATCTTCTGCAGCTTGGTCAGGCTTGGTCAGAGATGGTCACCGCCGACCCGACTGCTGGCTGTTTTAAATCGTCCAGTCGCGGGAACGTGGTTGCCTAGCTTTGCGAGACCGAACTCAGGCATGTTGTTGTAAACGCACTCATACTGACCTTTTTGGGAAAGGTAGGTTTCATGCCAAATGCCGACATCGCCATTGCTCCCAACTTTTTTGTTAAAATCTGCCCACGCGGGCAAGTGGTGTGACGATTTATTTTTGGCATAGTCTTCTAGTTTTTCAAAGGACTTCCAATATTGAACCATGATTGTCGTCCGGCCAATCCACGACTCGTGACTAACGAAACCTAACGCTGGGTTCTGATAAAGCTCTTCGAGCATCCTCGACATTGCCATAGTTATTGGCAACCATTTATGCGGTTTCCAAAGTTTGTTGATCCGAAGCCCGATTAAGAAAACGACAAACTCGCCTTCAATGTCGGCTGTCATCTTTTCCTTAATAATTGTCGTCATGTTTTGGGTTCTCACTGTGGCTCTGCGGTCCGGAAAACTACGCCGCGCAATGCAAGCTTCGCCTGCGTGTATTGATGTTTGGCCATGTTATTTCTCAGATTAGCAGTTGTATAAGTCAAATGCACTGTGACCTACTAGCCTGAGA
This sequence comes from Candidatus Azotimanducaceae bacterium, assembly GCA_047630175.1. Lineage (GTDB taxonomy): Bacteria > Pseudomonadota > Gammaproteobacteria > Pseudomonadales > Azotimanducaceae > UBA4582. Next base: position 3,773 of record JBLHVI010000131.1, read on the forward strand.
AAAGGTATTTTCATCGTGCCAAACTATGCGTAGACTTCCGGTTTGCGTGCGATATTTCAGCACGCCGCTAGAGGCCATTTTAGAGGCAAAGTAAGTGATACAACTAATTCGACCAAACCGCCCCTTTCAATACTTAGCAGTGCTTTTTTTTACCGGCTTGCTAGCTATGCCTGCTTTAGCCGAGCGTTTTGCAGAGAGTTTCGCTGAAGACTCGCCTGCTAGCCCCGCCGCCGCCGTGAGTGCGTGGAAAATTATCAACTATTGGTCAACGTCATGTGCGCCCTGCCGGGTGGAGATCCCGGAGCTCAATAGTTTGAGCGCAGCGCTCGCGCCGCTCAACGTGCAGGTGCTAGGTGTCAATTTCGATGATGAATCGATTGAAGTGACCCGCAAGCGCGCGCGGCGTATGCAAATCCAGTTTCCTAACCTGACAATGGCCGAGGCAGAAGCGTTGGGGTTAACGGCCCCTAGCGTCTTGCCGACCACCTATATTCTGTCCCCAGAGAACGTTGTTATGGCGAAATTAGTCGGACTGCAGACGCGCGATTCGTTGATGCTGGCGCTCGCAGACCTAGGGGTAAATCTGTGATGGGCAATTTTCTTGTTCGCAAAAATCAGACGCTTGCCGGCCTAGGACAATGGCCGTTACTAGTTATTTTTTCGCTTCTTTTTGTCGGCATCAGTGTCGCCGCACGTGCCGCGGAGGTAACGATGTTATCGCCACCGACGCTGGCGCAATCCCACTTGTCTCGATTAACCAGCGATAGTAACGGGCGATTGTGGTTGTCCTGGGTTTCAACGAGTGACACATCTGATGAGGCGCCCAGTGAGGCATCCAGTGAAACCTCCAAAGAGTCTATCAGCCGTCTTCATTACGCGTATTACGCGGAGGATCGCTGGAGTGCGCCGCGTCAAATTGCGCAGGGCAGTGACTGGTTTGTGAACTGGGCTGATTTTCCCTTTTTGTCAGTGCATGACGAAGGCATGGTGGCCCATTGGCTGCGTAAGCGAGCTGCCGGCACTTATGATTATGACGTTGTCGCGAGCTTCTACAGTGCAGCAGAAGATGTGTGGGGGCCGCCGATCACGATCCATAAGGATGGCGTGAGTGCAGAGCATGGGTTTGTCAGTATGTTGCCTATGCCGCAGGGCCGCACGTTCATTGCCTGGCTGGATGGTAGAAACACTGCGCCCGTGGAAATGGCCCATGCTGCAGCAGGGCATGTCATGCCGCCGGGTATGACCCTGCGTGGCGGCATCTTTGCGCGCCAGGGAGAAACTCTGCAAGAATGGCAGTTGGACGATCTGACCTGTGATTGCTGTCAAACTAGCGTGGCTATGGCGGCCGCTGGGCCTATTGTGGTTTATCGCGATCGTACCGTTGATGAGATTCGCGATATTTATATCACGCGTTTAGTCGACGGGCGTTGGACCGACGCCGCGCCAGTGCATGAAGATAACTGGCAAGTGGCAGGGTGCCCCGTGAATGGACCGGCGGTGGTGGCTCAAGGTCAGCATGTCGCCGTGGCGTGGTTCTCGGCCAAAGACGATCAGCCTCACGTTAAGCTGGCATTCTCAGTGGACGGGGGTGCCAGTTTTGGGTTGCCCATTGTCGTTGACAGGGGCGAGACCAACGGCCGGGTTAGCTTGGCATTGATGGCGTCTGGTGATGTCGCGGTAAGTTGGTTGACGACGAAAGGCCCCGCCGCCACTATCAAGATAGCCCGCTACAACCTGCAGGGTGAACTGCGTGACAGCGTCAACGTTGCCACCACGCGCGCATCTCGTCGAAGCGGGTTTCCTGTACTCGCAAGTGTGGGTGACGATTTGTACTTGACGTGGACTGATCTGGCGAACGATCGGCAGGTTAAGGTTGCTCAGATTAGTTTTTAGGTTGCGGCACATCATTTTTATCGACGCTGCTGGTAATCGCCTCGCTAACTGTTTACGAAGTGCTTTGCAGAAACTTGACGGCCTCTAACTGTGCTTCAATTGGGAAGCATTTCATCTCAGTGTTGCTAAAAAGTTTGTCTCCAATGCTTGCGATATACGGTATCCATTTCTTATCTGTCAATATTGCGACTTTAGTAATATTGGATATCCCCACCTCCAACAGGTATCTAAATTCTTCGACAACGGCGGCTATTTCAATACCTTCGAGGGAATCAATCTTCTCAAGAACGACGATGCTGCCGTGGGTTTCAATTTTATGCTTCGCGTTACTCAGAATTAGCTGCATGTCAGTTGCTGTAACCCTCCCCGATATTTGAACAGCGAGCGCATTATCAATTCCGATATCCATCATTGCTAACATGTTATTCTCCTTATAGTGAGTGTGTAGCACTGAAGGCGCATGCGAGCTAATTTAGCGCCTGCGCGGCACGCAACGCGCTGTTTATTGGCTTGGCGGGCTTGTCGGTAAAATCGCAACCACTGACTAGGCCGTCAGGTACACTCGCCATCGGGCTGCTTATGCCCTGCGCGCATCTTATGGATTGCGCGGGTAAGAACGTGAGCAACGTTTTAAACGTTGGTAGGCGCGAACAACCTGCGCACAAGCGCCTTTTACTGCAGCTTGAACAGCGGTAAATCGCCTACCGTACTGATCGTGACGTTAATCGGTGCTGGCACCAAACATTGCAGTGGCCTGCTAACGCTGGAAGGGTAAGACCTTTTGTAGGCTCCGTGATAAGGCAAATATTCACATACTATTCGGTCGCTATGCATTGACCTGACCGGCACCTTTAAGCACTTTAGTGTTGGCCGTCGCCACGTCTTGGCAAGGCCAAAGTTTGTTTTGATTCAGCGCGGGTCTAGCCGTCACTTATCCAATGCTTATCCAATG
>JBLHVI010000132.1:0-6243 GCA_047630175.1 Candidatus Azotimanducaceae bacterium
CGCACTGTGCACAGTCGACCAGCGACGTCGACGAGCGTCATACCAATCGCCACGCCATGCGGCGGCAGTAGTTCTAAGCCCTGTTTAAACATTTATTACGTCTAGCTTCATTAACTGTGTGCCTGTAGTGACGATGTGCCTGTAATGACGATGTGCCTGTAATGACGATGTGCCTGTAGTGACGATGTGCCTGTAATGACGATGTGCCTGTAATGACGATGTGCCTGTAGTGACGATGTGCCTTTAATGACACTGTGCCTATTGCTCGCGGATCCCGCCGGTTACGCGCATTTTGTCGACCCTTATAATCTATGGCTCAATGTCCTATTGCAAGTCAGAGATTGCAACGCAAAGACTCATCGCAACCACAACCTAACACGCGGTAATACCGCATCATCGACATTAACGTCACCGAATCCAAGAGTAGGCAGGCGTCAAATTCAGGCTAACCACTCGCCCTGAGCAACGAGACGGACTCTGCCTCCCACATTAATTGAAAACTCAGCCGGTTGCTCATTCGTCTTCGCACCCCGCAAGTACAATTGCGATGGACGCTTAATCTCGTAGCCTTGGCCGACCTTCAGGTCGATGTCTAACCCACCTAGGTAATCATGCTCGAGCAGATAGGCAGCCAAACAACCATTGGCACTGCCCGTCGCCGCATCTTCGACAATGCCCATAGCCGCTGCGAACATGCGCGCGGCCAACGTTTGACCTGGCGCGTAAGCACCCGGACAGAATGCCAGTATGGCGTCAGCACAAGGCTGCTGACTCACCTTAATGGCGGTTAAGTCTGCTAAAGACTTGACGGGAACTATTAGAAAATCGACACCCGTTGAAACCCATTGCACCGGAAAACGATCATCAATCTGTTGAGCTTGCAGGCCCAGACTGACGGCAGCCTGTTGGCTTGAAAGAACTTCGCCAAAAGACGGTTGCGGCTGGAGCAGCCAGATTACATCATCATCTTGGAAAGTTACGTGAATAGGCCCAACCCCTAAATTCAGACACACCTCGGTAATAATACTAGGCGCGCCCTTAATAGCATCGCGTTTCGCCAAGAGCTGTTGACGAATTAAAAAAGCGGTGCCGAGTGTCGGGTGTCCGGCGAAGGGTAGTTCAGCAGCCGGCGTAAATATCCGCACATCGAACCCATCTGATTGATTACCGCCGGTGATAAACGTTGTTTCGGCGAAATTAAACGCCAACGCTATCTGCTGCATCTCTTGGGTGGACAGATGGCCCGCTTTATCGATAGTCGCTAATTGGTTGCCCGCATAGGGACCTTCAGCGAAGACATCAGTGATATAAAAAGGCAGCGACAAGGGTAGGCTCCTTACTCTAGCGAGTTCAATTGTTAGGGTTGGCGACGATACTATCAGGTTACGCGCTCACCACCATGACAGAACCACGAATCAGCGCTAAAGGATTGTGCTGCATGGCGCTGGCGCAGTATCGTCAACCTATGCCCTGTGCACTGGCCGGTCTGATGACGAAGCTACTTGGTCTATTGCTGTGCACCGGTGACATTACAGGTAGCACGTTTATCGCCAATGAGTCACTCATCAACAGTGATTTACTCGATTTAGCAGGGCGGCCCTTTGATCAAGATAGCAGCGTCAGATTGAACCGCGACTTCCAGTTGTACTGGCGCCAACACCTGCAGGGTGAAAATTCTGACACGCGCTATTTATGATCAGCTTTACGCCCATTACCAGCCGCATCGAGCGCACATGTCGAGTCAGAAGCCCTCGCCACAGAGGGGGCCTGTGGCTTCCCATTAAATTCGGACCCAACGAGCAGATCGTCAGCCTACGGCAACAGCACCGCGCCATCGACTTGCTGTTGTTTGAGACGATTCTTATTATCGGCCTGCCCAACATCGTCTTGTAACTTCTTCGGCGGAACAACCGTTCTGCTTTATGTCTGAATCTGTCGTCCTACTACTTGCATTTAGCGCCTTGTGTGACGGTGGACGTTGTAGAACACAATCGCTACCAGGCGTAGCCTTTGAGTGGCACGTTGGTGAGGTTTACATCAACTGGAACTTGGCGCCGCATTGGTGATATTGACGCCGACCCACCCGGCATATAGCCCGATATTACGCTGCCAATGATAAGCAGCTTCGCCGAATCTGAGCACGTGCTGTAAGCCAGACAAGCCAAACAAGCCAGACCTGACAAGACTCTGCACAAGCCTCTTACGCCAGCGACCATTGGCCACGAAATCCGCTCGCTAGCCGCTGACACGTAAATGTCAGACCACATACACGCGCATCAATCGCGTCGCCGCTCGATTTAGATATCAGGACTCGGATTGTTTAAAGGGTGAATGCGCCTGAAGGAAACCGATTTCTTCATCAACGTAACGATTTTCTTCCGTCAAAAAATTCGCAACTGCATCCCGAAAAGATGCATTAACTATCCAATGTGCACTGTAGGTATGATTCGGCAAGTATCCTCGGGCCAGCTTATGCTGGCCTTGAGCGCCAGCCTCTACGCGTCCCAACCCACGACTGATGGCAAACTCGATAGCCTGATAGTAACAAACCTCGAAGTGCAGAAAGCGATGCTCTTCGAGACAGCCCCAGTTACGACCATACAGACAATCACTACCAATGAAATTGATAGCGCCCCCAATATAGCGGCCCTCTCTTTGACACATAACGAGTAAAATATCGTCTCCCATAGTGGCGCCTATCTGGGAAAAGAAGGCTCTAGTTAGGTAAGCCGAGCCCCATTTTCGGCTACTGGTATCCATGTAAAACCCATAGAACGCTTCCCAGTGATGCTCTTCAATAGCAGCTCCCTGCAGGCACTCGATAGTGACACCACCTGCCAATGCTTCGCGCCGCTCACGACGAATATTCTTACGTTTCTTCGCCGACAGACCATTGAGGAAATCATCAAAACTGGTGTATCCGTTATTTTGCCAGTGAAACTGGTTATGCGTTCGCTGCAGAAACCCCGCCTCACCAAGGCGCTGCCACTGCGGCTTGGCCGCAAAGTTAACATGCACAGATGAGATGTCCTGACTTGACGCTAATTGAATCATGCCTGACACCAACAATGCCTCAAGCTTTTCACCGTCAAGACTGTCGCCGGTCAACAAACGACGGCCCGTAACTGGCGTGAAAGGCACCGCCGTCAGCAACTTAGGATAGTAACGTCCGCCAGCACGCTCAAAGGCGTCAGCCCAGGCATAGTCAAACACGTACTCACCTTGAGAGTGGCCCTTAAGGTAAACAGGCGCCACAGCTTCAATCTGACCCGTGTCAGACACAAGACTCAGATGCTGGGGCGCCCAGCCCGTTTTTGCCACCGCGGATTCGCTGTCTTCTAGGGCACTCAAGAAAGCAAAGGACAGAAACGGGTCATATTCATTCTTGCTGGCGGGATTTAGGCGCAGCGGATTGGCGCACGCATCCCATGCCGCCTGTCCTATATCGTGAATCGAGTGGCAGGCATTAATACTGTATGTCATAGGCTGCTATTACAACATTTCGCTGGCGATCAACTCGAGAGCCTCGGGTTGCCCCGCACCAATCAACATACTACTAACGTGGCCTTTTGCTTCGGCTGCTTTCCAAGCCTGCAAACGTTCAATGATCCGCTCTTTCGGACCGACCAGATGTACCGCATCAACCAACTCGTTAGGAACGGCAGCCGCAGCTTCATCTTTTTTGCCTGCCAAGTACAGATCTTGGATCTTGATGGCGGCATCCTCATAGCCAAGCTTCTTGGTGTAGTCATTGTAAAAATTCTTGTCACGAGCACCCATACCGCCGATATATAGCGCCATACTGGCTTTTACCGGCGCGCGACAATGCTCCACATCATCACCCATGATGCAGGTAACAAACGGCGCGATGTTAAAGTCGAGCAAAGTGCGGTCGCTTTTAGCGAGGCCCTTAGCGATATCTGCTTCGAACACATCATAACGATCAGGGCTCATCCAGATCGGAAAAACACCATCAGCAACCTCAGCGCTTGCGGTCAAACCGGCAGGCGTAATTGAGGCAGTATATATCGGGATATTGCTATCTGCGAGCATGATGCTTTTTAGTGGCTTACCGAGACCCGTGCCATCATCACCTTGGTAGGGCAGTGAGTAATGAAAACCCTGATGTTCCACAGGTCCTTCACGCGCCATGATTTTCCGTAAAATCTGAATATATTCTTTGGTGCGAGTAATGGGACGACCATAAGCAACACCGTGCCAACCTTCAACTACCTGCGGTCCTGACGCACCCAAGCCGACAATGAAGCGACCCTGGGACAACTGATTCAAGGTCATCGCTGTCATAGCGGTGCAGGCAGGTGTGCGCGCTGGCATTTGCATAATCGCCGTACCGACTTTAATTTTAGTCGTGTTAGCCAGAATCCATGCAGCCGGACTAACGGCGTCGGACCCATAGGCCTCTGCCGTCCATACAGAGTCATAGCCCATGCTTTCTGCGGCTTTTATTTTCTCAATACCAACATCTATGCTACGGCCTGAATAACCGTTGAGTACGCCAAGTTTCATGCTTTAATCTCGCTCTATAAGTGATCTAACCGGTCTTCGCCCCGAAGCCACTCAGGCAACGGACCGCTATGACCCACAATTTTTATCCTAGATATTTTAGTCCAATAAATATGGTTTACATCTATCCGAAATGTCGTAATTGCGCATTAACCCTAAAAGCTGAAGTTTTTACGGGTAAACGCGTCATAAGTAGCTTGTGTATGCTTTGGCGAAACACAAGAAATGATGTGTGTAGTGATTCCCATGCGACCGTATTCGCGAATACGTTCCTGACACTCTTCAGCAGTACCGATAATCGCAATGTCATCTACTAAGCTATCATCCAGTGCACTGGTTGTCTTTGCACGGTCCTTAGCCGCCCAACCATCCTTAATTTGTTGCGCCACATCCTCGTATCCGGCCCAAGCCAAAAAGGCATTGTAGACCGGCGTTGCATAATAAGGTGCAAAGGCTGCGCGAATAGAATCTCGCGCAGCTTCCTTATCGTCAGTGACAATCACCTGATGACGACAAACGATTTCGATATCTTCAATGTTTTTTCCCGCTCGTTCGCCACCAATTTTTATGTGTTCCATCATCCGCGGTAACGCACCTATCGGAAACAGGTTAAGAATGACACCGTCACTGAATTCCGCCGCTGTTTCCAACATTTTGCTACGCAAGGCAGCCATGTAAACGGGCTGTGCATCTGGCGCCAGAGGTAGCTGGCGATAGCCATGACTGGTGACCGTTTCACCGTCAAAATTAGACTTTTCGCCCGCTAACATGCTCTTGATCAAGAGCGTTGTTTCCTTCACCCGAGACAGGGGTTTCGCAAACTTCAACCCGTGCCAATTTTCCATCATGGTTTGGCTCGATGAACCCAGTCCAAGAATGAAACGACCCTTTGAAAGCTGATGTAAAACATGGGCTGTGGACGCAAGCACTGCAGGCGTGCGAGAAAATGCAGGAATGATCGCCGTACCTATACGCACTCGACTGGTTTCCAGCGAAACTGCTGCTGCGGTTGTTAGCGCATCAACGCCAGAACTGTCAGCAAACCAGAGGTCATCGTACCCTTCTGCTTCTGCCCATTTTGCCAGTTCAATCGTTTGTGCCACACCCCGGGGGTCAGGCAATGTGAGTGCGGTGCGCTGTGGTACAGGCATAGTTATTTCCAGTTTGATAAAGAGTTTATTGGTTTTAATATCTGCTGTTTTTGTTTTTGCTATTCTAATCTTTCCAATCGTTTTTGTACGCTATTAGAATCTGTAAAAGTCTGCTGATGACTGCCGCAAAGTCGCATCTGCCCGCCGCTCGTTAGTCCGCAAAGCTAGATAATATCTGCGCTAGAAATTCTGTCATCCTCGTCTCTCCCTTGCCTCCTAGACGCCGTACCCTGATTATCATTTGTCGCTAGTTCTGAACCCGCTTGATTCAAACCGGGGCGATACAAATCACGTTTACCAGCGGGGCGCGTCCGCTCGTATTTTTTCGCAGAAGTATATTCAGGTTCAGTCAACTCTTGCGCACCAAGGGCACGCTGATGCTGCTCATCGGTAACCTGACCGTAGTTAGTGGTGCGTTGTCGCGGTCGACGGCCAAGGCTTGAGATAATTCGCTCCATTTCCTCCGGCGAAGTCTCCTGACCATGGCTGGCACCGGCTGCGCGGGTAATTGTTTCATTCATCAAGGTGCCTCCCAGATCATTGATGCCAGCACGCAAACAGGCTTTCA
>JBLHVI010000133.1:0-6118 GCA_047630175.1 Candidatus Azotimanducaceae bacterium
AAAAAGGTTGAGAAAGCACGGGATATTGGCGTGCTTTGCGGCAGAGTTGATACGAAGATTCCACGATCACCTCCGTCAACTTGACGTAATTTGAAGGCGGTTAATTCGGGATGCAGCATGTATAAAATCAAAACACTTAATAATATTTCACCTCGAGGCCTAGAGCGATTCCCTGTCGCAAGCTTTAGCCTTGGCACGAAGGTTGACGATCCTGATGCAATTTTGGTGCGTAGCCACCCGTTAACGACCGAAGACATAACGCCGTCTTTGCGTGCAGTGGGGCGGGCGGGGGCTGGTGTGAATAATATTCCTGTGACGGATTACACGAGTCGCGGTGTGGTAGTTTTCAATACCCCAGGGGCTAATGCTAATGCGGTTAAGGAACTTGTATTGGCGGGCCTTCTATTATCCCAACGGGGCATCATTGATGGGTTGGCTTTTGTCGAAAGCTTGGCAGATATAACTGATAAGGGTGAGCTTAATCGACAAGTCGAGGCCAACAAGAAAGTGTTTAAAGGTGCGGAGCTGAAGGGCAAAACTCTGGGCATTCTGGGATTAGGTGCCATTGGCTCAATGGTCGCTGACTTGGCGCTACAGATGGGTATGCAAGTGCTCGGATACGATCCGGCGTTGTCGGTTGATGCTGCTTGGCGCCTGTCAAGCCAGGTGAAAAAAGTGGACAACATGCAGGCTCTGTTTACTCGCGCCGACTTGGTCTCCCTACATATCCCTGCTCTGGAATCGACCCGCGGTATCATTAACGCGGAAACCTTGGGGTATTTCAAGGCAGGAGCCGTATTGTTGAATTTCGCTCGTGAAGAGCTTGTCAATAATTCGGACCTGTTAGCGGCCCTCGAGTCGGGCCACCTCAAACAATACGTTTGTGATTTTCCAACACTGGAACTGATCGGTAAGCCAGGTGTTTTATCCACGCCACATCTGGGCGCTAGTACGGCTGAAGCAGAAGAGAACTGCGCCGTGATGGTGGCGGACCAACTTATCGACTTTCTCGAAAATGGGAACATCCGCAACTCTGTCAATTTTCCTAATCTAGTGCTCGAGCGCACTCAAGGTTATCGAATAGCATTGGCGAATCGTAATGTACCACGGATTCTGGGTAGTGTTTTGTCGATTCTCGCCGACCGCAATATCAATGTCATTGATATGCTTAACAAGAGTCGAGACGACGTGGCTTATAACTTGATCGACGTGGAGGTTGAGCCGCTGGCAGACTTGGTACGTGATATTGAAAAGATCGAGGGTGTGATCAACGTGCGCGTGTTTAAGGCCGGCCTCTGATGCTCTGCAACGCTTACTTCGAGCTATCAACTGCTGTCGGTGCTCGTTGCAGGTCACGCTGCATAAAGCGCCCGGGTGCCAGGAATTTGAGCCACGCGGGGTCTACTGCACTCGGCTCAGCGTTGATCAGACGGGCTAGAATTTCTCCACATAAGGGGCCATGAGTGGCGCCATGAGAGCCGAGTCCACCACAGAAGAATAACCCGGGCTGGTAAGTATTGAAGTCGGATTGATCGCGGTGGTGGTGCATGCTCCAGTTCGCCAGAGCCTTCCAATCAGGAATGGGTCCGACTACCGGTAGTCGATCGCGACTAGTGGCGCGCAGTCCAGCATAGGCCTTCACGGCCACAGTGTCGCCAGGCCAATATCGCTGCTGCTGGGCTAACAGTGTCTGGTTATCGGCCTCTATGACCGTATCATCTTTTGTGTCCCTGGCATGGGTACCACTGATCGTTGAGAAACCTGCCGAATCCACGGGGAAAACCGTGATAGGGCCACTGATTACTTGGTCTGGAGCAAGACCCGAGACCTGCAGTGCTTGGCCGCGGTTTGTATCTAATCCAATGGGTAGTGTCTGTGCCAAGGTGCCGGCGCCGTGGGCAATGATAACAACATCGGCTTCGGTTAGGACTTCACTTGCGGCATTGAGCAGTTGCCAGCGCCCATCTCGATTGGTCAACTCGCTGATAGGGCTATGAAGATACAGCTTAATAGCGGCTAACGTTGCCGCGAAGTAGCTTGCGGCATTCAACCAGCCCCCGTCTGCATAGGTGAGAGCTGCCTCCTGATAACTCAGGGGAGAATCAACCAGGCGCACGAAGTTGTCGGGGAAGTAGGCGTTGATTCGTGTAAATCGTGTGTTCAAGCGTGGTGTGTCGGCCGCGACAGTAAAGCCACAGGCGTCAAAACCGCCTTGCCGTGAAATGTATTGAAAAGCGGCCAGGGAAAATTTTGCGCGGTTGTCCGGCGCAGCCGCTAGCTGCGGATAGATAGCCAGTTGCGGGATTACCGATGCACCCAACAGTGGGGCCTGCCGAGCATCAAACACCGTAACCTCAATGCCGCGCCGCAGTAGCGCTCGGGCGCAATTTAGTCCCGCCAAGCCTGCGCCTAAGATGGCAACGCGCTTGACAGCGGAGCTACCGATAGCGGTCTGGTTGACAGGGATTTTTTTTGTATATTTTGCTGTGGTGACTTCGAGTGGCTCCGTTTGTGACAGGCGAGCGGTCAACATCTCAGCTTTACCGCCAAAACCAGGCGTTTTTTGAATACAAAACCCCGCCGAGCGCAGGCCACGCTTGACGACGCCGGCAACGGAATAGGTCGAGAGTGTAGTTGCTGCATGGCTTACTGCAGCAAACTGCTCGAACACTCGCGGGTCCCACATGGCGCTGTTCAACGCTGGACTGAAGCCGTCTAAAAAGAACGCGTCGACAGGTGCGCTGAGCATAGCGCTAGCCGGCACGATATCGGCATAGATTAACGTCAGGCAAATGTTGTCTGTGATCCACAGTGGGTGCATGCCTTGGCTAGGCATGGGGTAGTTGTCTGCCAAGGCGCTGGCCAGGTCCGCCATACCTGCATAAACAGATTCTGTCGCCTTATCTTTTTGCAGGTTCGCGTAGAGCCTCGCTAGGTCTGCCGGTGCGACGGGGGCATGTTCGATGGCGATAAAATGTAGGCAGGCTCGCTGAGGGGCGATCTGCTGCCAGAGGCGGGCCGCCAGCAAGAAATTGAGCCCAAAACCAAAACCTGTCTCAACTATGGTGAAGTGGCTCTGCTGCAGGTTCTGCCAGCGTGTCTCGAGTTGGTTTGCGTCTATAAATACGTGCTGTTTTTCAGCTAAGCCGCCGAGACGATGCCAGTAGATGTCAGCAAACTCCGGCGACCAAGGGCTGGCGTCATCGCGCCACTGAATCTCGGCGTGATCTACTAAGTACCCGGTTTTTGGGGGTTCTTCAGCGGCTGGCAATGGGACGCCGAGGATCCGTGATCCATTCGCTCCAAGAACCAGGATACAAAGCTGGTTCGTCAAAACCAGCGTGTACAAGGGCTAAAATATTATGCGCGGCCGTGACGCCCGAACCGCAATAGCAGGTGACAGATTCGTTTACTGAGACGCCGAGCTGCGTGAACTGATCAGCCAGTTCAGCGGGCTGTTTGAATTTTCCAGCGGCGGTTAAGTTAGCACTAAAAGGCGCGCAGACAGCCCCAGGAATATGGCCGGCAACCGGGTCTATAGGCTCGGCTTCACCCCTGAAACGGCTGAGGTCTCGGGCATCTAATAAGACGCCATGTTGTGCTCTTCCTTGGTTGGTATCTGCAGCTCTGGCCATCAGGTCGGCGGCTGATACCTCACGTGTAACACGAGAGAATTTCTCGAAGTGTGATGTTTGGTAGCTCACGTTATCCTCAGTCAGTGGCATGCCCGTATCCACCCAAGCAGACAAGCCGCCGTCTAGCACTACGACATTAGTGTGTCCAAGCCAGCGCAGCATCCACCAAAGGCGCGCTGCATAAGCGCCAGTGTCAGCGTCATAGGCAACCACTAAGTCACCGTTATCGATACCCCAACGCCTGACTTGATCGGTGAACGTGCTCGGGCTCGGTAGGGGGTGGCGGCCGGTTTCGCCGGGTATCACTGCGGCACTAAGGCTATGGTTCAGGTCGGCATACTGTGCGCCACTGATATGACCCTTTGTAAACATGGCGGCACCTGCCGCTGGATCGAGCAGTGAAGAGCGGCAATCAAGGACGCGTAAATCACTGTCGCCCAGGCGTGCAGCGAGTGTCGGCACGTCGATGAGCGTTTGTACCTTTGCCATATGTTAACCTCCGCTTATTTTGACCCGATAGCCGAGGGCAGTGAGCTCCGTCATCAGCAACTCTCGCTTGTCACCTTGAATCAGTATCACGCCTTCCTCGATGCTGCCACCGACGCCACATTTGTTCTTAAGTTGCTTTGCTAGCGCTTTTAACTCGGCAGCAACGAGTGGCAAGCCGGTAATCAAGACGACGGGCTTGCCACCACGTCCCTTTACCTGACGCTGCAGCCGGATAATTCCGTCGGTGGCAACAAGTGACGTTGTTTGATGGCACTGGCATTGTTTAATTACAGCACCGCAAGTGGGGCAGTGACGACCACCATCCGTTGAATATACCAGCTGTTGCTTGCTCATGGATCAGCCGTTCTATGCTGTGTGAAAATGATTCGACGACAGGTTGGTTTTGGCTGTCATCGATGAGTTTACCTGTTTGCTCAGCGTTTTAGGCGGCAGTTTAGCCAGCTGTCTACTTTCTTAGCTATCAGAATAGATGTAGACGCCAAGGTCGTCATTGCAGGCAGTCTGACAAAAGTGCACCAACAAAAACATGAAGTCGAGCAGGTCGTTGGTCTCAAGGTTGAGCGCCTCGATCTCCTCACATTCTAGCCAGAGGGCGGCAAAGCTCTCTACCTGATCTTCCTCAAGGTCTGCGAGGGTTTCCATCAGTTTACTGTCGAGACGGTATAGATACGGACCTTCATCACTGATCTCTCGATCTAGCAGTTCCATTTCCAGCGCCTCAGCAACAAAACTGCCACAAATCAGCGCGTATAACTGGGCTCTAGCGTCTCTATGAAATTGCTGGCTGGACATGCATGGGAAGCCGTTCGCCGGATTCTCATCTGGCTCGAGCTCCGCTACATCTTCAGGATCGCCGATAAAAAATATCTGGTGCATACTTTTACTCTAAATGGCTTCGACTTCGTCAGCCTGCAGACCTTTGTCACCGTTAATGACGAGAAATTTAACGCGCTGTCCCTCGTTGATAGCACGGCGTCCGTTACCTTCTATATTGCGGTAGTGAACAAAGATGTCATCTCCCCCATCACGGGTGATAAAGCCGAAGCCCTTTTTGATATTGAACCATTTGACCGTCCCTGTTTCTTTAGTGCCGTCATCGCTGGTCTTACGTTTTGCTTGCTTGCCGTCTTGTCTGGCCCCGGGCTTGCTATGATTTCGTCGTGCCGGCGCAGGGGTTCGAGCCGGTGTTAAGCTGCGACCGAGAAACACAGCGAGTACAATTGTGGCTAGAACGCCGAGCTCTTGTCCTGCCGGGGCATGCAGAGGCCCGCTGAAAAGCTGAGAAATAAAATAGGCGATGTTGCCGATGATCAGACTGAGGGTGATGTTTTTAAGAATAGGATTCATGATGTCCATTTTTATGATTGGGTGGATATAAACAGGCATAGCCGATGGTGAGTCAACGGTGATGCTCATCGTTGATCGGACCATGCCCCTCAAAGGTGCGGCGAATGATAGGTGAACTAGGCGGGATTTTCCAGAATAGCCTTGTATCTTCTCACCGTGGGGTCTAATCCACTCCAAATTGCGTCGGTGATCAATGCGTGGCCGATAGAAACTTCGTCGACGGGTGCTACGGACAGGCAGAATTCCCCTAGGTTTTCCTGATTTAGGTCATGACCTGCATTGATACCCATGCCCAGTCCTCGGGCGAATGTGGCAGCTTCTACAAAGCGGGCCAAAATAGAATGGTGGGCACCGTACGCGTCGGCATAAGGACCTGTATAGAACTCGATGCGATCAGCGCCCAGGCGTGCAGCCTCTGCTATCTGGGTTTCGACGGGATCCATGAACAGGCTGACGCGGATGTTCAACTTTTTCAGCTGATCGATGACGGCTGCCAGTGGCGAATTGTCGCCAGAGAGGTCCCAGCCATGATCAGAAGTCAGTTGCACAGGATTGTCCGGTACTAACGTACATTGTGCCGGCATGGTCTGCGCTACCAGCGCCATAAAGCCCGGAAAGCCGTTTTC
>JBLHVI010000134.1:0-6083 GCA_047630175.1 Candidatus Azotimanducaceae bacterium
TAATTAAGGTCAAACCGACTCAGTGGCAAGCGCCTAACACGCGTGCCTGTCGCGTCGAAAACAGCGTTAGCCAGCGCTGGTGCAACACCTGGTGTGCCCGGCTCCCCAGCGCCACCAACGTCGCTGCCACTGTTAATAATGTGGGTCTCGATCTTGGGTGCCTGAGCCATTCTGAGCGACTCGTAATCATGAAAGTTGCTCTGTACAACCGCGCCTTTCTCAATGGTGATCTCACCGTAAAGGGCCGCTGTCAGACCGTAAACAATGCCCGACTCTAATTGGGCAGCAACGCCATCCGGAGAGATCGCTGTGCCCGCGTCGATCACCGCAACGATTCGGTCGACAGACACCTGCCCTTCAACAACCGTCACCTCTACTACTTGGGCAACAATGGAGCCGAACGACTCTTGTAGCGAGATACCGCGCCCACGACCTTCTGGGAGTGGTTTATGCCAGCCTGCCTCTTGCGCTGCGCGCGTCAAAACCGCCAACTGACGAGGCTTGTCTTTGAGAAGCGCCGCTCTAAATTCGAACGGATCTTTGCCTGCTGCAATAGCCGCTTCATCAATGAAGGATTCGGTGAAGAAGCCGTGCTGCGAGTGGTCAACACTACGCCAAGCACCAAAAGGCACATGGGTTGGGCTGCTCACATGACCGATATCTTGAGAGGCCACCGCATAGGGAATCAACGGAGCTTCAGCGGGCTCTTCTTTATTAACGTAGGTGTTTTCCCAGCCAATAAGTTGGCCTTCGGTATCGAGCGCAGCTCGAAAGCGACTTTGAATAGCGGGGCGATAAAAGTCTTGACGAACATCCTCTTCGCGCGACCAAATGAGCTGTACTGGCTTCCCTACCGCCTTGGCCACATGCGCTACCTGAATTGCCCAATCTGCGCGTGATTTACGACCAAAGCCGCCACCCATAAGATGGTTGTGCAGGGTAACATCCTCAGCATCCATCTCGAGCGCCTCCGCAACGGCCCGCCGAAAACCGAGGGGGTTCTGACAACCTATCCAGATCTCACATTTCCCATTCTTGAATTCAGCTGTCGCGTTTAATGGCTCCATGCAGGTATGGGCCAGATAGGGCACATGATAATCGGCTTGGATAACCTGCGCCGCGTTGGCGAACAATGACGCAGTGTCACCTTGAACAAGATCTGGTTGGCGCTCAATACCCGCAGAGATGTCTCTATCGAATTGCGCAAAAATTTCTTCACTGGAAACCTCATCGTATTCTGTGGCATTCCAGTCAACTTTGAGGGCACGTAGCCCTTGCTGCGCGGTCCAGTAACTATCGGCAACCACCGCAACTGACTCACCAGCCGAGAAGGAGCCAATCGTCTGTTCCGTTGCAGCACGGGGAATTTCAATAACATCAATAACCCCGGGAATCGCCCGCGCAGCACGATCATCTATGTTGGCAATGCTGCCACCAAATACAGGTGACCGAACAACCGTCGCGTAAACCATCCCAGGACGCCTGACATCCAGCGCAAACATCGCTGTTCCGTCCACCTTTGAAGGGATGTCCTTACGATCCACATGCTGTCCGACAAGATTGTATTCTTCAGGTGTTTTCATTCTCGGCGTAGACGAAGGCGTCATCTGTGCAACGGCGGCCGCGAAGGCTGCGTATGGCTCAGATCGTTCACTGGCTGGATGACTAAGGTAGCTGTTTTTTGCGACAACTTCCTCCACCGGCACCTGCCACGCATCGGCTGCAGCCTGCACCAACATTTCTTTAGTAGACGCCCCCGCCAAACGCATGCCCAGCATGCCGTTTACGCGGACACTTAAACTGCCGCCAGTTACCTGCAAATTAAGCGAATCAGCAATCTTCATCATGGCACCATCAACCGACGGCACAACAGCGTCTGGGAAATCCACGCCCTTGAATAGATAGTTCCGACCAAAACTGTAACTCGCATATTCGCCCAAGGCTGGCGCTTCTTCGATCCGCAGCGTGCTCCAGTCCGCATCCAACTCATCGGCTAGTATCTGCGCCAGCGCTGAATGAATACCCTGCCCCATCTCGGCACCCGGCACTATCGCAGTGACGACGTTGTCACTATCAATTTTCACGTAGGCACTGACCAGCGTGCCACCCTCACCGCCAACCAGCCCGCTAAGCTTACCTGCCCGATTGCCAGGGCGCACCGCTACACCAATAAGAACACCCCCACCGGCAATCGCTGCGGTTGTTATAAACGCTCTTCTAGTCCAATTAGGCACGATCCACCTCCGTTGCATCAAAAAATTGCTGCTCATTCTTGGCTGTTGATAACCCGACCGACTTGATGGCGCCACGAATGCGCCCGTACATACCACATCGACAAATATTGCCCTGCATCGCCACATCGATATCCGCGTCACCTGGATTAGGATTGCTGGCTAGCAGTGCTGCCGCTGACATCAACTGGCCAGACTGGCAGTAACCACACTGCGGCACCTGGTGTTCAATCCAAGCCTGTTGCAACGGATGTCGCACCTCATCAGTGCCTAACCCCTCAATAGTTGTCACGTCTTGTCCCTCGACGCTGGCTATCGGCGTCACGCATGAACGCACTGCTTGCCCGTTGACATGCACTGTGCAGGCACCACATTTGGCAATACCACAACCGAACTTGGTGCCAGTGAGCGCCAACTGTTCTCGTAAGACCCACAGCAACGGTTTCTGAGGATCAACCTCCACCGATTGATGTTCGCCATTAACAGTAAAAGAAGTCGTCATCATGTTCTCCAAGGGTATGCTTTCAACCTGTTTGCGCCAGTCGCGTATATTTTCGATCTATATGTTCTAAATCTGTATGTTCTAAATCTGTATGTTCTAAATCTATGCGTTCTAGATCTATGTGCTCTAACATGTTCCAGATCTATGTGCTCTAAACCTGTGTGCTCTAAACCTGCGTGTTCTAAACCTGTGTGCTCTAAACCTGTGTGCTCTAAACCTGCTTATCTGTAGACCTGTTGTCAATCAGACTATCCACCCGATCATAAAAGGATCTCTCCGCCCTGCGCAATTGATCCTCAACCGGCAATAACGCGTAATCGCCGTGGTATGCACTCGAGCGCCATAAACCCCTCATCTGTGGGTAAGCGCCACTTCGGCATTGTTGCCGGATGGAAACTTGGCGGGGCTTGCACTTCCTCGAACTTGCGCTAGATGTTTATCTGCGTAGCATCATCACAACCTACAGCTCACTCCGCCAGACAAGTTAACACAGGCAGGTGCTACGCTATCGATTCTATTCACACTCCTCACTCCCTCACACGCGTGCTAACATCCTAAAATGGCCCATAAACTCTGAACCGGAGGTTGCTCCAAAAAGAGACAAACCTGACACATTATACATTTTATGTCAACCTAGCACGATGACATTGCACGCAGGAGCTAGAGCCGAAAAATGAGCAAAGCGAAACGCATCACGAACAAGGGACAGAGCAAACAAAAATTAGTATTCGACGCAGCAGCTAATGTTTTCGCCCAATATGGTTTCCGTCGAACATCCATGAACGACATTGCGAATGCTGCTGGAATATCACGCCCGGCGCTTTATTTGATATTCAAGAACAAGCAAGAGCTGTTCAGACAATTAGCTGCCCACCTGCAAAACCACGGTATCGATCAAGCAATATCAGCGCTTGGCAAAGAAGGGGAAATATCCGTCCGGCTTGTTAACGCGATCCTCGCTTACGAAGCAATTTATTATGAGCCGATAGCCCAATCCCCCCATGGTGCTGAGATCATAGACATCAACCTAAGCATTGCAGCAGATCTTATGCAGGAAGGTCACACCCGCCTAGTTCGGACCCTTGCAGACGCGATAGATGAGGCCAGTGCTCGTGGCGAAATCAAATTGGATGGCAAGATGCCGAAAACTAAGCCGTTCGTCGAACTATTGATGTCGTCAATATCCGGTCAGAAGAAAAAAGCCAACTCAACGCAAATGTTCAGGCGTCAGATAAAACAGGTAACCCATATTTTCCTACAGTCGGTTAGCACCAACCCTTAGGATCTGCTGGACTGGCAAATAATAGCGGTCGGGGTCAGCCTGCCATCTCGCGTCAGGCACTGACACCTGTGAACCGCGAAAGATCTATTGGAATAATCACCATTCTGAAACCAGCAGACGTTAGTCGAAGCTAAACACTGATTTACTCTCGCGCTCGACTCTGGCATTTTACGTAGACTCGACAGATAAAGGACACAGGATGGCTAGCCAAGATACGTTGTACGAGATCGATAATGGCATCGCGACCATCACCCTCAATCGCCCTGAGCAAATGAACACGCTGGGGGGCTCTATGATGGCCTTGGTCAGCCAATACATTCAACAGGCAGAAGACGACGGCGAAGTGAGGGCGATCATTCTCACCGGGGCGGGCCGTATGTTTTGTGCCGGTCTCGACGTCGTCGGCGCACAATCACGAACGGGGTCACAAGCCGGCAACCATGAGGCGAACGCCATTCCGGTGACGCTTGATGTAAGGCGCTTTCCACCAGCGGTCATCTATAACTGTGAAAAGCCAGTTATCTGCGCCTTGAACGGCGCAGCCGCAGGCTTTGGTATGGATATGGCACTTGCCTGCGATATACGGGTGATGGCGCAAAGTGCCAAGTTAGCCCCGACGCCTGTTAAGCGCGGTATCGTGCCAGAGAGTGGTGGCACCTGGATTCTGCCTCGACTGGTGGGTTGGGAAAAAGCGGCAGAGATATTTTTTACTGCGCGCAACCTCGGCGCTGCCGAATGCAAGGAACTTGGCTTATGTGCTCATGTAGTGCCAAACGATGAACTCATGCAGTATGCCAAAACTCTCGCCGCAGAGATTGCTGCCAACGCACCCTTAGCCGTACAGTCAGCCAAACGACTCATGCGCATGGGCATGTCCCAACAGTTCAACGATCACGTGCATCATGTGTACATGAACTTCCTACAGCTGATGAGAACCGAAGATGCCAAAGAAGGCATGACCTCGTTTGCACAAAAGCGCGCACCCGCGTTTAAAGGCCGCTGAAGGGCTATCGCACACAAACGCTTAGCTGATTAACAGGCTCTGCTAGCGACCCTTAACCTGCACTTCGTAGCCCGGCTCCTCAGGCTCATCGTCTACTATTACTGCGGGGAAACCGGGCGCTAAAACCTTGACGCCCCTCTCCTCTTCAAGCCGACGAATGATGTTCGGCGACAACTCACGTGGCCCGTAGCTCGCCTGGCCTTGCTCAAAAATTCGTTGAAACATCAAACCCAGCTCAAGATCAAGACCACCACGTTTAGCGACATCGTTAAACAGCCCTATATCTTTGCACACCAGATCCATGGTGAAGCCGATGTCACGACTGCCGTTTAGAATCACCTGACTCTCGGTTTCATGCACGAACGAGTTGCCAGAGGATATCCGAATCGCTTCGTAGGTCGTGTTCATATCCATACCGGCAACCTTTGAAGTCACCAATGCCTCGCAGACACTCAACAAATTTGCAGTCGCCAAGTAATTGGTCACAACTTTCAACACTGACGCTGAACCGAGCGCACCGGTATGCAGAATGCGCCGCCCCATTTTAGTCAGCAGCGGCAACAACGTTTCAAACGCACTACGCTCACAACCGGCAAATATCGCGATGTTACCCGTGGCTGCACGATGACATCCACCAGATACTGGACAATCAACCGGCTCTGCTCCCACTGCCTTCACCTTTTCACCAAGACGCAGCACTTCGTCCTTGTCAGTTGTGCTCATTTCTGCCCATATTTTACCAGGGCCAAGCCCCGCAAGCGCACCGTCTTCGGCTTCCATCACCATGGCACTAGCGGCCGGACTCGGCAGGCAGGTAATTAAAACATCAACGCTCTGCGCCATCTCTAGCGGGCTATTCGCCCATTTGGCACCCGCATCCAAAAACGGCTGCGCATTGTCCACATTCAAATCACGTACCGTTAGATCCACGCCATTACGCAACAAGCTGCCAGCAAGCTTGCCACCCACATTTCCCAATCCGATAAAACCAACTTTCAGCATTGCTTTCTCCGTTAACTGACACCAATTCTTCGTAGAAAAACGACGACAGGGCTGACAAAGCAA
>JBLHVI010000135.1:0-5989 GCA_047630175.1 Candidatus Azotimanducaceae bacterium
CTTATCGCAACACAGCGCTATTGCTTGCCCAGACAATCTAAATCGCCACCGAATCAGCATTTTTGGAATACTTTCCTGCTACAACCTCTGCTAATATCAAGGCATATTTGTTTTATGGATATCGCCATCGTTAAGCCAGCTCACCAGAATGCCTGAAGCTCCCATAGATCTGTCTCCTGACTACATCAATGTCAATGCACTCAAGGTCGTCAATCGCCTCACTAGCAGTGGTTATCAAGCCTATCTGGTGGGAGGCTGCGTGCGTGACCTATTACTTGGAAACCATCCAAAAGACTTTGACGTGGCGACCAACGCTCACCCCGATGAAGTCCATGAATTATTTCGTAACTCCCGACTCATCGGTCGTCGTTTCAAAATCGTCCATGTGCGCTTTGGGCGTGAGATCATCGAAGTCGCCACATTCAGAGCGCCTCATAGTGAGCAGCAAACGGAGCAGAACTTTTCAGACGAAGGTATGATTTTGTCTGACAATATCTACGGCACGTTCAGCGAGGACTCGGCACGCCGAGATTTCACGGTGAACGCGCTCTATTACGACCCAGAGAACGACACAATTCATGACGAGGTCAAGGGCGTAGAGGATTTAGGTAAGCGCCAAATAAGACTGATCGGCGATCCTGACAGCCGATACCGGGAAGACCCGGTGCGCATGCTCCGTGCGGTCAGATTCAAGGCCAAGTTAAATTTCGAGATAGAACCCGCAACGGCTGAACCCCTGCGACGCCTAGGTTTATTACTACGCGATATTCCACCTGCGCGTTTGTTTGAAGAAGTGTTGAAACTCTTCATGACAGGTCATGGAGAACGCTCATTCGCAGTACTGCGTGAGTATGACTTGTTCGGCTGGCTATTCCCCGACACGAACAGATTGCTTGAAACCGCACAAGGTGCAGAATTAATTCGGCTTGCGTTAGCCAGCACTGATCGCCGTATCGCGCTTGATATGCCGGTCACACCGGCTTTTATTTTCGCTGCATTGCTTTGGCAACCCTACCTTGAACAACGCCAACGGCGCGAGCAAGCCGGTGAAAGTGCCTACGTAGCTGGTTTTGAAGGAGCGAACGAGGCCGTCACACGACAGCTGTCGGTAACATCTATTCCAAAGCGATTCTCGGGGCCTATGCGTGATATTTGGAGCCTCCAGTACCGTCTGCCAACACGTTCAGGCAAAAAGCCAGAAACACTACTACTCCATAAACGTTTTCGTGCTGCCTACGATTTTTTGTTATTGCGAGAAGAGTCGGGCGAGAGTCTCGGTGGACTGGGAGAATGGTGGACACGCTTTCAGGAAACCGCAGAAGACCAGCGCGGCGAAATGCTGACGCTACGCGGATCTGACGCGAATAACGCTGGAACAAACAGCTCGGAGTCTGATGACGCTGAGGCTGAAGGTTCTGAACCCAGCAATGACACACGGGCTAAGCGACCTCGCAGACGCCGCAGAAAACCAGCAAGCCAATCTTAAGCCAGCGTTAACTGGCTACGGCGACTGGCGACTCATAACCCATGACAGATCAGACAGCGGGAGATAGGCTTGCAGTTAGATACAGCCAAACCAGACTTCCCACGCTACATCGCTGTAGAAGGCCCCATCGGAGTCGGCAAGACTAGCTTTACTAAACGTCTGGCCGCCAGTGTCAACTATGAAACAGTGCTGGAGCATACAGACGCCAACCCGTTTCTCGAACGCTTCTATCAGAACCGTCGCCAAGCCGCATTGCCTACACAGCTGTTCTTTCTGTTTGAGCGCAGCCGACAAATCCAATCAATGCGCCAAGGCGATATGTTCGAGCCCGTCCGTATTGCCGATTTTCTGTTGGAAAAAGATCGACTATTTGCGGAGCTCAACCTAGACCACGATGAAATGGCCCTGTACGACAACGTCTACAATCATCTCGCAATCGACGCTCCAACCCCCGACCTTGTGATTTATCTACAGGCCCCCGTGTCTGTATTGATGGCGCGTATAGCGCAACGCAACATCGCCATCGAACAGCTTATCGAAAGATCTTACCTGGCCCAGTTAGTCGATGCCTACACGCGGTTCTTTCATTACTACGACAGCGCCCCATTACTTATCGTTAATGTGGCCGAGATCGATCTGGTCAACAATGATGCAGACTACAACGCCCTATTAGCCTATTTAGGAACCGTCAAGCGCGCTCGACATTACTACAATCCTTCGCCCTCAATAATATGAGCGTCTTATGACCTACACCCTGCCGGATTGCTGGCCAGCCTTGCAGCAACACGCCAAGCAGATGTCAACGACCAGCATCTTGGATCTCTTCGCCAAAGACCCCAACCGGACCCAGCGGATGAGCCTGACGGCAGCGGGGCTGACCTTGGACTATTCTAAAAACTTGGTCGATGAAGAGACCCTCGCACTATTCCAGCAGCTCCTCGTAGAGTCAAAGCTGGCGCCTCAAATCGAAGCCATGTTTAGCGGTGCCGCGATCAATCAAACCGAGCAGCGCGCCGCCTTGCATACCCTGTTGCGCGCTGGCGGAGAGAACATTCCAGCCGCTCTTGACGTCGAGTCTATGGCAGTACAACGGTCACTTACCGCAGTTCGGCGCATCAGCGATGAGATAAATAGCGGCTCCTGGACAGGATTTTCAGGCGAAGTGATCACTCACTTATTACATATTGGTATCGGCGGCTCCTATCTAGGTCCTCGCGTTATTGACGCTGCCCTAGCACCCTATCACAACGGCAAAATTCACTGCGACTACGTTGCTAATGTCGATGGTCAGCACATTGACCAAGTACTGGCTCGCCTGAACCCGGCAACAACACTCGTCATTATCGTGTCGAAGTCATTCACCACGGTGGAGACTAAGGTCAACGCCGAGGCGGCCAACGCCTGGCTGCGCGCGACCATGCCTGCTGAGCAGTTGCACCGGCACGCAGTCGCTATCACCAGTAACATTGAGGCCGCTCAGAAAATGGGTATCGCGGACGAAAATATACTGCCCATGTGGGACTGGGTCGGCGGTCGCTACAGTTTGTGGTCAGCAGTAAGCCTGCCTATCGCTATCAAGTTTGGCTATGAACATTTTGCGGCACTACTCAATGGCGCACGCGCCATGGACGAACATTTTCGCAGCGCAAGCTGGCCGCACAATATGCCCATGATGCTGGCAGCCATTGGCGTCTTTTATCATAACTTTATGGATGCTGCGTCCCACGCCATACTCCCTTATGACCACTCACTGCGTCTGCTACCCGCCCATCTACAACAGCTGGATATGGAATCTAACGGCAAGTCCACCTCAACATCAGGCGAGTCGGTCACTGTTCAGACGGGCCCAATTATATGGGGTGGTGAAGGCACCAATGGCCAGCATGCTTTTCACCAGCTACTTCATCAGGGCACTCGCTTTACCAGTATCGACTTTATTCTGCCCCTACGTCCACACCATACTCGGCGTGCCCATCATGACTGGTTGGTGGCCAATTGCCTGAGCCAGAGTCAGGCGCTGATGCAAGGTCGCCCCCTACAAGATATTGCGGGTGCGGACGAGACTCTAAAGCAACAAAAAGTGATGCCCGGTAATCGGCCTTCCAATACCCTGCTGATGGACCAACTCACGGCGGAATCACTCGGTGCCATTATTGCACTCTATGAACACAAGGTATTCTGCCAAGCACAGATATGGCAGATCAACCCGTTTGACCAGTGGGGCGTCGAACTCGGTAAACAGCTGAGCGAATCTATCTTTGCTGCCATCGACAGCGGCGCTGCGGCTGATTTAGATCCATCGACGCAACACTTACTGGCACTCTATCAAGCACAACGCCCGACAAGCGTCTGAGAGAAAATTTCAAAAACCGCTTTAAAACACTCACGCAAGTCACTTATTCAAACACTTATTGAGACAAAGGAGCAGCCGATGTCGGAGCACAAAGTTTATGCGGTACCTGCGGTGGTCGCTAAACACGCCCTCGTCAACCATGAAGATTATGCCCGCATGTATGAGGCATCCATCGCCCAACCTGAGAAATTTTGGCCAGCGCAAGCTAATCAGTTTTTAAGCTGGAGCAAGCCATGGCATACCCTCAGCGAATCAGACCTTCCCCGGGGTAAGACTGCCTGGTTTATCGGCGGTCAGCTCAACGCCTGTTACAACTGCCTTGACCGTCATCTACCCGACAGAGCCGAGCAAACCGCCATTATCTGGGAAGGCGATGACCCGAGCGATACGGCTAACATCACTTATGCTGCGGCCCACGACAAAGTCTGTCGTCTAGCAAACGTACTCAAAGCCCGCGGTGTCAACAAGGGCGACCGCGTTTGTATCTATATGCCGATGATCCCCGAGGCAGCTTATGCCATGCTCGCATGTGCCCGCATCGGTGCCATCCATTCTGTGGTGTTCGGCGGCTTCTCGCCTCAAGCGCTGCAAGACCGCATCCTTGATGCTGATTGCCGCACGGTTATCACCGCGGATGAGGGCGTCCGCGCCGGCCGTTCAGTGCCACTCAAAGCGAATACCGACAAGGCACTGGAAGGCTGCCCCGCCGTCAGTACCGTCATTGTCGTGCAACGCACGGGGGCTGACGTCGCTTGGCACAATGGCCGCGATATCCATTATGAAACATCGATTAACGCCGCAGACTCACACTGCGATGCTGTTCCCATGGATAGTGAGGACCCACTATTTATCCTCTACACTTCCGGTTCAACCGGCAAACCGAAAGGCGTTTTGCATACCACCGGCGGCTATATGCTGCAAGCTGCCATGACGCACAAATATGTTTTCGACTATCACGACGGCGACATTTACTGGTGCACAGCAGACGTTGGCTGGGTAACAGGACACACCTATATCATCTACGGCCCACTAGCGAACGGCGCCACCACGCTGATGTTCGAGGGCGTCCCTACCTATCCCGACGCCTCACGCTGCTGGCAGATCGTCGACAAACATCAGGTCAACATTTTCTATACCGCACCCACGGCCCTACGCGCATTGATGGGTCAGGGTGACGAATTTGTGACCGCCACTTCCCGCACTTCACTGCGCCTCCTCGGCAGCGTCGGCGAACCCATAAACCCCGAAGCCTGGGAATGGTACTATCACATAGTCGGTAACGAGCGCTGCCCCATCGTCGACACATGGTGGCAGACAGAAACCGGCGGCATTATGATCACGCCTCTGCCTGGCGCCACCGCGCTCAAACCAGGCTCAGCCAGCCTGCCGTTCTTCGGCGTTGATCTCGCCCTGGTCGACAACGACGGCAGGCTGATCGAAGGAGTTGGTGAAGGCAATCTCGTCATTACCCGTAGCTGGCCCGGCCAAATCCGGACAGTGTATGGAGATCACGATCGCTGCATTAGTACTTACTATAGCGCCTACCCTGGCTACTATTTTGCGGGTGACGGCGCTCGCCGCGATGACGACGGTTACTACTGGATCACCGGCAGGGTCGATGACGTACTCAATGTTTCTGGTCACCGAATGGGTACCGCAGAGGTAGAAAGCGCTCTGGTGCTGCACCACGCCGTCGCTGAGGCGGCCGTAGTCGGTTACCCACATCCTATCAAGGGTCAAGGAATCTATGCTTACGTGACGCTGATGCACGACGTCGAGGGCGACGAGACGCTCCGCCAAGCCCTCATGGATCAAGTAAAGGCAGAAATCGGCGCTATCGCCAAACCCGATGTCATTCAGTGGGCACCGGGCCTACCAAAGACCCGCTCTGGCAAGATCATGCGACGCATACTGCGCAAAATCGCCGAGAACGAACTTGATAGCCTAGGCGATATCAGTACCTTGGCCGACCCCGGCGTGGTTGAGGAACTCATCGAAAACAGACCGGCGCCGATGGCTTCTTAGACCGAATGACACAGGCTTTGATTTAGGCTTCAGCTGAGTCTGTGATTCGCTCGAATGGCGTCTGTTTCGCACAGGCAACGGGGGCTTTATTTCCGTCCGCTACGCGCATTGAGATCGTGCCCAGA
>JBLHVI010000136.1:0-5831 GCA_047630175.1 Candidatus Azotimanducaceae bacterium
GTTGTGTCTAACAAGTCATCATCAGGCTCATCTTCCGCTGGCGTTCGCATCACATTTTTTATGTTTTCCTGAATCGCATTGACGCGTTCGGTTACCTCCTCGAGCGAGGCATCCTCGGCGGCCGCATCCTCGCTGTCTTGCTCAGGCGTTAACTCGATGGTTCGCGCCTCAACGATCTCGTCTTCTAGATCCAGCTCTTCGTTGATCTTGTCCAAGTCCTTAATCGCCGAAAGCGTCGGCAGCTCGTTTAAGGTGCTCAGATCAAAGTAATCTAGAAAAGTTCGAGTGGTCGCGTAGATCGCCGGTCGACCTGGCACATCTCTGTGTCCCACGACTCGAATCCACTCGCGCTCCAGCAAAGACCGCATGATGTTCGTACTCACTGTGACACCGCGAATTTCCTCAATATCACCTCGAGTAATCGGCTGCTTGTAAGCAATCAATGCCAGCGTCTCAAGCAATGCTCGGGTGTAGCGTGCTGGACGCTCTTCCCACAGTCGTGAAACCCATTGCCCATAGTCGCTGCGCACTTGAAAGCGATAGCCGCTAGCAACTTTTTTGAGCTCAAAGCCTCGCCCGTCACAATCCGTTGCAATTTCCTCGAGCACCAACAGAACATCGGTCTTCTCCGGTGGGTCAACTTCAAACAGCTGAATCATCGAATCGACAGCAAGAGGCTGATCTGCTGCCATAATGGCGCCTTCAATGATTTGCTTTAACTGGGGAATTCCACTCATTCTGGTCGCAATCTACTCATTTATGGGTATTTCAATCCCGCAGCATGTCGTCTATGCGACTACCTAGGGGCTCATCGTTCACCTGTTCGTCAACCATCTGCTCGCCAAACATTTGCTCATCAACAAAAGCACCTTCGCTTAGCGTCCGGGTTTTGACATGGATAGGCGCGAAAGCCTCGGTCTGAACAATTTCAAGCAGCGATTCTTTAATCAATTCCATGACTGCCAAGAACGTTACCACCACACCACCACGACCTTCCTCTGCATCAAACAATGCAGAGAACGCAACAAACTGATCTCCGGCTTGTTGTACCTGATCGAGAATGGCGCTCATCCGCTCCCGTGTCGACAAGGTTTCTGGCGCAATGCGGTGGCTAGTGAAGTTTTCAGCCCGCTTCAGCACCTTGGCGAGAGCCAGCAACATCTCACGCAAATCGACCTCGGGCTGAGCTTTCTCCCGCTCGACCATGGGCACATCGGCAGACGCAACCCAAAAATCCCTGTGCATTCGCTTCAGGCCGTCAACATCCATCGCCGCTTGCTTAAAGCGCTCATATTCTTGCAGACGTCGAATCAACTCAGCACGCGGATCATCTTCCTCAGCCTCAGCATCGACTTGGCGCGGTAACAGCATCCGCGACTTAATCTCCGCTAGCACCGCAGCCATCACCAGATATTCTGCCGCCAACTCAAACTGCGTGCCGGTCATCAGACCGATATAATCCATGTACTGTCGCGTAATCTCGGCGACTTTAATATCTAAAATATCCAAATTCTGGCGCTTAATAAGATACAGAAGCAGGTCCAACGGACCCTCGAACGCCTCTAAAAATACCTCGAGCGCGTCGGGCGGTATATACAAGTCCATGGGCATGCTGGTCATGGGCTTACCATCAACCATGGCAAACGGCATTTCTGACTGCCGAGCACCATCGGACGCGCCAGTGGCCGACGCCGGTTGTGTCTCTTCGACGCTTGTCGTGTCTGTCATCAGTGCCGCCTAGCGATAATCGAGCCCCATGGCTGACCGCACATCTTCAAGGGTCGCCTTAGCAATAGTCCGCGCTTTCTCGCAACCTTCTGCGACAATTGATTTCACCAGATCGGGGCTTTCTTCGTACTGGCGAGCCCTCTCGCGCATGGGCTTCTGCTCTTCCAATACAGCATCTATCAACGGCCGCTTACAGTCGATACAACCAATCCCTGCCGTTGTGCAGCCTTCACGTACCCAACTGCGCGTCGAATCATCCGAATAAATTTCATGCAGCTTGAACACAGGACACTTGTCCGGATCACCGGGATCTGTTCGTCGAACGCGCGCCGGGTCAGTGGTCATCGTTTTAATTTTCTGTTCAACGATCGTTGGATCTTCTCGCAGAGAAATTGTATTACCGTAAGATTTCGACATTTTCTGACCGTCGAGTCCAGGCATCACAGAAGCCTCGGTTAGCAACGACTGAGGTTCAGGCAAAATAACTTTGCCACCGCCTTCCAAATAACCATACAGCCGATCGCGATCGCCAAGTGAAATATTCCCCTGCTCCCGCAGAATCGCCTGTGCTTTCTCTAAAGAATCCTGACTACCCTTCTCCAGAAACTCTTTGCGCAACTCTCGATAGATACCACCGCTCTTGCGCCCCAACTTACGGATCGCTTCCTCCGCGAGTTGTTCGAACCCGGCTTCTTTGCCGTAAATATGATTGAACCGCCGGGCGATTTCGCGGGTCATCTCCACATGAGGCACCTGATCCGCACCCACAGGCACCAGACCCGCCTTGTAAATCAAGATGTCGGCACTCTGCAAGAGCGGATAGCCCAGAAAACCATAGGTCGCCAGATCGCGCTCGTGCATACGCGCTTGCTGATCCTTATATGATGGAACCCGTTCTAACCAACTCAACGGCGTGATCATCGACAGCAGCAGCTGTAATTCTGCATGCTCGGGGACTTTTGACTGAATAAATAACGACGCTGAACCAGGGTTTATGCCAGCTGCGAGCCAGTCAATAACCATCGTCCAAACACTGTCTTCGATAACACTAGGGTCTTCATAGTGGGTCGTCAACGCATGCCAATCAGCAACAAAAAACATGCATTCGTACTCGTGCTGCAACCGCACCCAGTTTTTCAGCACACCGTGGTAATGGCCCAAGTGGAGTCGACCCGTGGGGCGCATACCAGACAGCACGCGCTTTTGAGATTCATGCAAACTCAAGATTTCACCTGGAAGTTATTGACACAATTGTGTGCCCCAGACATTGGGGACACCAGTACAGAGCCGAGACTTATCCAACTCCCCGATAAAGACCCAGAATCCAGATCTTCGATCGAGCACATTGTATATGAATCGGGTGTAAAATGTCTTGCCCCCACAACCCCTATAGCTGCAGCGATTTACCAAACTAGACTCCAAACAGCGCAAGATCGCCGCGGCCCTCGCGTAGAATCAACGGCTGATCGTCTTCCAAGCCAATCACACTGGTACTCTCCAACCCACAAAAACCGCCGTCAATGATCAAATCGACCTGTTTTTCCAAGAGGTCACGCATCTCCAGCGGATCTGTCAGCGGGTACTCATGACCCGGCAGAATTAGACTTGAGCTCATAATAGGCTCACCTAACTCGTTCAGTAGCGCGCTGCAAATGGCGTTATCAGGAACGCGTAAACCAATGGTCTTGCGCTTTGGGTTAACCAATCGCCGGGGAACTTCTTTGGTCGCTTGCAGGACAAAGGTGTAGGGCCCTGGCGTAGCTGCCTTAAGTAGCCGGTAAGCACTATTACTGACACGTGCATAAATGCCTAAATCAGACAAATCCCGACATACCAAGCTGAAATTGTGATCGTCCTCAAGCCGGCGGATCTGCCGGATACGCTGCAGGGCTTGTTTGTCGCCAATGTGACAACCCAGCGCATAGGCCGAATCCGTCGGATAAACAATGACACCACCCTGACGCACGATATCGACAGCCTGCCGAATCAGACGAGCCTGAGGATTCTCGGGATGAATGCTGAAAAATTGACTCATTATTATGGCCTGGCATGATTGACTGTAGCGCTGTTATGAATAGCTACCCGTGGCACACCACAGATCAACGACAGTGCAAGCGTCGTATACTAATACTTTCAGGGATGTTTGCACCGATTTAAATTCAGTTGCAAAATGGACTATGATATCCCGCTTAGCTTATAACCCGGCCATTGCCGGTCAGGAATTATGAAACAGTTTATTGAGTTTGTGCCCGTCGCCCTGTTTGTTGCTGTGTTTTTCTACAGTCGCGACATTTACCTGAGTACCATGGTGTTAATGGGTGGCGTTGCTGCACAGGTCGCCTTCGAATACCTGACGACCCAGCGTGTCGAGAAAAAAACCCAGATTATCTTCTGGATCAGCATGCTATTTGGCGGTGCAACCTTGTTGTTTCGTAACGAACTTTTTATCCAGTGGAAACCAACTATTGTCAATTGGCTGTTTGCTGCCACACTGCTGGGAAGCCAGCTGTTTGGCCGAGAAAACCTGCTCAAGAAAATGCTTGGCGCGCAAATGCAGCTTCCTGCCCACGTCTGGCAGCGCTTGAATCTAGGGTGGAGTCTGGGGTTCTTTATCGCCGGTGCACTTAATCTGGTCATCGCCTTCAACTTTACATTGGATTTTTGGGTCAGCTACAAGCTAATTGGAGGCTTCGCCATTACCCTCAGTTATATTATTCTGACAGTCGCTTACTTGGCTAAAGGCGGTTACTTGCAAGAGCCTCAGCCTGAGAAAGATGATGGTAATACTGATACCAATCGATAGTCTGGTCGGAAAGCTTCTCCGATAGCCGCTAAAATACTCGTAGGGAATTATTTTTATGTTCTACGCCATCAGCAGCACTGATGTTGACAACAGCCTCGCACAGCGCAAGGCATCACGTCCCGCACACCTGCAACGGCTTGAGCAGCTAGCGGCTGCAGGGCGGCTGTTGATCGCAGGCCCCCATCCAGCCATAGACAACGACGACCCCGGCAGTGCCGGCTTCACTGGCAGTCTCGTCGTGGCAGAATTTCCTTCACTGCAAGCAGCTCACGAATGGGCGGATGCAGACCCCTATATGGCTGCAGGTGTTTACGCTCAGGTCATTGTCAAACCATTCAAAAAGGTACTCCCCTGAACGTGCTGACTCGTCTTCCCTTCATCGCCGCCATGACACTTTTCATTTGCGCTATTGTGACCAGCACGTTGGCCGCCGGCGAAACTGTTTATATACGCGATGACCTGTATGTGCCGCTTAGGGGTGGGCAGACCGCAGAACACCGTATCTTGCACAAGGGCATCCGCAGTGGCACGCCCATGGAAAGACTGGCGGAAAATCCGGAAACAGGTTATAGCAATGTGCGCCTCGAAGACGGCATGGAAGGCTGGCTGCAAACCCAATACATTGTTGACCAGCCCATAGCCCGCGACCTGCTCGAGAAAGCCACGCAACGGCTCGCTAACATTGAGCAGAGCTACCAGGCGACCGAGACCCAACTTGCAGCACTAAAAATTGAGAGGGCAACACTGGTCAGCCAAGATCAAAACCTCAGCACCGAAAATCAGGTCTTGCAATCAGAACTACAACGCATCACTAGCCTCGCGGCCGACGTGCTTAATATCGAAGCGCAGAATCAACAATTACAGGAGCAACAAACTGACTTGGACATCCAAATTGAAGCATTATTGCAGGAGCGCCGGGCACTTAAGGATAATAGCGACCAAGCTTGGTTTCTGAGAGGTGCCGGGACAATTTTAGTTGGCCTGCTATTTGGCTTTATTGTTGCTCGCCGAATTTATCATCGCCACGCTGCCAGTGGTTGGGTCTAAAAATGACTAGCCTAAGTATCAATCTCAACAAAGTCGCACTCATCCGCAACTCTCGGGACACCACAATCCCGAGTGTCGTGGCAGCCGCCCGCACTAGCATAGCCGCTGGCGCCAATGGTATCACCGTCCACCCGCGCCCAGACATGCGCCATATTCGCCCCACAGATGTCACCGACTTGGCGCAATTGTTAGCCGAACCGGGCTTTGCCAACATCGAGTTTAACATCGAGGGCAATCCATTCGCCGGACCAGA
>JBLHVI010000137.1:0-5697 GCA_047630175.1 Candidatus Azotimanducaceae bacterium
AACACAACAGCCACCGGCAGCCCCACCAGCCAATAACCCACCAATGTAAATATCAACGGTAGGCGGGTGTCTTTGTAGCCGCGTAAAGCACCCATGGTCGTAGCCTGGACGTTATCGAATAGTTGAAACAAGGCCACAAACAGCATCAAACTCGATGCTAGCGTGACGACAGCTAAGTCCTTGCTATAAAGTCCTGCGATAAACTCTCGAGCAACCACCACGAAGGTGCCTGAACATACCGCCACACAGACCGTCACACGAACAGCAATCCAAGCTGTTCGGGAAGCCTGCTCGAACTGCTCTGCGCCAATGTTAAAACCAACGCGAATGGTCGCCGCCATGCCGAGTGACAAGGGGAACATAAAAATGATGCCCCCTAAGTTAATGGCAATGGTGTGCGCTGCCACTACATCAGCACCAAAGCGCCCTAGCAGAACTGCTACCAGAGAAAACAAACCCATCTCACAAAACAAAGTTGCGCCGATGGGCACGCCGATTTTACTTAGCCGCAGGATATGTGGGGGATCTGGCCAGCTAAACTTCTCCAACCAGCCGGTATGCCGGAAGCGTGGACGCAGCGCCACCAGCAGAATCAAACTCAGCTCTAGCCACATAACGATGGCGGTGGCGACACCACAGCCCATACCACCCATGGCGGGAATACCGAAATAGCCATGAATGAAGATCAGGTTCAACGGAATTTTCAGCATCAGCGCCGAGACAGCTATAAACATAGCCGGCCGGGTAAAACCTAGACCATCGCACATTGCCCGCAACACAAAATAACCCAGCAGGCCAGGTATACCCCAAGCAACGGCACCAAGATAATCAACAGCGATCGGAATAACCCGCGGGTCAACCACCATGAATTCGAGAAAGCTGCCAGCACGAAGCATCAACGCTATCGTGACACAAGCACCTAGCAACGCTATCCAAAATGCCTGACGCACCACCTCACCCACTTCATGGGGTCGCCCGGCGCCGCGCAATTGCGACACGGTGGGCGTTACTGCCTGAATGAGCCCCATCATGGTCATCGCCACAGGGAACATGAAGGCACTGCCAAGCGCAACGCCTGCCAGTTCGACCGCGCTGACCCGACCTGCCATCAGCGTATCCACCAGAATGGTACCCATTTGCGCCAGCTGAGTAATTAGTATGGGTAATGCGAGCCGCAGGAGCGGTTGAAACTCTGAACGTGGTGACGATTCGTGGGTTATGACAGGTGTATCCATGATGACTTCAGGTTGGCAGCAGCTGTGCATTCTCTCGCCTATGCTACGCAGGTACAATAGCGAACAGTGCCGTCAGCTGTGGCGAGTAAGGCAATCGCATCAACATACCAATGCGCGTGTGGTAGCCTTATCCCGAGTAAGGCGCAATGGTCAGGAGTCAGTGACACTCGGCTAAGTCAAAGTTGTAGGTCTAAAGGTAAAAAGCATGGCAGCAAACAGAACACTGCGTCTTTCGGAAAAGCTTAATTATGGCGTTGGCCAGTTAGCCGAAGGTCTCAAGAACACCTCATTCAACTTGCTGTTATTGTTTTACTATAATCAGGTATTGGAGGTCTCGGGCACTTTATGCGGTCTAGCTTTGGGGATTGCACTGCTGTTTGACGCTATCACAGACCCGCTGGCGGGCTCTTTGTCTGACAACTGGCGCTCCAGGCTGGGGCGTCGCCACCCTTTCATGTATGCCTCGGCGATCCCACTGGGCATCTGCTTTTTTCTTCTGTTTAGCCCTCCGGAACTTAACGAGATAGGCCTGTTCGCTTGGCTCTCGGTGTTTGCGATACTAACTCGCGGCGCCATGACGTTGTATCACGTGCCCCATATCGCGCTGGGAGCGGAGCTAACAGAAAATTTTGAAGAAAGGACGGTCATCGTCAGCTTTCGCCTAGCCTTTGGCTATGTGGGTAGCATTGCCGCTGTGGCCTTGGCATTCCTCGTATTTTTTGCACCCAGTGAAGCTTTTCCTAATGGGCAACTTAACAAGGCGGCCTACGGCCCCTTTGCACTGCTGCTGGGCATTATCATGGTCATCACCATTTTTCTGTCAGCGTGGGGCACACGCGCGCAGATTCCATTTCTGACGGAGCCGCCCGCCATCGTTTTGCCCCTTAGCGTCAGCCGGGTATTTGGTGAGGTTCGCCTGGCGCTTGAGAATCATTCTTTCCGCTGGTTATTTCTTGGCGTGATCATCATCTACTTGATGGTCGGTACCGACGCCGCATTGACATTATATATAAACACCTACTTCTGGGAGCTTACGCCCCTGCAGATTTTCGCGGTGTCTATTGCGACGCCCATAGGCATCATTCTAGGTAGCGTTTTTACCCGCGCCATACATGCTCGCTGGAGTAAAAAACATGGCATTGTTTGCGGTGCTGCCGGCTGGGCCAGCCTGCAGATAGCGCCTATTGTCATGCGACTGCTCGACACCTTCCCTGCCAACCAGACGACGGCACTCCTTGTGACCTTGGTTGTCTTTAAACTGTTGCAAGGGCTTGTTGTGGTCCAGTCGCTCGCAAGCTTTGGTTCAATGGTCGCAGACATTGCCGACCAGCACGAATTGGCGACGGGCAAGCGCCAAGAAGGCATCTTCTTTGGCGCCTCGTCGTTCTCAGGCAAGAGCGCTTCTGGTCTCGGCACTTTCGCTGCGGGCTTAGCACTGGACCTAATTTACTGGCCAAAAGGATCGGACATTAACTCAGCTGCCGATATTCCAGCCGATACACTGTTTCAGTTGGGCATGCTCGCCGGCCCCATTATCTCAGGGTTTGCCATAATTTCGATATGGTGTATGAGCCATTATGACTTGGACCGTCAGACGCATGCGTCGATTCTCGAGCAGCTAGCGCAACGGCGCAGCGAAAACACCGACACATCGTCTTAAAATAGTGTCTTAAAATAGTGTCTTGAAATAGTGTCTTGAAGGGTCGTGTTAATGAAGGTACGCAAATGGTGATGCGCAATCGCAAAGTCGATTATCGCAAGGTAACAGGATTCTTGCTTATCACTGGCGGCGGGCTTGTCATCAGCTGGCTTGCGCTAAATCTCTATCAGGGTACTGCGACGCTGACTTGGCCCACCACCCAAGGGGTTATTTATGCTGCAGAGCTTGGCTTTACGACCTCACATCCGTTTGATAAAGACACCGCGTTCTATCACACCGTTATCTCATTTCGCTATCAGGTAGACGGCTTGACGTACACCGGTGATCTGGTCTACCTAAAAGACATTCCCTATCTCTCCATCGATGACGCAAATCAGCGACTGTCGTTGTTCTCACCTGCCAGCCTCCATCCCGTTGTCTATGACCCTGACGCACCGGCAACCGCTGTGCTGGTTGCCGGCGTAGCACCCGCATTGTGGCAGTTACTCGCTCCAGCGATTTTGTTTCTCGGTATTGGAATCAGTCTCAGCGGTTTACTCGGTCAATCAAGACCTCAATCCCGAAGGTCAGTCGATGATTGATGCTGAACTCCGCCGATGGATTGACCCGCCCCTTAACAAAGCAGGCAATAACCTTTCACTACACGGGGTTACCGCCAACCAGATAACCCTGCTGGGCTTCAGTTTGGGTATAATTGCAATGGTATGCATTGCTCTTCAATACTACCTGCCGGGACTTGCGCTGATACTCTTGAACCGGCTGTGTGATGGACTTGACGGTGCTATTGCGCGCGCGTCTAGCATCACTGATCTGGGCGGCTATCTTGATATCGTTCTAGATTTTATTTTCTACTCGGCTATTGTCTTCGGCTTTGTGCTCGCGCAGCCAGACCATGCTACCGCCGGTGCCTTTTTGATATTCAGCTTTATTGGCTCTGGCACTAGCTTTCTCGCCTACTCCACTTTCGCCGCCAAGCGTGGCCTAACCACTAACTTGCGCGGCAAAAAATCATTGTACTATCTTGGTGGGTTAACAGAAGGCTTTGAAACAATCACGTGCCTAGTGATGATGTGCTTGTATCCAGACGCCTTTTGGATCTTTGCAGTGGGGTTTGGCGGCCTATGCTGGCTGACAACGCTGGAACGCCTATGTACTGCCGTTAGAACGCTATAGTTAGCGCCGTAGGGCAAACTAGGATCTTTAGAAATAAATTACTAGCGATGCATTGGTAAAATCTAAGAACCAACGAACGACCTATTACCGTAGTGGGCACTAGGTTATAGTTTTCAAGACCAGTATAGGAGTATTGAGGCAAGCAAGGAGTAGCTCGGATCGCTGGTTAAAAATCAACCTACATAGCGTTGCGAAAGATATCGGAAACGCAACTGTTAGAAGCTTAATTTATCAGCAGTTGTCGCAACAGAGCGGCGGATCACTACGAAAGCACTGACCCACCGCGTACGGCTAAATTACCTTTTTCTTTTCTAACATCGAAATCAAATTGACAAGCATCTTATCGGTGCTCGATTTACTGAAATCCTCAGAAATAATGTTAGTAATCTCCTTGTTCATCGAAGTGTTATTCGATTTGGCGCTTCGCTTAATCTTTTTGTGCATACCTGGAGTCAGTCGTAACACGAACTTGACCTGTTCAACATCTGGCATTTACACGCTCCTTAAATTTTTCCCGCAAGACGGGAATCAGTGTTTTATCTACAAGACCATAAAATCTTAGTGGGTATCTGACCATCAAAACCTACTTTCATCTTCTTTATATGCTACCTGTAGTTCATGTGTTAGCTACTGTTATTTATATAACAAAAGCGTCTTTTCTATGAGAATTGACAAACCAAATCACTGGGCTGCATCTTCCGCAAAATATAGACAGCCCATGCTTTTTAAAGTTCCCTTGAGTGCTATCGATTTTGAATATCAATACAATGGTATGATACGTCCACTCGTGCCTCCGTGGATCATTTGGTTGAAACAAATAATACCGCTAAATCGCTCTAACATTGCCGTGATAGCTTGCCCAATAATTCTCGCCAATATGGCGACGCCTATGCTTGGATTTGTCGATACCGCAGTCATAGGCAACCTCGGTGATCCTGCCTTGTTAGGTGCAATTGCCCTTGGCGGCATGATTTTTAGTTTTCTGTACTGGGGCTTTGGGTTTCTGCGAATGGGCACCACGGGCCTGGTAGCGCAAGCCTTAGGTGCCAGAAATACCATTGAAATTAAAGGGGCATTTTACCGTGCCATTCTGACTGGCGTTGCTATCGGCACTGCGCTAGTCGTCCTGCAATATCCTTTATCCCAGGCCGCCCTGTATTTGATTGACGGTAGCCCGGCTGTCGAAACCGCTGCCAAAAGTTATTTCGCCATCCGTATCTGGGGCGCACCTATCAGTCTGGCTAACCTTGCGGTGATGGGTTACCTGCTGGGGGTCCAAAAAACACGAGCCTTGCTGTTTTTACAAATGGTTTTGGCTGGCAGTAATATCCTACTCGACGTGGTATTTGTCGTTGGCTTTGAATGGGGCGTTGAAGGTGTTGCAGGCGCCACTTTAATTGCCGAGGCTCTGACGCTGCTGACGGGCTTTTTTATGATCCGACAACAATGGCAACGCGATACTATTGCCGCGCGTCTGCCTTTGTCAGTCCTACTCAACACCGGCGCGCTCAAACGTATGATCACCGTCAATTCTGACATCATGATACGCACGCTGTGTTTGATCTTTACCTTTGCATGGTTCACTAACGAAGGAGCTCAAGCTGGCGATGTTATGCTCGCAAGCAATGC
>JBLHVI010000138.1:0-5664 GCA_047630175.1 Candidatus Azotimanducaceae bacterium
GCCGCCAGCAGTGAATCCATTTCTGGTACGGCATTACTCAAGGTAGAAAAGTCGGTCATACCCAACGTTGACTTGGCAACATCAAACAGTGTGCCTAGGCCACCACGCGCTTGTTCCGGCGTCACACCTAGGGTGCCCGCAATCATACCGCTTAAACTATCCATACCTACATTCATGGCCATGTCAGTTGCCGCGGAAGTCGCAGTTGCCATGGCGCTGTCAGTCGCAGCGGGAGCTTGCACTTCAGCAGCAGTATCGGTGTTTGGGCTTTTTAATTCGGGCGCGTCCGTTGGCGCGGTTTCCACGGGGTCGTCGCCGAAACCAAGAAAACCTTTCACACTATCCATCCAATCCTCCGCGTGAGCCGGAGCGTTCATTAATGAAAATAGCGCAACCAACAGAACATACTTTGACATGACGAACTTCCTTTGGATGAATGAGTAATAACGGAACTCTAAGCTGCTTCGGGAATTTTCTCTAGCTCTAATTAGACCAACTCCAGGATACAGGGTACATGCAGAGGCTTTATCTCGCGAATTTCATGCCGCTATGGTGAACCGCGAAATAGTGACTGAGCATAATAGTGCGGAGTAGCGATAGATAACTTATCACCATTAATTACCTAAGTGGCAACGGGGGCGTTGGTCACCTATATGAATTACGAACCTTTCACCGATACCAAATAAGTCATATTGATGCCAACACACTGCACGTTCGTTGCTTGTTGTTGCCTCGCATAATCCGTACCGGCTAGGGTGACCGTCGTCAGGTTGACGACACTGGCAGCATCGGGAGTCGAGCTAGAACAACGAGTAGAACGCGCTTTTCTGCCTGTCGGCTATTACGCCCCAGTCTATTTTTAGAGCGTCTATTTAACGCACATAACCGTAAACAGCTATAAAGTGACTAGCGCTACCCAGCAGGGTAAACACATGAAACAGCGCGTGATTAAAAGGGATCCTTTTGATCGCATATATAACCGCGCCGAGTGTATACAAAACACCGCCAGCAATCAGCCATCGCAAACCCAAGGGTGGCAGTAGATCGTTCAGTGGCGAAATCGCAAAAATAATCATCCAGCCCATGAACACGTACATCAGCGTTGATAGCAGAGAGTATCTACCGGTAAAGAACAGCTTCAGAATAACGCCCACCAATGCCATGCTCCAGCAGACGCCGAAGATAGACCAGCCTACCGGACCATCCAGCGTAATCAGTGTGAAGGGCGTGTAAGTGCCAGCAATTAGAAGGTAAATACTGGCATGATCAACGACACGTAGGCGCCCCCGCAGCAGTGGTTCTTTGACTGCGTGATAGACCGTCGACGCACCATAGGTCACAACGAGGCTAAGCCCGAATATGCCAAAGCTTAAAATGAGCAAGCCGTTGTTGGTGGGCAACGCCACCTGCATCAACGCCGCCAGCGCGACTAAGCCGAGCAAAAAACCCAAACCGTGCGACACGATGTTGATGGACTCTTCAATGGCAGAGTAATATTTGGCCGTCACGGTGGACTCTCGCTACGCGCGTTTTAGTGTTTGCTGCTGTCTATCGCCAGCCTACGACTGATAATCAGCTATCAGCATGTCGGCTGCTTTCTCGGCAATCATAATCGTCGGCGCGTTAGTATTGCCTCCCACCAGCGTCGGCATGACTGAGGCGTCGACGACTCGCAAGTTCTCAACACCCCGCACGCGCAGACGAGCATCGACGACAGCCATATCGTCGTGACCCATTTTGCAGGTACCAACAGGATGATAAATAGTCTCAGCAGTCTTACGGATGAACATCTTAATTTCATCGTCAGTGACCGCATCACGACTGGACTCATGCTCCGGGCCAACAATCTTCTGGAAGGTACTGGTGTTGAAAATCTTCCGCGCTACTTTCACCCCTTCAACCATCACATTCATGTCGTTGTCAGAGTCGAGATAGTTAGCTTTAATCACAGGGTCTGCGTGGGGGTCTTTCGACGCCAGCGTTACTTCGCCGCGGCTTTCAGGTCGCAGCTGACAGACATGAATGGAAATGCCTTCCCCTTCCATAGGCTGACGACCATGGTCTGCCATGAACACCGGGATAAAGTGTAGTTGAATGTCTGGTACTTCAAGATCGGGCCGGGTCTTTAAGAAGGCACCTGTTTCAAGCGGATTGTCTGCGCCGACGCCCTTTTTGAACAGCAAATATTTCAAAAAGATGAACGGTAGCTTGTACTTTTTGATCTTGCCGGCGAGTGACATCTGGGGGTCGGTTACATAATGTTGGATGATGACATCCAGATGATCTTGTAGGTTTTTTCCGACACCCGGCAGGTGATGCAGGCACTCGATACCATGCGCAGCCAACTCGTTCTCATCACCAATACCCGACAGTTGCAGCAGTTGCGGTGATTGCACGGCACCCGCGCACATCAGTACCGCTTTGCTGGCCATTGCTTGCGTCGACTTGCCATTCTCATCGTACTCGACGCCGGTCGCTTTCTTGTCATTGATCAACACACGTAGCAGACGCGCGCCTATGGCAACCGTCAGGTTCGGCCGGTCAAGTATCGGTGTTAAATAACCCCGTGCGGCGCTACAGCGCTGACCACCAATCTTGGTCAATTGATAAGGCCCAACGCCTTCCTGATCGGCACCATTAAAGTCAGGATTGTAGGCATAGCCCGCCTCAACGCCCGCTTCAACGAACAGTTTATGGGATGGCAATGCCGCACCGCCATCTTTGACATTCAGTGGTCCGCCGACACCATGGAAATCGTCCTCACCACGTTCCTGATTCATGGACCGCTTGAAGTACGGCAACACCTCATCGAAGCTCCAGCCCTCGTTGCCTAACTGCCGCCAACGATCAAAGTCTTGCGCATGGCCTCGAATATAGACCATGCCATTGATTGAGCTAGAACCCCCTAGCCCTTTGCCGCGAGGCCAGAACAGACGACGGTTTTCAAGCTGCGGCTCGGGTGCGGTATCAAACGACCAATTATAGGTAGTGCCGGCGAGTAACTGACCAACGCCCGTGGGCATGTGAATAAACGGACTGGTATCTTTCTTGCCCGCCTCCAGCAACAGCACCTTAGTAGCGGGGTCAGCTGACAGGCGATTCGCCAGAACACAGCCCGCTGAGCCGGCACCCACTATAATATAGTCGTACATACGATTCCCTTTGGTTGGCACTCTTATTGACGCCGTTGTTAGAACACTTGTCTAAACTGGCGAGGTTTTGTTTGCGTGCCAGCTTAACGTGATACGCGACTACATTGGTATCGCTGTACCTGCGGCGTTAACCGAAACAACATTCTGCGGCACACCCGGAAACACCTCGCGAAACAAATTCAGCATGTTCATCGTAGAACGCCGGTCGGCCGCCTCAAATAGGTGTCCTGGAGGGCCCAAGGTCGGCGGTAATGCAAAGCCATGGGGCGTCTGAGCATATTGGTTAAATACCCAGTCGACGCCTGCGGCGTCCATTTCAGCAAAAAACCGCTGTTTACTTTCTTCCGGCACCAAATGATCATTAGCACCGTTCTCGATCATCACAATGGTGTCGGTATTGTAACTATCATTACGGGGTTTTACGGTTGGTCGGGTGACGCCATAGTGTGCCGGATTCGGATCTTCGCCGGTCTGTAGCAAACCATGCAAAGACACAACCCCACTTAAATTAAGGCCACCGCGGACGCCTTCGATCACCGCCATACCACCGAAGCAGTAGCCGATCGCCGCGGGCGCAAAGCTCGCATCAACGGCCTCATGCCTAAGGCCTTGGGCTATCCACGCCGCCAGCAGGTCTCGAAAGGCACCGTGGTCATGATCTATCGCCGCCATAGCGTCGAAGCATTTTTTCTGGAATGCCTGAATTTTACTCGTGTCTTGCGGAAATATTCGTTCCTCCGCAGGCACCAATAGGCCATACATATCGATTGCCAGCCCTACGTAACCAAGCCTCGCCATATATTCTGCGACATCAACGTCGAAAAATTTCAGGCCCTGGTAGTTATGTATCACCAGCACCAGTGGCCGAGGGCCGGTGTCTTCTGGCGGGGCCACCAAGTGGCCCACAAAATCGTTACCTTGATGCGTGAATGAAATATCAGTCCGACGCAAACCGGGTGCAGCGGGCCACAGCGCGTGTGGGTTGTGCTCGTTTTGACTCATCTGTTCGTCCTTCTTTTGATTCGCACTTGCCTGTGGCTGACGCTTTCTACCGTCAGACTAACGTCTAATTCCATCACACGGGCTGACGCTTAGCAATCTCGCGATCAACATTGGATGCTTCACCGGTCTGCAGTGAATCAACATGCTGGCGCAGCAGCTTAAGGTGATATTCTGCCAGGCTCATGAATCTTCCCCTTGCGTCACTAACATCTTTTTTATCAATGGGTTAGATGGTTGTTCTTGTTCAGTTAGCCTTCATGACGCATCAGGTGAGATGTTCTAGTAAGTTGCACTTAGCGTGTTATGGTTTTTTGCACCCCACAACAATCGTTCTTCCGAGCAGAACATCCAACGAATTAATTTGCAGCACAAAAGGCTCGTTGAATTCGTCAACTGTCTTAATTTTCGTTTTTTCATCGCGCAGTAACAGCTTTGAAAATAACTTGATAGGAATGTACAGAAACAGTAACCATGCTTTGGAAGTGCCCTGCTTCTTGTCGATTGAAACTTGTATCTCCTGAAATCCAGCATCCACCAATGAATGTGCCAGATAGAAAAACGAAACCGGATTTATATGCCCGCCTGTCGAATGCAGGTTGCTCTCACGAAAATGCAGCGGGCCAAAGAGATTATGGAAGCCAAAGATCAGGAAGCGAATTCTTGACTTCAGATTCAAGATGTTTGGCGTGGTCAGCACCAGTGCACCACCAGGTTTCAGGACGCGATACATTTCCCTGAGCGTATATCTATAGTGTTCAAGATGCTCTATCACCTCAGTGCATGTTACCAGATCAAAAGCTGAATTCTCAAACGGCAGGCCTTCCGTATTCAGATTTGCAACGCTTACGCTGACATCGGGAAGTTTCATCAAGCTGTCCGTGTAGTCGCATACCGAAGATCGTACGTCGAATCGATTTCGCAACAGCCGAATCAAATCCCCATGACCCGAACCAATATCCAAATGTTCCGCCGGGAACAATGGCGCCAGCGTTTCAACCATATCGACAGCTGAATCGAGAATTTTCGTCGTACTGAGGGCCAAGATGATTATCCTTATCAATCGATTACGGGATGCACACTAACTTAGTTGACCCACAAAAGTCAGCAACTAACCAATTTCAAGCATCTCATTGCAACAGCATCTGCCAGAAAAAATATGCGTGGGCCGTCGTCGACCCTTTTTCTGCGAAGCGGAAAGTGCGGGCGCTCGGCGAGCTTCATTACCCGCTTTTTTCACTGGCAGGCATTTTGTGTTTTGGCAAGGCCACCATTGGACATCACGGCATAGCCATAAAGCTTTACTGCGAACAGTTGCGCCAACGCCAGAATGCGATTATCCAGCCATTGCC
This sequence comes from Candidatus Azotimanducaceae bacterium, assembly GCA_047630175.1. Classification (GTDB taxonomy): domain Bacteria; phylum Pseudomonadota; class Gammaproteobacteria; order Pseudomonadales; family Azotimanducaceae; genus UBA4582. Next base: position 5,504 of record JBLHVI010000138.1, read on the forward strand.
TACGATGATCAAAATCAAACCCTGGTGCACTATCGCGACCACAGAGAAATGCACGGCGTACACATCTTGAGCAAACGTGATAAATCCCGCCATCAGGATCGACTAGGTGTGATCTTGGATATCCCATGAATAAAGCGTAACTGAACCTACAAGGCGACAAA
>JBLHVI010000139.1:0-5584 GCA_047630175.1 Candidatus Azotimanducaceae bacterium
TATTTTGCCGGCCGACGTGCACGCTATATACAACCACTGCGACTATATCTTATCGCCAGCGTCTTGTTCTTTCTGTTTTTGTCGATACAAAACAGGCTGTCAGAGCACCCAACGCTTGTCATCAGTGACAGTGCGATAGCGGCGCAGGAACAGCAAGCTAATGACGAGCAAGTCAACGCTGCTATTGATGAAGTAACCACTGACGCTCTTTTAGATATTCAGTTCGACGCGCAGACTAATGCGGAAAACCAACAAGCCCGCGAAAGCACCAATAGTAAACGAGCGGAACTGGAAGAGATCCACGTCGGTATTGAGGAGGCGACAGATGATATTCACTTCGACATGCTAACCGATGAGCAAAACCAACAACTCAGCAACAGTCTCAAAAATCAGCTCACCAAGGCAGCCACTATGGGCTTTGAAGATCCGCGAACAATCATCGCTGTAGCCATTGATATCGCACCACCCGTATTGCTAGTCCTGTTGCCTTTTTTCGCCATGGCGTTAAAACTTACCTATCTTGGCAGTCGGCGCTACTACACGGAACATCTCATTCTGGCCGTCCACAACCACTGCTTTGTCTACCTGATATACCTCGTAGAGAATACTCTAAAACCGATTGAAACACTGCTTGGTAGCAACATCCTGCCCATTATCATGGTCTGCTGGATGCCTTTGTACATGTACCTGAGCCTCAGAAAAGTCTACCGCCAAGGCTATTTTCTGACGGCTGTTAAGTTTTTAGGGCTTGGCGCTGTCTACTTCATATTATTCATCATTGCATTTCTCATCAGTCTGCTGGCAGGCGTACTGACGTTATGACCCAGGCAAATAGACTCAATTGCGGTACCCCGATCGCGTTAATTTTTATAAAATTAAGGGTTTGAATAAAGAATGTTGAATCATGACATCACAACATTGGTTGATGCATTACTCACCGAACTGGGAGGTGGGCCGGCGCTACGCCTCGCTTGTCGTCTGCCTTGGCAGCCTGAAGCCGTGGACTTGGTGTCTGCAGGCCTAGATATCTTTGATCGTGAACAATATATGACGCCGGAGACGCTGTCGCAGTGGCTAGCAATGGCGGCTAACGCACAGCAAGACGGCATTGAACTGCAGCTGATTTCGGCATTTCGTTCGGTGGATTATCAGTGTCAGCTAGTACGTCGCAAAGCCCTAGCTGGGCAAAACTTAGATGCTATATTCCGCGTCAGCGCCATACCCGGGTTTAGCGAACACCACACAGGACGTGCGTTAGATATCACCTGCCCGAACAGCGATCCACTGGAAGAGAGCTTCGAGACCACCGATGCATTTGCGTGGCTGCACGCCAATGCCTCACGGTTCAAATTTTTTATGACGTATCCACGCAACAACGCTGCCGGCATTATCTATGAGCCGTGGCACTGGGCCTGTCAAGCTGACTAAAAGGTACCGTGCTGTTGAATGGTCTCAAGCATCGTCAGAATAACTCACGCGAAAGAATAGCGAGTAAAGTACAGGAACGAAGAACAGTGTCAACAGCGTTGCGAACCCCAAACCAGCCATGATGGTGATTGACATATTGACAAAAAACACATCCTGCAGCAATGGAATAAGTCCTAGAATCGTGGTGACTGACGCCATGGCTACTGGGCGCATACGACTTACGGTGCTGTCTAAAATAGCCGCGAGGTGTTCTTTACCTGATTCGATCTGCTGGTCAATCTCATCGATGAGAACGATGGCATTTTTGATGAGCAAACCGATCAGGCTCAACGCACCCAATAGCGACATAAAGTCGAAGGCGCCATCAAATCCCAGTAGCCCCGCGGTGATGCCAACAATCGCCAGAGGTACCGTGAGCCAGATAATAAGCGGTTGACGAACCTTTCCAAACAATAAAATACTCGTGAGAATCATCAGCAAAAACCCTATAGGCAGCACTTTCACTAGCCCGCTTTGGGCGTTGGCTGAGTCTTCGTATTCACCGCCCCAAGATAGTTCGTAACCCGGCGGCAGCTCAATCAATTCGATTTGAGGACGCAAGCGGTTGAACAAAGGGGTGGTTAATTCTTCGGTTGGATTACAGGCGGCGATAATCGTTTGTATGCGATTGCGCCCACGAATGATCGTGTTTTCAAACTCAGTTTCGAACGAATTAACGACTTGGGAGATAGGGACCGATGCCTGCAACGCCGGACTCCATACACGAATATCCTGAATATTAGCCACATCGCCTCGCTCTTCGGCGGGAGGCCGCAGCTTAATAGGCAACATACGAATACCATCGCGATACACGCCAACATTTAACCCCTCGTAAGACGACTTAAGTGCAGAAGCGACATTTTCTCGACTAATACCCAATTGCCGTGCCACCCGCTCATTAAATATGGGCCTTATCAGCGGCACAGGCTGGCGCCAATCATCATTGATCTCCTTGGCAGTCGGATCTGCTCGCATAATAGCTTTGGCTTTGTCTGCTAGGTCGCGGAGTACCACCGGGTCTCGGCCGTGGAAACGCGCTTCAATCTTGCCATCACGTCCCGGGCCGATCCGGAAAGACTTAATAATTGGGTCCAAATGTGGGAAATTATCGCGGATAAATTGCGTAACCGCCGGCTTGATATTCGCAATTTGCTCAAGATTATCCGTCTGAATAATGATTTGTGCATATGCCGGACTTGACTCCTTTGGCTCGTACGTCAGTGCAAAACGGGCATCACCACCACCGACCAACGATACTGTTGAACGCACGCCTTCTTGTTGTCGTAAAAAGTTCGCAATCGCCAAAGTGTCTTTACGCGTCTCGCGAATATCTGTGCCTTCTGTCTCCCACACATCGACAAAAAACATCGGCGTGTTGGAACTCGGGAAGAACGAGTTTTTAATATAACTAAAACCAAATATCGCCGAACCGAACATCGTAACTACCACCGTCACCGCTACCATACGGTTCTTGATAACCGATTTCAGCATGCCACGAAATATCTTGAAGAAGCCTCTATCGTATGGATTTTCAACATCATTGCCTGCAACACCAGGCTTCAAAAACATGGCGCAAAACAAAGGCGTGGTGCTAACAGCCGTCACCCACGACAACGACAGTGAGATCAAAATGACGTAAAAAAGCGAGCTAGCAAATTCGCCAGTGTTATCGGACGATAGTCCAATAGCAGAAAAAGCCAATATGCCAATGATGGTGCCGCCAAGCAGAGGCCACATGGTTTTACTGGTTGTTTCTTCTGCTGCTTTGGTGGCATCCATGCCCGCTTGAATTCTTACCAACATGCCTTCGGCCACTACAATAGCGTTGTCTACCAGCATGCCCAAGGCAATGACTAACGCACCCAAAGAAATGCGTTGCAGTTCTATGCCGTAAAGATTCATGAACATTAGTGTGCCAGATACAGTGATGAGCAACACTGCACCGATAATGAGCCCAACACGTAGGCCCATGAATACCAGCAAAACAGCGATGACAATACCAATTGCCTGGCCGACGCTGACAAGGAAACCAGAAACTGATTTTTGCACTTCGACCGGTTGGTTATAAATAACTTGCAGCTCCATGCCCACGGGTATGATGCTAGATAGCTGTCTAAAACGTTTATCAAGGGCAGCGCCAACAGCGACCACATTCTCTCCGGCCTGTATTGAAATACCCAGTGTTAAGGCCGGTTTGCCGTTGAAGTAAAACATTTTCACGGGTACTTCTTCGTAAGACCTGCGAATAGTTGCGATGTCTTTGAGAAAAATAAGCTTGCGCTCATCCGAGCTAATGAGCACGTCACCAATGTCTTGCACCGATTGAAATTCACCCGTCGGATGTATGCGCACGTAATCGCTGCCTACTCTTACCTTACCGGCATCAGAGACTACATTTTGCGATTGCAGGATACCGGTGATCTTGGACGGCGAGATACCGAGTTCACCCAGACGGGTTCGAGAGATTTCGAGATGAACCACTTCTTTTTGCTCGCCACCGATAACAATCTTACGAACACCGGGTACCAGAGCGAGCTGTTTTTTTAACTCCACGGCAGTGTCCATAATGTCCCGATAGCTGTAGCCGTCACCGGTTAACGATAGATAAACGCCAAAGACGTCGCCGAAGTCATCGATTATGCGCGGACCGATCACGCCGGGTGGCAGTTTACCGCGCATGTCCGCCATTTTTCGACGCAGTTCATCGTAGATGTCAGGAAAGTCAGCAGCCTTGTACTCTTCTTTGAACTCGATGGTGAGGTCAGACATGCCCGGCCTAGAGATAGACATTTCTATGCGCTTAAGTTGCCCCATCAACTGCAACGACTCTTCTAAGTGATAGGTGACCTCGTCTTGTACTTCTTGTGCAGTGGCGCCAGGGTACAGGGTAATAATTTTAGCTTGTTTGATCGTGAAGTTGGGGTCTTCGAGCTTGCCCATTTGCTCGAAGCCTATATATCCACCGGCCACCATGATGATGACAATGAGCCAAGAAACAACTTTATTTTCTACGGAGAAAGCACCAATATTCATTTTTATTCTCTTGTATGCAGTCTTAGCGCCAGCGTTTAACTACTGGCTTGGTCGGAATCTTGCCGAGGCTCGGCTTGCTCGCTTTGTCGCATAAGCGTGACTTTCATTCCTTCGTCGAGATATGCAGCGCCGGCTGTAATGACGCGCAAACCAGGCTCAAGGCCGCCAGTCACTTCTACCTTTGAGCCTACCATCCGGCCCAACGTTACTTTGCGCTCGTGCACTGTCATATTCAGCTCGTCTATCGTCCAGACTCTAGCCCCCATGGTGTTGTCGCCAACAATAGCGGTGAGCGGCAAGTAGTAGATAGATTGCTCGTCTATCACCGAAGATAAATCCACCGTAACACTTGCCGTCATACCGGGTAAAACCGTGACATTCTCCGGCCGAGGAAGGTCGAAGGTTACCCTAAACGTTTGCGTCTGAGCGTCGGCGCGCGTAGCGGCTTCTTTAAATGTAATAGGGAAGCGCTTGTCAGCGCCAACATCAAAGGCCGCCCAAGCTTTGACGCTTTCAGCTGTTTCTCTTTGTTGGTCGGAGTCTGACATTACAAATATGATGTTCTCAGGCACATCAATCTGGACTTCGAGTGAGCCCCGGTCAATGATTGAGTATATTGTTTGTCCCGGCTTAACTTCTTCAAACGCATCAACATGACGTTGCGCGACCTGCCCAGCAAAAGGCGCACGAATAAATGTGTAATCAAGATTTTGCTTCGACTGGTCTAGTGCTGCATCCGCTGTTTTGAAACTAGCCTCAACTTGATCGTAATCTCGCCTCGAAATTGACCCCTCAGCGACAAGGTCTTTACCACGCTCGAAGTCTTTGCTGGCTTTATCCCAAGTTGCTTGACGATCTTTTAAGGCGATTTTGTAATCTGTTTGGTCGAGTCGCGCCAACGTTTGTCCACGACTAATCAACGCGCCTTCTTGAGCCTCTAAAATAGTAATAGTACCGCCGACACGAAAAGCAAGATCTGCGCGGTTCGCCGATTCTATACGGCCTGGAAAATTACGCACACCGCTGCCTTGGGGGGCATCGATGATCTGGCTTTTAACCGGCCGCGCCAACGTCTCTAAGTTTT
>JBLHVI010000140.1:0-5416 GCA_047630175.1 Candidatus Azotimanducaceae bacterium
TGTCGCCCTCGACAATGGCCAGCATCGTCTCGTTAGCCGGTGGGGCAGTCATAGCAAATACCATATCCGTTGCCTTACTGGTGATAGAGACCGTCATGTTGCGACGCTAGACGACCAACAAAAGACCTGCTTATGGACAGCGTAATATTCTTGATTCTACGCCAGATGCGTGCCCCGCTGTTGGTGCTATCAACGGTGTACACCATAGCGACACTCGGCTTAACCCTGATTCCCGGAATGGATGATCAGGGGCAGGTCTGGTACATGGACTTTTTCCATGCTTTTTATTTCGTCGCCTTTATGGGCACCACCATCGGCTTCGGCGAGATACCTTATGCCTTCACTGATGCTCAACGTATGTGGGTTTTGGTGTTTATTTACATCACCGTTGCGACATGGATTTACACCATCGGGGCGTTATTACGCCTGCTACAGAATGAAACTTTGAAGAAGGCGTTAACGCAGTCTCAATTCCGACGCCAGGTGCGACGAATTCGAGAGCCATTTTTTGTCGTCTGCGGCTATGGCGACACGGGTAGCCAGCTGGTAGGTTCATTGCGTAAGCGGCTGTCCTCGGCAACAGTTCTCGACACTGATCCTGGCGCAATTGACTCGTTAATGCTCGCAGACCACCCTCTATTCATCCCCGGGCTTTGCGCTGATGCGAGTGACCCTGCGAATCTTATTCTGGCAGGCATCACTCACCCCATGTGTAAAAGTGTCGTGGCACTGACTAACGACAACGCCGTGAACTTGCATATTGCCATTACGGCCAAAGTACTGAACCCTGGTATCCAAGTAATCTGTCGAGCCGAGTCCCATGCGATTGAAGTAAACATGGCGTCTTTCGGCACGGACTTCATCATTGACCCGTTCGATACATTTGCCAAAGACCTCGCCATGGCTTTCTATTCGCCGTATCAGTTCATGCTAAATGAATGGTTTCGCTCGGAGACCGGCGAGACCCTTACCGACGTTGTGACTTTACCGACAGGTCGCTGGATCCTTTGCGGCTACGGCCGCTTCGGGCAAGCAGTGCACAGGGAGTTTATTGACCAAGGGCTAAAAATTCAGGTAATTGAACCCGACAAAGCGTCAGCCGGTCTGCCCATTACTGCCATAATCGGCTATGGCACCGAGGCCGTTACCTTAAATCAAGCCGGCGTAGCCGACAGTGTCGGTATTGTTGCTGGCGCTAATGATGATTCTAATAACCTGTCCATTATCGTGACGGCGCTAGCACTCAACCCCGATCTTTTTGTCGTCGCTCGCCGCAATCTACATACCAACCAACCGCTGTTTGCCCACGCCGGCTCGCAGCTGATGATGGAGTCGAGCGAGGTGCTTGCCAACAAGGTGCGAACACTGCTAACTAACCCCTTGGTCGATGATTTTTTGAGTTTGTCGAAAGCACACGACGATGCTTGGGCAAGCGATCTATCAGAAAAAATACGTAAGATCTCACCTCGGGTCATGCCTGAAGTCTGGGAGATTGTCATCAACACGCCGAATGCGCTCGCTGTCGCCACAGCGGTCGGTCTGGGAACTGCCGTGACTATTGACCAGCTGACGCACGATCATCGAGAACGTGATGTCAGTCTAGCCGTGTTAGCCTTGTTGCATGCCAGTTCGCTGGGTACATTCTGCATGCCGTCTGGACATACACAGCTAGCACTTGGGGATCGATTGTTGTTCATTGGTACCGGCGCCGCGCGGTCACAGATGCAGTGGAATCTACAAAATGAAACCGCTCTTACTTACCTGCTGACCGGTGAAAATTTGCCCCAGACCTCCGTCGGACGCTGGTGGCAAGCCAGAACGGCCAACCCCAAAGGCTCACCAGATCCCGATCATTCGTTATGAATACGCCAGAGCTATACATTGACCAAAACAGGTAACATTGAGTATGTCGAGCGGCCAGGGTTCACCCGTCAAAGCGATATTGTATGCATTCCTCGCAAATTCAGGCATCGCCATCGCGAAACTGGCGGCCGCACTATACACCTCATCAGGCAGCATGATGGCAGAAGCCATTCATTCATTGGCGGACGCCGGCAATCAGGTGCTTTTGTACATCGGTCTCAAGGGTGCTGAACGACCGGCTGATGCAGACCATCCCCTAGGTTACGGTAAGCTTAGTTATTTCTGGAGTTTTATCGTCGCCCTCATGCTGTTTAGTGTGGGCGGCTTGTTCTCTGTCTACGAAGGGGTGCATAAGCTCAGCGCTACTGCCGAGTTGAACGATCTCTGGGTCGGTATGCTGGTGCTTGCCGGGGCTATAGTCCTTGAAGCGTTTAGTCTCTTCGGCGCGCTGCGAGAGGTCAACCTGATGCGTGGCGAACGCTCCTTGATATATTGGTTACGGCACACCCGTAATGCCGAGATCGTTGTTGTCCTTGGCGAGGATATAGCCGCCATTGTCGGCTTGGTCATCGCACTAGGCTTTGTCACGTTAACCTACATCACGGGTAACCCCATTTATGACGCCATCGGTTCGATCGTCATCGGTGTCATTCTGATCATCGTCGCCATATTTGTGGCCGTCAGGGTGCAATCTCTGCTGGTCGGCAAGTCAGCAGAGCCGGACTTACAGGCCTCGATTACCCGCGCCATAGAAGCCGACCCTAATATCGAAGCCCTGTTGAACACAATCACGCTGCAAATGGGCCCCAAAGTGATGCTCGCGGCAAAAATAAAAATGACCGCAGGCCTTAGCATAGAGGCAGCCGTAGAGCATATCAATCAGCTGGAAGTTCGAATTAAAGTTGAACATCCTGTTGTCGGCTGGTGCTTCATCGAGCCTGACGTCAAAGATTAAGCGTTGAGCAACTCGACTGTCTTTTTTCAATCGACAGCCTGGAGAGAGTTTATCGACTGCTTGAGGAAAGCTAATAGACAGCTGCAGCACAGCTATCAGCCCAATACATACCACCATATAAGTTTGTGACATTTAAGTATGTAAAGGCCTTAGCTTGAAGGTAGTATTGCCAATCAATGGGGGAGCGTGACGAGTGCGTTAAATCGCCTTTAAGAATGCTGACAGCACAACCAGAATTGCAGACATGGACTTAAAGTAGAACAAACAAGAGGAATACGCTGATGATGGATTTAGACATGCCGGAACGTTTAATCCCGGTTCGTGACAAAATTGACACGTTCGTTCGGTCGAAGATTGATCCTTTGACAGAAGAGTTTCTTGGCCAGACGGGCGCCGACGGTGATCGTTGGGCACTGAGTGTCCGACAGACAGAAATTATGGATGGACTCAAGGCCGAGGCCAAGAGCGCTGGCTTGTGGAATTTCTTTCTGCCTGAAAGCCAAGGCGGTGCCGGTGTTAGTAACCTAGAATATGCCCACTTAGCAGAAGTTATGGCACGCAATCCCATTGCCTCGGAAGTTTTCAACTGTGCCGCACCCGATACCGGCAACATGGAAGTTCTCGAGCGTTACGGTACAGACTCACAGAAGAAAGAATGGCTTGAGCCTTTGCTAGAAGGTAAAATTCGTTCGGCTTTCGCAATGACAGAGCCTGACGTTGCGTCTTCTGATGCGACTAATATTGCGACATCAGCTGTTCTTGATGGCGATCAGTGGGTTATTAATGGTGCCAAGCACTATATCTCCGGGGCTGGCGACTCACGCTGCAAGATTATGATAACGATGGTGGTAACTAACCCTGAAGCACCCAAGCATTTGCGTCAATCGCAAATACTAGTGCCTATGGATGCTAAAGGTGTCACAGTCGTACGCCCTATGTATGTATTCGGCAAGGATGACGCGCCACACGGGCACATGCATATCACCTTTGATGACGTTCGTGTACCGAAAGAGAATATTCTATTGGGCGAAGGCCGCGGTTTCGAAATTTCTCAGGGCCGACTCGGGCCAGGACGTATCCATCACTGCATGCGTTCAATCGGCGTTGCTGAACGAGCACTCGAACTGCTCTGCACACGAGCCTTGTCTCGAACCGCATTCGGAAAACCGTTAGCAGAATTGGGCGGTAATTACGATATTATCGCTGATTCACGTATCGAAATTGATATGTGTCGACTGGCAGTACTCAAAGCGGCCTACATGATGGACACCATCGGCAATAAGGAAGCACGTAAGTATATTTCAGCGATCAAGGTTTCCGTACCGAATATGGCATTGAAGGTTATTGATGCCGCGATTCAAATGTACGGTGCCCTCGGTGTATCGCAAGACACGCCTCTGGCTGGTATGTGGACAAGTCAACGGACACTGCGCTTAGCTGATGGCCCCGATGAAGTGCATCGTCGAGTGATTGCTCGTGAAGAGCTTAAAAAGTACCAGTAGTTAAATGGTGCAAGGTATCTGCCAGTGAGAAGCTGATAGAAATCGTGCATTAAGTTAAGAACTGCGCGTAAAAAGGGACACATATGTGTCCCTTTTTTTTCAGCCCTATCGCCACGCTTCGCCTACGGCAAGAAGATGCTATCTTCTTGCGTTTCCTGAGATTTATCGTTTAAATGAATGTTTCTCATAGGATAAGCCGATTGACCGTCCTGCAAAACGTTAATCATCTGCATTTTTTAAAGCACTTTAGCCAGAGCCATAAGTGGCTTTGCCCTAGCAGCATGTTAAACGCAGGCAGCGTGCGTGCAATTTTACGTCGGTGCTTGTTGACCATGCTAGCGACCGCTGCACCCCTAGCAGTTGCAGCAGACGAGGCAATCGCCGCCTTTAATACATTAAACGACCAGATTTACGCGGCAGACCCGCAAGACGCTCAATTACAGTCGCTTGACCTGTATTGGCAACAGAGCACAACCAAGCAACCCGTTATCTTATACATCCACGGCGGTGGCTGGGTGTTTGGCGACAAAAGCGAAATCCATCGAAAGCCTGAGTTTTTCACCCAGAATGGTTTTGCTTTTATCTCGATGAATTACCGTTTACGTTGGGACTACACCCTGTATGACCAACTCGAAGATGTTGTCTCTGCCATCAGCTGGATTCGCAGTCATAGTGACGCACACAATCTCGATGCGAGCCGTATTATTCTAATGGGCCATGGCGCGGGAGGGCACCTTGCTTCCTTAGTGGCTACTGACCCCGCGTATTTAACAACTGTTGACCTGCTACTTACGGACATCAAAGCGGTTGTGACTATTGACACTTTCAGCTTTGATATACCCCGAGTCATGACTGAACTTGGGAGTTTTCTGCAGCGTCGTCAACATGAATTGATGTTCGGCGACACAAAGGAAATTTGGCGGGCTGCTTCACCGATTTCACACCTTAGAAGTGATCAAGCTGTACCCTTGTTCGCGCTTATCTACTCCATCGACAACGTCGAAACCAAGCTTCAAACACAAGGTTTTGCGCGCGAACTTGTTAAGCTCGGCAACACGGCTATTATGATACCTGGACAAGAGGATGCGGGCGCGAC
>JBLHVI010000141.1:0-5237 GCA_047630175.1 Candidatus Azotimanducaceae bacterium
CCGAGGGCACGTTAGGCGTGATTACTGAGGTTCAGTTGCGCTGCTTTGGTCTGCCAGAAGCGCATGCTGTCGGCGTATGTTCGTTTCCCGGCGTTAAGGCCGCCGTGCAAACTGTGATTGAAGTGATACAGTATGGCATCCCAGTAGCTCGGGTGGAGCTTCTGGATAGCCTGCAGATGCGCGCTATCAATGCCTATTCAAAACTCGCCTACGCCGAGCACCCAACCTTGTTCTTTGAGTTTCACGGCACCGACGCCAGTGTTGTTGAACAAAGTCAGCGGGTTGCTGAGCTTGTACAAAGTAATGGCGGCTCAGACTTCCAGTGGGCGGTAGACCAAGAGACCCAAAATCAAATCTGGCAGGCTAGACACGATGCTTATTACGCGGCACGCGCGTTGCGCCCTGGCACGAGTGGTTGGCCAACTGACGTCTGCGTTCCTATCTCACGCCTTGCAGACTGTATTGTTGAGACACAGGCAGACCTACAGGAATTTGACCTTCTGGCACCCATCGTCGGGCATGTCGGTGATGGCAATTTTCACGTATTGTTGCTCGTAGACGAAAACTCACCCGACGAGTTGGCGGTCGCCCAACAGGTGAACGATCGTTTAATCAAACGCGCCCTTAGGATGGCGGGCACCAGCACGGGTGAACACGGCATAGGCTATGGCAAGCTGCCTTACATGCAGCTTGAGCATGGGGCGGCGCTGGGCGTGATGGCACTGATAAAGAAAGCACTGGATCCCCTCAATATAATGAATCCGGGAAAAGTCATCCCGGATACTCACGCGTAAAGGGTTCAAACCGTGCGTTATTGACGCGCCTCGGCAAATCGATAGACTGCGGTCAAACAGTTATCTTTAAATCGTAAAAGATTGATCATGACAAACGTGATCCTTAACCGTTAGGAAGATCTAATGAAGCAGCGTCTAATTGCCTCTGTTATCGTTGCACTACTCATTGCCCTAGGTATGTGGGGTCAGCACTCCATCGCGGCAGACAATTTAACACAGCACCTCGCCACATCGTTCTATCAAGTATTAATGCTGTTTTTCTTTAATGGTGAATGGACCCTCGATCTGGCACCGTTGCCTTGGCAAATCGAACTGGTCCGTTTTGTAGCGCCGCTGGCAGCAATCACGTCGATTATTTTAGTATTTGCCTCCAACACACAAGTCTCTATCAGCAATTGGTTTGTGCGTTACTACCGCCAACACACAGTGGTTGTTGGGCTTGGCGACAAGAGTTGGCAGTTCCTACGAACCTGTAATCAAGATAGACAGATCATCGTGATAGAGATCAATCCTGAAAACCTGCTGATCCACCGTGCGCGTGCACAAGGTATTAGAGTAATAATTGGTGACGTATTCGAAGAACAAATGTTTGCACGGGTAAACTTAACCGAAGCAGCAGAGTTGATTGCGTTCACCGGAAACGATGGCACCAACGTCGAATTAGCGATCAAGGCTCGCACGCAAGTACAAACAAAAGGCAACAGGGAGACGCATCTAAAAATTCATATCCATCTCAATGAAATTGGTCTTGCCCACCAACTCGAGAGCTACCCGAAATTTTTCGCCGACTACTCCATCACAGAAATTGCATTTTTTAGTGTCTACGATCTTAGTGCACGGTTGTTGTTACGCGATTATCCACCAGAGGTGTTCGCCGATGTCGCCAATCAAGATCACGTGCATCTGGCCATATACGGGTTTGGGCGACTAGCGGAGAAACTCGTTATTGAAGCAGCCCTGATGTGTCAATACGCCAACGGCGGACGTTTACAGTTCACAATCTTCGATAGTCATGTTGACGCGAAGAAATTTAAATTCGATGCTGAGTATCCTTATCTCGCCAAAATTTGTGATTACACCTTCATCCAGCAAACGGCCATTGGTCCGCATGTTTTTGCCGGTGATGTTGCTGAGATCTTACCGTCAATCACGCAACATATAATTTGTACCGAATCCGACGAAGAAAGCCTCAGTATTGCCCTAATGCTACGCAGCGCTTTACTTGAAAAACGCGCCAGTAATGCCCCCATACTACTTCGCATGCAACGTTCTAGCGGGCTAGCGCAGTTGTTAGAGTCCGGCCCCGGCGAGCAAGAAATACCTGACGGCTTGTATCCTTTTGGTATGCTGGATCAAGTGTTGCACGTTGAGAATGTACTAACGAGCCAACTAGATCGACTCGCGCGAGCCATACATCAGATGTACCTTGACGATCAACACGAAGCATCGCTTACAGCCCTCAAGGCAGCTGGCGGGCCGACTTCTGACAACGGCCATAGGGCCATGCAGGCTTGGGGCGATTTACCTCAGTGGGAACGCAAGCAGAATATGTTAAAAGCGGATCATTGGCCCATCCGCTTGCGCGCTATTCGTTGTGCTACAACCACTGACGCTGCTAACGTCCCAGATCTCAACGTCGCAGAGGCTACATTACAAGCCAAGATTGAGCATAATCGCTACGTTAATACAAAATTTTACGCTGGCTGGGAGTATGGCCAGACACGTATCGAAGAAGCCAAGATCAATCCGTTTTTGTTACCTTGGGATCAGCTCACCAAAGATCAGCAACAACGCGAAGTGCATGAAGCAGCACTACAGCCGGAGTATTTCGCGAGCCGCTCGTCTGTTCATACACAACGCAAATGTCTAATCGGCGTGACCGGGCATCGCTTTGATACAGACGCAAGCGGTAATGCGAAGGACGACGCGAGCCTGAAGCAACGAGTTACCGATGCGCTGCTAAAAATCCGCAAAGCAAACCCTGATTGCCAGTTTACAATTTTATCGCCGCTGGCAGAGGGCGCCGACCGACTGGTGGCCCGGTTAGCGATGGAAGTGTTGCAGGCCAAATTACAAGTACCACTGCCACTACCCTATGATTTGTATGTCACTGACTTCTCAAACCGACGTTCCGTCGAAGAGTTCAAGGGGTTAATAGGTCAGGCCGAGTGCTACTATGAGCTGCCCATGAAGTTCGGCAATATCCGTGAGCTAGCGTCTGGGCAGGGCACGACCAATAACGCCGCAAGAAACCAACAATATGCGCTAGCAGGGGCTTATATCCTGCAGCGGGTTGATTACTTGATCGCTATTTACGACGGCAAGCCTGAGAATGGCGTCGGTGGTACAGGTCAGATTGTCCGCTGGTACAACGAGGGCAGGGTGGATCCAGCGTATCAATACGACGACCACTACTATTTGCCGCCCCAACGCCACCCGCCGTTAATACTGCACACTAACAAATAGCGCCGCGCTACGTTTATCTTCTGGGCTATTTAGTGTCGCGGTTGCGAAGAACAGCTGCGCCCAAGCGATCGTCAAACAAAACGTTGCATGATTAGACCGGAAAATTTGAATCGCCTGCCACAACAGGGTAAAAAGAGCGCCTCGTAAACACTCGACTCAACTTTTGCTTCTTCAGTCTCTCTCAATAAAGGAATAACCGCGTGAGCCAGTCGGCTTTTTCAACGGTCAATCTGCCTGCAGATCTGCTCGCTAATCTCGATTCACTGGGTTACACCAGCATGACCCCTATTCAGTCCCAGAGCCTGCCTTTGATACTCGATGGTCGCGATGTTATCGGCCAAGCCATGACCGGCTCAGGCAAGACTGCCGCTTTTGGGCTGGGGTTACTCGCCCGATTGGATGCAAGTAAGTTTCGAGTCCAGAGCCTGGTGCTGTGCCCAACGCGCGAGTTAGCTGATCAAGTGACCAAGGAAATTAGGCGCCTTGCACGCGGTATTAACAACATCAAGGTTTTAACCTTGTGTGGCGGTACGCCCTTTGGCCCGCAGGCTGGCTCACTGGAACACGGCGTGCACATTGTTGTAGGTACGCCAGGACGTATCGAAGATCATTTGCGCAAGGGCAAGCTTGATTTATCTGCGGTTCAAACCTTGGTGCTTGATGAAGCTGATCGCATGCTCGATATGGGTTTTGAGGACGTGTTAGACACCATCGTAAAACAGGTACCTGGAAAACGGCAGACCTTACTGTTCAGCGCAACATTCACCCCTGAAATTCAGGCAATTGCCCGCCGCATGATGATTCGCCCAACGACTGTCGAAGTCGCCAGCACGCATAGTCAGGATACTATCGCCCAATATTTTTACCGGGTAGAAGACAACCGCCGTAGCGAGGCTTTGAGGCTGGCACTACTGCAGTATTTCCCTGAGTCGACGCTCGTGTTTTGCAACACTAAGATAGAGACCCAACACGTCGCCGATGAACTGGCGGCCCATGGTTTTTCAGCCGTTGCCCTGCATGGCGACCTTGAGCAGCGGCAGCGTGACCAGATACTCGTCAGGTTTGCCAATAAGAGTGTATCGATTTTGGTAGCAACAGACGTCGCTGCGCGAGGTCTGGATATTGAGGCCTTAGATGCAGTGATGAACTATCGCATTGCCCAGGACCCGCAAGTACACGTACATCGCATTGGTCGCACCGGGCGAGCAGGCAGTCGAGGCATCGCTGTGACACTGTTCAGTGAGCGCGACGAGCACAAACTGGCACAAATAGTCAGTGGTGTAGATTGGCCAGCCGCCGAGCAGATATTGCCGGGCCAAGCACTATTAGAGAATGCGGCCATGCGTCCAAACATGGTGTGCCTGCAGATTGACGGAGGACGTAAACAAAAGTTACGTCCCGGTGACATTCTTGGCGCCCTGACGGGCACTGAAGGTAGTCCTGGCATAGCCGGCAGCGCAGTCGGCAAGATTCACCTGTTTGATCAGAGCGCTTACGTCGCCGTACATCGTGACGCCGCGCGCGCAGCCTTGCAGAAACTTAAAGACGGCAAGCTCAAGGGACGCACGTTCAAGGTACGCATCATACGCGGCTAACCGCGTCAGCAGACGTCTCAACGGGCCGCAGCTGAGCACATTTATTGCATTTATGGTCCCTGAGCCATCGACCTATGGTAACGTTTCGCAAAGATTTTTGATGAAGGACAATCTTCGTGCCTATCGCCATTGTTTGCCCTCAGTGTTTTGTCACCAACCGTGTACCGGATGCCCGCCTGACAGATGCACCGACCTGTGGTAAATGTCGCCAAGCCCTATTTCAAGCCTCGCCCGTCAGTGTCAATATGACGCAGTTTCAGAAAATGGTTGCTTATAATGACATACCCGTCATCGTTGATTTCTGGGCTCAATGGTGCGGTCCATGCAAAATGTTTGCGCCGGTTTACTCCGAGGCGGCACAGACCCTTGAACCAAAATTCCG
>JBLHVI010000142.1:0-5182 GCA_047630175.1 Candidatus Azotimanducaceae bacterium
AGGTGCAAGCGCAAAGTTAGGAGAGCCTGTGAAAACAAAGTTCTTTTCAATATTGCTAATGCTGCTAAGTGCCTCGCTTGTTCCTGCGGTAAATGCCTCGAAAAATATTCGATTTGAGCATCTAACAACCACAGACGGCTTGTCTCACATGAGCATCACCGACTTGCTGCAAGACGCGCAAGGGTTTATGTGGTTTGCCACACAGGAAGGCTTGAATCGTTTCGATGGCTATTCAATTACAACCTTTGAACACGATTATCGTAACGCAAACTCGCTAGCCGATGATTGGGTTTGGTCTTTAGCGCTGGACGCTGACAATAATATTTGGGTCGGTACGAACAACGGCGGGTTGAATTACTTTGACCAAAAGACCGGCAGTTTTACTAACTGGAAGCACCGTGCGGATGACCCTCAGTCCCTATCGAGTAACGATGTGAGGGTGTTACTTGTCGATAGCCAAGGGAGTTTGTGGCTCGGCACACATGAAGGCGGACTAAGCCGCAAACTGCCGGATAATGCGGGATTCATGCACTATCGTGCTACCGGTTTGCCCGGGAGTCTGCCCAGTGATGCTGTTACCGAAATTTATGAAGACACTACGGGTATTTTGTGGATCGGCACGGCAGCGGGTTTGGCCCGCTTTGATCCGCGGACCGATCAGTTTCAAACCTTTGTCTCTGATCCTACTAATGAGAATTCTTTAAGTGACAGCCATATAAGAGTCGTTCAAGAGTTTAATGGTGAGCTGTGGGTAGGCACGCAAAACGGCGGCGTCAATCGCTTTGACCAAAACACAGGGCGCAGTATTCGGTACATCAAAAACACTGCCGACCCGCGTACGCTGCAAAGTAATCTTGTGCGTGACATCATGGTAGATCACGCCTCAACTCTCTGGTTAGGGACTGAGAATGGTTTGAGCGAGTGGCAGCCGGAAACAGAAGATTTCGTTACCTATTACCATGTCGCTGAGGATAGTAGTAGCCTGATCGGTAGCCGTGTAAATGCACTCTATCAGGATAGCTCTAACGTCATGTGGGTTGGTACTTACGAAGGTTTGAGTCGCTGGAACTACCTCAGCAGTGCGTTTTCCTATTACACTCAAGCCGATGGGCAATTAGGTAGTGATTTGGTCTTTGGTATTACTCAGTCACCAAATGAGACGCTGTGGGTGGGGACCTATGGGGCCGGTATTAGCCGACTCGAGCCGTTGGAAAATGGCGCGTTTAAATCAATTGCCTATGCGGTGACTCTGCCAGATCAGCGCGTTATGACGTTGTGGGCGCAGGATGACAACAATCTATGGATTGGTACGCGTACAGCGGGATTGTGTCACCTGACGGTAGCGACAAAGGCCGTCAGTTGCCTCAGTCATGATGTCACAAACCCTAACAGCTTAAGTGCCAACGGGATCACTTCGCTGTTAGGCGAATCTGGGACGTTGTGGATCGGCACCTATGGGGGTGGCCTTAATCGGCTTGACCGGCGCACCAACATCATCCGTCATTTTCGGTTCAACGACAAAGACGATCAATCTTTAGGTTCTGATCGCGTGCTGGCTATATTTCGGGATTCGCAGGGCACCTTGTGGATCGGTACGGAGAGCGGAGGTTTGAATCGTTATAACGCAGCAGCTGATAATTTTACGCGCTATACGCATTCAGATGGCATCGATGACAGTCTGAGCAATGACACTGTCTGGGAAATTTTCGAGAGCAAAGACGGTAGCATGTGGTTTGGTACGCTCAACGGGGGTCTCAACGTGTGGCCGGCGATAGCCCGTGCTGCGGGCATTGTGCGGTTCGAACACTATGACCGAATAGCAGGCCTGCAGAGTAATACCATCTACGGTATTCTTGAAGACGAGGCAGGTTATATCTGGATGAGCAGCAATCGTGGGTTGGCACGTCTGAATCCCATGACCAAAGAAATTAGACATTACGATCGGCGTAATGGTACCCGGGGCGATGAATTTAACTTCGGTGCTAGGCTAAAGAATCAGGCGGGGCAGTTATTTTTTGGTAGTGCTAACGGTTTGGTTGGGTTCGATGCCGCGGATATTTACGCCAACAGGAATCCTCCTGCTGTAATCATAAATGGCGTCAGTAGTCTCAACAGGAAGGTCTTTGCTCATAGCAGTCAGTCAACGCCTTCAAACATTGTCCTTGATTATAATGAACGGCAGATAAACTTTGAATTTGCTGCTCTGGACTATGCCTCTCCCGATAAAAATCTTTATGAATATCGCCTAGTGGATTTTGACGACAGCTGGCTGAAAGCCGAAGGGTTTCGACGCGCCACCTATACGAGCCTGCCTGCAGGTCGATATACCTTTCGTGTCAGGGCGTCGAATAATGACCAGGTCTGGAATATGCAGGGGGCGGCTATTGAACTGCTAGTTGTGCCGCCGCCATGGCTAACATGGTGGGCCTATCTGACGTATGTCTGTTTAATAGTTATCACCTTGGTGACCTACGTCGTGCTACAGCGACGCAAGCTATTGTTAGCTAGGCAACAGCATCTCATTTTGGAAGGCCTAATTCGGCAACGAACCGGTGAGCTCGCAGAGCAGAACGACCAGCTTGAAATGGTCAATGATCAATTGCGTAAGGCCAGCATGACTGACGCGCTCACGGGCTTGCATAACCGTCGTTATTTGTATGATTATCTAGAAAATCAAGTCGCTCTGATGCAGCGCCATATGACCCCATTAGAAGAAGGCGTAAAGGCGCAACAGGCTTTCAATCGCGGTTCAACGCTGTTTTTTATGATGATTGGCCTGGACGGCTTTAAGAATATTAATGATAGCTTCGGGCATCCGGCGGGTGATCAAGCCTTGATCCAGGTCTGCGATATACTGCTTAAACACACACGTGACTCCGATACCTTGATTCGCTGGGATGGTGATGAATTTCTGATTGTTGGCTGCGGCCATGGGCTCGATGGGCCTAATCAACTTGCTGAAAGAATTCGCAAGGATTTAGTAGGGCACACGTTTTCAGTTGGTCACGGAGCTAAGGCTTACATGACGGGTTCTATTGGCTTTGCGCCGTATCCTTTCAACAGCTGGCATCCTAATCGATTCAATTGGGAGCAGGTTCTTGCCATCGCTGATCAGGCCGCGTATGTTGCGAAAGCCAATGGTAAGAATGCTTGGCTTGGTCTTGAAGGTAGTGAAACTTTTAACGCGCACGAGTTCATGGAAATCAGCACCGGCATGCAACGATTAGTCGACGAAGAACGCGTGACATCAATGACTTCTATGGTGAATATCGTGAATTTTGACGCCTAGCAGGCTCGCCCTTAGTAATTCTAGCCCTCTGGCGGCAAGATGGGCGATTGAGTAATCTAATGAATAATTAATCTGCTTAGCAACTAATTCAGCTAGCGATTGATCTATAACGACTAACGGAGATTGATGAATGCGCCACTACGTGCTCGTGGTCAAGGAAGATTGTGAAACCTGCCGGATGATTCAACCAGTGATTGCCGCATTGTCTGCTGGCTCTTCCTTGCGGATACTGAGCCAAGACAATCCTGACTTTCCTGTTGGTCAGAATGTCGAGGATGATTCCAGTCTCAAAAATTCCTTCGAACTCAAAATTGATATCGTACCAACGCTGATCAGCTACGATAAAGAAGGCCAACAGACGCGGTTAGAAGGCTGGCAGCGCACCGAGTGGGAAGCGCTGACCGGAATGACGTTTGAGCTTGGCTTGCCGGGGTTTCGGCCCGGTTGTGGTTCCAAGACACTGGACCCTGGTATGCCGGAGAAGCTAGCTGCTAAATATGGTATGAAAGGCTTGAAAGCACGTCGAGTAGAAGTCGCTGACGGCGAGGACGAGATTGAGGCTTGCTATGACAGAGGCTGGAGCGACGGTCTGCCGTTGGTTCCACCTACCGCCATCAGGGTCGTGCGCATGCTGCAGGGCACCCGCCGCCAGCCCGATGAGATTGTCGGTGATGTGCCTCCGGATTATGCACCGTGCAGCATTGAGAAAATCGCTATTAATGCCGTCATGGCCGGCTGTAAGCCAGAGTATCTGCCGGTGGTGATTACGGCAGTCGAGGCGGCACTGCAAGACGAGTTTTGTATGCACGGTCTGTTGGCAACGACATATTTTTCAGGCCCCATGGTGGTGGTTAATGGACCCCTGTCGAGGGCCATCGGTATGAACTCGCGAGGCAACGCCCTAGGGCAGGGCAATCGGGCTAATGCGACCATTGGACGAGCCCTGCAGTTAATTATTCGGAATGTCGGCGGCGGTAAGCCCGGCGGCGTTGATCGTGCTACGCTGGGTAATCCAGGTAAGTACACTTTCTGCTTTGCCGAGGATGAAACTGGGTCTTGCTGGGAGAGCTACGCGCAGGAGCATGGTTTTCAGCGTGAAGACTCGACGGTAACCCTATTTGCTGCTGACGGAACGCAAGGCATTGTTGATCAAAAGTCTCGGACGCCTGAGTCCTTGAGCCGCTCGTTTGCAGAGGGACTTAAGGTCGTGTCGCATCCAAAGATTTCTATGGCGGCTGACGCTTTTTTAGTGGTCTCACCGGAGCATGAGCGAGTATTTCGAGAGGCTAACTGGAGCAAAGCGCGGCTCAAGCAAGAGCTGCACGAACTGTTGCTGCGACCAGGCGCTGATCTGGTTATCGGTGCAGGCGGGAACGCTGAAGGTTTGCCTGTGAAATTTCGTGATGCTGTGCTGCCAAAATTTCGTGAGGGTGGTCTTAACATCGTCCGCGCCGGCGGCAGTGCTGGG
Source organism: Candidatus Azotimanducaceae bacterium (assembly GCA_047630175.1). Classification (GTDB taxonomy): domain Bacteria; phylum Pseudomonadota; class Gammaproteobacteria; order Pseudomonadales; family Azotimanducaceae; genus UBA4582. The sequence goes on from JBLHVI010000142.1 coordinate 4,758, forward strand.
CTGTTCTCAGCCATTATTGCCGGTTGGGGTGCGAGTGGTAAGATCGGTAGTGTGCCCGTGACGCGGAAGATTGAGGTCTAGCGCGCGACGCATCGAATTGGTCATAAAAGTTATTGCAGTATCAGTATTTGAAGCCGTTGTTAAAAATCGTGCTGCCGAGAAAAGCAGCTTACCGAAACGTTATAAACGATCTGTTTAAATGAAACCGATGGAGGAAAGGCCATGACAAGTTTTCTAGACCCAACCGCGGAATTGGCGCCGCAAGACCGCGCGCCGCTTCCCAAGCGGGATAGCCTCGCGGGGCTGAACGTTGCTTTGTTAGATATCTCAAAGCCTAGGGGTAATGTTTTTATTGATCGCTTGGCTGAGATGTTAAGTGATGCTGGTGCGAAGCCACGTCGTTACTCCAAACCGACATTCACGCG
>JBLHVI010000143.1:0-4888 GCA_047630175.1 Candidatus Azotimanducaceae bacterium
AACCAAATCGGCACATTATTTCGTCACCGATGGTCTTAATGACAAAGCCTTGATACATCTCCGTGATCTTCGCCATCACGTCCAGCACCTTGCCTATGATTCTATTAGCAGTTTCGTCACCCATGGCCTCATACAACTTGGTACTACCGGTGACATCCGCAAACATTACCGCTACTTGAACGTTCTCTCTAGCCATTACTCGTCAATTCCGCGTGCGTGCAATTACCGACTCTTCGGCTAATAGAGTATAGGGACTGACCGAATTTTTCCAGAGCTTCATGTTTTCAGCGCAGATCCGCCAGATCTAATTAAACCAGCCCTTTCCGAGCGCGTCTCAACAAACATATAACAGCCAGCAAGACCTGCCGCCAAATGCCATCAACAGTGGAAAAATAGTACGAATTAATACAGACTCTCTCGCGCCGTAGGACGTTTTTTGCTCCTACGTAATGAAGGAGTTTTCATTGCACCAATTCGGCGCCGGAACACACGTAGGTAATGTGCGCGATAACAACGAGGACAGCTTCGCCTGTGACGTCGATAAATCATTGTGGGTCGTAGCAGATGGAATGGGCGGCCTTGGTTTTGGCGAAGTCGCCAGCGCAATCAGCACTTACACGGTAACCACAGAAATTCGCGCCGGTCATGGGGTAAACCAGGCTATCGAGTTGGCTCATCGACGCATCAAAGACTACACCGAAAACGTCGCCATGGGCACCAATATGGGTACGACTATGGTGTTATTGCTCTGTCAGGGCAGTCGATACAATGTTTTTTGGGTCGGCGATTCACGTGCCTACTTATATGATGGCCACTTAAGTCAAATCAGTGTCGATCATTCTCTGGTGCAGTCTTTAATAGACCGTGGTGAGCTCACTCAGGAAGAAGCCCAATTTGATCCCCGAAAAAACGCAGTAACTCGGGCTCTAGGGGTCCAAGAACTGGAAACCGTTCGCGCCGACAGCATCAGTGAAAAATGGCAGCCGAACCAAAAAATACTGCTGTGCAGTGACGGTTTGTCTGACCTTGTTGATCGGACAGCTATCGAATCTGTCCTCAGGATTGCCAACAGCGATCAAGAGAAAGTCGATACACTGATCGAAATGGCCTTAGCTGCAGGCGGCATCGACAACATTACCGTAGTACTGGTTTCAGCCCCAGAATTTATAGTTCACAATGCCAGCGACACCGATGCACCTAATGCCGTGGAAGACAATACGCAGGTTCCCGGACCCGAACGTCGAACTGGGCGCAACGCGGCACCCATGTAAGCAACAACACAAGACAGCAGACGTATGCTGAATACTTTGCTTTTGAGCGGTTAACTCAAAACACGCCACGCCACTGTTTTAATGAAAGCCAATAGCTCTACTTATTTTTATAAATCGACACCGTCACCTTGTTGAACAGGCACTTATCACTCTACAGCCTCTCATCTGTTCATCAGCCAAGCGTTTGCCTATACTAGTCGCCTTTGTCAAAGTCTGTCACTGGCGACCGACTATCAGTCTCTTTTTGGTTGTGCCAAGCGAAATAGGGCGTCATTGCAGGCAGACTTACTGGATTCTAATGGAAAAACAAGAACTTGACATCATCAAACGCATGTCGCCCTTCGATGAAATGGAAGTGCAGGCTCGCGCTGACTTGCTTTCCAAGGCAGTAATTATCAAAGCCCCACCAGGGAAGATTCTGTTCAAGCGGGGCGACACAGCGGAGGATATCTTTTGGTTGCTAGCGGGTGGCGTAGATCTACTCGACGAATCATTTGAGGCACGTCGCAGGAATGCGACCGACGACGCATCACGATTTCCAATTGATAGCTGCAGCCCCCACCTGCTGACGGTCATTACAACATCAGCAAGCACGTTGTTGGTAATGAAAGCTGACACAGAGGGACTCGGGTTGCCGGTAGAAGCTTCTATTAGCCCCAAAGAACCCGTTTACGATGGTCTCGACTGGATGTCGATGCTACTGAACTCACCTTTGTTTGAGTTCATACCACCCGCCAATATCCAGAGCCTGTTTGGTAAGTTTGAAGAGGTTAAATACGCAGCCGGTGAACCGGTCATACGTCAAGGTGAAACCGGCGACTACTTTTATGTCGTGCAATCTGGTACCGCCAAGGTTGAGCGCGCCAGTGGAGCCAACACCATTCGTCTCGCCGAACTGCAGGTTGGAGGTAACTTTGGCCAAGACGCTTTAGTCAGCAGCATCCCCAGAAATGCGACAGTAACCATGTTGACCGCGGGCACGCTGATGCGTTTGTCGAAACCAGACTTTGAAAGCCTGTTGATGGCGCCAGTGATTGAAACGGTGTCACTGCAAGAAGCACGAGAAATGATGGCGCTGGGCGCCCCAAAAACTTACTTGATAGATGTTCGCAACCCTAAAGAACTAGAGTCAGGCAAACTTAGCAACAGTCTCAATGTCCCATTGCTGATGCTTCGTAAAAACCTCGTGAAATTGAAGCAGGACGCTATTTATGTCACCAGTTGCGACAATGGCAAACGCTCGACGATAGCGGCCTTTATCCTTAACGAGAATGGCTTCACGGCTTTTGTTCTCGCCAATCAAGAAGCAGGTTCCAAATGACACAAGATTGTTTGTTTTGTAAGATCGCTAATAAACAAATTCCCGCAGATATCGTCTTTGAAGATGAGCAGGTCATTGCCTTCCGGGACATCAGCCCGCAAGCGCCAGTGCACCAATTAATTATTCCTAAACGCCACATCACCACGCTTAACGACGTTACAACTGATGATAGGGCTTTACTCGGTCATATGGTGTATCGCGCTAATCAATTAGCGGCAACAGAAAAACTGAGCGCTCCGGGATATCGCCTCGTTATGAACTGCAATCAAGATGGCGGACAGACCGTGTTTCACATCCATTTACATCTACTGGGCGGAAGACAACTCACCCACTTTGGCTAGTCTTGTAATAACAGCGCATCTTTAAAGAGGCTTTCGTAGATGGATCTGGATGTGGCACAGTCCTTAAGCGTTGATTGATCCCGAAACCATCCTAGCCCGTAACAACTTGCATGAATCGATACCGCGAGACAATGGCCAATGATAACAAAGACAGTCACTAAACAACCAAGAAATAGCCTAACAACTGCTGACCATTTTATTGCGGGCCTAGATTCGGCGTTGAGAACTATCAGCGGCGCTGTCGGGCATTCACAGCGCTCTTCCCCAGCAACAGATGCGGCAGAGCCTGCTCTGTCAGCCGAGCAACGCTTAAAATCAGCACGTCTGATGCGCGTCAATCATTGTGGCGAGGTTTGTGCCCAAGCGTTGTATCGCGGCCAGGCACTTACCGCGAAAAACACGTCAGCCGCTAATGCGCTGCAGTCAGCAGCGGAAGAAGAAGCCGATCATTTGGCATGGTGCCAAACGCGTTTGCGAGAACTCGACGCTCATGTTAGCTTTTTGAATCCCTTTTGGTATGCAGCATCATTCAGTATGGGCGCTATCACCGGCCTGTTAGGCGACAAAATTAACCTTGGTTTTGTTGCTGCCACCGAAGAAGAGGTTTGCAAGCATCTCGACAAACATCTTGCGGCTCTGCCGAGCGAGGATAGCAAGTCCAGACTAATTCTTACTCAGATGCGCGAAGACGAACGCAGACATCAAGATAACGCCTTAGAACTTGGCGGCGCAAAATTCCCTGCACCCGTCAAAGCCGTAATGCAGAAAATCTCTGGACTGATGACTCGTTCAACACACTGGATTTAATCTAGCGCCAAGATAACGACCCATGCTGGTCAGGACACTTCAACAATTTCGTAATCATGCGTAATCTCAACGCCAGCTCGGCTCATCATAATTGATGCGGAACAATATTTGTCGGCTGACAACGCAATGGCTCGCTTTACTTGCGATTCTTTCAGTTGTCGGCCTGTGACAACAAAATGGATATGAATTCGCGTAAAAACACTCGGCACATCCTCCGCTCGCTCTGCCGATAACTCAGCGACGCAGTCAGTCACTTGCTGACGCGCCTTGCTGAGCATACTCATGACGTCAAAACTTGTGCATCCGCCCATACCCATCAACATCATCTCCATTGGCCTGACACCGATATTTCGCCCACCTGACGCAGCAGGACCGTCAACAACAACGGCATGGCCACTCTCCGACTCAGCAATAAACATTACGTCTTGAACCCATCGAATACTGGCTTTCATCTTCGTTAACTCACTGACTGACTGGAATCTTCCGCATGGTAGCGAGAAACCAGCCGCCACACCACAGGAGAACCTAATTTAGGCGCCTACAGCGACTATCGGTCACACTAAGCTTTACTTTGCGACCACCGCCCGGTCGACAAAACCTACCTCTTGGTTGTTTTGGTTGACTCACCACCGTAATCTAATGCCAAATTAACTGTGTACTGTTAAGCAACGACGGATTGATATGGTTAGCCTCACGCTCAGAACGCCCGATTTCGGCAATATGGATGACTTTCTCAGCATTGCCCACAAACGCAAATATCCTCGTGGCAGCACCATTATTTATGCCGGCGAACAAAGTGATTCGATTTTCTATATCACTCAGGGTTCCGTCACCGTGTTTGTAGAAGACGACACCGGCAGGGAAATCATTGTCGCCTATCTCAATGAGGGTGATTTCGTTGGTGAGATGGCCATGTTCGGTGAAAAGGGGACACGCACGGCCTGGGTCAAAGCAAAAAACGAATGTGAGGTCGCTGAACTCAGTTACACGAAGTTTTCCGAACTCAGCAAGAAAGATACGGGCATGCTCTACCAACTGGCGAGCCAGCTAGCAGACCGCTTGGGCAAGACAACCCAAAAGGTAGGAGATCTGGCATTTCTGGACGTTACAGGTCGGGTAGCGCACACGTTACTGGATCTGTGCAAAGA
>JBLHVI010000144.1:0-4831 GCA_047630175.1 Candidatus Azotimanducaceae bacterium
AAAGACGGTGAAAACAAAGACGGTGAAAGCAATGTTGGTTAATGCCGACCAGCAATTGCTGAGCTTGCTAGCCGCACAAAAGAATGTGGGCTATATCGGTGAGCCAGTAAGTCAGCTAGCCCATGTCCTGCAGTGTGCGCATTTTGCGCGTCTGCAGGGTGCCAGTGAAGTACAACAACTGGCGGCCTTATGCCACGACATTGGGCATGTTTGTGATCCCCACGCGCCGCGATTGCTGGACAAGGGTGTTGATCTGGGCGCCGCGCAACACGAACATCTGGGTGCGGCGTACCTAATCGCTTGTGGTGTGGATGAACAGGTGGCGACCCTAGTACAAAACCACGTCAATGCTAAGCGCTATTTGGTGGCCACGCGGCAGACTTACGCTTCGAAGTTGTCGAAGGCCAGTGTCAGCACGCTTGCACTGCAGGGTGGTCCTATGACCGCCGGCGAAGCGCTGAGGTTCGAGGCACATCCGCAGTTCTCGCAGATTTTGCAACTGCGCGCCTGGGACGAGGCCGCCAAACAAGCCGACCTTGTCGTGCCGCCGCTGTCCAGTTTTGAGGCCATGCTTCGACGCAATACGCATTCCCGACTTAGTCGCGCTCAACTGGCCGCGTTTGCCGAGAATGGCTTTGTTCTCATCAAAGACTGGTTTAACGACGCTGAAGTCATGTCTATCGTTAGTGATGTAGATGGCATGCAAGATTGGCCAGAAACCGTGGGCAAGTGGATGCGTTATTATGAACGCACGAACAATGGACGGCAGTTGTGTCGTATTGAGAACTTTCTGCCCTATCATCCAGCACTCTCGCAGATTGCCCGAGGAACGAGCACCTTAGCGCTGATGTCTGAATTAATGCAGGAGCCAGCGGTGTTGTTCAAGGAGAAACTCAACGTCAAGCTGGCGGGGGGTAATGGTTTTGCCGCGCACCAGGACGCACCGGCGTTTACTTCGTTTGATCAGCAGTACCACATCACCATGATGCTCAGTATTGACGCCACAACGAAAGCGAACGGTTGCCTGGAAGTTGCGGCAGGGCAACATCAAAGGGGTTTGCTGCCCATGCAGGGTAACCTGACGCTAAGCGATCAGCTTAATGACGAACTTGACTGGCAAGCCGTCGAGACGCAAGCGGGTGATCTGCTTCTTTTCGACTCATTTTTACCGCATCGATCTGCTGGTAATATGACCGATGCGTCTCGCCGCGCTTTGTATATTACCTATAATCGTGCGCGTGAGGGTGGTGATGTACGAGATGCGTATTTTATGGCGAAACGCGCTGCTTTTCCGCCTGACATCGAACGCGAGCCCGATAAGTCATATGATCCTGGCGTGTTTAACGTGGGTAATCCGGTGGACTAGTTTCAGGCCGCGGGGTTTACGCGCGCCTGTCGTTCTTTGTTACGCACGCGCTCGGGTGAGTTCATCAAAACTCTTGTTCTTGTCATCTCGCAGACTGGAAACAATGAAAGATAGGACGTTTTCGAATTCGGCGCCGGTATCGAGTATTTCACTGTTTTCCGCAATGAGCATATGTACAAGTTGGCCCTTAGTGAATTGACCGACTTTTAAGCCTTTGCGGTTGGTAAACATATAGGTCTCTGTGGCGGGTATAACTGCAACCAGTTTGCAGGGGGTCAGTGTACCTTCCATTACTGGCAGTTTTAGCCAGGCATCAATCCGAAGCGACTCGATGGCGGTCGTCGCAATATTAACTTTCTGCTGAGCTTTCTCGCGTAATAACAGGGCGCGCTTTTGTTTGAGCCTTGCAGTTCTGCGATGTTGTTTAAACGTGGCAATAATTTCCCGCTTACGTTTGTCGATATATTTCTTGGTGACAAGTTTCTTGTCGACCTCAGCGGTGACGGACTTTTCTTGTCGCTTCTGGACCTGAACCCCTTGTACAACTGTCAGAAGATGTTGCTTGATAACGTCCCAAGTGCTGGAATGCGGGTTTAAAGGTTTAAGGGTGCCCTCTGACAGATTCAGCGCAAACTCCGCGTAATTCATATGCATCACTTTACGACGATTATGATTAGTGAAGATCAAACGCATGGTGTCCTGCCAGTTGAGGATCAGCTTAATGCGCGCAACTTTCTCATCGGGATCACGCTTGTCGTCATACAAATACCATTGGCCAGACGACAATTGCTCGATGTCGGCCAAGGCAGCAGTATCTAGGCTTTGGCTCACCGTTAACTTGGATTGATCGACGTTAATCGGGTCAAAATCACAGGGTTCAGACGGTTCCCCGAACCGGATTGCGTCGTGCTCTGAGCGTAAATCGGCGAGGCAATCTTCGACACCACTGGTGTCGAAGCTAAGGTCATTACAAAACCTCTCGATGTCGGCGTGCAAGCTATGCATCAACTCGTCGTTTTGTCCTGTGCTATGCGGTGCCTGCACGGACTGGATAATAGCGTGTGTCAACTTGCTAGCTTGCAGCCACTGCGGTGAATCTTCGCTATATTTATACAGGACAGCTTGTAAGAACTCATACCAATTGCCCTGCAATACAAAAAGGATGAACAGTGGTAGAGGCTTACCTTGCATGGTTGTATTGAGAAGCTCTGCCGCCAAATACCGGGCTTTCTGGCCGGCTAGAACCTTCATTTCAACGTTGAGCAGGCGTTGCTCCATTTTCTTGAAGATAGGTTTTTCCTTCGCAAACAGGCTGGCAAGTTCCGCTTCACATTCTGCCAGGGTCGTACGATTGGTTACCATGGCGCGCACCATCAACTCAATCTTATCCATGAATTGTGCGCCGAGCACACCTAAATCTTCGCTCCAACCGAGGCCCTCATTGATGAGTGTGTCCATCAGTTTTAATATGGGCTGTGGTTCAAAAATTGACTTTACGCCCTGCTGCAGAGCGATAACTGCGATGAAGGGCGTCATGTCACGGATAAAAGCTTCGATCTTAAAGTCGAGGTCAGTTTGTCTTAGAATTTGTGTGACGCTATCGTCGATATAGGCAAGCAGTGCATGATCTTCGCGACTCAATGGCGTACCGCGATGATATTTATCTATCTGCACCAGAATCGGGTCAACGTGTTCTTCAATGGTCAGCGCTGGTAGGGCTTGGAGTAGTTCTATAAGTTTTGCTTTTTCCATAGCGCCGCGGGCGGGTGTAGAGGGGGCATAAAATCCTTGCAACGCGGAGGCAATGTTTTCCGGTGATAGTCTCTGGATCAGATCTGGCATGAGTCAGGTTCGTCCTGGGTAATGATCCTTGATGATATGAGCGTTAAGTAATGATGTTGTGCCGCCGGCGGTTAGGTCGGGTCAGTATTGCCCAGTTCGATACTAACAGAATGAGTCTGGTCCTTTGTGAAGTGCGTCACAAGTTTGCAGATCTCCAGTGGTTCATATTGGCGGATGTATGGTCGATAAATCGTTACATTGACCAATTCTTGTACATATCTTGGGTAATTTGACCAACTTGCCGGGGTGTTGATTGATAAAAAGTAATGAAAACAACAGAGTAATAGACAAGAGAGTAAATGGCACGAATACTGCTTTATCACTCTTAGGTAAGCGTTACTGATCAGGTCTGTGAATAGGAAGTACGTTGTATGAAGCGACATCATAATTTGGCTACAGTGGTGGCGCCTTTGAGCACATCAACAAAAGTACTTTACGGTCTGCTGGCGGTAGTCTGTGTTGTCATTGGTTTAGTTGGATTGTTAGTTCCTATTATCCCTGGCGTGCTGTTTCTGCTAGGCGCGCTTTATTTAGCAGGGAGGATCTCCACCCGAGTTCAGCGTTGGAGTGATCGCCAGCCTAGATTGCAGCGCATGCATGCCCGGTTAGAGGGCATGCGTTACGTCGGTGTGATGGATCGTATGAAAGTTGTCGGTTTGACCGGTCTTGAGGTGGTGATGCGTGGTCTTGAGCGCGGTGTATTGCTGCTAAGGGGTATACTGCGGCGGAAGAGCTAACGAGTTGCTAAAGTTTCTATTTTCTTCACAAGGGTGGTCGTAAAATATCTTGCTGCCATGCTTGAACAGCAAGATAAAACGACCGCTGTAAATATTAGACCGCGTCCATCGACTCTATCTCAGGTCGACCCGCCAAGCAGCCGCCCATTTTTGCGCCGATTGTTTTGAAATGATCAGAAGCGCCATGGGCATCTAACGATGCCTGATCATCATACTGCTCTAGCACAATGTATTGATGCTCATCAGTGCGAGACTTGTGCAGCGCGTAGAAGTTGTTGCCCGGCTCATTAGCTGCCACGGCTGTCTGTAGCTCAGCAAAAATGGATTCGAATTCAACATTTTTGCCGGGTTGTATTGTTAGTCGTGCGATAACGCCAATAGCCATATAGAGCCTCGTGCATTCAGTGAAAGATAACATCATTGTTCAACGCTGGGGCATAATAAGTCAACCACGCCTTAGGCAGCGTGCGCAAGTTGCTTGTACGTCGAACGCGACGCATGCGCGATAGCAAAGATGTTGCTAGGATAACCTCACGCAATTAGTAAATAGAGATAGTGATAATTCCATGCCAGTTACACTCGACTTCGATAAATCTGATGTTGCGATTGTGATGACAGCAGTGGGTCCTATGACGGCGGCTGAGCTGGTGGCCGATTACGAGAAGGCATTAGAAGATTGCCGTTTTCGTGCCGACTTGCATTCGATCTGGGAGCTCAGTCGTTTGAATTTGGTCAATGTGCCCATTAGTGAGATTCGGCAACTGCCCCGCCTGCTGCGGGCTAATATGGCAGAGCGTGGCGCAAGCTATAAAGTAGCGATGGTGACAACCCGTAGGGTTGACTATCAATTGATTCGTATTTATGTCGTGATCCTAAAAATGATCGG
>JBLHVI010000145.1:0-4801 GCA_047630175.1 Candidatus Azotimanducaceae bacterium
ACTGCAAACACCTCTTTTGGCGGCAGATAGCCTAGGTGTTGGGCTTCGACAAAATCCTTGCCCAAGGTCCATAGCCCGCTAACCTTGGCCGCTCTGTAGTAATTGTGTAGCGAGCGACCCAGCAGGGCCGGGTAGCGCCGTGACTCTATAGCTACCCTGCCTAGCGTATGCAGCCGTGCAACATTGCTTCCAAAACACGCAACGACAACGCGCCCTTTTGCCTGCAGTGTATACCGCAAGAGGTTGTCGTAAAGAATACCCTCGCTGGGCGAGTGGCCTGGCAGCATGGCGTTAGTTGAATCGCAGACCATCGCCAACACGCCCTCTTTGCCCAAAGCGATCAGTGCAGACTCATCAATTTTGGCCCCAACCACGGGATCACGATCAATTTTCCAATCCCCCGTATGGAACAGATTTCCCAATGGGGTTCGAATCATCAACGCCTGCGATTCTGGCGTAGAGTGAGTCAGGCCAAACCACTCGATATCGAAGTGTCCCACCTGATGACGCATGCGAGGTTTGACGACATGCACTTCGACTTTTTTCTCGAGGCCTACTTCGATAAGTTTGCGTCTAAGAATTTCATAAGTGAATTGCGTGCAGTAGACGGGACACCTCAGCTCCGGCCATAGGTGCGCCACCGCGCCGACGTGATCCTCATGCGCATGAGTGACAAGTAATCCTACCAACTGTTGACGTCGCGCGGCAATGAAGTCCACTGACGGCGCTATGATGCGAGTGCCCACCGCACCCCGGTCAAAGCCTATGCCACAATCAACCATCAACCACTGACCGTTGTGGCCGTAGAGGCTCATATTCATACCAATTTCGCCACAGCCGCCGAGGGGTAGAAACCAAAGATCTTTTGAAGATGGAGTCATTGAAGGCCAGTGATATTGTGACAAAAAAGCTTGCGTTAATGTAACAGAACAAAACCTTACTTACGTCGGCGTCCTGTATTTGGACGGCTCTAAATCGAGTGCTTTTGTATAAAGACCCAAGTTTCAAGCTGCGGGAGCAGTTTTGGATGGTGCTAACTAGCGCTTTACGACGTGCTGATGCCTGTCATGCTTACCAATGTGTGTGGCGGCAGTCTAAGGCTATGACTCAGATGTTTGGTCATCTTCCATACTTAGCTCTGCAGCCGGCATGCCTCCTGGCATTTGATCCGAGCTCGCACAGATAGCACTTTCTGACGCCAATATTGAAAATTTTATTTGGTCTTCTATCCCCTGCTTTTCGTCTCTTTCAATAATTTTGACCGAGCGAAGTGCATCCTTGTTATTTTCTTTGAGGGCTTTGTGCAGACGCTTGGTAGTATCAAATATTTCATTGCCGTCTGCAATCTTGTTGCTATGAACGTAGATGCCAGCGCCATACCCTGCTTCCGGGTCGGTCACATCGATCAACGTAGGTCTTATTGAAAGTGATAGAAATGCATTCTCCAACACACCGGCGTCCAACAAAGTATTGTCGCAGGCTATCAACTTGCCACCCTCTGCCGCAGCTTCCGCTCGCTCTTTTAAAGCCGCAAGACTTGCCTCGGCAGCCTCTACCATTGTGTCGCGTTCGCCGCCGACATAGAAGCCAAATCCAACCGCAATAATCACCACAACAATAATCACTGCCGTGACATATTCAGAAACCACATATCCAGATACTTTATTCATAACGAACCTATGTTGAGACACTTCCAGAATTCCTCTGCCGCACTCGCTATAGCCAAGACGCCGCGCCGCATTTCAAGCCGACGCTGCATAACAGGGCAGACAAGGCTGACAAACCACTACTACCAACCAAAATGGCGCAAAAACAAAATCAAACCTTGCAATGCGATAATCCTGCTTTTGCGATCATCCGCTATTAAAAGGCATTACTGATAGATTAACGTGCGCTAACTTGCTGCTGTGATTCCCAGCGAGTTAACAGCAAAGAATGTGCCAGCGAATTTTTCCTGCCTCAATTTCTATCACTGCGTAATGGAAGATCGATGACAGGGGGATTTCTGACCATCGTAAAAGCCTCACTGCACCCATGGATGGCTGAACGCACAGCAATGCGGCAGCTCAACGCTGACCGTGCCGATAAGGGGCGTTATTTTTCGCTGAAAAATGCAAAGCAGCGAGGTTTCGGCCCTTATATTGTCCGCTTGCGTGTGAATTTTTTGGGCAGGAAAAAGCCAATATTCACTGCCCTAAACGGGCTTAAAGTAAGCAGTTACTCGCTTTATTTCGAGTACGCGAAACTTCTTTGTCAGAGCCCGCAGTTTCAATCGCGTTGGCATCTTTATTGCTTTGCTTCACCAGCTCTTCTTAATTTACACATGACGACGGAGGTCATAATCCATGAGCGAACAGATACTAGGCTCACCCGAGCTCGCCACCGACGCAACGCCGACGACAAAAACGCTGAGTGTCAGCGACATTCTATGGACCGTTGCCCAACCCGTACTTGTACTGGGCTCCATGTTCTTAGTGGCTTCGATGGTCACGGGGGACTGGATGAACAACAAGCTGTATGCACTCATCATGATCATGCTGCCCATTCCACTGCTTATTTTTGCTGAGCGAATTTGGGCCAAACGAAAAGACTGGATTCTTGAGCCGAGAGAATTGGCGGAAGACGGTTTCTGGGTTGCTTTTGGCGCATTTTTATGGATTCCCCTCATCAGTGGATCCTATCGAACACCAGTTTCTGAAGGCTTCAGAGCCATACGCGACCGATCACCGATAGACATTACATTAGCGCCCGAATCAATCTTAGGGCTTGTTGGCGCCGCTCTGTTATTGCGCATCTGCTCAAGTTTCATTTACTACTGGCTACACCGTGTCCAGCACGAGTCATTGTTCTTCTGGCGAATGCACGCCACACATCACCACATCACTAAGATGAGCTGCATGCGCGGCGATCGTACTCACCCGCTGGAATACCTTGCGCTAGGACTCAGCATGCCCATAATTCTCGCATTGGCAGGTGCTAGCGACAATGTTATTGCTGTATCAGCTGCGTTTGGTATGTGGAACGGCAAATTAAATCATGCGAACCTACCATTAAAATCATTGCCTGTGTACGACTGGGTGTTTGCAACTTCCCAGCAGCACCACATACATCATGCATTGGCTAGAAACCACAGCGATAAAAACTATGGCTGCAACATAATACTTTGGGATCGAATCTTTGGAACGTATTGTGGTGATACTGAGATGGGAGCACTAGGTGCCGGAAAGGGTGTACCGCTATCTATTAAGGAGCAGTTAATGTTGGCTTTCTACCCGAACAAGCGACTCACCGACCTCTAACGACCTGCAAAGCACGTCAGAGCCCGCAACTCTGACGTGCAATCTAGACCTTCTCCTCACATTACCTATTTGCTAAGTCAATCGAACATACGCTTTCACAAATCGCTCCCCGTGAAAACGTCGGTATCAGACACCCGCCAGTCACTTAAATAGGAATCAACGTACCATGAATGAACTGCTGCTTATTCTTTTCGGCGATGAAATGAAGCTGTCGCTTTCCGTTCTAGGTAGCTTGGCATTTTTCGCAGCAGTTTATCTTTCCATCAAACATCCTGGCCTCGTCGAGTCACCCGGTGAGGTGAGGTAACGTAAGTAATCAACGAAAATCCACTACGTAAATGGGACGACGTTAGCGCTTGGGTAATATGGGGCGGCTGGGGTTTACCCGGCATCATGACTTTACTCGATAGCCGTGGCCTGTTTGATACGCGCGAACTATAGATAATAGAACTGCCCGGACGACTAACCACCCTTTCCAACCTCACCGCAGACGTCGCGGCAGACTAGCCCGTAAACATACCTCCGGCTGGAAACAAAATCTGCCCGCTAAAATATGAAGACGCGGCAGTCGATAGAAACAAAGCGGTCTCTGCAATTTCTTCAGGCTTACCGTAACGCGCCATGGGTGTCATGGACATGGCCATCATATTACCTTCGTTCTCGCTGCGTAGATTTGCTGTCATCGGTGTTTCAACAAATCCAGGGCCAATAGAATTGACACGAATTTCGTGAACCATCAACTCAAGGCTCAATACCTTGGTAAGCATTTCAACACCCGCTTTGGAGACACAGTAGTCGGCTGCATTGACGAGCGGTTGACGTGCAGCCACCGACGCAATATTTACGATAGTGCCTTTGATACCCGCATCAATCATCAATCGCGCCATAACCTTGTTGGTCAGCATAACGCCGGTAAGATTTACGTCCAATACCTTTTGCCAATCACTCAGAGGCTTGTTGATAATCAAATTTTCGTCCGGATCGGCATCTGCATCTAATGAGGTGTTCGCAGCTCTACTGCCACTGGCGATGCCTGCCGCGGCCACTACAGCATCAACTCGGCCGAATCGGTCCAACACCGCTGCTCCTAACGCCTCAACATCAGCTTCCTGCGTCACATCTGTCGCGACAAAAATAGCCTCAACACCGTAATCAGCCTGCAGCTGACCGGCCAATTCGGCACCCTTGTCCGGGTGTTCCGCGGACATCAAGTCTGCCAAAACGAGGCTCGCACCCTCTTCCGCAAAGCGCTCCGCGCAGGCGTAACCAATACCGCTGATACCACCCGTAATTACCGCAACCTTGTTAATCAGGCTATTGCTGGACATGTCATTCTCCTAGATGAATAATACCTTGAAGACTGAACCTATCGGGCGTGTGCGTCAATCACCCTGGCAAGAACCTAACGTGGCGCAAAAAGATACTCGCCCACGGTTTCCTGACCATGCTTCTACGCGACAACAATGACAACAATGACAACAATGACAACAATGACAACAATG
>JBLHVI010000146.1:0-4616 GCA_047630175.1 Candidatus Azotimanducaceae bacterium
CGACATTCAGCGGAAACATCATCATTATATCTGCAGCCGAAAAATCATCGCCACCAAACCACGGGTTTTCGCCTAGAAAGTTCTCAGCAAATTGCACGACTGCTTCACTATCTACTAATGGCGAGCGCTTTTCCGGTGGTTTGATACGCCAGGCACGGTAGTCACTGAACAATCGAGCAGCGAGTGACCCTTCTGCGTAATGCATCCACATAAGGTAAGTCGGATATTGGTCACTGCCGAGAGCTGGCCTCAGTTTTTCGGGCGCATGTCGATTTAAAATTAATTCCATGATGGCCCCAGACTCAACAATTATCTGATCACCATAAGCCAACGTTGGGGCCATGGGCATTTCGTGGCCGAGGGCTTTGATGCTAGCCATCGATGCGCGGAGATCGCCACGCGTGTAAACCAACTCGTACGGAAGTTCCAATTCTTCCATCATCCAGACTATTCGCTCTGACCGGCGTCCTTCCAAATGGTAGATAGTGATATTAGGAAGAGGCATCGCGCCGGTCGGATTTTCTTGTGCATGCGCACTGTAGAAAAAACCGCATAGCGCCGCGATAGCAAAGAAGTTCTTTAGCATGGATTATTCTCCGACAGCGTTTGTGATGTTAAAAAGCCATGTAATTATTTTCTTGTCATATATCCCGTGCGCACTATAAGCGGTTCGCAGAACAATCGGAAGAATGGTCGTGGTAACGATATGAGAAGCTGTGATGGTTTTATCACGTTACTGCACGTTAGTACGTCTGAGAGGACAGGCATCACGCTACTGATCACTTTGCCCTGCTAGTGTTATCAGCTGATAGCACTAGCAGGTACCGTTGCTGTTCGCGGATGCTATTGGCGGCAATTGGTAATTGCCCTCCAGCAAATCTGATGTTGGCAAGTATGCACGCATGAATAAAGCAAAAGGTCCGCCTGGGGCAGGCAACCAATTGCTTTCCCGTGTTTTCCCGGGATTTTCTTGTCCGATCCATAAGTCTAAAGAACCGTCTTTATTGTAGGTCAAACCGCTAGAGCGATCACCGATCGCGTAACGATTTAGTGAGTTGTCGACAAAAAAGAATTGCCCTTCAGGTGTGGCCTCATAGAGGCTCAGCGACCAGAAGCTGTTGACGGGGATTAGCTTGTCAGCGTCAAAGTGTAACTGCCAATTTTGATTGCCATCAAATAGGCTGCCTTTGCCATTGCGTGCGGTCATATACATGGCTTCAACCAGAGGCAACGCAGCAAGTCCTCCCAATGCAACGGCAGCCCGGTAACCATAAGACTGTCCAAAGTTTCCTAGTTCGTTCGCGGCATAGGACCAACCGTCTATAATCTTCGCTTTGCTAGTAGCGGTACCTCGAACGGATTGACGTGCGGCGGTTATTCCAGATTCGATTGCAGCAGCTTGCTCGGTATTAAAACCATCAGGGTCGAATAGACCTTTACCGATTCCCAGAGGTGCGATTCGTCGGAGCAAACCGATATCTGTAGCGGGTGGGGGGTTAGTTACCATAAGCGCATCTGCACTCGCGAAATAGCTTGTCCACGTCGATGATCTTGTGGCGAATTCAGTGCGGCTCTCGATATTTGGACCCTGAATTGAAAACGCTGCCTGAAGAGCGCGCGCAGCGTTAAGATCCTCAGGGCCGTCCACCAGAATCCTCGCAAGGGCCCAGACATTGACGGTGGGTGAGCGAATGATGTGATCGCCGCTGGCTGCGTCGTTTGGCCCGATTAGCTGAAACAGACCGCCCTTAGGTCCGGTTGTTCTCGTGCCTAAAATCGCAAAGTTGTTGCTGTAAGCATCCATTAATGCCAACGAAAAATATCGGTCCCCTATATCGGGTAACGAAAGGGTAATGGGGCCATGACTTAGGTCAATTTGCGCTGATGAGTATAGCGTGTCGTTATTCGGCGTTGTGACATCCCGCGCCTCATGATTTGAGAGATTTCGAACGTGATTGAGCGTATTCAATCTTGCCCCTCGAGCAGCTCCACGCGCTCTAGTCGCATTGATTTCAATCAATGGCAAAGTGTATAACCACGCCTCTCCTGCAGCCTCACTTAAAGTTTGAAGTTCTGGTGTTGGCTGTTGGGGTGCGTTTGCAGGCATTATTGAATCTCTACTAAAATGATAAAGAGTATGGTCGATATATGACCGTAATAATCGCGCTTTAGTCAATTCAACATTCGACCAGGCGGCTTTGGTGTTTATGCGTTGTATCAACAATGTTAATTAGCCGTTTGATTTCAGGGCTTTACGACTCCCTGAGGATCTTTATACCAAACCAGAGTAATGATTTTCCATGCACCTCGGGCATCTCTGGTTAACGTAAAGTGGTTAACCCCAGTATATGTTTCATCCTTGTCCTCGTATAACCAACGAGCAATTACCGTTGTGCCTTGAAAATCTTCACTCGTCGTAAACGATATCATATGTTCGCTAACAGGGTCGTTTAGGCTAGCAAGGTAGCGGGTTTGTTGTTTGATGAACTGATCAAGTCCAACCGTGGTGTCTACTTGACCTTGGGCGACATGAATCACTTTCGCTGCTTTATGGAAGCAGTCGCGATAATCCTGCATGTCATTATTCGACCATGATAAGAAATAAGCGTTTAGAAAAACTTCAAGGTCAGCGCTAGCCCCTGCTTTATGAGCTAATAGCTTGTCGCTGGCTACCTGACCGCCGAAAAAAATTGCCACTAGGACAAGAATGGCGATAATTGATGAGGTAATTCGCATCATTTTCACGCCGCCTACTGCGCGATGGCCTTGTCTAGCATCGCCACAATTTCATGACGGCCGTTGCCGTATGGATTCCATTGGTTGAGTTCCACTAATTGGTTAATTTTCGTACTAATGGTGGGCAGTTGCGCTTGCTGATTTGGTGCAAGCGTGTGGCGGCGCAGTGATTTTTCGTGAAACAACAAGGGCATAAAAGCGGCGGAGAATTCATCCAGATTTTTGAAAGAAAGCGCGTAAGTGGTGGTGGCGATTAAGCTATTTTTTAGATCAGAAGTGCTTTTTTCGCCCGCCGCCTGCACTTTAGCAAGCGTGCGTAACGTGCCACTGCGACGTATATTGGTCTGGTAGTTGACTGGTGCAATGATGCCCACCTTTACCCCTTGCGGCGCCGTCTCAAGCGCGAACGAGTTTGTTAAAGCTTCAATCCGGTGCTTGTTGCCGCTGTCCGCGTTTGATCCTGCGCGCGCTATGGTGCCAGCAATAGAGCCGGTGACGGCAATACGCGCTTTAGAGGCAACAACTAACGGCGACAAAGTGTTGGTTATTCGATACACACCGCCGACGTTTATAGCGTAAGCCATATTGTGATTTTCTATGGGTGTCTCGGCTATCGCGCCACCGTTGCTGATGCCTGCACTGTTGACTAGCGCATACACTCCGGTGCCTTTTGCTTCAATGAAGGCAACAGCAGCACCAATCTCATTTTGCTTGGTCACGTCGAGCCGAACAGCCGTAATATTGTTAATCGCATTCAGTCTGGCTAAGTCTTTGTCTTTTTTTGCGCCGGCGTAAACGTGGTAGCCACTGCTTACTTGGGTCTCAGGCGCATGACGGCCTATGCCTGTGCTGGCACCCGTCACTAAGACAGATTTTATTTCTGTGTCTTGCCTGGCGTGGGCGCTTGCGGGCAGGCCAATCACGAGGGCTGCGACAATAATTAAACGCGCCAAATAATGGATGCGGAGCATGTCATTTTACTCATCTGAGCAGCATAAGGTGGCGTGAGGTGAATGCATTACCTTAGGGACAGACACTAACACTGATTGCGGTAAAAACCTTGAAATTATCCAGTGCGCAGTTCGACGAGTGGCAATTTAATCAACGCCGGATGAGGAGAAAAATAAGAAACATAAACTGTTCGTCCCAAACATTCTTGAAAATAATTAATTTGCGATGCGGTAAAAATTTCAATCATTCTGGTACTGGCGTTACGGCCTAGGAAAGTCAAAAAGCAAACCAGTGCTAATCGAACTGGCGTCGACATTCAATTGCCGCGAAGGTAAACCTAGGCTAACCGGTTGAACTTCTCTGTATGGAAAGAATTACGGCTTCTCTTAGCTGTTGACTACCAACGGGTTTGGTCAAAAATATGCCGAGTTCAGCTTCATCGCCAGAGGGACTGAATTTTTTGTCGTCATAGCCAGAAATAATTATGATCGGCAGGCTGGGCGAATTTTCTCGCGCGTAACGCGCAAGCTCGAGCCCGTTCATTGATCCAGGCATAACGATATCTGTTATTAACAGATCGACCCGAGCTCCGTCCGTTTTAAGGACTGCCTTAGCTTCGGCACTGTTTGCGGCAGCATCGACGTGTAATCCCAAGCGCCGTAGAACGCGAGACAAAACGAGGCGCACCTGGTTATCGTCTTCTACCAGAAGAACGCGCCCGGTTAGTTTTAGAGGGTAGACTTTTGTGGGCATCGGCGCATCATTGATGCTTGCTTTGCGCTCCACGATCGGAATAAACAATGCGACGGTTGTACCTGCGCCTTCTTCGCTTTTGATTTGTAAAACACCTCCCGACTGCGCGACAAATCCATCGACCATTGCGAGGCCCAAACCTGAGCCGGTTTCTGGACCTTTCGATGTAACGAAGG
>JBLHVI010000147.1:0-4548 GCA_047630175.1 Candidatus Azotimanducaceae bacterium
CTCAGCCAACGGTGTTCGACCACAGCGCACAATCACCAAGTCCTTTTCTGGCACACACAGAATTCGCTGACCATCGTAGCCACTGCAGTAAAACCAGCCGGGTTTGTCGGCCTTTAACCACCAGTGAGCCCCGTATGCCTCAACGCCATTATTAAACGTAGGACTGCGGGCGTAATCAACCCAGCCGGGCGGCAATATCTGTTGACTATCCCAGACGCCATCGCGCAAATATAACAAGCCAAAACGCGCAAAATCCTGCGGGGTTGCCATTAAGAAAGACGAACCAATAAAGGTGCCGCTAGTATCAAATTTTGGTGTTGCACTGCGAATGCCGAGAGGCTCGAACAACTCATCGTTCATAAAACGCAACATCCCTGAGGCGCCACCACCAACAACGTCTTTAAGAATGCGGCAGATAATATTAGTGGTCCCCGAAGAATAAGACCAAACGCTGCCGGGCGGATGCAGCAGGGGCTTAACCGCCGCATAGGCGCCCATATCATGGCGGCCGTCGAGCTGCAGCATAGGGATAACGTCAGAGCCACCGCCATCGACATAATCCTCACGAAACGCTAGCCCGCTAGACATTCG
Organism: Candidatus Azotimanducaceae bacterium; assembly: GCA_047630175.1. Taxonomy (GTDB): domain Bacteria; phylum Pseudomonadota; class Gammaproteobacteria; order Pseudomonadales; family Azotimanducaceae; genus UBA4582. Next base: position 592 of record JBLHVI010000147.1, read on the forward strand.
CAGCAAATGATCGAGAGTGATTTCGCGGCGTGCATCATCGCGCCACTCAGGCACGTTAACGGGCGCATAGATATCTAGTCGACCTTGCTTGACTAAAATACCCACCAGCGCTTGGGTAACGCTTTTCGCCATGGACCAGGAATATTGCAGATAAAAAGCGCTTGCCCCGGCGGCATAGCGATCCACCACCAACTGGCCTTGATGCACCACTTGTAGACCGTAGGTCACCCCCTGTGCTGGGCTGAGCGTCATGATCTCATCACAATAGCGTTGCAATTGAGCGATATCAGCCACCTCCGGTCGCGCCGTTGGCCAGCTTCGGGTCGGCCAGGGTGTCTGCGGTAATTGTTGCGGCAGGTTCGGTAGTGACGAATTGATCGATTCAGAACGAAGCATGCGTGTGAGGTTCCTCTATGTTGATACGCGCCCAGTTGATGGGCGGCGCGGTGCGCACTGTCTTTACGCACTGCCTTTACGCATGATCATAACCGACCCGCTGCGATACACAATCGAGTGTGATAGTCTCGAATAACGGTCGCCCAAAACAAGAGGATAGCAATCATGTTGAAAACCATGCCCGGTCAGGGACGTCCTTGGCTAGAACTCCAAGACGAGATGATCACACGCAGTCAGGGCGACGCGCGCTGGCGCGAAGGTAAGACGGCGGTGTATGTCTTCAATGCGGGCGAGGACGTAGCCCAGGTGCAAAAAGAGGCATACACCCTGTTTATGTCAGAAAATGGCCTCGGTCCTCTGGCGTTTCCCTCCCTGAAACAGATGGAGGAGGAAGTGGTCGGCATGGGCCTCACCTTAATGCACGGCGGTGAGCAGGCCGGCGGCAGTATGACCTCGGGGGGTACCGACTCTATTACCATGGCAGTGAAAACGGCACGCGATTACGCCCTCGCCAACACCGCGTTACATGGCCAACCCAATCTGGTGCTACCTTGGTCTGCACACCCTGCTTTCGACAAGGCTGCGATGCTCATGCAGTTAGAGATTCGGCGCATTCCTTGCGGCAGTGATCTGCTCGCCGACTGCGTTGCCATGGAGCAAGCCATCGATGCCAATACCATCATGCTGGTGGGTTCGGCGCCGAACTTTCCTTACGGCCTGATGGACCCTATCGTCAAATTAGGCGAGCTCGCCGTGCGTAAAAATGTCTGGCTGCATGTGGACGCCTGTGTCGGCGGCTACATTGCCCCTTTCGTGCGCATGAATGGCGTTGATATTGCACCTTTCGACTTTGAAGTCGACGGCGTCAAGTCGATCTCCGCTGATCTGCATAAATACGGCTACTGTGCCAAGGGTGCCTCTACGGTATTGTTCCACGATGCGGGTCTCAAAGACTATATGAAATTTGACTGCGACAGCTGGCCTGGCGGTCGTATGTTGACGCCAACATTGGCTGGCACCCGCCCTGGCGGTGCTATATCGGCTGCCTGGGCGGTGATGAATTATCTTGGCGTTGAGGGCTACAAGGCACGCCATAAGCAAGTCACAGATGCCCGCAAAATCATCGAACGAGGGGCTGTGAAGCTTGGTTTTGACGTGCTCGGCAAGCCTCAACTCGGTATCGTCGCCCTGAGTCATCCGGAGGAGGACATCTACGCCATTTACAAACAAATGTATAAACGCGGTTGGTTCACCAGCCTAACAACGCATCCAAAAGCACTTCACTTGATGTTATCGCCCTTCCACGCACACGTGACTGACACGTACCTTACGGATCTTGAGTCTTCTCTTAGACAGGTGCAGGCAGGCGATAAAGACCGAGTCAGCGGATCGACCTATAGCTAATTAGTCTTGGGGAATGTGCTTTCGTTGGACCTTCTTCTTGCCATGCTTGGTTTTGCTATCAAGACGTTTGCGGGTTGATGAACGGCTAGGTTTACTCGGACGCCGAGGCTTTTGTTTGAACTGCGCCTTAACGAGCAATTCATCCATGCGTGCCAGCGCGTCCAAACGATTACCGTCTTGGCTGCGGGTTCGCTGGGCCTTGATCACCAGAATGCCGTCTGTTGACACACGTCGATCATGCAACGCCAGCATGCCCAGCTTCACTGACTCAGGCAGGCTAGAGGCATTGATATCAAAGCGAAGATGAATGGCGGTCGACACCTTGTTGACGTTTTGCCCGCCGGGGCCGGAAGCGCGAATCGCGCTCAGCTCGATTTCACTGTCGGGAATATCACCAGATCTGATCATAAAGCCATTAGCACGCGAGTTTCACCTACGTTGCTACCTATGCCCGCGACATGAACTTGGCGTTCGTCGTATTAATTTTGATCGCCTCGCCCCGGTCGATGTATTCAGGTACCTGCACCACAAGCCCTGTGGACATCGTCGCGGGCTTTGTACGGGCACTGGCAGAGGCACCCTTGATTGCCGGGGCAGTATCGTCAATGGTCATAATCACAGACTGGGGTAAATCGATCGCCACAATTAGGCCTTCGACCAAAAGCGCGGTGATTCCCTCTAAACCATCAATCAAGTACTCGATCTGACCGTCTAGATCTTCCTTGTTCAGGCCGTGTTGCGCATAGTCGCTGCTGTCCATAAACATGTAGGTGCCGTCATCAATATAGGAGAACTGCACCGACACACGCTGACAATCGGCCAGCACCAGCATCGTGTCGCTCTTGTAAGATTCATCACGCTTCTGGCCGGTGATCAGATTGTTAAGGCGAATTTTATACAAGGTCGACGCGCCACGTGACGAAGGACTCTTGCAATCTATTTGCTTGACAGCATGAGGGACGCCATCAATATCGATAACGTCACTGCGCTTTAGTTCACTGGCTTTTGGCATGGTAAATTCTTACACTCGGTTGGCTTTAATCAGGGCACCATTGTACATGTTTGAAAAAGACGATTTGGTAAAAATTGCTGGCTGGCATATGCCTTTCGGCAAGTATAAGGGTCAAAGCCTGCTTGATTTGCCTGAGGCGTACCTGCTGTGGTTTGTTGACAGGGGCTTTCCTCAGGGCGAACTGGGGCGGTTAATGCAGCTCAGCTTAGAAATCAAGATCAATGGCGCCGAAGGTTTGCTTGAACCGTTTCGCCCACGACCAGCGCGTCAGGCTAAAACAAGGGCCGCATACGTCTTTCCAACCAATCGAGAAGCAGACGATTAGTCTCAACGGGCAACTCCTGCTGAATCCAGTGGCCGCAGGGTAGCGTGTGTATTTCAAGGTCCGGCACGTAAGCAGTCATGTCGGCGGCCTTAACCATGTCATGCGCGCCGTAGATCATCAACGCTGGCTGCCGCACTAACTGCTCGACATCTGCCGTCGTCGCCCAGTTACGTGTGAAATTACGGTACCAGTTACTCGGGGCCATGAACCCACCCGCCTTGAATGCCTCCACGAATACCTGCAGATCGGCATCACTCATTATCGACTCGCCGGCCTCTACCACCGTGTCAGCAAGATGAATAATGGACTGCCCTGCCAGCCCTTTTCCCCGCGTATCAGCGCTCAACCATTGCTTAGCGCGATACATATTCCGCAGGAACTGCTCAGGATTACGATCAAAAGCAGCAGCAGCAACCCCAGGCTGCCGGTTGAAGTGAACAATATAAAATTCAGGACCGAGCTTTTTTTCCCAGAACGCCACAGGATCGGCAGGATCGCGGACATGGAATGGCACCGACATATTTGCGACGCCCGCGACACGCTCGGGATGCAGCAGCGCATGATTCCAGACAATGATCGCGCCCCAGTCGTGACCCACATAAATTGCCTTGTCGATGTCTAAGGCATCAAGCAGCGCCACGTGATCACCGGTCAGATGGTGAATGTCATATTCCTCAACAACTGTTGGCTTTGAAGAGCCTCCGTAACCACGCTGATCGGGGGCTATGACGTGATAGCCCTGAGCAACCAAGGCTGGGATTTGATAGCGCCAACTGTAGGCTAGTTCCGGCCAACCGTGGGCAAGCACGAGCGGAATACC
>JBLHVI010000148.1:0-4537 GCA_047630175.1 Candidatus Azotimanducaceae bacterium
CCTTCTCCTTCTCCTTCTCCTTCTCCTTCTCCTTCTCCTTCTCCTTCGCATTTATTCTGTGGGTCACCGTCGACTGCAACGAAATCAGACGCACTGACGTTGACCGCAGCCTGAACATGTCGACGATCATTGTCTGCGTCACTGATCGGCAGCCCGTCATTGCGTCGCAACGCTTCCGACTCGCGCCGCCTTGAACTAACGTCGGCCAGCAGCGTGTGCCAATCACGCACCACCGAGTCTGCGGTCATTGCTGGCAACAACGTCGCCAACATATTTTCGACAGGGAGCGTTGTCAAGGCAGACTGCCAATTATCTAACTCATCAAAATACGCCGTAAAAGCACGATCAAAACGGTCGAAGTATTTCTCATCTTTAACGAGACACAATCGACATAGAAAGTAGAACTGTTGGAGATCGGCGACAACCAGCTGCGCACGCAGAGCCGCCATCAGATCAAGCCATTCACCGATAGATACGGGCAGAGAAAAAGCACGTAGATGCTGCAAAAAACGGATCAGCATCTTACTCGCCTCGCCGGCAGGCGATTACAGCTGATAAGATTCACCACGTTGATAAAGACGCAGACGACGTTCGTAGGACAAACGATCACTAGTGCTCAGGCCATCCGTTTTCAGCGCTTGCTGCAGTGTGTTGATCGCCATCTCAAATTCTCCCGTACGCGCGTAGCCAGCCGCTAGAGAATCAAGATAACCCGGGTGCAAGACTTGTTGTATCGCCTGTTGTGCCCAAGAAATCGCGGCCTCACCATTGCATATCTGCGCAACCGGACAACCTGCTAATAGCCAAGCCAAACGATTCTGGGCAGCTGCCTCGCCCTGATCCGCTGCCAGTCGATACCACTGCGCGGCTTTGATATAGCTTTGAGGGACACCCCGACCGCGCCGGTACATGTAACCCAACGCGTTTTGCGCCCCAGCATGACCTTGCATCGCGGCCACTTGGTATTGTGCCACAGCCTCCGCCGCGTCGATGCCAACGCCAGTACCCGCATCGTAAGCCAAGCCTAGCTGATAGTTCGCGTCAACCACGCCAGACGACACAGCGCGTTTGAACCAAGCTATCGCTTGAAATGCGTCTCTGGATGTACCAGTGCCATGCATCAACATTTCACCGAGACCGTTATAAGCCAGCGAGTAATTTGCCTTCGCGGCTTGTTCATAGAGCGCAAATGCGCGGTGCTCATCCTTCGCTACGCCCTGTCCTTTCAAAAGTAAGTCTGCGAGCGCTACGAGACTAGGCGCAAAACCAACTGACGCCGCCAGACCGAAATAGTTGACGGCAGCCGTTGGGTCGTGGTCGACTTGTGCTGCAAGAATCCCTAAATGATTGAGCGTCAGCAGATGGTGCGGGTCGATATAATGCGCCGCTTCAAGATCCTGTTTCGCAAGCCCGTAAGCGTTCAGTAGGCTGTAAGCAATTCCACGGTTTGAATAAGCAACTACTTGCCCAGCGGGGCCCAGTTCTGGATCAAGCAACAAGTCACTCAGAATTTCGATAACTTCCCGATAGCGCCCTTCTCGCGCCGCTGCTTGGGCCAATTCAAATTCGACTTCCCCGGTTTGCGCTGACATTGCCGGACGACCCACCGCGAAGAGCATCAACCCCACAAGAATACCGCCTAACATCCTGACCTTAGGCGAAATCCGCATCGGTTTACCGCAATTTTTGATCGCGACCACGCTCTCACCCATCTCAGCTATTGCCCTATATTCTAGCCTTCAGCCCCGAACGACGACATTAGGACTGCCAATCTTCCGGTAGCCAATATTTATCGCGCCGCCTCGTTCCGGAGCACTCAACGTAGCGTGATGTTAATCGCCCGTAGCTCGCTCGCCAGCTCACCCAATTTTACCTGAATGGCGCGTATGTTGGTCGGCCCCATACGCATTAACTGCTTTTGAGCGGGACTGAGCCCTTCCAGCTGTGGGTCTTCATAGCGATACATCACAACCGGGCGCACAAGCCGAATAGGCTTTTCAATAACAGGCGTGTCGAGCAAACGGTTAATCGCCTGAAAGACCATCGCATCGAACTCCCTATCGGTATAGCCCAGTTCGCCATACGCCTGTTGAAACAACGGCCGTAACAGGTCATAGAACTCGGCGGCACGACGGGAATCAAGCGAAGCAAATACTCGAGCAACGTCGTCGTAACGATCATAACTCTTGGTGTCCAGTAGAAAGACGTTTGTAGGTATCGGGCTAACGGTCGCATCGACTGCAGGCTCGTCCACGACAATCACTCGAAAAGGCCCCTTCGGTGCCAACACTCGCGCCGCGTCCTTGGGGATATTACCACCAGCAACATTGTCCACCAGCACTACGAATTTCCGGACCAATTCCGCGGGGCTCAACCAAGTATTAATCGCTTCTTCACGGGTCAGGCTAAGTACCCCGTCCCGAATAAGTTGATCGCTCTCGTTAAGCTGGGGCAAAACGAAGGCAGGGACTTCAGGCTCAACGGCCACCGGTGGCAGTGGTTCTGGCTCTGGTTCTGGCTCGACAACGGGTTCAGGCACAACAATCGGCACGGGCAGAGACACAACAGGCGCTGGGGGTTCTGAGCTCGTAAGCAGGTAAACAATAAGACCTGCGATCAGCAGGCCCACTACGACCAGCGCAATGATCACAGGCTTATTCTCAGCAATAGGCTTCTCGGCGACGGATGTCTCTGGGGTATTCTCTGTCATGCTAAACTCACGTGTAAAAGACCAGCCCATTGTGTAGGTCTTTAGGCGTTGAAAACAAGCGCTCTGCCGTACATTCCACTTTACTTCCATCATTAATCCAGCAACGTTACAGCTTATTTGAAACCTATGGCTGAACCGTGCATGTGATAACCGACAAATTATCGGCTGAGGGTTGTTGCAGCAGTTAATACTTGCAGAAGTAAATCACCTGCTGACTGACAATCTTCGCCGTAAGCGACTACCCCATCTTCGTGACCGGCCATGGAAAAAGCAGCGGGTAATGGCAGATCAGTCATAAGCCGCGCAACTTCCAATGCCATGGCTGGCGTCCCGTACGGAATTTCGACGCGGGTTTTAGCTAAGCCCAAAGCATCACTGTGTTGCCAGATTAACGGGCTATGCACATGCAAAACCACGTTGATCGCCGGTGACAGCGCATACAGGGCCGCATGGGTCAACGCCTCCGACGACGGAGGCGTCAAGCCACTCGCGATCACCTGGTTCGCCGCCAAATCCCAGCCACTGACCAACGCATAGTCAGAAGGCGCCATGACGTCACAACCGCTAGTCTGACTGCCCGTGATGAGAAAACCAGCCGAAGATCGCAGACTGAGATTACCAAAACCCAAACCACCATAGCGCCCGGGAACCTGTCCGAGCAGACCTAGAACACAAAGTTGAGTGCGCCAAGCCTCAAGCTCTGTTGTATCGATCAACGGTGTCACAGCGCGGCTATAATTCAGCTTGTACTTGATAACGCCTTCACGCTCCACTGTTAAGCTCCGCTGACTGGCTAACTACACGGTCACGAACGCTAGCAGCAACAATGGCGGCCAACGCGGGGCCAAAAGGCGCTGTAACAATACCTCCGTCTGTGATGATGCCCGTTACCAGCGCCGCTGGCGTCACGTCAAAGGCAGGATTAAAAACGGGTGTGTCAGCCTCAGCCAGATCAATGCCCGCGACTTGTCGCACTTCATCCCCAAGTCGCTGTTCGATATGAATATGCGCACCTGTCAGCGTTTCCAAGTCGATGGTCGACACGGGACAAGCAACATAGAAAGGGATTCCGAAGTACTGACACAAAATCGCCAAACCCAAGGTGCCTATCTTGTTGGCTACATCACCATTTGCCGCAACGCGGTCAGTGCCCACTAGCACCATTTGCACCTCGCCCTGAGCCATCACGTGGGCCGCCATACTGTCAGTAATCAAGGTCCGATTAACACCTGCTCGGCCAAGCTCAAAAGCGGTTAACCTTGCTCCTTGCAATAATGGCCGGGTTTCATCCACATAGACATGCACCGGCACACCCCGAGCAGCGGCGACATAGATTGGTGCGAGTGCTGTGCCAAGCTCAGATACGGCCAGTGAGCCCGCATTGCAATGCGTCAACACCTTGGGGAACTTAGCCACAAGAGACGCGCCTGCCTCACCAATAGCCCGGCATGCCGTCCTATCTTCCTCGTGAATAGCAATGGCTTCTTTTTCAAGGCGAATCTTTAAAACATTACCGCACAAACCGTCATGAACGGCGGCGGTCATAACCGATAGCATACGCTGCACCGCCCAAGCAAGGTTGACCGCTGTCGGACGCGCACTGATTAAATAGTCGGCGCGCTGTCTGAGTAGCACTGGCAAATCACCCTCGGGATCCAAGTCGACGAGCATTCCATAAGCTGCAGCAATACCAATCGCCGGCGCACCCCTAACCTTCAAGGCTTGAATCGCGCCGAAAACTGACTCCAGCGTGTCACAGTTAAAGACATGCTCAACAAAGGGTAAGCGCGTTTGATCGAGCAGCCACAGCTTACCGTCGCGCCAAGC
>JBLHVI010000149.1:0-4532 GCA_047630175.1 Candidatus Azotimanducaceae bacterium
CCGGCGAGGACACGGTTTGAACAAAAAACAATGAAAGTAAGGGAGAAGTAATCGGCTGTCGCGTCAATTGTTCGATGCGTTGGCGCCAAAAAACTTGCAATGGATAGCGCTCGGGTATTTAATGACCGTCGGTCAGTTAAATACAAATGGGAAATGAGAGATGCATGCACCGCAATTACAATTAGTAAATTCGGATACGAAAATGATCATGCAGTCCGCATTAGACGCCCAACGCAAAAGCTATTTGAGCGAAGGAAAGGTGCCGGCGAGCACGCGCATAGACCGGCTTGACCGAGCAGTTGATGCGCTAGTAAGGCATTCCGAGACTCTCAGCCGGGCGATGGATGAGGATTTTGGCGGCAGGCCTCGGCAGATTAATCTGATGACCGATCTTAATGGGTCCATAGGCTGCCTCAAACACTGTCGTCAACATCTCAAGGCTTGGATGAAGTTAGAAAAACGGCCTTCGATGTTTCCGCTCAATCTGCTGGGCAGCCGGTCAACGATTGAATATCAGCCGAAGGGTGTTGTCGGTATTCTTTCACCTTGGAATTTTCCGTTGGGAATGGCGTTTGAACCCCTTGCGGGCATATTTGCTGCGGGGAATCGAGCGATGATCAAGCCATCTGAGTTTACGCCAGCGACTTCCGCTGTGATGGCAGATCTAGTCGCTGAAGCCTTTGATCCAGTGGAGCTAACCGTCTTCACGGGTGGTCCGGAGGTCGGTGAGGCGTTTTCCGCATTGGCTTTTGACCATATGATTTTTACTGGCGCAACGAGTATTGCGCGTCATGTGATGAGTGCGGCTGCTAAAAACTTGGTGCCGGTCACCTTAGAGTTGGGCGGCAAGTCACCGGTGGTCGTTTCCCGTGATGTGGACCTGACTCAGGCTGTAGAGCGCATTGTTGTCGGTAAATTGCTGAACTCTGGCCAGGCGTGTATCACGCCTGACTACATTATGGTGCCTGAGGAGAAGCTAGAAGACGTGATTAAACTGATTTTTGCTGCTGTGAAATCAATGTATCCGACTCTTTTGAACAATCAGCAATACACGTCTGTCATTAATGACCGTCACTATCAGCGTCTGATGAGCTATTTAGCCGATGCACGTAAAAAGGGCGTTAAGACCATTGCAATCAATCCTGCTGACGAAGATTTCGAAGCTAGCCCGAATCAAAAAATTCCGCCTACGTTGATCATCAACCCATCAGATGAGACCCTATGTATGCAGGAAGAAATATTTGGGCCTTTGTTACCTATAAAAACTTACAAAGCGTTCGAGGAAACAATTGCCTATATCAATAGTAACCCGCGTCCGCTCGCGGCGTACTATTTTGGTAACAACAAGACGGAAGAGGAGAAATTCCTCACAGGCACTACGTCTGGGGGTGCTTGTGTTAACGATGTAATGTTCCATATGCTACAAAAAGATCTGCCTTTTGGCGGAGTGGGTCCTAGTGGGATGGGTGCGTATCACGGTATCGAGGGGTTCAAAACCTTTAGCCACGCAAAAGCGGTTTATCGACAGACCACGCATTTCAATGTGGCAAAATTGGCGGGGCTTTTGCCTCCTTATGGCGACACGACTGAGAAAAGCATTCGGTCACATATCAAGCGATGAAAGTTGACCCCTGTTGCGCGCGTTAAAACGTTTAGTTTTATTACAAGGAGTATGCACTTTGCATAAAGACCCGTCGATGCGTCGCGCACGCACGCAAGAACAGAAAGACTTCCGGCGTATAGAAATTCTTGACGCGGCAGAGAAGCATTTTCTTGAAATCGGTTACGAGGCCTTTTCAATGTCGAGCCTTGCCAAGCTAGCTGGTGTTGTTAAGGGTACGCTGTACTTATATTTCAAAACGCGAGAAGAAGTTTTTTTAACGTTGCATACCCGCAGTTTGATCCGTTGGTGCCATGTCTTCACTGATCAATTGAACTCGGGTATGACGGATCATGCGTATGTCAGCGCGTTGTATAAGACCGCTGTTGCTGATGGGTGCTTCATTCCGCTGTTGTCGCGACTCGAGCACGTGATTGAGCACAATGTCGCTATTGAAAGTTTGATCGTGTCGAAACGCGCATTTATCGGACGGGTTGATTATATTGCTGAGCGAACGGTTCCCGTGCTAAACATCACCAAGGCGCAGGCATTAGAGCTAGTTAAAACTATGGGGGTCCTGCTGGTAGGTGCAACGAGCACGGATCGGGGGCCCACACTAGCAGGCGAACCCATTCCGTCAGACGTACAGACGCTCATTAATTCGTTTTCATCGGAAAACATGTTTACCAAGAACGCGTGCCGCATTATTGCCGGCATTCGCGCAGACGCAAGTTAACCCCAGTTCATGCGGGAGCACTGGCTCCGCGCATTGACGTAGATTGTGGAGTAGCACGATGGCAGTAAATCGGCAGTGGCTATTGGCAACCAGGCCCACGGGGTTGGTTGGGGCTGAGAATTTCAAGTATGTTGAAACACCCATTCCTGAGCCGCAGGGCGGCGAGGTACTGGTAAAAAACAAATTCTTATCCTTTGACCCGACACAGCGCGGTTGGATGGTGGATAAGCCGGGCTACCTGCCACCCGTCAAAATTGGGGATCCCATGCGCGCCGGTTCTGTCGGTGAGGTTGTGAAATCTGAACACGCTGACTTTTCGGTAGGAGATCTCGTGCAAACCACGGGATGTTGGCAAGACTACGTGGTGATGTCTCCAGGTCAGGGGCCTATGGGTTTATCAAAATTGCCGCCGGGCGTATCGCCTGAAATGATGCTGTCTGTTTTGGGTATCACCGGGCTCACCGCGTACTTTGGTTTGTTAGACCTTGGTAAACCACAATCAGGTGATACTGTGCTGGTATCCGGCGCAGCTGGCGCGACAGGCTCAGTCGTGGGCCAAATTGCAAAGCTAAAAGGTTGCCGCGTCGTTGGCATCGCCGGTGGTCCTGAAAAGTGTGCGTGGCTCAAAGCTGAGGGCGGGTTCGATGCGGCGATTGACTACAAAAATGAAGATGTTAGTGCTCAAATTGCGCGTCATTGCCCCGACAAGTGGGATATCTTTTTTGATAATGTCGGCGGCGCTATTTTGGAAAATGCGCTTGACCATCTCAACTTAAGATCCCGCGTTGTTTTGTGCGGTGGTATCTCGGGGTATAGCGCAACAGAACCGGTGCCTGGTCCCTCCAACCTAATGAACTTGGTCACCAATCGTAGCCGCATGGAAGGCTTCATTATTTTAGACTATCTACCCCGCGCAGGGGAGGCCATCCATGAAATCATGGATTGGGTAGCATCCGGCAAATTGAAGTACCAAATTGATTTGCAAGAAGGCTTCGATAACATTCCAAGCACATTGCAACGGCTGTATACCGGTCAGAATAAGGGTAAGCAGCTGCTTAAAATTGATGCGGACTAGTCCGTAGGTTGAAGAAAATCGAGGTGTTGGATCGTAAACAACGGCTATTTTGAGTCGGCACTCAGCAACGCGATGAGTTTTAGCAGAACATCTAGGGTTGCGCGTATATCCTCAGGCATAAGGGGGCGTGCGTGCGTGAAGACGATAGCATTCGGTTTTACATCCAGTGTGCCTGAATCAAATAACATTGAATGGGTTCGAAAAAAGCCCACTAATGATTTGTTGAAAAGCTTTGTGATTGCCTCGCTGTCTGGGCCGGTTAGGTAGAAATTCTGAGAAAAAACGAATTCACCCTTAATGTCGATATCTGAATCATGTCCCCATAAGGTGGTATCACCAACGCCCTCTCGGCCAATGCAGCAAGGCGTCAATGTGTGCTCTGGCAGGTTAAGTATGAATACGCTGCGGCTATGGGCGCTTGAGCCGCTATTGCCGAAGCCGCGCGACACAGTGCGTAAGTCGAAGACTGACCTGTGAAAGTTTTGTGAGCGCCCTTTATTTGAGCACAGGTAAATCCCGAAGTGAGGGCGTCATGTAACAGCGTAACGTTCTGTTGGGCTCATATGACAATCCAAGATCCCAGCACAGTGATGGCGATAATAATGACAATAGTGACAAGCATTCTGTGATTTGGCCCAGTGTCAGCGTCGTCGACAGGGACAGCATTGCTATCAGGAACCGGCTGATTCTCGTCATACTCACGGACGAGTTCCCTAGCGCGATCATAGTCTTCATCGGACACGAGAACATTGGCCAGATCCGTTGGCGCTATTTCTCCGATGCCACCTTGTAAGTAGAAACCACTGCCGTGAGCATCGATAGCATTTGCAACCAGCATGCCTTTAACAATTTCAGCTTCTATAATATCTGCGGCTCTATAGACAATTTTCATAGTCGTAGTGGAATTCCCTATTTTAATCTTCCTGTATGTTACTGGTTCTTTTGCCTAGGGGCACCTGTGAATGAATAGCCGCGGTAGTGCTAAGAGGTAGATCTAAAAGGTAGGGCTAAAAGGTAGGGCTAAAAGGTAGGGCCAAAAGGTAGGGCTAAGGGCTAGTGCTAAGCTGGTGAGAGGCGCGCGTCGGACTGACATATGACGAGGTTAGGGTTTCTGATCGCTA
>JBLHVI010000150.1:0-3446 GCA_047630175.1 Candidatus Azotimanducaceae bacterium
TTGAACTGGAACAGAGCTTTTTTAAGCACATTCGACTGGTCTTCACCACCCATCCGCATGGAAATACCTTCATAGCCTTCGGCCTCAAATACTACCGCCGGCGTAAACACCATGGACTCTGCCGAGAAACCATCATCCTGCTGGAGATACGCCTTGAACTCGTCGTCAACCCAAAACGTGAGATCATCGCGACCGTCAGCATTCACATCGGTGTGATAAGTTTTACGCGCTTGATACCAGGGGTGCTCGTTATAGGACATCTCCATCACCGGCGGTGCGGCCATGCTAACGGCGGCAGTAAACTTACCTCCTGGCTGCTGGATAAAGAGACTAAAGCCTGCAAACCCAGGAACAAGAAAGTCATCAAGGCCATCGTCATTTAGATCGCGCATCATGTTAAAACGCGGCAGCGCCTTATCAACGATATTGTTATAGATGGATGTAAATCTGACTAGTGTCTGACGCTGTCCCGTCACTGGGTCGAATTGATAGGCCTGAGTAGCGGAAAATAGCACCAACACATCACGTCCTTGCCAACTACCTATGTCGGCAAAAATGACATCAGCGGGCAAATCGCGCACAACTAGGGGCTCATTACTATAGCGCTCGGCCGTCGCGCGATAAAGGCTCAGGCGACGTTCCTTGTTCGATTGAATTTGTAACAACAACAGATCGTCCTGCCCAGAGCCTGCAAGGTCTGCGTGCAATACGGTCTGCGCCAAGATATTTTGCGTGCTCAATCCAGATCGCGTGAAGGCATCAATAGCTACCGGCGTATCAAGTGGTGGGCCAAATTGCTCTGCTGCATCAGCCACTGCAGACGCAAGGCTAGCTCCCGCACAGAAACAAAAACAGAGACACCGTAGCCGCGGCCAGCAACTATTCAACAAATTCATAACCATGATAACTGGCTATTGCCAGTCCTGCCGCCACACTTGTAAAAGGATCATGCGCCGTGACCTTACCTTCAAAGCGTTGGTCCAACAATCGGCGCACAGCCGCAATCTGGGATGAACCACCCGTGCGAATCACGACATCAATATCTTCGACTGTGCAGCTTGCGCGCTTAAGCACTTCATCAATAATGTTATCGATCTGCCCCAGCATTTTTGTCATCATCAGCTCGAACTGTTCGCGCGTGAAATCAATAGAGATATCCAGCTCTGGAATATCCAGCACTGTCGCGTCAACGTCCGACAGTCGAGCCTTGGCGAGCTTGATGGCCTGAAATACGATATAGCTGTAATTATGGGTAATCAGATCCTCAAGCCGCTGGAATTTTTCTGCGCCACTGCCACCCTGATTAATCGCCTCCGCGAGCCTCGATTTGTAGTGATTTTGATTCAAGGTATAGGTCACTGCCCAGTTCAATAGCTTGTCGCTGAAATCATCAAACGGAAAATCGCTAGTGACTAACTGGCCGTCACGCATACGCGACCATTTTTCGCCCTTGCCCAGCAATGGAAACAACAATTGAGAGAAAATCAGCTGGTCAATATGATCGCCGCCAAGCGACATGCCAGCAGTAGATAACACCTTGAAACGTGTTCCTGTAAACTCAACGATACTTAGGTCTAGGGTACCGCCGCCAAAATCCACAGCCAACACACGACCGCTAGTGGGCGCTGCTTCGTCATGAAGGAAACTCAGCGTCGCAGCAACGGGTTCCGGATAGAACTTGATGTGCTTGAAACCAGCGTGACCGCTGGCCTCTTTTAGGCGCGCCAATCCCAGCTCATTGCGATGTGCGTCTTGCCCTTCGAATGATACCGGATGACCAAAGTGCACATCGCCCAACGCCTCAGGCAGGCTCTGCTCGATAGACTGACGAATATGCAGCAATACCGGCGTAATCAGCGCCACCACCCGAAACGGCAGATCAAATACCATCAAACGCTTAACGGCCGGGTTACCTAAAAGCCGCTTGACGCCGCGAAACAGGCGACCCGGCATGCCCCGATCGACATTCGCCTGACCATAAACATTGACGCTAGCGATCTCAGGACTTGAGGTCGGATCGTCGGGGTTGCCTTCGTTAATGAGCAAGTCACTCTTACCGACAACTTCCGGCGTTAACTCGACAATACGGTCGCGATTTTCTTCGATATATTGTTGAACCGCGGCGTTACCAATGCGGGTCCGCAATTCGCGATTAAGGTGGGTGGCGGTTGGCATGATCGCCTCATCCGCTTCGAGTTGCACGAGGCGCACGCGCTGACCGTCGAACCAAGCTGCTGCCGAGTTAGAGGTTCCAAAATCTATGCCGACACCGATCATAAACAATTGATTTCTATGTACATTTTTTCCGGGATAGAAAAAATAAGCTGACAATTAACGCATATTTAAGCGTCGAAGCCAATGATAAATTTTCGTTGCCGCCGACGAGCCTCAGGCTCGAGCTTTGCGCTAGCCATAGACTCGGTTAGGATCTACAGGGTGCTACTCAAGACGACCCTCAACAGCCAAGGCACCCTCACCTCAGAGCAGTCAGCATGAAGATTGGAATTTCCGTTGCCAGCGCCTACCCCGCAGGTGACCCGCGAGATGGTCCTAAGCATATGGTTGACAGAACCCGCGCCGCCGCCGGCGCCAACCTCGACTCGCTGTTCGTCGGCGACCATCATGTCGTATCGAGCCCCTACTACCAGAACATGCCCATGATGGGACGCATGCTCGCGGAATGGCATAACCGTCCAGCGGGTGTATTGGTGCTGCTACCGCTCTGGCATCCGGTGCTGGTGGCCGAGCAAGTCGCTACTCTGGCCTGTATCCATGAGGCGCCGTTTATACTGCAGTGCGGTCTGGGTCGCGGTGAGGCACAGTTTCAAGCCATGAGTGCCAATATCAAACACCGACCCTCAGCTTTTGAGCAATCTCTTTCGTGCCTGCGCGCTTTGTGGCGTGGCGAGACCTTGTCTTTGGACGGCCGTTGGCAAATCAAAAATGCGCATATTTCACCCCTACCCCCGGCAGCGGTCGAAGTCTGGATTGGTGCAGCGGCCGATGTGGCCATCAACCGTGCAGCGCGGCTGGGTGATGTCTGGCTGGCTGAACCAGGGCTTACCTTGGCTGAAGCGAAGCGCTCGATGGACGTTTATCATGATGCATTAGCGCAACACGGTAAAACAACGCCTGCGACTATCGCGATTCGCCGTGATATTTATGTTGCTGAGAATCACCAAGAAAGCCAACTGGTACGCCAGCAAATCGCCCAAAGCTATCGCGGGTTTGATCCTGAGGCGCTGATCATTGGTGACGCTACAGCGGTGGCCGAGGCATTTAAAGGCATTGAGGCGTTGGGCTTTACCGATATTATCGTCCGCAACCTACACCCAGATCCGGCTTGTGCGCTGGCATCAACCAAGCGTCTCAAGCAGGTCAAGGTACTGCTGGACAACTTCCTTTAGTAGACCCAAGGTTTAGCAAACGATAGGTTTAGCAAACGA
>JBLHVI010000151.1:0-3304 GCA_047630175.1 Candidatus Azotimanducaceae bacterium
GTAAATCGTTCCCCCCAGAGTAATTTAGTTATGACTGGGGTGGAGTCAATCGTTGGTCGTCTGTCTTTGCACGTATTGCACGAAATTCAGAGTTTTCCCGCCACAGTGGCCAGCGTGTTGAATCACCCAAGTCTCGAACGATCGTATGAAATAGTTCGATGTTTTGAACAGCGCCACGCAGATCCCAGTCGGCGCTCCAGGCGTCGCAGGTCTGGTGATAGCAATTCCCAGTGTAGTCAGCGATCCATTGATCGCCAGCTGCACGGCCGCCATCAATTAAATCGGCGCCGCCGGCAATGCCCATGATGAGTAATACGGGGACTCCTTTTTGGGCTAAGGAAAAATGATCGGCGCGATAGAATAAACCATTTTCTGGCAGGTTCTCGGGAGTCACCACACGTGATTGCAATGCTGCTGCTCGAGTTAGATCCTCTTCTAGGTCACTTTGGCCTTCACCGACTAAGATGACGTCTCGCGCCGGTCCAGCGGTCTGCAGTATATCCAAGGTGAAATTTGCAACGGTTGTGTGTAGTGGATAGATAGGATCTGACGCGTAGGCAGCTGAGCCTAACAGACCGCTTTCCTCCGCCGTCCAGACTGCGAAAACAACACTCCGTGCCATGGGCGGTCCGGTTTTGAGGACTCTTGCTAGTTCAATGACACCGGCGGTACCTAATGCATCATCGTTCGCGCCTGGTCTTACTGTACGGCCCTGTGCATCAGGCGCACCTTGGCCGTAAGCATCCCAATGTGATGAAACTATCAACGTCTCGTCAGCCCGTTTAACACCGGGCAATCGTGCAAGTACATTCTGTGATTCAATGGTTTCAAGTGTCACGTCAAAATGTGCGGTCAAGGATATGTTGGGCAGTTCAAAGGCTGAGAAGTCACCATCGCGTGCCAGCCGACGCTGTTCCGCAAAGTCTAAACCAGCCAGCGTAAACATCGCTGTAGCCGCTTCAAGATGCAGCCAACCTTGGAGGAGAGGGGGTAGGGGGCCCGTAGTCTGTGCTAGCGCGTATTTTTCTCCCGGTGATGATGCCGCGACCTTCCAGCCGTAGCCTGCGGCTTTGTCTTCATGAATAACAAAGGCTGCCAATGCGCCGCGCCGAGCGGCTTCTTCGTATTTATAAGTCCAACGCCCATAATATGTCATGCGTTTGTTGCCAAAGCGGCCAGCAACGGGTTCATCCGCATCTGCAGAAAAGTCAGGGTCGTTAACGAGAAATACGGCGACCTTGCCAGCGAGGTCAATCTCGCCGAAATCATCCCAGTCTCTTTCCGGGGCAGTGGCACCAAAGCCAACGAAGACGAATGGCGCGCCGTCGATAGCAATGCTGTTGACGGCCTGCACGGTGCTGACGTTAACATCGATGCCTTGCTGCCAAGTTTGGCGCGTGTTGTCCGTCGAAACACTCAAGTCGCCTTGCTCACCCAACTGGGTATGTATCAATGGAACAGCGTGCGTCCAGCTGCCGTTTTTACCACCGGGTTCAAGACCGAGCGACTGAAACTGATCGACTAAATATTCGATAGTTTTTACTTCGCCCGGTCCGCCAGGCGCTCGACCCTCGAACTCGTCTGAGGCGAGAACTTTGACAATGTCTGACAGACGTTGGCTGTTGATGGTCGGCCGCGGTGTTTTTGTGACGGTTTTTCGGTCACTGGCCAGTTCCGTTGTTTCGGAGCAGGCGCTGATAGCGAAGATTAGCGTAAGGCTTAGGCAATACTTGCTGAGACGATGCATGTAGAAAACTCCGGCAATGTAAGCGTGGGTAGAGTGGGGTGGAAGGGTAGCCCGCTACAGCATTTTCCTACTTGTGATGGGATTGATGAGCGCACACCAAAGTCGTCCCTTGCAGCCCTTTACGCGGCATATTGTACACAAATTATGGCGGCATGATGCTGCAGAAGTCTCTAGGCCTCTTGCGCTGCTGCCATAAGCGCGGGTGCCTCGGTATTTTTAAACCAGAGCGCGGTTGGGCGCTACCAAGATCCACGACCACATAAGTGCTATTGACGGCACAATTGCTCGTACGGTCAAACGCTGTGTCGAGCACTGAGTGATCGCCGTCAGCCAATCCGAAGTACGCCAAATATGCGCAAGCAAAGTTGCTGTACTGGTGCCGGTCTGCATGTCGCTGACCGTAAAAATAGTCGAAGCTATGTCTTTAGTATCGTTGCCCGCAGCTGAATTTAAACGTGCAGCTAGTGTTATACGAATACGAAAAGCTGGCGCGATGGTAGTAGACGATTTAATTGTTAGTTAGCTCACTTGCTGGAAAGTCATAGATGAACAAAGCGCCCACACGATCGGTAGGCGTGTGCTCCAATAGCCAACTGTAATAACCTGAAGGTCTCCATGCGTCGCCATCACTCGAATAAGCCCAGTAAGGAATGCCTACCAAGAAGCTCGCTGATACGACGGTTGTACCGCGCTGTTTTTGACCTTCAAGTGGTACGAAATTAATGCCATAGACTGCAGGGTGGACCCTGCCAAAATAGCCAAGGTTTACCTGCTTGAGGTTGCGCTCGGACATGTATTCACGGAGTCGGATAAGGTCTTGTCCCCAATCGAGGTTGGAGTCCGCAAGCCAGCGGTGACCCTCGTACTGGCCACCCGCAAGTATATTGAAATATTGAAGGTAACGCGGCGCGACCAGAATTGATGCCGACAAGTACCATAGCAATAGCGCCGAAAAAATCCCAGTAACGAGGCTCGGACGTATAGCATGCATGTGCCGATCGAAGCGTTGAATAACATTGTATGCCACCCACATAAAAAGTAAGGGGTAAGCAGGTAACAGGTGCCTCTCGCCTATTTGTAGCGAGTTGAGCGCGATGTTTGCGCCCAAAATCAACGTGATCGGTATCGTTAGACAATACAACAATGGTTTGCTGTTGCCGTCACTGTCACCAAAAGGCCGCAGATTCAACGTCGCTAAGCCGAGCAATATAAGAAATGCGGCGGGCGTCTTCAGCAAGAATGCGGTTAAGTGATAATACCCGTTAGACTCTTCTGATACCGTACCTGCAAGGTAATAATACCCACCACCGCCAGCGTGTAAGATCTGATCTATGCCTACCAGCAGCGCTTCCGGTAAAGGAAGCCTGAGATCAGGGAATTTTTGTGCCAAGACGCCGAAGGTATGACTTTCACTGATCAAAGAATCACTAATGCGTAAGCCAGTACCTGCAAACAGATAACCGGCATTGATTGCCAATAGTCCGGCGAGTGCAAACACGCCAATGCACGCGGTGACAAAGCGTAAGTTGATATACTCTGGCTTGACGTGTGACGTCA
>JBLHVI010000152.1:0-3068 GCA_047630175.1 Candidatus Azotimanducaceae bacterium
AGAAAAGCCTATGATCATCGAACGTGGTGAGTATCAGTACCGGCTGCTGGGCATTCGAATATCACCAATGAGCACATCGACTTTTTCTCGACGCAACTGCTCCAACGCTTGTTCGCCATTGGTACACTGCTATTTTGTACTGGCAATCCCTGACAAGTCGATCAGTTGGGAGATTCTCGACCGAACTAATTCTTGATCATCTACCACGCCAACTTCAGTCAAGGAGCTCTCTCCCAGCTAAGGCTTGAGGCAAAATGTATAGATAGCTGACAACTAGGGGGCTTGTGATTCTTGAGTTCGATTTGGCAGGCAAAAGGCGCGATCCGTAGCTGAATATTATTCGGCCCAAATCCAACCGTGTGCCTTCTGCAAGTCCTTTGCCGTTGTCAGTAATCTGCACGCGATCGCCTGCAAAACTAATATCAATGATATCTGCGTTGCTATGATGAATGGCGTTACTGATTCCCCCCTTTTAAGCAACGGATAAGCTGCGTGAGCGGGTCAATCGTCACTCGTGCGTCACAGCGTAGATCTAAAAAATAGCCGTGTTGAAATCGACAAAATCGCCGATGCCATTGAATTCCCAAGTTTTGACAAGCGTTTGCCTTTATCCGGCAGAATGTCATTGGAGTAGGTGAGCGCGACGCCGGATCTGATGGTATGCAATCAACTATTTCGGAGGTAATTCCAGAAACAGGGCGCCAGCAGCGTTACGATTATGGTGAAGATGTGATTGTTGAGGAGCCTCAATTTATTAGCGCTGGCGCTGCTAAGTCGGGTAGCGGATTTATACTGCATAGCTACCTGAACTTTCGACAAAGCAGATCTGGTATTGCCGTTTTGCGCAGCGCTGGCATTGCAGAAGGTCCTATCGCGACGGCAGGAATGGATCGCTGTATTGCTCTCGGCTTCCATGGTTGTTTTGTAGCCATCTGAGGAGGAGGAGAATGAGACGGAGACGGGTTGCACTAGTGTCGTACAGCGAAAGCCGCTTGCGCTGTACGAAATCAATGCAATTGTTACCGCTTTTTGACAGCCTCTTTTCGGCGCTTCGCGGCCTCCTTTACTGCCTTGCCATCCTATGGTGGTGACCCTGACTGCTTTTGCTTAGGATACACTGGTAATTTTGGAAAAATGCAGGGTAAACTGCGGGCATTCCAACAATTTGAGGCTATCGAGACAGATTAGTCCTTTGTGGGGAGGGAGTAAGATTCGCGATGCCAGAGAAAACGGATCAAGATTTCTTTCGGCATTTGGTCGAAAATGCGCTCGATGTCATTACTGTGATCGCTGCCGACGGTAGTTTCACTTACAACTCGCCGTCTATTGAAAATGTACTTGGGTATAGGCCCGATGAGCTTATAGGCTCGTTTGTATTCGCCCATATCCACGAGGAAGACCGTAGCGATGCAGGCGAGACAATCGCAGGCATCATGGCTGGCGACACTGGTGCCCAGTCGTTGGAGTTTCGCTTTCGCCACAAACACGGTACCTATAGGCGTCTGCAGGCAGTCGCACAACGATGGGTAACGGGTAATGCGGTAGGGCTACTAGTCAACTCACGCGATGTCACTCTCCAACATCAAACGCTGACTGATCTGGCGGCAAGCAATGAGCTGCTTGCTCAGGTCTATAGTGCATCTAGTAACCTGCTCTCTGTTTCTTCTCCGGAAAGCGGTGTTATTTTGGAGGTCAATGATACTTGGCTTAAAACGCTGAAATACACCCGCGCTGAGGTGATCGGCCGCACGGCCCTGGAGCTGTCTATCTGGGGTTCAGCGGAGAATCGGCAATGGATTATCAGTGAGTTAAACCGGTGTGGTGAGCTGAAAGGCTTTCGGGCGACTTCTTATGCGAAAGGCGGTCAGCCACACAGAATTATCATGGATGCACGATTTTTGAACGTTGCTGACGAGTCCCGAATTTTGATTTCGGCCCAAGATATCACTGAAGTCCTTGAGACTGAGGAACAGCTACGCCAGGCTCAGAAGATTGAGTCGTTGGGCCAGCTCACTGGCGGTGTGGCGCATGATTTTAATAACCTGCTCGGCATTATCATGGGTAACATCGAGCTGCTGCGTGATGGCCTTGATCCAGGTTCCGAGCAGTTTGAGTTCGCTGATCAAATTTTCTGTGCGACCGAACGCGGCGCGAGTCTTACCCGTCAGTTGCTGGCATTTTCACGGCGCCAAACACTCTCGCCAGTTGTGCTGAATCTTGCTGATCGGCTTGTGGGCATGGAAGATCTACTGCAAACGACCGTTGGAGAAAATACCGTTGTATTTATCTCCGGGGGTCTAGATATATGGCCGTGTCTGCTTGATCCCGCGCAGTTCGAGAACGCAGTGCTTAACTTGACTATTAACGCCAAGGACGCGATGCCTGTCGGCGGCATATTAGAGTATGCGCTGTCTAACGTGCCCATTACTAATATCAGCCACCCGCGTCTACAAGACGGCAGCGCCTCTGGGGACTATGTCTGCTTGCGTATTTCTGACACAGGTTCCGGCATGCGTGACGATGTCATTGCGCAGGCGTTTGAACCATTCTTCACCACAAAGGAATCCGGTAAAGGTACAGGCCTTGGGTTATCTATGGTGTTCGGGTTTGTTAAGCAATCCGGCGGTCTCGTTGAGATCGAGAGCCAACTCGGAAAGGGCACCACGATCTCGGTGTATTTCCCCCGAACTGACGACACTAAGGTTTCAGTCCCAACGTCAGAGGAAGCACTGGCCCCAGTGCATGCGCGGAATAGCCGCGCGTTGGTGTTGGAGGACAATCAGCCCGTGCGTAAACTAATTACCCGCTACTTGGAAGAATTAGGATATGTTGTTGTGACGGCCAGTGGCGCGGCAGATTTGAATACCATGCAAACCGAGCTGCGTTCAATTGACCTGATCGTCAGTGATGTGTTGCTTGAGGGACGCAAGCGCGGTCCTGAGCTCGTGCGTGAACTTCGGCATGCGCACCCCGCTTGCCGGGTTTTGTTTATGACAGGGTACGCCGCGTCAGAAGTGATTGATGAGGCGGACATTAGCATCAGTAAGCCGTTCGGGCGCGTTCAGTTC